>JBKOYD010000138.1:0-26300 GCA_046725195.1 Acidobacteriota bacterium | reverse complement strand
GCGCAGGTCGCTGCATGCTCGGGCAAGCTACAAGAAGCAAGGCAGCTTTACGAGGAAACAGCAAGGATGGCGGAGCGTCGCAACCTCGCCAACGTTGGAACGAATCATCTGGCGCTCGCAACCTGGACCGAACTGGCTTTTGGGAATGGTGTGATGGCCCTGGAGAACGCACGTCGCGTGCTTTCTCGTAGTCCGAATTACGATCCACGGTTACGCGCAGCCTTGACACTCTCGCTTACGGGTTATACAGAGGAAGCGGAGTCGATCGTCAATGAGTTGGAAAAGGCCCATCCTCAGCACACTATTATTAATTCGGTTCTGAGCCCTATCGTGCGAGCGGGCATTGCGTTAGCTCGCAACGAGCCGTCGCCAGCGATCGACCAACTTCGGATTGTTGAGCCTTTCGAGTTCGGCTTTTGCGCTGCGCTTGCGCCGATTCACTTGCGCGCGCAGGCATACCTGATGGAGGGTTTACCCGTCCAGGCGGCCGTCGAGTTTCAGCGCCTGTTGGATCATCGCGGATCGGAGCCGTTCTCACCGTTCTATGCAGCAGCGACGCTAGGGTTGGCTCGGGCCAGACATGAGGAGGGGAACGTCGCAGCAAGTATGCGGATCTATGAACGGTTTCTTCGCGACTGGTCGAACGCGGATTCCGATATTCCGATGTTGGTCGAAGCGCGCAATGAATACGGTCGTATGCAGTCAGAGGCACCTGCTCCACTTACGGATGGGGAGAACTAGCTGAGTAAATGCCTTTGCCCGTGACTGGACTGTTAACTAGCTGTTAGCTTCTGCAGCGCTGTATGAACTCTAAGGACAATCTCTTTCAGATCATTCAAGTTGCGCCTCTGTTCATTGCTGGCCAGGATAGCGATTGCGATTTCAGCACTGAGCTCGTGGGCGATAGATACAGATGTAAACGCTTTCGGTCGTGGATAGGAAGATCGATTGGTTTGAAAGTCGCGCACTTTTATTAACCGTTCCTCACGTTTCTCAGGGTGAACCAAGTCCGAGCTTGATCCACTACGACGCAATATCTGCAGCGCTACTTCGTGGTTTCCCTCGACCAGACACGCCGACTAAGAAAACCGAATTGCGCCAAGTCCTGAATTGTTAATTTCAGAAGGAATCCTAGATACCAGTAATCGACCCGTCAATCCGCCGGGCCCTTCCTGTAACTTCGCGTTCAGACAGATCGAAAAGAATCCCGCCAACGCATGTCGTTTCTCAATGCAGGACGGTCCAGAACGACGATTAGCGAAGTTTAATCGTCTCAGTTGGCCCAAGTTAGTTGAGCAGAATTACAAAAATCAAAAAGGCGAGCAGGCCGAGAACGCTTCGAACTGCATGCAGTCTTCCCCATCGAATTAAAGCCGCACTCGTTAAAGAAGAATGTTGGTCCAAAGAGGGCTCAAGCAGCTTTTTGTTGGTTGGGAAAATCACTAGTAGCGTAAATGGAATAACGGCCACGAGCATGATCCCGCCAGCCAGCCACCAAAAGGAACCACCTGAAATAAAGGCCGCAAGGGCCATCAGAAATCCTAAACCTGCCAACGGCACTTGCAAGATTGTGGCCCTGCGATAACTCGGCGCAAACTCTTTTATAGCGAGGTCCGTACCACATTCAATTCTGGCAGGATGCTCAACCAAATTGATGTAGACAGACGCCCCGGCAAATAGGCCCGCGAACAAAGTGGCAATCGTCTCGAAAACCATGAAACCCTCCAGGTGTTATTTATGAAGCACCTGCCCGAGTCACTGAAGGCATTCAATTGCATCAAGGACCAGAATCTCTTTAATGTCGGTCGTGGACGTTTCTTTAGCTCTTTCTCACTGCTGCGTGGAAAGCTTTATAAAATCTGCGGCTTCCTTTGGTGTTACGATCCATTCCAAAGTCGACTTGTACTGATAACTTTCGCTCCATTTTGAAATCTTCAGTTTGAGCTTGGCGAGGCTGGCGGTTGGAAAACGGTCCTTCCGGTCCGTCAGTACACCCAAAAGCTCCTCAAGGCCGGGACTGTGTCCAACCAGTAAAACGGTTTTTCGATCACTCTCGATCTGTGAGGCGATTTCCAACAGGCGTGTCGCACTGGCATCATATATGCGCTCGTCAAAGCGGATTTCCGTTCGAAGCTTCGCGAGCTGCCTTACCAAATCGATGGTTTCCCTGGCTCGTACAGCCGTTGAACTCAGTACGAGGTCAAACTGGATCTCCCTTGCCCGAATCAGACGCGCAACTGTGCCACACGCCTTTCGCCCCCGCCCCGTTAACGGTCGTTCGAAGTCGGTTAACGATGTATCTTTCGAACCGGATTTTGCGTGTCGTAAGAGATAGAGAGTACGCATTCAAGCAATCTTCAACCACGGTTCACAATGCTGTAATACTTCTTAACTACAATATATGGCGAATCATAAAGCCATTTAAGAGATCGCTGCCGGAAGCTTATACCAATTGAGACTTGCCGCAATAGATATAGGATCTAACTCAATCAAACTTGTTGTAGTGGACGCCGCTGCGAGCGACTCGTTTGCTGTTTTGGCCCGCGACAAGGAAGTTGTAAGGCTTGGACACGAAACCTTAAGGACAGGCCGGCTGTCACCGCAAGCCATCGAAGGCGCTGTTTCTTGCATTCAGCGCTTTCGAACCGCAGCGGAAGTTCGTCAAGCTGAGGCTATTGTCTGCGTGGCTACCGCTTCAGTGCGCGAAGCAAATAACTCGTCGACCCTCATCAAACAGGTTGAGAAAACGACGGGAATACGAGTTGAGGTTCTTTCCGGAGTCGAGGAAGCGCGATTGATAGGTCTTGCGGCTTCGCAAGGTTGCACGAGTCGCGGCGCGATAAATATGAATATCGATATCGGAGGCGGATCTACAGAAATCTCCCTTTTTCACAACGGCTCGCCGATGTCACTCTTTTCAGTAAGAGTGGGTGCAGTAAGACTAACTGAGCGCTACCTGAAGTCTGATCCACCAAAAGCGAAAGAGATGACAAATCTGAAAGGAGAACTGTACGCCGCGTTTCAACGTCCAGCGCGCGAATTGAGAAATGCAAAATGGCAACAGGTGTCCGGCACTTCCGGAACGGTCCTGGCGCTTGGAAACACTTTGCGCGCGCAGACTACAAACAATACTGATCTGAAAGAGCGTCCTGCTGAGCCCACCGAAGCTGAAATCCCACTGAGTCGGCTTGCTCAATTGAATGCAAGCATCAGTTCGATGAGTCAGTCAGACCGACGCGCACGTCATGGAATAAGTTCGCAGCGGTCCGAAATTATTGTTGCGGGAGGCTGCATTCTTGAGACGGCCATGCGTGCATTGGGGATTAACTCTTTGCGTACCTGTGATTGGTCACTGCGTGAAGGCGTAATCATTGACTACTTGCAGGAGTGGGAAGATGAGGCGCGCCCCCCGATTCCCGATTTTGCTGACCAAAAGCTTCGCGAAGTGCATGCTGTCGGTAAACGCTTTGGTTATGAGGAAACACATGCGAGGCAGGTTGCCAAACTCGCCGAAAAGTTGCTCGAAGGTCTATCAACTTCTGAACAGCTCTCGCGCCACCAACGCACGCTCATGTTAGCCGGCGCACTTCTTCATGATATCGGCTATCACATCGCTCATGAGTCACACCAAAGGCATGCATTATATCTGATTGTAAATTCTGAGCTGACGGGATTTTCGGAGGCTGAGCGAGCCGTAATCGCAAACATTGCTCGTTATCATCGTGGTTCTTTACCCAAAGAACGACATCGGGAGTACGCCGCGCTAAACGCCGCAGATCAGGAAAGCGTTTGTAAGCTTGGGGGGATAGTTCGAATCGCTGATGCACTTGATCGGAGTCACGACAGCAGAATTACTGACCTTCACTGTCGCATTGAGGCAGAGACCATCCATATTGAACTGGACAGCATTTCAGATTGCCAGAACGAAATAGGAGAAGTTGAGCGGAAAAAAGATCTCTTTGAAAAGGCTTTCAAACGACGATTGATTGTGACTGCTTCCAAACAGGCAAGAAATGCCTGAGCAGATCATGGCAAAAGCTCACCGAATTACAGGGATTGATTGCGAGGGTGCCGCTCTTGCCGGAATACAAAAGGCCTTAAGGGAAAGATTTTACGACATGTACAAGCTCCGGCAAGACGCTTTGAGCTGGAAGGATCCTGAAGGCGTGCACTCAATGCGTGTTGCGTCTCGTCGCCTACGCAGCGCACTAGACGACTTTATACCTCATTTAAACAAACGTCGCCTTACCTCGAGTCTAAAACAAATAAGGAGCATTGCAGATGCGCTCGGTGAAGTACGTGATCAGGACGTGGCGATTCTGGCATTGGAAGAACTCGCGTCACATAAACCGCGGGAATTTTCGGCAACGTTACATCACCTCATCGGTACGCGAAAAGAAATTCGTCGAACAGCGCGTAAGAAATTGAGGAGCGTATTACTCAAGGGACGACTGAAGGAGTTGAGCTCCGAGTTTAAAAGCTCCCTCACAACTGCAGCCAGTGAACGCAAAGGAAGTTTGAGTGTTAGCAATAGCGGGGACGGAAGCTACATAAGTATTGCAAGAGCCATCCTTCGTGATCGGCTTGATGAATTGGAAGAGCTCAGTGCTGGCCTCTATCGCCCACTTGAAGGAAAACCCCTGCATGAAATGCGAATCGCCGCCAAGAGCTTACGCTATGCAATCGAATTATTTGATGCCTGTTGGAGCTCAAGCATCCTGCCCTTCGCCAAGAATGCGGCGCGCTTGCAGTCGGCGCTGGGCAAAGTCCACGACTGTGATATCTGGATCGAGGATTTCGGAAAAGAAATTGTTGAGTCGAAAAAGCTGAAGCAACAAGAACAGAGTGTTACCTTCGTTTGGCTTTTCACTCACTTTAATGAACTGCGAAACAGACATTTTCAAGAAGCTTTCTCAATTTGGAATGAATGGGAAGCCGAGGGCTTCAGTGATCAATTGAAAGAAGCTCTAAAGCTCTGAAGCTGTCCCGAAAGTGTGGACCAAGTCTGTAGGGGTGTCCCTCCGTGGGCACCCCTTCGACCCCCAGCACGTATTCGCAAAAGCCAGAGGGGTGCCCACAAAGGGGCACCTCTTCGACCCCAGCACGCATTCGCAAAAGCAGAGGGGTGTCCGTTCGGGCACACCTTCGACCCCAGCACGTACTTGGAAAAGCCAGAGGGGTGCCCACAGAGGACACCCCTACAGATCGACACTCGCAGTCACAAAAGACTCTTGATCAAGGAAGCTCTTCTAATATCGCCTCCACGTCGATAGTAATATCGATTTCATTACCCACCACGATTCCACCTCGATCCATTGTATCTTGCCAACTGACTCCAAAATCCTGACGATTGATCTGAGTGGTAGCTAAAAAACCCGCGCGCGTCTTCGGTCCTTTGTTAACTCCATCCTCCCACCAGGGAGTTTTCCACTGTCCCAGGTAGGCAACATTCAAAGTAGCTTTCCGAGTAACTCCTCGAATTGTCAGGTTCCCAGCCACTGCATAGTCGTGCTCGCCTTTGACTTCAACTTGATTGCCGGTGAAAGTGATCTCCGGATAATGCTCCACATCAAGAAAGTCTGCACTACGCAGATGATCGTCACGTTCCTTTACTCCTGTCCATATGCCCCTGGCATCAATGTGTACTTCGACCGATGAATCGCGCGGACTTTCTGGATCAAACTCAAGCGTGCCGTGAACGTCTTTGAAGTGTCCGCGCACGTACGTCACCATCATGTGCCGTGCGCGAAACTCAGCAGCGGTGTGTCCAGGCTCAAAAGTCCATTTAGCCATCTGATCCTCCTTCAAGCCTGCAACTCAGAACTTCATTATTTATCACGTCCGTTGGACAAATATGCCTGAGAAGTATTGGCGGTAGCTGTAGAAGACAATTGCCCACAGCACTACTACAACGATTGCCAAACCTGCACCGCTCGGGTTCAACAACACGTGATATAGAATGATGTTCACAATCACTGGTCCAAGAAGCACAAGAGCGAGCGGTACGAACCGGTTCACGAGCAGTAGCGCGCCGCCTGCGACCTGTA
Source organism: Acidobacteriota bacterium (assembly GCA_046725195.1). Taxonomy (GTDB): domain Bacteria; phylum Acidobacteriota; class Blastocatellia; order Pyrinomonadales; family Pyrinomonadaceae; genus PSRF01. The sequence goes on along the minus strand of JBKOYD010000138.1, from coordinate 20,253 downwards.
ACGCAGCGACAACCCAAAAGTAGTGAGACTGTGCGAGGGCGCCGATAAACTGGCCTGCCAACCCCGAAGGCATAGGGCCCATGTTGAGGAAATTCAAGAAACCATTGAGGCCAAACACAACAAAGATCAGGCCAAGTAGAAGACGTGCAATCAACGTTACGATTTTCATTTTCGTTTATCTCCTTAAATAGCCTCCATTCAAGAGTTGATCGTGCCCATGCGACCCAGACGGTAATCTTCAATCGCCTGACGGATTTCCGCCTCCGTGTTCATCACGAACGGCCCGTAGCGGGTGACTGGTTCATTCAAGGGCACTCCGGCGATGAGCAACACTTCCAGCGCAGCCTTGGCGTCTGCCGGATTTTCGATTCGCACTTTGTCACCATCCGATGCAAACAAAACCATCTGCCCGTCCCCGGCGCGCTCGCCATTTACTCCGAACAATCCCTCTCCCTCCACCACGTAAGCGAAGGCGTTGTAGGCTCGCGGCACCCATTGAACGGCGGCGCCTCCAGTCTCGATCCTGTAGTGCAAGTATATGATCGGCGTACGCGTCTCGATGACGGCTTTCTCGCCCATCGCTTCGCCCGCAATCACACTTACCATCACCAGCCCATCGGCTGATGTCGCTTTCGGAATTTGCGAGTTCGAAATCTCCTGGTAGCGCGGCTTCATCATCTTGTCGCGCTTCGGCAAGTTCACCCAAAGTTGGAATGCGTGCATCCGACCTCCGTCGCGCATGAATTCTCTGGTTGGCATTTCGGCGTGGACCACACCCGCTCCGGCGGTCATCCATTGCACGTCACCCGACTTCAGGCGTCCGGCATGCCCACTGGAATCCTTGTGCTCCATATCACCCGACAGCAGGTAGGTCACGGTCTCGAATCCGCGATGCGGATGGTCGGGCGCGCCTTTCGCCTCACCTGGCGCAACGTCAATCGGTCCCATCTCATCAAGTAACAGGAACGGATCAAAGTCTGAAAACGACGCCTTCGGGAAGGGTCGGCGCACCAGAAAGCCGCCTCCCTCTAAAGTCTCGATGCTGTTCACGATTCCGGCGACTGTACGTCCTTCCGTTGTTTGAGTCTCCTCACTTCTCAATGCTTTACTCACCATCGACATATACATCTCACCTCTTTTACAGATTTGGGCGCGCATGATGCGCAAATTACGTGGCAACCCCTTCTTCACTTTTTCCTGACGCGGCCGCTTCATAGCCGATCTTCTTCAACAGGCGAATCAGTTTGGCGCGTTCCGGTGGGGTCAGGGAAGCTGATGCCAGCTGCTCCATGTCGGCGGCGTGCTGCGAGTAAGCGCGCGTGATTAGCCTCCTGCCCTTTTCAGTTAAGTGGACGATCCTGGCCCGCCTATCAGTGCCGTGCGCGCGCCGCTCCACAAGACCCTTTTGCTCCAGGCGATCAACCGCTACCGTGATCGAACCGCTCGTCAACAGAACTTTTTTCCCAATCTCATTAACGGGAAGCGGCCCTTTGTGGAGCAGGGCTTCGAGCACGGCGAAGTCGCTGCCGCAGATCTCCAAATCCGTGACGCTCTTTTCCGCGTAGGCCTGCACCGCCCGGGCTGCCTTCCACAACACGAGGAACACATGCACGCCACTTCCACCCGTTAACGACTCCAGTTTAGCCACTGCTCCTCATTAATTCTTTTATCTTGATGTCAAGATACTTTGCTTGGAGATAGTTGTCAAGCTTGGAGCCGGCGCTTCACCAGGTTCTTCTTTGGATAGATTCGTAAGACTTTGGGAGTCATTAAGCAGTGGTGAAGCCAGTACCACCGCGCGGTAGAAGCTGAAGAATTGTCTCCAAACGGAAATGAGCCACAGATTAAGCGGATGACACAGATCAGAACGGGATAACCCGCACAGCAAGTTCGCGAACCCCGAAAAAGTCTTCTGAGGCATCACAGAAGATCACCAGTGCGCGCCTGGTTTCTCGATAGTCGTTTAGAAACGCACGAACGCGCTCGACATCTTCTTCGAACTCTTTTTTCGTGTTCTCATCGGACACCTTAACCGTGCGCACCATGTTTTTGAACTCGACCTCGAAGCCGCGGACGACATTCGGCATCTTCGATTGATCGGTATCCAGATATACGCTTAGAACCTGACTTCCAAGGATGCGCCTCCTCGTAGTTCATCAACTCCTCGACGTCACTCCTGGAAATCAGGGCTTGGTTACTCGCGCTACGATGTGCCAAATCCGGTTTCACTTTATCCTCGCGGCTGCTCAGCTTGTGGTGTGAATTCTCCCAACGTGGCACGCACTTGCTGCTCTTTGCCGTCGCGTTTAATCACGAGCGTCACCTCAGTTCCCGGAGGCGTGCCTGCGATCTGATTGCGAAATGTATTGGAATCGGTAACCGCAGTTCCGTTTAGTGCCGTGATGATGTCACCTCTGCGAAGCCCGGCCCGGTCAGCCGCACTGCCTGGTTGCACTTGATACACCAACACTCCAGGCCCTTCAGTAATACCCAGCTTCGACGCTTCCTCCGACGGTATTTTTAGAAGGGTGATTCCGAGCTGGCCCCGCCGAACTTTGCCGGTTTTGATCAACTGGTCCAAGACAGTACGCGCCATGTTTGATGGAACCGCGAACCCTAACCCGATGCTTCCGCCGGAAGGCGAAAGGATTTGGGAGTTGATGCCGATCAGTTCGCTGGCCGTGCTGACGAGCGCACCTCCTGAATTGCCTTGATTGATCGGCGCATCGGTTTGCAGAAAGTCCTCGAAGCTGCCATTGCTCAAACCGGTCTGACGTCCCTTGGCGCTAACAATACCCATGGTTACGGTCTGTCCGACGCCCAAAGGGTTGCCGATAGCCAACACCACATCACCGACTCGCGTACGATCTGAATCGCCCAATGCGAGTACCGGTAAACTGCTCGCGTCGACCTTCAGAACCGCCAGATCGCTAGGCGGGTCTGAGCCAACAACTTTAGCAGCGAGGGTTCGGTTGTCGTTCAGGTCTATTTTGATTTGATCGGCGCCGTCGATCACATGATGGTTCGTCAAAATGTAACCATTCGAGTCGATAATCACCCCCGAACCTAAACCCTCCCGTTGCCGCTCGACGGGCGGTTGCGACCCACGATCGCCGAAGAACTGACGAAAGAAGGGATCGTCGGTGAACGGAAACTGCTGAGGCTGGCGCACCCGTATTTGCGAATGAATCGTGACGACGGCCGGCGCTACTTTGGCCACGACGTCTGCGTACGACGCGACAGGCATGACGGATGGGTTGCCAGCCGTTGGGGCAGCGCCACTGGGGTTGTTAGGTCCTGACTCGGCTGTTGATGCTAACGGGTAGCCTCTTCCGTTTTCGCGAGAGCATGCGCACACGCATAACGCAATGATTGCCAAACTCAATACGATACCAAGGCGAATGGCTCTGGGCATCGGATCACATGTAGATTCCCTCTTTCTCATAGTTCCCTCTTATTAGAATCCGAATGCGCGAGTCCCTTGACAGGCGTCCACGAGCGAGTTTTTGTCGAGGAGCGTTTCGCGCTCCGACATCGGATTTCGTTTGGCTCTCTTACGTACTGCGGAGAGAACTCTCTTTCGAGTCCGCTCGCAACCACTCCTTAATAAGAGCCATTACACGGCGTGCGGCGACATCCGATCGACGGATTTCACCAGGCTGTGCAGTCTCAACCCTAACGCTATAAGCAAAATTCCAAACACGATGGCGTATGCTCCGATGAGCCATACCACCGCGAGCGCTCCAGCGCTCGGATTGAGAAACAGCGCGACGCCAAAGAGCACCGAAGCAATTCCGGCCAGCGCCAGCAGCCACTCTCCCGTAATGTATTTACGCAACTGAATGGCTGCACCAATCTCGAACGCGCCAGTAACAATCGCCCACGCAGCGATGAGCATCAGCAGTACCAGCGCAGTAATGCCTGGTATCACAAACGCCAACACTCCGGCGGCGATGCTGAGAATTCCTTCAAGCAAAAGAACCCACCATCGCTTGTGTCCGTCGCTGGTTTTAACGCCAGCTGCTATTGCGAATATTCCGTCGACTATCGCGTATGCCCCCCAAAGAAAGACCAGGGCCGTTAGTGTGATGCCCGGCCAAAAAAACGCGAGCGCCCCGAACGCGATTGCCGCGATTCCGCGTAGCACCAAAGCCCACCAACTGCTTGTGAATACTAATAACATCGTAACCTCCTCGCTTCCGTTTCAGACCGTGCCCATGTTCTTACTACCGGCTAGCGCCGGCAGCTTGCGCCTTTTGTTTACTCTGTTCGGCAGCCGGAGAATCCTGAATCTCCAGTTGTCGTCCGCGTGCTTCGGCCTCCTCTGCGGGCATCATTATCTCGAGAACTCCATCTCGGAAGTTCGCTGTTGCCTTGGTGGTATCGACACCCGCCGGCAAGGGAATCGCTCGATAGAAACTGCCGTAAGAGCGCTCAGTGCGATAGAAACCCTCTCGTTCTTCCTTGCGCTTTTCCTGTCGTTCGCCACGAACAATTTACTGATTCATCCCGTACTTCAATTTGCACATTGTCCTTTCTTCAAGGCTTCGCGCTCGATCTCAAGTTGCATAACACGTCGCTGCACTTCATCAAGTTCAACCGGAACGCTTTCAAATTTCAGTACGCAGTCGCGCCGCCGCTTCGTCCACCAGGTCAATAGCTTGTCTGGCAAAAACCGGTCAGCGATGTAACGATGCGAGAGAACTGCAGCAGCGACCAGCGCTGAATCCTTGATTCAAATTAAGAGTAGCTGATAGTTGAGGTTGGACCCGACGCTACGGCGTTCAGGTACTGACCTCATTGCCATCTAAGCTCAAAATCTTTTAGATTGCATCGGCGTCGACACTGGCGCTTTCGAGCGCTTTTAGTAATGGACCGAGCTCCCACGATCCGTCGTGACGCAAACCATTAATAAAAAAAGTAGGCGTCCCATTGACGCCACTTCTCACGCCGCTTGTGAAATCTTCACGAACACGATCGTGATGAACGTGCCGCTGCAGCTCGCGCGCAAATCTCACGGTGTCCAAATGTAACTGTTCGGCGAATCCCACCAGGTGCCGCGGGTCGAGCATCTGTTGATTCTCGTACAACAGATCGTGCATCTCCCAAAAACGATCCTGAGCGCCGGCACTCTCCGCCGCTTCCGCCGCTGCTTCGGCATGCGGATGTATCTGCGTGAGCGGAAAGTGCCGGAAGACAAACCGCAGACGATCGTCCATAACTTCCCGGACTTTTTTCACGATCAAATGCGCGGCGCCACAGTAAGGACATTCGAAATCCCCGTACTCGACTAACGTCACCGGTGCGTTTTCCGGTCCCATAATGTGGTCACGCTTATCGACCGGCCGACTTAGTTTGGCTTTCATGCCTGTTGCGCTCGTCGACATTTGACACCTCCTTTTCTGACAAACTCTCGAGTGCCTCCAGAATTCCGTCGGCTCCTGGATTTACGCTGATCGGTGAAACGTAACTCCAGGCGATGCGCCCCTCGCCATCAATCACGAAAAGCGCGCGTTCGGTAACGCCCTCACCATGGCGATACACGCCGTACGTTTTGGCGACTTCGCCTTTGGGTTCGAAATCAGAGAGCAACTGGAAATGCAGGTTGCGTTGCTGACGAAAAGCTCGATGACACCACACTCCGTCTACAGACACTCCAAGAAGTTCAGCATTGAAGCGTTTGAATTCCGGCAGTATTTCGTTGTAGAGCGCCATCTGATCACCGCAGACGGGACTCCAGTCAGCCGGATAGAAAGCAAGGATTACAGGACGACCGCGAAAGTCGCTAAGCGAAAGTTTCTCGTCGGGACCTGAGGGGAGTGTAAAGTCCGGTGCCGGCATTTCTGCTTTAAGCGCCGACCCGGAGTTTGCGTTTTGATTGTTATCCTGCTCGACCATCAGATGTGACCTCCTCCGAATTGAATTGCGAACTGCGAAATTCGCAATTCGCAATTCGCAATTCTCTAGTACTCCATTTCACCACCTGGCATCGGCATGCCCGCGCCCTTTTTCTTTTCTTCGGGAAATTCCGCGACGACGGCCTCAGTCGTCAACAATAGGCCGGCAATTGAAGTCGCATTCTGCAGAGCCGTACGGGCGACTTTGGTCGGATCGATGACGCCAGCTTTGACCAGGTCTTCGTATTTTTCCGTCTGGGCATTGAAGCCAAAGTTAGGATTCGCGTCAGCCCGCACTTTCTCAACCACAATCGAGCCTTCTTGTCCGGCGTTTTGCGCGATCTGACGCAGCGGCTCTTCCAGCGCTCGTTTCACAATGTTCACACCGATTTGCTCGTCCTCTTCTTCCAGTTTGAAATTCTCGAGGGCCTTCTGCGCTCGAATGAACGTAACTCCCCCTCCGGGTACGATGCCCTCTTCAACCGCCGCACGCGTGGCGTGCATTGCATCTTCAACCCGGGCCTTCTTCTCCTTGAGTTCGGTTTCAGTTGCTGCGCCCACTTTGATAACCGCAACGCCTCCGACTAGTTTAGCCAGACGCTCCTGCAGCTTCTCGCGGTCATAATCTGAGGTGGTCTCTTCTATCTGAGTGCGGATTTGCTTGACCCGGCCTTCAATGTCGGACTTCTTCCCCAAGCCCTCGATGATCGTTGTGCTGTCCTTATCAACGACAACTTTCTTGGCACGGCCCAGATCTTCAATTTGGACATTCTCCAACTTGATACCAAGGTCCTCACTAATAAGTCGTCCGCCCGTTAAAATTGCGATGTCTTCGAGCATCGCCTTCCGACGATCACCAAAGCCGGGCGCCTTGACCGCACAAGCGTTGAGGGTCCCGCGGAGTTTGTTCACCACCAGGGTTGCCAAAGCCTCACCTTCAATATCTTCAGCAATTATCAGAAGCGGCTTCCCTTCACGTGCCAACGTCTCTAGAAGCGGGAGCAGGTCTCGTAAAGCGCTAATCTTCTTTTCGTGGATTAGAATGAGCGGTTCTTCAAGCACCGCTTCCATGTGCTCTGGATTGGTAACAAAGTAGGGCGACAAGTAGCCACGGTCGAATTGCATTCCTTCTACAACATCTAGTTCTGTCTGCATCGTCTTGGATTCTTCAACCGTGATTACACCGTCCTTGCCGACTCGATCCATTGCCTGAGCTATGAGTTGGCCGATGGTTCGATCGTCGTTAGCCGAGATCGTTCCCACCTGCGCAATCGCATCGTCCTTAACCGGCTTTGAAAGACTTCTGATCTCTCCGACGACCTTCTCTGTTACTTTTTGAATGCCTCGTTGCAAGGCCATTGGGTTTGCGCCCGCAACCACCATTCGCAGGCCTTCGCGAAAGATTGCCTGGGCCAACACCGTCGCGGTGGTCGTACCGTCGCCCGCTACGTCGGAAGTCTTCGACGCGACCTCCTTAACCATTTGTGCACCGACGTTTTCCAATTTGTCTTCCAGCTCGATCTCTTTCGCGACCGTAACACCGTCTTTGGTGATCGTGGGTGAGCCGAACTTTTTGTCGAGAACTACATTCCGCCCGCGAGGTCCGAGCGTAACTTTCACCGCATCGGCCAGTTTATTTACGCCTTCGAGAATCGCGTGCCGCGACTCATCACCGTGCACTACCATTTTCGCCACCATTTAGTCACCTCCTAACTAAAAAATGCCTTTGTCTCCTATAACTACCGCGTTTTAAGTTCTTCTTTCTGCGCAACCTCTGTGTCCTCTGCGTCTCCTTAGGTGGAGGGCTTCCCAAAATTAATTACCGCGGAGACGCAGAGGGCGCGGAGCTTTGCGCAAAGAGTTGCGCCTGATTTACCCCTTCCTTTTCGATGTCAACTATCGCCCAGCCGATTTCGATTTCGGCGCAGTTACGAAGATGCCGAGGACTTCATCCTCACGCATGATCAGGTATTCCTGATCATCGATCTTCACCTCCGAGCCGCTATATTTGCCAAACAGCACCCGATCACCCGGTTTGACATCTAGTGGTTGACGCGTTCCCTGTTCAGTAATCTTCCCTTCACCCACCGCAATCACCTCGCCCTGCTGTGGCTTTTCTTTGGCGGTGTCAGGAATGATGATTCCGCCGCGCTGCTGTTCTTGTTCATCAATACGTTGGATAAGCACGCGGTCGTGTAATGGACGAATTGACGTTCCCATTTGTTAGTCCCCCCTTTTCTCATCGTTTTGAAACGATCGCTATTGCGCATTGTCACTTCAACGTATTGGACTCTCGTGACTCCGCCGCGCAGAGCGTGATCGTTATCTCGGCATCTCGCCCTCAACAATCAGTTCGTTCTTCACGTCGAACAGACCAGGGACGCCGCGCGCACGCATGTAGGCCAGCTGAGCGTCGCCTTTCGACGCCACCACACCTTTTAAAGTGGCCCGTCCGCGATCCACAATTATGTGAATTGACGGAATAGCTTGTGTCGCATAACGAAATAAGGGCGAATTCCAGCCATAGATCGCTCGATAGAGCGCTACCCGTAAACGATCATCGTTTGGAGAAAGTGGCAGCACCTGTATTTCGTTGACCACACCTTTGACTCCGTCAATCTCTTTTACTCGAGCCTCAGCGTCTGATTTTGTTGTCGGGCGAACAACTTGTCCGCGCAGAACCACAGTCCCGTCCGGCTGCGCTTCAAATACCAGCCAGTCGAAGACTCCGTAATAAGGGAGCGTCGCAAGTTCATGTCGAACCTGTCTCACTAGTCGGGCATTAACCTGCGGTCCGGCTCCGAACGCACTTACAAGGAGCTGCGGCAGCAGGATTGCCACGAGAAGAACGGACCTTAAACTCTTTTGCATCTTCTTAACCTCCCAACACGAACTGATTAATTTTCTGAGCGAGATGGCCCACACAACAAAGAGCCGATTCTCGCTACATTTCGAGTACGCCCCGCGTCTGCAACAAACGCATCACGCCACCACGCGTAACAAATCCTTCTATCCGGCCATTGCGAGCTACGGGCACTTCATTAACCCGTTCGCGGTCCATGGTCTCGATCACCTTATTCATCGGTGTGTCCGGCGTAACCGTTGGAAGGCGATTTATTGGCCGCATGGCTTGAATAACTGTCATAGAGCCCCACCGCGCTCGATCTGTATCGATCACTTCGAATGGCGTAATGATCCCTTCAATGCCGTGCCCGTCCTTCACCAGATAACATTGAGCGCCGGAATGCAGCAGGTAGTTGTTCACAAAGCTCTCCAGACTCTCGTGACCGTCGACCACGACGCAGTCACGTTCGACCAGATCTTCGGCATTCACGCCGCGCAATCTTTCGTTTGTCTCTACCTGCGCTCGGCTGGCCCCGGCAGCTTCCAACAGGAACCAACCAATGAATGCGATCCAGAGGCCACCGAATCCGGCTCCCATAAAGAAGCGAACGATACCCACCACGATGAAAGCGAAGGCAACGATCTGACCGATGCGCGCCGCGATTCGTGTGGCACGCTCACCGTCCCCAGTCAGCCACCAGATGATTCCGCGCAGAATTCTTCCACCGTCGAGCGGGAATCCCGGAATAAGGTTGAAGATGGCGAGCGAAATATTGATAAACCCCAGCCACATCAGCATCGCGAGCAGTGGCGTGCCGGGCATTTCGAGCGGTGTCCAACCGAGGATCCACGCCAGCGTGAGGCAAATGATTCCGATCAGGGCACTCATTATTGGACCCGCGATCCCCATGAAGAATTCGGTACTGGGTTCGCCCGCTTCCTTCTCAATTTGTGCGACTCCGCCGAGCGCAAAAAGGGTGATTGAGCGCACGGGCAGGTTGCGCGCCTTTGCCACTATGGCGTGCGAAAGCTCATGCAAAATGATTGTGACAAAAAAGAGAAGACCGGTGACGATCGCGGTCGTCCAGATCACACCTTCTCCCCAATCCGGGTTCACGAAGTGAAACTCGTCTGCCAGCGACAGCGTGATCAGCAATGCGATAATAAACCAACTGAGGTGCAGCCCTATCTCGATGCCGAACACATGTCCGAGTTTGATGTGCGATTTCATTGCTCGGCTTTCCCGTCTCGCCTTGAACAGGAAAAGTGATTGTTCAAAATCACATACTTTCGATTGATTGCGCGGAATCGGAACATTAAGGAGCACACACCGTGCCACTTGGAATCAACAGCTTTGTTCTATCACCGGATTGAAACTACACCCAAATCTCTGCAGATACCATCGGTCGACTACTCACAAATTGGCTGGAAGGTAAGCCGGACGCAAAATCGGGTTCGATACCGAACCCGTCCAGAAACGGACAGCTTTTGATCGCTGTTTGTCGGTTGGGTCTTTAGCAGGAATTCGGACTGGTGGTAGCTGGTACTAACAGGCCGGATTTTCCCACTTCAAACGAAGAGCTTCTGCTGGGAGTGGCCACAAACCAGGCTTTGGTTCGATTGCAGGAGTCCATATGGGATGAGGAGCAGAAACGTTCCGCTCAAGAACTCGAGCGCCGTGTGGCCGAACGAAGTGCCCAACTGTCTGTGGTCAAGGACGAGTTGGCTGGGGAATTGAAGGCGATGACCCGCCTTCATCAATTAAGTACTGTTGCTTGCAACCACCGAGATTCAACCGTTGCTCGAGGAGTCAACACAAAGGTCGTGATGTTGCATCAGGGCCGTATCATTTTTGAAGGAACCGATGAACAGTTCTGGGCCTCAACCGATCCATTCATTCGAGAATTCCTCACGTTTGACAATACCGGTGAGCTAAACAAAGAAACAACAAGCAGTCTCTTCTCTTAGGGTGGATCACCAAGGCTAAGTGGAGACGGCTTTCAATCGCGATCCATAGGATTAGGTCTCTGTAGCGACGTAAAGTCGAACCCCAGGTTCGACTTCAAGCTTTACTTAAACTGCTTTGGACCGATCTCTAAGCTGAGTGGGATAACGTCGTCCACCGGTAATCCCGCGATGTCGGCATGCTTGCGGCAAGACTCCGCGCTTGGCGCCTCAAACTCGCAAAATGAATGCTTGCCATCAGCAGTTACGTGACTGCGGATCCATTGCATGCCGAGTTGATCGCACGCAGCGACGACGTTTTTGCCGACGGTGTGAAGCTGCTCGGATGTGAGCGGCGGCAACGTTCGCGTAACCATGAAGCGGGGCATTTTGTTCCTCCTTGGTCGATTGTCGTTTGTCTGTTCAGTGCTTGCGGTATCTTGTCAAAAACGGTAATGCATGGACGCAAGTTGCCGTTGACAGAGAATTGTGTCCCTCGCTTTCGTGAAGGCTCTTTTCGAACGTGACTGGCCAAGCGCCGAGGCGGCCTTTAGACGAGCAATCGAGCTGAATCCAAACTACGGTCCTGCTCACCAGTGGTACGGTGTGTGTTTGGCCGGCGCAGGACGATTGAATGAAGCCATCGCCGAACTTAAACGTGCCCAGCAGGTCGATCCGCTTTCGCTAACGATCACGTCAGTAGTTGGGTGGATACTCTACCTGGCGCGCGACTACGACAAGGCAATAGAGCAGGAAAAGGCCGTGCTGGAGATGGATCCGAACTTCGCGCTTGCCCACAGGTATTTGGGGTTGGCCTATGAACAAAAACGTATGTATGCGGAGGCTATCTCAGAATTTCAAAAGGCCCGTACGCTTTCAGCGAGTAGACCCCTGGATTCAGGTTCACTCGCACATGCGTACGCTCTCGCTGGTAGGACAACCGAAGCACAGCAGATACTTGATAAAGCTAAGGAACGCAACCTCTATTTTCCTGCTTTTGACATAGCATTGATTTACGTGGGTCTCGGCCAAAAAGCTCCTGCGTTTGAGTGGCTCGATAAGGCTGTTGAGGAACGTTCACCATGGCTCATTCATCTGACGGTTGATCCCAGATTTGATCCACTTCGCACAGATGCGCGTTTCAAAGATCTAGTCGATCGAGTTGGATTTGCGCAATCCACTTTCTGAGTTGCGCGGGTCAGACGCTTATGATCCTCAATCCGGAATTCATAAACGCCCTCTCTCATCCATTACTGTCTTATCATTGCGAACCATCGCTCTGTGCCCTTGCAATGAGGGTTTGTGCCACGGATTTTCCCAGTTGCGCTCCGGCAAGATTGTCCATCTGGTAGTGAATACCAGCCCAAATTCTCGAATCGCCGGCTTCCTTCCCAACGGCGCGAATGAAATCCGCGTGCTGCGGGAACAGATACGCAAGGATCTCAGACCGTGTGGCCGAAAAGGTTGAGTGATTAGAAGGGTAGCTCGGGAAATTCGGAACCGGGAACAAGGGTACGATCGCGGGATCGAGTTGATGCGGTCTGATGTACCAGTAGGCAAACTTTCCATCCTGGCTGGCAATAAAGGCGTCGAACAACGAAGCAGCGATCACCGCGTACACTCGCGCGGCGCGTGGCGGATTCTGATCTAGTCGGTCTTCAAACATCCACTTATCTGCGTACCGGTACGGCCAGGTGTTCAGACCCTCAGGACTTTGCCAGTAGAACGCCTTGTACCTGAAAACGAATGAGGCAGGAGTTCCAGGAGCAGCTCGGGGAAAGTTGCGAACCTCCGCCGTCTCAGCCACCACTTGTGGCGAGTCACACGGCGGTGGCGGTGCCGGTCTGAATTGGCTGGGAGAGGTTAGCAGCAAGGGTGTCCAGTTCGCGGCCGTTACGTTGCCGGGGTTTGTTCCAACCCAATTGCATGGGCCAGTGGGCACAGTGCCTGTCCAAACTGCATCCGAGCCATCTGTCATCGCTTGCGCTATGACCTGCTCTCCAACTCTCCGGCCGAGAGCGAGTCCGGCGTCGTAGTCGCTCGGGTATTGAAGGCCGGCAAGCACACGAGACCAGCCGGCCTGCTCAGCCATAGTTTGAAACGACGGCGCTTCTGACGGCAGAAAATGAGCGAGCACAGTCGCCGCCGCCTGGGCCGCCGCAGCATGCTCAGATGGATAGGACGGGCTGTTAGGGACCGGTAATGCAGTTGGCAGTTTGTGGTCCAGCTCGCTTGGGCGCGGCCGGTTGTAGTGGTACTTCGATTCCCATGTTGCAATCGTCCGTCATACATGGCGAGCGCGACGTAGGTGTAAACGCGATGCGGAAAGGCCGTAGTTGGTGTGCCAGCGAGAAGCCGGGAGTTAATGAGATCGATCCAGCGATACGCGGGGGCGCCGGCATCCCAGAATGCGATCTGTTGTTTGATTTGTGCATCGTTTTGGCTTATCAGCTCATCAAGCGACTGTAATTCGGCTTGAGTCTCCGCAGGATTCGGGGGAGGCGGCACACGGTAATCTTCTCCTGAAGAGATTACCCAGGTCCGCCAGCTCCCGGCATTCGGCTCAATTTGCTCGCCTGTTTTCGCCTGCTGTGTGACTTCATAAATGCCCGTCTGGCTAGCGCTGCTGGGCATCTGACTGAAAACAATAGAAGAGACAACCATCAAAACTACGAGGATCCGCTTCATTCGAATGCTCCTTTTCAAAGTTGTTCTGGAAAGCGTTTGTGGGAGGGGAAAAGGCGTAGTTATGAGAGTGGATCTCAGATCCGTCCGCAGACAAACACGATTCGCCTATACGCAAAGGCGTAAGTGTGATCTCGCCTGATCCTTCAGTCTAATCGCTATCGTTGCAACAACCTTCTAGCGCGCACGATTAAACTGCTGCTATCCTGTCCTCCACTTACTCCTGCGCAAAGTGCGGCGGAAACCTCTAATGACACGTGCGCCACACGAGGTAACTGAGTTATTAAGGAAGTGGAGCGAGGGAGGCCAGGCGGCCCTCGAACAGTTGATTCCGTTGGTTCATGAGGAACTGCACCGGCTGGCCCATCAGCACATGCGTCGTGAAAAGCCTGGGCACCTTCTGCAAACTTCGGCATTGATTAACGAGGCGTATATTCGCCTCGTGGATCAACCGCAAATCCACTGGGAGAATCGCAGCCACTTCTTCGGGATTGCCGCGCGTCTGATGCGCCGCATTCTGGTGGACGAGGCCCGCAAGCGAAATTCTGCTAAACGCGGTGGACATCTGATCCAGGTTTCTTTGTATGAAGCCTCGACTATTTCTCATGAGCAGGCTGCGAATGTTCTGGCCTTGACGACGCGTTGAAGAGTCTCGAAGCAATTGACTCGCGACAAGCTGAGATTGTCGAATTGCGTTTTTTTGGTGGCTTGAGTATTAACGAGACGGCCGAAGCCTTAAAAGTATCACCAGGAACAGTAATGCGCGATTGGACCTTTGCCCGTGCCTGGTTGCGCCGACGCATGACGACTCCATAACCTGCTGTCATTCGTTTTCAAACTGGAAATATCCTGTCCATTGAATGCCTGACCAACACTGGGAAAATCTCAAGGAGATCTTTCATGCCGCGCTTGCGCACAAGCCTGCGGAGCGTGAGTCGTACCTTCAACGTGCTTGCAACGAGAATAATTCTCTTCGCCAAGCGGTGGAATCGCTGCTCAAGTCGCACGAAGAGACGGGTAACTTTGTCGACACACCTGCTTTCCAGGCGGCGGCCGAGATGTTGGTCGACGGGCAGGAGTTCAAGGCCGGGCAGATTGTGGCCCACTACAAAGTTCTCTCCTTATTGGGCGAAGGCGGAATGGGAAAAGTCTATCTGGCGCAGGACACCAAACTGGATCGCAAAGTCGCATTGAAATTTCCGCCAGCCGAGCTGGCGGCTAATCCGGATCACATGCGGCGCTTTACGCAGGAAGCGAAAGCAGCCGCCGCACTCAATCACCCAAACATCGCGCAAATCTTTGAGATTGGTAAGCACAACGGGGCCGACTATATCGCGATGGAGTACGTCGAGGGCGAAACACTGCGTCAGCTTCTTGCGCGACGGAAGTTGGATATCAAACGAGTTGTGGAGTTAGCCGCGCAGGTTGCATCCGGACTCTCAGCAGCGCACAAAGAAGGAGTCATTCATCGAGACATCAAGCCGGAAAATCTGATAGTCAAAGCTGGCGGCCGGATCAAGATTCTGGATTTTGGTCTCGCAAAACTGGTAGAGAAGTATAAAGGTGTCGCCGGAGTAAGCGAATTAACGACAGCTTACATGCCTTCGACTGGCCCAGCTGAAACTATGGCCGGAGCTATTCTGGGCACTGTCTCTTACATGTCGCCCGAGCAAGCGCGGGCTGAGAAGTTGGACCAGCGAACGGACATCTTCAGCCTGGGCGTCGTGCTTTATGAAATGGTCACGAGTGAGCGACCGTTTGCCGGGAAATCAGCGATTGATACTTTGCACGCGATCATTAACCGAGACCCGCCACCGGTCACGCAGTTGAATTCGCAGGCGCCGCCCGAACTAGCCGACATTCTCGCCAAGGCCCTCGCCAAAGATCCTTCAGAACGTTACCAGCATGCCGGTGATTTCGAATTGGACCTGCGAAGATTCAAACGGGCGCTGGAATCCAACACACTCATCAGCGCGCAGACGCAGCGCCTCGTGATCCCGGAAAAATGGTCAAAAGGAGTGTAAGCCTTCCTGCGCTTATCGCCGGTGCCTTGATTGTTTTTGGCATCGCGGCAACTGCATGGATTCTCGGTCGTTCAACCGCGGCGCCCAAGCGCTCAGTGGCGATTGAACGTGTGACGCTCACGCCGTTGACAACAGACCCGGGCTACGAAGGCGAGCCGACATTTTCTCCTGATGGACAAACCATCGCATACGTATCCGACCGCAATGGCGATTTCGAGATTTATCTCAAACAGGTTTCAGGCGGACCGGACATCAACATCACAAACAACAAAGCCGACGACGCACAACCTGCCTTCTCACCCGACGGCAAACAGATCGCTTTCGTTTCGACGCGGGCCAGCTCGTCGAATCTCCTCTATCCCGGCGTTGACTTTTCGTTGCTGGGCGGCGACATCTGGGTGATGCCAATGCTTGGCGGTAGTCCACGGCGCATCGCCGAGTCGGGGAACTTTCCCTCCTGGTCCCCCGACGGTACGAGCATCATCTATACGAGAGGTACCTCATGGTTCCAACCGAAAATGCGTCGTGTTTCCGCACAGGGAGGCGAGCCTCAAGATGTTCCCATTACTTTCAAAGCCGGTGAGCCGCCACAGCCTTTCTGGTTGTATCCTAGCTACTCATCCGACATGCGCTGGATAGCATTCGAAGCGGGAGGTAACATTTTCGTTGTGAGCGCCGAAGGCGGTGAGGCCAAACGAATCGTCAAAGGCCGGCGTCCAGTATGGGGCTCAAACTCTCAGGTAATAATCTATTCAAACACCGACCCGGGTAAAAACTTTTCCCTCTGGCAAATACCTTTTTCGACGACTGAAGGAACGACCTCGGGTGCAGGTGAGCCACTCACGATCGGACGCGGGCGGGACACTCAGGCCGCGATATCTCATGATGGTAAGCTGATCGCGTTCTCCGCGCAGGATCTTTCTTTTAACGTTGAGACATTACCCTTCGACGCTGAAGCAGGCCGTCAAACCGGCGTGCCTCAATCGGCAACGCAGGGGAGCAATATCATTTACTTTTTGAGCTTTTCACCCGACGGGCGCTCAATCGTCTTTGAATCTCAACAGGGTGCAAGCTCTCACATCTGGCGCGTGGGCCCCGACTCTGCGCCAGTTCAGTTAACAGCCGATCCAAACTTTAATGATTCAGCTCCGCGGTGGTCACCCGACGGCCAAACCATCGCCTTCATTCGCAGACCTGCCAATCAATCGCAGGGACTTACGGCCGGAGCAGGTGCCGACCTGTGGCTCATGTCGGCAGACGGGGCAAATCCTCGATTGTTGACGGAGAACGCGGCCAATCCTAAGTGGCTGCCTTCGGGCCTCGGCCTTTCTTATGGCTCAGTAGTTGATGGACGCCAGAATCAGCTTAATATTTTTGATGTCGCAACAAGGGCCGCACGGCGACTTACAAATGAGCCAGGTGTTGTGCCCATCTCCACATTCAGTCCTGACGGTAAGTGGCTGATCTATCAGTCCAACCAAAGCGGCAATATAGACCTGCGTGCAGTGCCAGTTGAAGGCGGCGAGTCGCGCATTGCGGTGGCGACTCCACATCAGGACTATCATCCGTTTGTTTCACCCTCCGGCAAGTGGCTTTACTTTCAACTCGACCACAAAAACATCTATCGGGTGCCTGGACCAGCTCAGGATTGGCGCAAAGCAGAGCCCGAGAAAGTGACTAACTTTCCCGAGTCTGGTCTCTTCCTTGAAGACCCCCAAATTTCGCGTGATGGTCGTAAGCTACTCTACTCGCATGGCCGGATCACGGGTGATATCTGGATCATGAATCTCGGAAAGTGACGTTTCCTTGAAGATTCGCGATTGGCAAAGATTGAAATCAAGTAACCTGCGCCGCTACGTAGTTCAAACGAAGACCACACGGTCGCCTAATTTGCTGAGGTCGACATGCCAGACCCACAGTGGGAAAACCTGAAAGAAATTTTCCACGCGGCGGTAGCGCTGCCATCGCATGAGCGCGGTACCTATCTCGATAGGGTGTGCAGCGGCAACCTGTCTTTGCGAGAGGCAGTGGAATCTCTGGTCAAGTCTCACGAAGAAACAGGCAACTTTGTGGATACGCCTGCCTATCAAGCAGCGGCAAATATTCTCACCGATGGGGTCGAATTTAAAGCAGGACAGACGGTCGCACACTACAAGATCCTTTCACTGCTTGGCGAAGGCGGCATGGGGAAGGTGTATCTGGCCGAAGATACAAAGCTGCATCGCAAGGTGTCGCTTAAGTTTCTCTCACACAGTTTAGTTGATGACCGGCAACGGCTGCGCCGGTTTGAGCACGAGGCTCGGGCTATTTCTGCGCTCAATCATCCAAACATCCTCACGATCCATGAGATCGGCGAAGTCGATGATCGGCGCTTCATCGCTACTGAATACATCGAAGGTCAAACACTGCGTGAGCGCCTGCGTTCCGGCTTGGACATAGATGAGGCCATCGACATTGCGATTCAGGTCGCTTCAGCACTGGTCGCAGCGCATCGCGTGAACATCATCCATCGCGACATCAAGCCCGAGAACATCATGATTCGCACAGATGATAGGCTGGTGAAGGTGCTGGACTTCGGTTTGGCAAAGATGGCCCAGCCCACCTCGATCAATGCTCTCGCAGATTCGAAGATTGATACCGCACTGATGGCAAACACTGCGCCCGGCGTGGTGATGGGAACCGTTGCCTATATGTCCCCCGAGCAGGCGCGCGGCGAGACGGTCGATGAGCGCACGGACATCTGGAGCCTCGGCGTTGTGATTTACGAGATGGTTGCCGGTTGCTCGCCGTTCGTGGCGGGGACGTCGAATGAGATTATCTCGGCGATTCTCTCGAAAGAAGCACCCGCACCCCTCACACGTTATTCACATGTCGTTCCGGAACGCTTGGAAGAGATTGTTGAGAAGGCGCTGGCGAAGAATAAAGACGAACGTTACCAGACCAGCAAAGATCTCTTAATCGATCTGAAGCGCCTGAAACAATCGCTTGAATTCAAGGCGGGTATCGAACGCAGTACTTCACCGGAGACGTTGGGAGCAGCGTCGGACGGCCAATCGAGTGACGCTAATACTCTACTGACCAAAGGTGGAACTCCGAACATTACCCCGGCGTCCAACGCGGAATATGTCGTTAGCAAGATAAAGAGCCACAAGCGTGGTGTTGCGCTTGGCCTGGCAGTGATGCTGCTAACTGCGGGGGGAGTGCTAATTTACAGCTGGCGCTTAAGACAAGCAGCCATTCCAACCCAACCAGAGATCAAATCGCTTGCTGTGCTGCCGCTTACCAACCTTTCGGGTGATCCAGATCAGGAATACTTTGCCGATGGAATAACCGAGGCCCTCATCAGCAACCTGGCCCAGATTCGCTCGCTGAGGGTAATCTCACGCATTTCAGCAATGCGCTACAAGGGAACTAATAAGTCGCTTCCGGAAATTGCGGACGAATTGAATGTTGATGCCGTGATCGAGGGATCTGTGCAGCGCTCGGGAGGGCGAGTGCATATAACAGCGAGGTTGGTTCCGGCGACGACTGACTCGCCCATATGGTCACGAGATTACGATCGGGATCTAAGCGACCTTCTAAAACTGCAAAGCGAAGTCGCCCGGGCAGTCGCCGATGAGATTCGAATTCAAGTCACGACCAATGAACGCGCGCGGCTGGCTTCTGCTCGTAGTGTGGATCCGCAAGCACACGAGGCTTATCTGCTCGGGCGGTTTCATCTCAGCAAGAAGAATGAAGAGGATTTGCGTCAAGCGATCGAAAACTTCGAACGCGCGATTCAAATTGCGCCGGATTATGCTGCCGCTTATGGCGGGCTGGCTGAAGCGTGGCAAGAACGAGGCATCTGGGGAGCGAAAACTTTCACTGAGGTTGAAGCCCCGGCCCGTACTGCCGCATTGAAAGCCATCAAATGGGATGAGCAGCTTGCCGAAGGTCACATGATGCTGGCCCAGCTCAAGTACATCTATGACTGGGACTGGGCTGTGGCTGAGCAGGAGTTCAAACGGGCGCTGGAGCTTGATCCCGGCAGCCTTTATGTGCATCGACCCTATGCCGTTTTTCTCATGGCGGTGGGACGCCATGCTGATGCGCTCAATGAGGTGGAGCGTGCTGCAAAATTAGACCCGCTCTCGTCAGAGACTCAATCAAATTTTGGGCGGATTCTTTATCGCGCCCGCAAATACGAAGAAGCGATCCCTCATTTCCACCGGGCTCTCGAATTGGAGCCCGGGAACTATTCAGCTCATATCCGCCTGGGAGATGTCTATGCGAAACTGGGAAGGTATGATGACGCGATTGCTATGTTTGAGAAGGCCGCACTACTCCGTTCTGATGGTATGCACCCGATCAGACTTGCCCGGGTCTATGCGCTAATGGGCAGGCAGCGCGAAGCTCGGCAGCTAATGAATGGGGTTAAAGGAGGAGCATTTGATACTGCCGGTGTCTATGTTGCGCTCGGTGACCCGGATGAAGCATTCAGGATTCTCGAGAAAGCAGTTGAGGAGCGCAACTCTCTCCTTGTCTTCTTTAAGGAAGATCCGACCTTTGACAACTTGCATTCCGACCCGCGTTGGCAACAGCTGATTCGGCGCATGAACTTTCCTTCGCCATGATCCAATCCGTAAATCACAGTATGACGTCAAGAACTATTTGATGCCAAAGTCTGAAGGAAGAGAAGATTCTATGTCTACCTTTACCGGGGAAGAGATCGATCAATACACTCGAGACGGATATCTAATAGTGAAAAGTCTGTTCGATAGGGAAGAAATGGATCTGCTCCTTAATATCGCAAAGGGTGATCAGCAAATCCAGCAGCAAGCACTAGAGCGACGGGATTTGTCTAGTGGAAAAAGCAAGTT
>JBKOYD010000039.1:0-12941 GCA_046725195.1 Acidobacteriota bacterium | reverse complement strand
GAAGACACTGCTAATCCCCGGGATGGCCAGGATCTTTTCGATATAGGCCGGACAATCTCCTCTATTTTTGTGTGTATATGTAATCGCGACCCCTTTGGCGAGCCTCTCATCCAAATTCAATTTCATGCTGTTTGGATTAGGGGTGGTTTCGATTGATACTAACTTCACTTTTGCTCTCCCGACACTACCTGCGCAGGTGTGTGAAATTTGTCGTCATTTTACCACTCGGCTCCCCTTATCCCTCGTTTAGCAAGCCCTTCGGCAAATCTGTGAACTGCCGAACTTGCGGAACAATATTTCCCACTCGCTGAATTCAATTCGTGAAGAAGAGGATTAAAATGGTTCAGAGATAGGTATTACTTACGCACAGCGACATGCTTGTTGATCCAGTTCGTCATAGCATCCAAGTATCCGGCAGCCAATACTGGCCAGTGAACTGAATCATTAGGTTTGGGCCAGACGAGCAGAGAGTGATCGGCGTTGGGAAATACCTTGATCGTAACATCTTTATTTCCCGCCTTGCCCAGTCCCTTCCGGTAATTAGCTGTCGTCTCTGCGACCGGGGTGAGTGTGTCTAATTCCCCGAAGACTGCCAAGACCGGACATCTCACTTTTTCCAAGGCTGGCATCGGGTTGTATCCCATCTGTAGCTTCCAACTCGGCACTATGTCTTCCAACTTCGTCGCCGGTTGCGCGCGGGCGAGCCACTTCTTGCCGCTGGCGTTCTGCGTCGCGGCTTGGAGTTTGTCCCAACCTTCACCTCCCGTGCGCGCCACCTCCCATTTCAGATTCATGTACGCGACCGCTTCCGCGATCTCGGTCTCGGAAAAGCCGTCGCGCCGCATTTGCGCCTCCGCCTGGTACGTCACCTGCTGATACGGCGGGACGCCCGCACCGGACACGTTAATAATGAATGCGACATCTTTTGAGAGAGAGGCAGCCAGAGGGATCACCATGCCACCGTGACTTCGACCGTACAGCCCGACGCGCTTAGCGTCAATCTCCTTTCGGCTCTGCAGGTAGTGAATTCCCGCCAGCGCATCTGCTGCAAAGTCATCAAAGCTTTCGTCTCTATAATCACCGCCCGAACTTCCGGTACCACGCTTATCGTAAACGAGAGTCGCAATCCCGTGTCGGGCGAAGTGGTCGGCGTAAAACGACTCGGCTTCACGATCCGCATCGCCCGAGCCTTGCAGCAGGAAGATAGCGGGGTGTCTACCTTTCGTGAGCGGTAGTCTCAACGTCCCGGTGAGCGCAACACCGCCGCTTTGGAAGGTGACGTCCTCTTCCTTATACGGCAGAGCAGCCGCAGGTTTACGTTTCAAGTAAAACGTATCGACGTGCCCGCCGGTCGGAGACGGAACTTTCCCCGAGATCGTGTCCCCTTGAAGATACCCATCAAAGAGTACGCCCGTAGGCAATCTGAATTTTACGTTGGGCGCGGCGTAAACGACGATAAGTGGCCAGTTGAGGATTGCCGAAGCCGGTAGAGTGAAAGTCCCCTTGATGGTGCCGTCTGTCGTAAAGTCAACCGCCATCTTCAACTCGCTGGCCAGTTGGTTAATCGCACCCTCCCAATGTCCATTAAGCTGCTTTTCTTGCGCACACACTGGGGTGGCCCATAGTATGCCGAATAGCAACGAGAACAGACCGATCATTACCAATCTTTTCATCTGCAATCCGTCTTTATTCGAAGTACTCTTGAGACACATCCGCGCTCCGTCCAAAATTGTTGGGCGCGGCGTCATATCAATCTCCTCAGCTTGAGCTTTGTTTGCAGTTCTTTTGGACCGCGCTTGAGAGTTATCAAATATTCTTTGCTGTCCCGCATGAACATCTTGCGAATCTGCGTCATTGTAAACTCTTTCGTGGGACGAGCATCGATGGCCGTGATCATATTCTCCTCCTTCTGGATCGTTAACAAGAATGAGTAGTGGGGCGCGCCTAGCACACGGCAAGGAATAGATGGCCAAAAGCCATAAGATTCAGAGAAGCGGTGAGATTTTTCAAATCGGACACTACCCTTCTTTTGACTACTTAATACTTGTTCAGAAACAAGAGTTGCCTCTGTAGGACAATTCTCAGTCGCGGATCTGATTTGACTATTCATCAGAGCGATGTACGATAACCTCCTCATCCCCCTTCGGCGCTCGCGAGTACTATGCGCGTCGCGAAATAACATCGTAAAGATCATCGTGGCAGCTGGTCGGTCACCCTTCCGGGCGAGAAGACTCGACGGTAGGACTCTGACGGCAATCAAATTCTGGAGAGAACACAATGAAAAGCAGTCATATCTTCCTTCGCTCATGCCTCGTGCTAGCCGGCGTGATGTACGCAGCCACCGCCTCCGCCGCCACTTACGAGGTCAACTCTATCCCGGACCTGCAGGCGCGCATCAACAGTGCCGTGGCGGGCGACGTCATTATCGTGCACAACGGCATCTACACCACCAGCGCTTCGATCACGATCAACCGCCAGGGCGACGCGACAGATCCGATCAGGATCGTGGCGCAGAAGGTAGGCGGCGTTGAGATCACCGGCACCCACGGCTTCAACGTGACCAGCCCCGCCGCGTATATCGAGATCGACGGGTTCCTCTTCACCCACATCTCCGGCCGGAACCAAATCCGGTCAGGTGCGGCCCACATCCGCTTCACGCGCAATTTCTTCGAATGCACTGGCGATGGCGCCTACCTGACGGTCGCCGGCCATGACGCGCAGGTGGACCGCAACGAATTCCGCAACAAGAGCACCCTCGGCAACATGATTGACGTGCGCGGCTCGGGCAGCCAGATCGCGCAGCGAGTGTGGATCCATCACAACTACTTCCACGACTTTACGAGCCCGGGCGGAAACGGTGCCGAGACAATCCGCTTCGGCCTGAGCGGCCTAAGCCTCTCGAATGGTTTAGGATTGATCGAGCACAACCTCTTCGAGCGCTGCACCGGTGAGAACGAGCTCATCTCCAACAAGTCGAGCTCCAACACTTACCGCTACAACACGATCGTCGACTCACCGGGCGGTGAGCTCACGCTCCGCCACGGCAACGACTGTGTGGTGTACGGGAACTACTTCCGCAACAGTGCGGGCATGCGGATCTTTGGTGACCGTCACCAGGTGTTCAGCAACTACCTCGAGGCGGCGATCGGGATCAATATTGGGAACGGTGACGGCGAGGTCGCCGACGGCGCACCTCTAACGTCCCATGACCGGCCTGACAACTGTGTGATTACATTCAACACGCTCGTCAATAACACACGCAACTACTTCATGCAGGGCCGGACGAACGGCCTCGGCGCCACCAACACCGTCTTTGCCAACAATATCCTGCAGGGAGGCGGCGTGGCGGCGAGCCTCAACGGTCCTTACACAGGCGGCGCGTGGGAGGGCAACATCATCTGGGAGACGGCTGGCGCAGGCGCCATGCCGGCGGGCACGTACGACGTGATCAACCCCCTCCTCGAGCCCGAAGCGAAGGGAGTTTTCCGTCCGCAGCCGGGCAGTCCGGCGATCGACAGTGCCAGCGGCGACTACCCGGCGGTGGTGTTCGACCTGGACGGGCAGGCCCGTATCGCGCCAAAGGACAAGGGTGCGGATGAGTATTCAACGGAGCCAGCCGTGGCGGAGTTCCTAACTCCTGGCGCCATCCTGCGTCTGATCCATGACAACGATCAGCCGTAGGTCGGCGGCAGACGCTTCGGTTTTTGCCTGGCTCTTTCCTTCGGCTCACAATTATGCCGCTCGATGCCAACGGGTCGGCTGGAGTCTCGAATTTCGCTTAAGCGCGCTGAACAGAATTCTAAAGTACCGTTGAGACACAAAGACGTTTTGTTTGCTCTTGCTGTTAACAGTACGCATACCAATCTTGTGGTTTGAATCGTGCGAAGCGTCTAACGTCCGAATTAACCCGGCCCGCGCAAGCAGTACATAGTATTATGGACAAGACAACGATGAAAGAAATGCTATCGCGGGCTCGGGTTGAATGAGTTGTTCGGCCAGTCGTCTTTGAAGGCAATCAAACTCAGTTTGGTTTAGAAAGAATCCCATCGAGGGATCACGTCCTTCACGGAACTCTGTCCACATCGGTTCGACATGTTGATCGGGTGCGACCGCAGAATCAGTCTCGGCACCAAACCGATGGTACTGCTTGGAATGTGAGATTCGAAAGCCGGAGTCAAATAAGTCGCGGTCGGAAAAGATTCGTTTATGTGCTGTATGCGATGTAGGTTTCGATATGAATCTCGGCAAAATCTCGGCAAAATTACAGCGCACCAAAGGTAATTTCGACCGTCCTAGTGAGACGGTGAATTGAGCCGTCGGCGTTCACGGTTTTCTTGAGCGAATCGATTTTAGTAACGAGAGCCAACTCAATTGGTTGATCTCTGAAACCCATTAAGTGTGTCTGTGCCTCGCGAACCACACGATTGTGTCCCAGACAACTCCTAGAAGGATGATGATGCCCGGGGCCGCAACCAGCGCTGTGGCGAGCACTCCAAACTTCCAGTTGGATACAAACCATAGGCGCCGCCGTGATTCGGCCCCAGAAAGGAACTCCCTAACACTCCTTTCGGCGTCGGCGACATCGACTGTCGAGCAAGAAATCTCGGTCGAACCGCGCTCCTCCTCGAGGACCAAAAAACTCTGCTCCTCGGGTCGTACCACCTTTGTCGGATCATCAGGGTTAGTATAACTCGGGGGAGCATACGTTCTAGTCCTGACATTTGTCACAGCGGTAAGCGTCCTCCTGCGGATAGGGATAAACAGCAGGAGTCGCTGCGTTACTTCAGCGCGGATGCTCTTCCCATCCTCGCGCCGCAGGTTGAGTACGTGGATGGGGGCTAACAGAGAGATGACACACGCGAAACCTAGAAAGACGACCGCAGCGCTAAGGCTAACCGCCAGACCCCGCAGCCCTAGTCTGCCGCGCTCATGGCTTGCCGACCTTCTCAGCCGGTTTCTAAATCTAGACATGATCTCGATGGCACAGGACTGGCCACAATTCCATTAGGGGAATGATCAGTCAGCAGTGAGACTCCGGTGGTTAATGTACGCGAGCTGCAGTTGGACACTTGACGCAAACTATAAAGTGCAAATATGAAACGTCGTGAGAGCCCGCAATGCAACTTTTTCGTCCATTATGAAGCCTTGCCTTTCACCGCCTCTCGTCGTGAGTTGGCGGCCAGAACAATGAGTTCGGCAACATCCTGGGGTTACGCAGAGAATTTGAAAACACACCCACGGTCTCGAGAGGTTTGCTACCGCGCGCCCCCTAACCCCCCGGGCGCGGTCTTCACGAAGGCAGGTCTGGCTGAGCTGCCCGTGCGGCATTCGTGAGCGAAGGTGGCATAACTATCGGCGTTGAGAAGCCGCTGGGCGGCGCCGAGAGGCCTGATGAAAACGTCGTCGAACCAGCCGCGTCCATTGTCAACGATCAACTGGCCGTCGCGCCGGCTAATAAAGTGCGCCAGCTCGTGGATCAAGATGAACGCCGCGAAATCGTCCGTGATGTTCGGAGCGAAGAAACCCAGGCCGAGCCGAATGTGTCTCGCCGGGTTGTCCTCGCCATCAATGATCGGCGGCTCGAAAGCGCCCTGGGCGGTGGTCAGCGCGATCTTGGCGTTAGTCGGATCAACGTCGAACGCGTCGATCGCACCGAACATGTTGAAAAGTTCGGGCTGGTTGATCACGAATGCCATCTCCGAATAGGTCTCGAACAAGTTAAGGCGGCCATCACTTTGAGCGAAGGCATCAAGCGTGTTCAGTTTGAAATGCCGGTTCAGCCGGTCCTCGGACACCGCAGCGGGTCCCGTCGGGCCGGGCCCGCTGGTGATGATCGAAGTTACGTTCTGGACCGCAGCGGCAAGCGCCGCCCGGACGAGAGGCAGGCTGGTCGCTAGCTTTGCGTTGAGATCGAATTTCGAGATCGGTGCGACAAGCTCGTTCAAGCGCAAGATCGTCTGCTTGCCGGGTTCGACGGTTCCGTCAGCGTGAATCGCCTTCACCTGAACCTGTTGGAATTTGATTATGGCGGCCTGCGTTTTCGGACCCTTGATGCCATCAACAACGAGGAAAGGCATTGGCCCTCCCGGCTCACCCTTCACCGTTACCTGGTTCAGCGCATCCTGGATGGTCTTGACGTCGTCGGGAAGATTACGTGCGAGCGGGCCCTGCCCGACGGGTTTGGAGATCGCGATCGGCCCGGTGCCCGTCGGCAACGTTGCTGTGGGGATGCAAGACCCAACGGTCGGCATCACTAAGAAACCAGCCATGATTCCATTCCTCCAACGCCCGAATTCAGCGGCGGCTACGATAGCATACAAGCCGAATGAACTGGCAAATGTGGCATGAAAGCAAGGTGGCTGAGATTAGGTGGAATGAGCCGTTATACCGCATGGAGTGTCGCTGGCTCTCAATAGAAACCTAGTATTTGCCATAATGCATCTCTCTTCCGATGGCGACTTGTTGTTTTTTTCGTTACATGGGCCAGGGAGATCAAAACGTCGCTTGATCGCGGCTTCTTTATTGCTCCCCGAAGCGGATCGCGTTGATTTGCCGAGTTTTCAACCAAAAAGAAAATAAAGGAAGCAGTCCATTCTTTCGGCCCGAGTGACGGCCTAGAAGCTACAATTCGTCACTTGGGTTCATTGATGTGAACAACCTGTTCATGTATGGAGTACGCGCGGCGGGATGATGACCTACCAAGCTATCAAGAGGGATTTCCCAGTAAATGCGGCGGCTGTCTTTGGGGCGTTCACCGATTTAGAGGCTCTTCTGGCTGCTAACCCTGACGCCTATCCACCATCAATGCTCAAGCAATTCTGGCCCGATTTCGACACACGAAAAGATGAGAAAGCCAGGTCGGCTATATATTGGCCCGAACAGTTAGATGTTCCACTCCTGATCATGCACGCAGGTCGGGACTTGAGCGCGAGCCAATCTCTCGCTCTGGCTCAACAACTACAAAAATTAGGTAAGATTTATGAATTGATCATCTACGCACAGGACAATCACCACTTGTCACGCAATCAAGATGACCGAGACAGACGAGCCGTAACTTGGTTTAAGAGACACATGAAAAACTAAAAAACACAAACACACTCAATGAACTTGCGCGTAACTGGAGAAGTCATACAACAGTTAATCCGTTGTCTTCCGAATGACCCTGACGCAGCTAAGCGAATTTCCACCAGGTCTCACATTTGGTGTCCCAAAGCATTCCGAGTTGGAACCAGGTTTTTTTCTTGGTTGAAGGAAATGGAAAGGCTTAGGCAGATCGCCACTTTGTATCTAAGTGGCTTGTTAGGCATATAGCTACCTTGAAGAGTGGCCGGACGAGCGAATCAAAGAAATCGGAAAGAGACAACTGCAGGAATTGAGGCGCACCTGAAAGCAGATTAGATTGGGGCGGAACAGCAAGGTGTTCCCTACGTTTGACGGGCAACCGTGATCTAACGGAACACTTCTGTGTTTCCGCTCCACCACACCGACGACAAGACTACGCTCGAGGAGCTACACCAATGGATGACCATGACGCAAAAGTATCGCGACGTGATCTTTTGAAAGCGGCAGGCATGGCGGGACTGGGATTATCGACATCCGGCATCAGCGATGGACACAATCACATCGAGGCGTTTCGTATTGATGAGCAGCGTAGAGCAGACTCTAAACGCGGTACTATGATTGGCGTAAAGTTTGAGCCACGAGATGTGGTGCGAATAGGAATGGTCGGAGTTGGTCTGCGCGGCACTGATGTTCTCGGAGAGTTTCTTGCGATCGACAAAGTCAGAATCAATGCAGTTTGTGACGTTGTCAAAGAGAAGTGCCAGCGTGCGGCTCAAATGGTGGAAAAGGCGGGGCAGCAGACACCTGCAATCTATTCCAATGGGGAGCGTGACTTCGAACGACTTTCGGTTCGCGACGATTTAGATTTCATTTACATCGCGACACCATGGGAATGGCACGTGCCACAGGCGCTTGCAGCTCTGAATGCAGGTAAACACGCCGGCACCGAAGTACCTGCAGCGTACACGATCGAGGATTGCTGGAGCCTCGTCGATGCTTCTGAACGAAATCGTCGTCATTGTCTAATCATGGAGAACTGTTGTTACGACCATTCGGAGACCACGGTCTTAAATATGATCCGCGCTGGTTTGCTGGGAGAACTTGTACACGGCGAGTGTGCGTACAACCATGATTTGCGTGAGATCCTGTTCGAGAATAAGGACGAAGGTTTATGGCGCAGACATCATCACACACTCCGCGATGGTAACCTTTATCCGACGCACGGGCTCGGGCCGATGGCGAATTACATGTCCATCAACCGAGGCGATAAATTTGACTATATCGTCTCGATGAGCTCGTCCCATTTAGGATTGGAAGAGTATCGGAAGGAGCATGTGCCGACTGGCGATCCCAAATGGAAAGAGGTGTACAAATGTGGTGATTACAACACAAGTATCATAAAAACCTCGAAGGGACGCACGATCATGTTGCAGCACAACGTCAGCACGCCGCGACCCTACGATCGGATCAATCTTATCCAGGGAACCAAAGGCATTTTCCGTGATTACCCGCCGCGTATCTTCATCGATGGACAGGAAGGCGGACACAAATGGGCCACCTTAGACAAATATCAGGAGCAGTACGAATCTCCGCTTTGGAAGAATCAGGGAGAGACGGCTCGAAAACTCGGCGGCCATGGCGGGATGGATTACCTGATGTGCTACCGTTTGGTTGAATGTATGCGCGAAGGTCTCGAGCCTGATATCAACGTTTATGACGCTGCTGCATGGAGCGTGCCCGGACCACTGAGTCAGATGTCTGTGGCTAAGGGAAGTGTCCCAGTCAAGGTTCCTGACTTCACTCGCGGCGGGTGGCATAAGTAGAGCGAGGCGGAAGTCTCCCACGATTTCTTCAGTGCATATATATAAGGACTTAGCGCATCGCAGTGATTGACGTGTCGATTGGTCTTTCGAGTATTCCGCTGCGACGATTTCGTTGGATCAGCCTCGGTCGAACCCGGTATCTTTCTGCATTGGCCGTCTCGACGATGGCCCAATATCTAGTATTCTGCTCATAAACGACATTATCAGACGTCAGTTTTTGCTAAAGTCCTTAAAATACATGTCCAAAGATTTCCTTCAGTCCGTTAGGCGCGCCCTTCGCCCGAGAAAACGCTAATGTAACTTCGCCCGAGTCAGCGTCTATTGACTTCGATCCTGTCGCTGCTTGTAGTTCACCGTTGACCAGTGAGCCGCCCGCGTATTTCATAAAGACGAGCTTGCTTTTTTTATCACCACGTATGTCTACATAAACCACGTCGCCTGATTGCATTTGTCCGGTTGCGATTAGGCTGGACAGTGGATATACAAGAAAGCGCTCGATGGATCGCTTGACGTGGCGCGCCCCGTACCTGAAATCGAGACCTTCTCTGAGAAGCATGTCCTTAGCCGCGTCGGAGCACTGCAAAACAAATTTTGCTCCCACTGAATGCATGATGCGGTCCTGTACGGCCTGCAATTCCAGATCGACAATCTGTTGCAAGTGATACTGCTTCAAGGGTCGGTAAACAACCACCTTATCGATGCGGTTCATAAACTCCGGAGAAAACTTTCGCCGAGCCGCTTCCAGGGCCGTGTGATAGATTTTCTGTTCCACTTGGGTTCCGCCTGTATTCAGCGGAAAATGAGCGGGAGCAAAACCGATCCCACCTGAAATCAGTTCTGATATTTCTCGCGCGCCAAGGTTAGAAGTCATCACGATCACCGTTCGCGAAAAATCCACGTGTTGGTTGTCGCCCAAGGTTAATGTCGCCTTGTCGAGGATGCCCAGCAGGAGTTGCCACAACGCATCCGAAGCTTTCTCGATTTCGTCAAAGAGCACGAAAGCGAGCTTGGTATCTTCAGTGTGATAGCGGTCTAGATTTTCCTGCGACAACACGGGATGAGTCTCGCGGTGGCCCAGATATCCTGGAGGAGACCCGACCAGCTTTGCGATTTCGTGGCTGTGCTGAAACTCCGCGCAATCAATCTTGAGGACGAGGCCTCGCGCACCCAATAATATTTCGGCGGCTGCTTCCACCGTATGTGTCTTGCCTGAGCCTGTTGGTCCCAGGAAGAGCAGGGCGCCGAGCGGACGACCTGGTTGATTCATGCCCGCCAGGAAGATCTGGTACAAGCTGCTCATGGAGCGAACGGCCCGCTCCTGGCCTATGATGAGTTCCGATAATCTCTTCTCAAACTCTTCAACCCGGAGGCTTTTTCGCTCTGGATCGAGCAAAATGGGACGAACCGGATTGAACTGGCCTTGCGATGTAATAGGCTGGCTTTCAATTGTAGCAATCATGATTAGCTCCGTTTTCGAAACGTTCTCGGTTACTTTTTTTGGATCGAGTTATTTCATTTTATGAGCCTCTGCTCTTTCGCTCCGCCGATCCTTGCGCTAAACGCCCTCCCTAGTCGGGGCTATGTGGTTGTGATCCACTTTGCCCCAACCGGACTGCATCCTAAGTTGACAATCAAAACAAGCTCGCGACGATCTCGACCGTCTCGACTTTCTTCACTTTTCCAGACAGATTGTTCGGCTGGGTTTGTGCTAATTGCCGCCGGACAGTTCGCTCACTGCGAGACTCCGACACTTGCGTTCCCTCTTGTTCACCACTCAACCAGATCTGCTCAAGGAAGTACTGGTCGCCGTACCTGTGGAAGACCAGAGACGACTCGTTCTTAGGCGTCAGAACTTGAGTCGCCAAGGTTGACTGAAACATGCGTGTACTGAAGTCCGCGCTGCTAACCAACATCATCTTGTTATCAGCAAGCCCGGATAAACGGCTGAAGGTATATTCGCCAGCCTCAAGCTTCTTATCACCCACGCTGAAGGCGAAAGGGATCTTCGCCCTGACTGGAATACTGAGTTGCGCGTTCGCGGATGCGACCGCCGCGCAAAGAGTGAACATCGAAACCAGACTCAATATCGTGAGCCTTTTCATAACTTTCCTTTTCATACATTCTCCGATCTGTTTTCGGCGAGCGGCGGCCAATTGACCGCCCAAACTGTGCCCACCTACGTTTAACTTTTCGAGAGCTAAGTTTGTTCTCTCATTGCAATGATCCAGGCGCTATCAATCGCGAGTGGTTTTCAAACCTGACAAGCTCCTTTCGCCTTCTGCTACTCCATACCGCGAGAGCACACAAAAAATTCCAAGGGTGGGTGAGATTAAGTGCGGGAATAAATTGGTTAGTGAGAGAGTCTTAATACAAAGCAGAAGGGAACGAGGTAAGACATGGAGAGAATCACGCGCGAAGCGTCCTTAATCCTATTAGCAGCTGCCGCGATTTTTTTGTTTGCATTGTCGGCTCACTCTCTTGGCATTCCGTTAGCAAGTGGATCCCAGAAAGACCCTGAAGCCAACTCTCTTTTTGCGAAGCACTGTGCTACTTGTCATGGTAAGGATGGACAGGCAAAGACGTTTAAGGCGAAATTAAATCACGCGCGGAATCTCGCTGATCCTGAGTGGCAGACCAGTGTGACGGATGAGCGCCTATTCAATTCAATCACTAATGGTCGCGGACATATGCCGGCCTGGGGGAAGAAGCTAACCGAAGCTGAAATCAACTCGTTAGTCGCCTACGTTCGCCAGCTCAAGAAGTAGCGCAAAGCATCAGGAGCGTAACAAGCCGGATTTGATGCGCGACAATTCAGCATCGTAGAGGCGACACGCGAAAAACGCATCCTGCGTTCAACTCCGGAAGTGATCCCCCGGCGAACTCTGCGTCCTTGACTTCCCACCTTGCGTGAAATAAACGCTCCACCCACCGCATATCGTAGCTCGCCTGCCAAAGGCTAATCTCTTTAACTACTCAATGTGGTGGATCCTGGCGTGGATCGGTTCCGGCTGTTCGCGGTCACCCGACCGCCTTTCTCCGCAAACTCTCACATCTCTTGATGATAAACCGAAGTTAATTTCGCTGCTTGGTTGCGCGGTACGCGACGTGCTCTCCTCCTAAATGCGAAACATTTTCCCAGAGAAAGAATTGATGAATGCTGAAGATCACAAGAGTTCCGTAATTGAACCAGGACGTTACTTTGCAACTGGATGGTCGGGTCACACGCCAATGGGTTGAATTACTACGCGAGTCAGCTGGGTCTGCTAGAAGAAGGGATGCGGCTAACTCTTGATTTGGAAAACATTTGCTTCATCGACTGTGAAGGACTTGCACTTATCAAAAGTCTGATAGACCGCGGAATTCGCCAAGTAAACGCCCCGCTCTTTGTTGCCGAACAAATTAGGAAGTGCGCGGGTGAACAAGCCGATTGAGTTCGAAGGAGAGCAAGCTTATGCGACGAAGGTTACTAATAAAGCGAAGGCTTCAGCGCAGACGATTGAAAGCGAGACGAGCAGGCGCGAATCGAAGGACCGACGCAAGCGTTCCCATCACATGTAGCTCTTGTCTAATCATCGCCGACTTAACCGATACCTTTGGAGTCTGTCGGAATAACGCCGAAAGCGTTCGCCAATTCCAGCCCAGGGTAACACCCTGGGATAACGTGTCGACTTGTTGGAGAGAAAC
Source organism: Acidobacteriota bacterium (assembly GCA_046725195.1). Taxonomy (GTDB): domain Bacteria; phylum Acidobacteriota; class Blastocatellia; order Pyrinomonadales; family Pyrinomonadaceae; genus PSRF01. The sequence continues at coordinate 372 of JBKOYD010000039.1, read as the reverse complement.
ACTGAAAGTGTTCGCAAGGCAACGAAAGATTCAGGTTGTAATGCGAACGCCTAACTTTGGGCTGGAATTGGCGAACGCCTTCTGCGTTATTCCGACAGACCCCTTGGGGGCGAGTAACGCCGCATAAATGGGAAGGGTTATGGAAAAGCTCCTGCAGAATTTTGAAGAAGCGGTGTTGCCGCATCTGAGAGCGGCATATAATCTGGCCCGCTGGCTCACTCGGAACGAAACCGATGCCGAAGACGTGGTCCAGGAAGCTTACCTGCGCGCCTTTAAACACTTCGGCAGCTTTCACGGTGGCGACGGCCGGCCTTGGTTGCTCGCGATCGTTCGCAACACCTGCTACACCTGGATGCAGCATAACCGCTCGCC
>JBKOYD010000053.1:0-120814 GCA_046725195.1 Acidobacteriota bacterium | reverse complement strand
TGCGTTCCCCTGTCAACGCTTCGCTCACAGAATTGCTCCTGTCAACGCATGACTCGGGGCCAACCGATTGGCTAGACCTTTGTTGTTGAGGACTTTCACCTCTGACATATTGACGGTTATCCGTCGCACCGGGGGCGCGCTCCGTGCCTCTTTGGTGAGATCCTTTTAATTCCGCTTGCCCCCTTCCCAACTGTCCTATTTCTGAGAAGTGTTTGTAATGCTGCCCCATTCCCAACTGTCCTATCTCCGTGAGGTGCTTATTATGCCGCTTGCCCCCTTCTAACTTGTCCTATTTTCGGAGGTACTTGATATTCGCTAACCCTTGTTCTATTTCTGACAATGCTTGTAAGGTGGGCTTCTTCCTTCACAGCTTGTTTTTGAACCTAAACTTAGCGAGAAATTCGCCAGCAAATAGTTGATTGTTAAGCACCACCGAACTGTGCGAATCTGTAGTGCTCCCTTCGACGCATCTAACAAGCGGAAGCCTCAAGTTCTAACACGCTAAGAATTTCAGGTAAACAGAACTCATGCGTATTTCAGACCGTAACGATCGGCCGAAAAAGCGCCGTAGAACCGTCACACTCTTACTACTGGCGCTGGCCATCTTCTCAGTCGTCGGTGAGTGCAAAGAACCTGTCCTTGCTGCGAAACCGATACAAGGTGGGAGCATTAAGGGGAAAATTGTTGCCGACATACCTGACCAGCGAAAACCGCTTGCAGGTGTCGTCGTGTACCTCAACGGCCAGCGATTGGAAAAGACTTTACAAGCAATAAGCGACCAAGATGGAAGTTTTGTCTTTGCAGGACTCCTCGCAGGCGATTACGTTCTTTCTGTCGAGTTTCCCGGATTCAAGAAGTACGAACTGAAAATCAGCGTACAAATAGATGCAACTGTCGAACACGATGTGTTGTTAGAGCCTCTTCCGCTCACCGAGTCCGTGACTGTGAAAGATGATCCGACTGATGCAAACACGACAGAATCCACTACCCCTTCTGTAATCACTACTGCCGCCCTTCGGGATGCGCCACTTATCGATCAAAAATTTCAGGATGCGCTCCCATTGCTTCCCGGTGTACTGCGCGGACCCGACGGCACACTAAATGTTAAGGGAACGCGACCGAGTCAGAGCGGCATTCTCGTCTCCAGTTTGAACGTTACGGACCCGGTCACTGGAACTCCCGCGATCGAACTACCTCTCGAAGCAGTTGAGACGGTTCAGGTCCACTCAAATCCCTATTCACCAGAATATGGCAAGTTCACGGGCGCGGTCACAACGATCGAGACGCGTTCCGGCACTAACGATTGGCGCTATTTGGTAACAGGTGTTCTGCCGCGGCCACGTTGGCGCGATGGAACGATATTTGGGATTGGCGCAGCAACTCCACGCATCGCAGTCGGTGGGCCAATCAAGAAAGACAAACTCTTTTTTTTCCAGAGTGTCGAATACCGCTTTGTGCGGACGAACGTACCGAGTTTGGAAGCCCTCAACGAGCAACAACGCGACATTAAGCGTGAGAGCTTCGATTCCTTCTCACGACTCGACTACGTCGCGAACTCGAGCAACCGATTAACTGCCAGTCTTTCGCTCTTTCCGCAGAAGTTTGATTATTTCAACCTCAATACATTTAACCCGTCAGACACCACTGCAAACTTTCACCAGCGCGGTTGGTTCCTTGCACTTAACGAGCAGGCAACATTCAAGTCGGGCGCCCTGTTACAGTCGAGTTTCAGTGTCAAACAATTTGATGGCGACATCTTTGGCAATAGCTCGCCACCTTACCGCATAACACCTGACCGCAACTTCGGTGGCTGGTTTGATCGACAGCATCGCAACAGTCGTCGTTATGAATGGCTCGAGGTATACCACTTTGCGCCGCGCAAGTGGCACGGTACACATACTTTAAAGACGGGACTAAACTTGAGTCACACTTCCTTCGAGGGGTCAGATCTAAGTAGTCAACTCAGCATCGTTCGCGCTGATGGAACAACGTACCAGATTCTTGATTATCTTGGAGCCGGAATTCTCGATCTCAGTCAGAATGAGTATTCGGCTTTCATACAAGATAAGTGGCTGGTAAACAATCGGCTGGTTTTCGATTTTGGTCTACGTTACGACCGCGATCAAATAGGCCACGAAAACAATTTCGCTCCACGAATCGGCGTTGTATTGGTTCCAACTGCTTCCGATCGCACAGTGGTGCGTGCAGGCTTTGGCGTCTTCGACGACAAGATTCCCCTGAACGTCGGCGCATTTGAGCAATATCAGAGCCAGAGGGTAACGACGTTTGCAGGCAACGGCGTGACAATCATTGATGGTCCTCGAGTCTTTCGAAACACGTCTCCGCAAGATCTCAGGAATCCTTACAGCATTGCGTGGAATGTCCAGCTGGATCATCAAGTGACAGATCGTCTTCTTTTGCGCTTTGGTTATGAAGAACGTGACACACATCGAGACTTCGTGATCCAGCCAGTCGTCAATCAAAACAGCGCTAACGAAGGATTTCTGTTCTTGAAGGATTCCGGTCGCTCACGATACCGCGAGTTTCAAGCCGTAGCGCGATTTCGGTTTCAGGAAGGGCGTAACATTTTCCTGTCGTACGTTAGGTCACAGGCGCAGGGAAACTTAAATGATTTCAACACCTACTTCGGCAATCTGCGGCGCGCGGTGATACGGCCTGACGAGTATGCGAAGCAGCCCTTTGACGCTCCAAACCGATTGTTGTTCTGGGGCGATTTCGGGCTTCCTTATGACATCGTCGCCACGCCCGTAGTCGACTGGCGTAGCGGCTTTCCCTTTTCACTCCTGAATGAGCAACAGGATTTCGTGGGACCGCGCAACGAAGGCGGACGTTTTCCGCCGCTGATGACATTCGACGTGCTCGTGACAAAAGGACTCTCGATCCGTTTTCGCGGCAAGAAGTACAAGGGCCGAGCTGGGCTGACTGTCTTCAACATCACCAACCATTGGAACCCGCGGGATGTACAGAACAACCTGGCAAGCATTCAATTTGGCACGTTTTATAATAGTGCCGAACGCAGCGTGCGCCTGAAGTTTGAGTTTGTTAAATACTAATAATCACAAGACGCGAAATTAGGTGGTAATAAAACACTTCAACTGTTTTGTGACTTCGTGCTTTTGTAGTTAGTCTTACTTGCAATCTTCCTGGTCCCGTCCGAGGCGGTGATCGGCGGACCAGCTTGCGAGTAGTTCTGTCCAATTCCAAAAACCTTTTACTGAAGGATTACTATGACGAATGTGCGTACTCTGCCTCTTCTCGTGCTGGTCCTGTTTGCCCTGGGGTTTTCAGTCGACCAGTCACAAGCCCAAACTCCAACACTTCCAAGTGAGACACCAGCGAAATTCGAACCCACAAACGACGGGTTCAACTACGTCAGACGCGAGGTAATGATTCCGATGCGCGACGGTGTGAAGCTTCACACCGTCATTCTGGTGCCAAAAGGCGCGAGGAATGCGCCTATACTGCTGACACGTACGCCGTACGATGCAACTGAACTTACTACTCACGCCGATAGTTCGGACCTCGGTTCAAGTCTAACGGGATACGACAATGCCACAGAGGTGATCGTCGAGGGCGGATACATTCGGGTGGTCCAGGATATCCGCGGCAAGTATGGCTCTGAGGGTGACTATGTAATGAACCGTCCTTTGCAGGGCCCGCAAAACCCCACCAAAGTCGATCATGCCACCGACACTTACGACACCATCGACTGGTTGATAAAGAACATTCCTGAAACAAACGGTCGTGTCGGCATACTCGGTATTTCTTACGACGGCTTTCTGCCATTGATGGCCCTCATCAATCCGCATCCCGCATTGAAAGTGTCTGTACCAATGAACCCAATGGTCGACGGATGGATTGGCGACGACTGGTTTCACAACGGCGCCTTCCGGCAGCAAGGAATGAGTTACATCTATGATCAGCAAGCCACAAGGGCCAACGACATTAAGTGGTGGACGAGTCATTTCGACGACTACGACATGTTTATGGAAGCCGGCTCCGCAGGAGAACTCGGACGGCGGCGCGGCTTGGAACAGGTTGGTTTCTGGCGAAAAATTCTCGAGCACCCGAGCTACGACGCCTACTGGCGCGATCAGGCAGTGGACAAAATTCTTGCGCAGCAACCACTCAAGGTTCCCGTCATGCTGGTTCACAGTCTTTGGGACCAGGAAGATATCTATGGCGACATCGCCGTATACAAAGCGATCGAGCCAAAAGACACGGGCAACGACAAGGTTTTTCTTGTATTGGGTCCGTGGCATCACGGGCAGGAGATCAGAGATGGCAGTGCGCTCGGGGCAATCAAATTCAACAGCGATACGGCGTTGACCTTCCGCCGAGAAATACTGCGTCCGTTCCTGGATCAATACCTCAAGGAGGGAGCGCCAAAAGCCGACGTGCCACCGGTCGCCGCCTTTGAAACTGGAACCAATACATGGCGACGTCTAGCCGCGTGGCCGATGGGTTGCGCGAGTGGTTGCTCAACAAAACCTACGCCGCTCTATTTAACAGCCGGTCGCAAGGCTAGCTTCACCGCAAGAACTTCGGAACCTGGCTACGAGGAATACGTGTCAGATCCTGCGAAGCCAGTTCCGTATCGCGCACGCCCTATCGACGGTACTAGTTGGTCGCGTTGGCTCGTCGATGATCAGCGCGAAGCATCAGGGCGTCCGGATGTCCTGGTCTTCACGTCGGATGTTTTAAACGCACCCGTAAAGATTAGCGGTGAGCCGATTGCCAACCTGATGGCATCAACCAGTGGTACCGACTCGGATTGGGTAGTGAAGGTCATTGATCTGTATCCGGATCAGGTCGCGGGCCAACCAAACATGGGTGGTTATCAGTTGATGATTTCGGCAGATGTCTTCCGCGGCCGGTATCGCGAAAATGTGGAGTTCGCCAAACCAATAGCTGCGAACACGCCACTGCTCTATCGATTTGCGTTGCCCACGGCGAATCATGTGTTTCTGGCGGGTCACCGAATCATGGTACAGATTCAATCGAGTTGGTTTCCGCTTTACGATCGAAACCCTCAAACTTTCGTGAAGAGTATTTTCTGGGCCAAGCCTGAGGACTATAGAAAGGCAACGCAGAGGATCTACAACACGACGGGCCAAGCGAGTTTTGTAGAACTACCGCTGGTCACGACGCCCTGAAGCTCGTTTGCCAGAAGAGCTTTGGGTTAATGTTACGCCTTAGAGAAAACCTAACCACAAAGGCACGAAGGCACAAAGCCGCAAAATAAGGTTCACTCTCTTTTGGACTTTGTGTCTTTGTAGTTAATGTCAATCTCCTAAAGTCTCGAGCTTTTGGTCAACCTTTCACCAGGGAGCTACCAATGAAACTTCACATTTTGTTACCTATGACGCTACTGTTGCTAACAGTTTCTCCAACCTCTGCTAAGGACGACATCACAAAAGAGTTGATTACCTCAAAGGGAAAGACACGGGCCTACTATCTTTACGTACCTTCAACTCTAAAAGCCTCAACGCCCGCGCCATTGATAGTGATGCTTCACGGATCGAACCGGACGGGTGTAACACTAGTCGAGAAGTGGAAAGAGTTTGCAAAGAAAGAAGGGATCATCATCGTCGGACCGGATGCCACGAACCTGCAGGGCTGGGCGTCACCTCAGGACGGCCCTGATTTTCTGCGAGATTTAGTGGAAGAACTCAAGACAAAATATCCGATCAACCCACGCCGAGTTTATCTGTTCGGACATTCTGCAGGTGCTTGTTTTGCTCTCCACATGTCGCTGATGGAGTCGGAATACTTTGCCGCGACTGCCATTCATGCAGGGGCGCTGACGAGTGACGAAATGCAATTGATCGATCTGGCAAAGAGGAAAATACCTATCTCAATTCAAGTAGGTGATAGCGATCAGTTCTTTCCACTGAAAGCAGTAAGGGCCACTAGAGACGCTTTGAAAACGGCGGGCCTCACAGTGGATCTGATTGAAATAGCCGGACATGATCATTGGTATTACGACTCAGCGTCGAAGTTTAATCAAACGGCCTGGGAGTTTTTGAAGAAGTACGAACTCGAAAACGATCCGCGCTATCAGAAGTACAACTGGAACGAGTAAAGAGAATTGGGAATTGCGAAATCTCGAATTTCGAATTTCTTGATGCGTTGAATCCAACCGTGCGATAGAACTGCGAGACCGGTGCAGTAGCCCGACTGTCAAGGTGGGCTCGTTCTACCTTCGAGATGTCTGAAGAACCCGAGGCCCTCCTTGACAGTCGGGCTACTGCACCGTGAGAGTGAGCATTGCCTCAAAGCTGGGAGACTGTGAAATGCGGAATCGCGAGACTTTCATTAAGAACATGCCGATAAAGGAGTGAGTCGTGGCAGAACTTAAGACCAAACAAACCAAGCGAAGCGTCGAAGAGTTTCTCAACAAGATTCCCGACGCAGGCCGGCGTGAGGACTGCTTCACAATTGCGAAACTAATGAAGGACATTACGGGAAGCGAGCCAAAAATGTGGGGTCGAAGTATCGTTGGCTTTGGCAGCTACCACTACAAGTACGCAAGTGGCCGTGAAGGTGACTGGCCCATAACCGGGTTCTCGCCACGTAAACAAAATCTGACGCTGTACATCATGGCTGGTTTCGACGGTCATGACGACCTTATGAAGAAATTAGGTAAACACAGCGTGGGTAAGTCATGTCTGTACATCAAGCGACTGTCCGACATCCACTTACCAACACTCAAGAAGTTAATTCGTGAGTCAGTGAACTACATGCAGAAACGTTGAAATTTGTCACTAAGATGCATCCCGAAACGATATGGAAAACAGTCGGATCATGGGCATTGCAGTCGTAGTCGTGCACGCGCTGATAGTTGTGCCGCACGGCATCGCACACTCGACGATGCACATCGACATGAACGTTTGGCAAAACATCTACATCCTGATTGTGATAAATCTGCTACCTCTTCTGGCAGCCTTACTAATTTGGAAGCGGCCGCGAACTGGATTTCTGCTTCTACTGTTATCAATGGCCGGCTCACTCGTGTTTGGTGGGTTCTATCACTTCATCGCTGCGGGTCCAGATAATGTTGCTTCACTGCCGTCTGATCCCTGGACTCATACATTTCAAGTAACTGCAGTGTTATTGGCCTTGTCTGAAGTCGCTGGCGTGATAGTTGGATTGACTGGACTTAAACAGTTTGGCGCTACCGGCGCCTAGTGAATAGCAGCCGAGACCCTTCCACAGATTACCCCGATTACATAGCTTTCCTAACCAAAGACAGTGTCGCACCGGATTAAAAACTAATTCGCGCGAGCGAAAAGTCGCTCACTACTCCTCTTCAACAAGAATCTGCGTAGCAAGCTCGTAAGTTCTTGTTTTCTTTCTTGACGAAGTTTTTTAGTCGGCCCGGCGTCCGCACCTAGAAGAGATGTTGACGATTCGGCCCTCACAGCTCGCAGCAATGAGGTCAGTACCAGCTTGCGGTAGCGGGTGGGTCCGCTCGCAAACGCACGACCTTATTGTGAACAGATGACCCACCCCCTACCGGGAGGTGGTACTGACTTCATGCCGCTACGATTCGGTAGACTTATCGATTTCGTCAACGTGTTTGGTTGCGGCCTAGGCCGCGCTGTGTAATCTGTGGATTAGTTTTTATGATCGTTAACGATTGTTCTTCTCAAACCAACTGATAATCTGCGGGTACAATTCAGCGACCGTTTTGCCAGGAGCTCGGTTTCGATAGAGATTGACCAAAAACTTATCGAATGCTTCGAACTGTGGAAAACCTCGTCTCCTACTCATCATCTGATCGACACTCGCAATCATTCGTTCCTGCTCATCTCTCGGCGCATAATCGACCAGCCGCAAACTAACAAGACCCCAATTCATGTATTCGTTAAAGGTTCCGATCCCGCCGTAATAACCGGCGCCTCTGCTTCTCTCCACCCAACGATCGCGGTTGCTGGTTGCCTTCACGATGCGATCGGCATACTTCTCAGCCTCCGGATTGATATACCCGTGATTGATCTCCGTAAATACGATGTTGCCGCGAAATACGTCCTGTCCAGCCTCGGACTTTGGTTCATAAAACCGCTTCACGTCCTGTGCATAAGGGAAATTGGCATGTGGCTGAAGTTCGGTAAACCCATTGCTCTCGAACCAGGTTGTCGACTGGTTGTACGCCACCAAAGGAGAGAAGATTATCTTGTAACAGTTGTAGCCGGATGAACTGGGAAAATTCTTGTCTAGCCACCTTCTCATCTCAGCGATGTTTGCCTTATCGCGATAAAAAGCAATTTGCTGTTGATATGTTGAGGCGTTTTCTTTATAGAACTCGCGGAAGTTTGTTGTATCGGCGAACGATTGTAGCTGGGGAATATAAGGTCGAAGGGTGTTGGTTATCTCGCCTCTAAATCCGGTCCGGTCATAAATCTTGCTTTGAACTATCTTTCCTCGCTGGTCAAATTCAAAAGCGTAAGCATTCATCTTCAGAGTGAAATATCGGTTTGGGTTCCTCTTTAGATCGGCCCCGAGTGTCGCAAGCAAAGGATGATCTTTGTAACGATCAAACCAAGCGCGCATACGTTTGTAGTATTCCGATTCCTTGTAGACGAGATTCCTGTCCTCGATGCCCACTGGTGTCATCGCGATTGCCACATTCGTGAGTTCATATACTTCGGGAATCTCAATAAATATTCCTCTTTGATGCGAAGCCTGATACTTCTTGTCGAAGACTGCCGCGGGAACGAATCTCACTCCTACTATTTGCGTGTAGCAGAGATCGTCGCCCCGCTGGATGATGAAGTCGTATTTCTTTCCGAGCTCTACAAGGAAACTGATTGACTCAAGATCGGTTATGAACGTTACTCTCTGAGGTTTACCATCCTTGAGTTGAGCTTCGTAGATATCGGGCTTCGCTTCCGGAACAAGTGTCCAAACGTTCCTTCTGAATTGGTCGCCGTCTTGAATGCTGACCGTAGAGCTATTCGACTTAATAATTGGTAATTCTTTTTTCTGGATATTTGGTCCGGCAAGAAAGCACGCCAGAAGAAATGTGATTCCTAACAACTTCACTCTTATTTCCTGTCCTCGACCTTCTGCAGATCGCAATAAGTCACTTATCTCAAGATCAAGACACCGGGAACCCTATAGTTGTGACTACGAAGATTTGGCGTTTCGAGTGATGATTTCGCTAGCTGGATACCGGTGGTCCCAGTCTAGTGCCATCGGGCCCTATAGAATACGATTTTTTGGCAGTGAGATGTTATTGCTTCCAAGCGATTTGTCCAAAAACACGCCTGGATTTCTGGTTGCGTTCGGCGTAGGGACGTAGATCGCCCGGTTAACGATCGTTTTTCATGACCGTGGATTAGTATTTGGAGAAGAAGGTGATGAATAAGGACCTGCAAAGTAGTTACGACAGCGTGGCTGCGGACTACGCTGAACATTTTCGCGACGAGCTGGAGCGGAAACCGTTTGATCGGAAGATGCTCGACTTGTTAATTGAAAAAGTTGGTCAGAACAAGGTTATCTGCGACATGGGTTGTGGTCCTGGTCAGATCGCGCGCTACATACATGATAACGGAGGTCTGGCCTATGGAATTGATCTCTCAAAAGAGATGATAAAAGAAGCGAAGCGTCTCAACCCGAATATCGGCTTCGAACAGGGAGACATGCTCTCTTTAAAAAATGTCCCCGACTGCCGCTTCTCCGGGATTGCCGCCTTCTATTCAATCATTCACATTCCAACTGAATCAGTTGTTCAAGTTCTCTCCGAATTCAAACGAGTACTGGTTCCGGGTGGCGTACTCTTGCTTACGCATCACATCGGGAGAGAAGTTGTTCATCGTGATGACTGGTGGGGCAAGAAGGTCTCTTTGGATTTCCTTTTTTTTGAAACTGCGCAGATGAAAAACTACCTGCTCGAGGCCGGATTTGTGCTGGAGGAGGTCATCGAGCGTGAACCATATCCTGACTTCGAGTATCAAAGTCGCCGCGCTTACATTTTTGCGCGAACGTTGTGAGTGTCCAGCGCGCGCTGAGTCTTCGCTTAAGCACAACCGTAGTCCGACGGGTACTGTTGCTGACCGCTTACCTGCGGGCGCATAATTGTCGCCAACCATCCTCGAACAAAACCGATCTAGGGGGCGACATATGGATAAGCGAAGACTAGAGCAAATCGAGCGATATGTTCTTGGTTTTTTTCAGTCACAACAGCGAACTCGCATTTTGGCGAAGGAGCTGTTTAATAGTACAGCCGAGTTTGCCAATGCCGATCTGGTTAGGGCACTGGAGGATTTGGAAAAGAAGCAACGGCTGCTCGTCCGAAATACCAATGAGGGTAATGACTACATCACATTAACCCAGCAGGGTGCTTCTGAGGTCGGCCTTGAGTTATTAGATCCTGACATTGAACGCTCATTGATGCCGCATCCTCCGAAGAGCGCCACCAAGGGCGTCTAGTGCCAGCTAGGAGTTTTAACGCATGCCCGATATCTTTCACAACTTTCCCGTCAAGGCGACACCCGCGGAAGTGTTTCGCGCAGTGTCTACACCTCAGGGTCTCGATAGTTGGTGGACACTGAATTGTTCGGGGGAACCTGTTGCGGGCGCTGAGTACCAAATGAGTTTCGGACCTGAATACAATTGGCGGGCAGTCGTGTCCCGCTGTGTTCCTGATTCAGAGTTTGAATTTGAATTGACGCATGCAGATAACGACTGGCGCGGAACACGGCTTGGTTTTCGACTTAACGAGAAAGATGGAATAACCGAGGTTGATTTTCATCACGTGTCGTGGCCGAACGCAAACGAACACTACCGCATCTCGTGTTTCTGCTGGGCCATGTATCTTAGGCTTATGAAACGGTACGTCGAGATGGGCGAGGTGGTGCCGTACAAGGATCGACTTGACGTTTGAAGAGTGGAGGCGTGATGTGATGCAAACAGCCAACCGTAACTCAAATACGCCCATTCTCTTGGGCCTGCTATTACTTGCAGGGCCATTCATTCTCAATCATGAAGAGACGGCCCAGGCGCAAAGAACGCGGATGGGCACGATCGTTGGAAAGGTCGAAGATCCGAACTTGGCACGTATTGCTGGCGCAAGGATTACGATTCAAAACGGCAGCTTCAAGCGGACACTGGAATCTAACGATGAAGGTCTTTTTCGCGTCGACCTTCCGGTTGGTGTTTACAGGATCACCGTCGAAATGGATGGCTTCAAGAGTTTTGAAATTTCCTTCCGTACCTATGCCAACACCCGCAGCAACATAGCTGTTCGTATGAAAGTCAAGCCACCGCAAACTCCGGTAAAAATAGATATTGCCCCATAGGATCGACACGTGAGTAGTTTTCGCAACCCTGCAAAACTCAGTGGTCTCTTGTTGCTCGCGGTGCTCACCTGCCTGTCCGTGGTGGCCCAGGATCGCGTTACTGTGGTGAACGGAGACCATCTTGCCGGCTCTCTTTCAGAACTACGCAACAAACACCGTGCTCTTCTGGTTGTTTTTAAGTCACGAGTTGTTGATGCTAACAACAGTGAACGCGCAATTGTCGAAGATGTCTTAAGAGCCGACCCCGAACCCAAGGGACATTACCAATGGGTTTACGGCCAACTTGCCCGTAAGCTCAATGCATACATTCGCAAGTACAGAAGTTTGACGGCCGCTCGAGAGTTGGCCGAAGCAGACTACGTAATCTTCTTCAACGTGGTGGAGTATCGCAGAATTCTTAATATTCCTTATCCCTACGGTGAATTGTTTGTAATCGTCAAAGGCACACCCGAGACCCAATCACCTCCACGTGTCGTATGGCGAGCAAAAAAGGTATTATGGGCCAGCGATGCAATCAATGACCTCATCAAAGAGCTGAAAGCTGTCCGCGGAGAAACTTAGCAAATGTTGACTCATATTGTCATATGGAAGTATCGCGCGGACATCAAGCAGTTTGCGCGTGAGGAACATGTCGCGCTGTTGCGCGGTCTGAGTGTGATTATTCCGCAAGTTCAGACTCTATCCGTAGGATTCGACATGTTGCATTTGCCACGCTCATATGACACTGGGCTGGTTGCCGTCTTCGAAGATCGTGCTGCACTCGACGCTTACACTGTGCACCCTGAACACGTCAAAGTTGCGGAATTTGGCCGCAGCATTAGCGAACACGTGGCCTCCGTGGATTTCATAGATTGAGCATCTATCTATCCCACCACCAGTTCCGACAATTCGTGACTTGGACCCACTTCAAACCCGACACAAATATGAAACGCGCCAAAAAAGCTCTGTTGGTATTACTTTCGCTCGTTCTTCTATCGCAGATCCCTTTTGCATATCGTAGATATCAACTTGGTCGACTATACGCCGCCGTCCAACAGTTGAACTCAGAACGCAGACCAGCTGAGAGTCGCACTCGATTCTCGGATTACAAGGGCGTGGCGCACGTGCATTCGTCTTTGGGAGGGCATAGTGCAGGGACGTTTTCTGAGATCATTTCTGCTGCAGAAGTCAACGAGTTGCAGTTTGTGATCATGACTGAACACGCGGAGCAAGATTTTGATACTGCCAACATGACTTTGAGAGGTGTTCATGGCGGTGTTCTCTTTGTGAACGGAAATGAAGTACGCACAAAGAGCGGTGACCGTCTCCTTGTAATTCCAGGAGACACATCAATGTCTGAAGCTGACAAACTCTCGACCAGGGAACTGGCGGAAAAATCTCGAACACGTGAAGCACTTGCTATTGTTGCTTATCCTGACGAGTTCAAGAGTTGGGACGTAGATTCTCTCGACGCCATTGAAATTTACAATGTTTACACGAACGCGAAGCGCATTAATCCCGTTGTTACATTCTTCGACGTCTTATGGTCGCAACGTAGTTATCCAGATTTGCTGTTTGCAACCTTTTACCAAAGGCCCAACGAAAGTCTAAAGAAATGGGACGAGGCACTGACTCGCAACAGACTGCCAGCAACGGCCGGCAACGATGCGCACTCCAATGTCGGCATCAGCTTAAACGATGCCTCAGGCAAAGCCCTGTTTGGGCTCCAGCTTGATCCTTACGAAACCAGTTTTCGCTTGGTACGGTTGCATGTTCTCATTCCTCAGAACACCGCGCTTGATACAACCAGTTTGCTACAGGCGGTAAGAGCTGGGCATTGCTTCCTTGGCTTCGACCTATTTGGAGATACATCGGGTTTCACATTTGAAGCGGAAAACCCAGCAGAAACGAAGATTCAAGGCGATGAAATCACGTTGCGGAAAGATACGCGGCTAAAAGTGAGCATGCCGATTGCGAGCAGAGTGCTGTTATTTAAGGACGGCAAACCACTGGCGGATGGAAACGGAATTACAACTAACGAATATCCAATAACGGAGCGCGGCGTCTATAGGGTCGAAGTCTACTTACCTCAATTAGGGAAGGTAGGCGAACAACCCTGGATAATCTCAAACCCAATTTATGTAAGGTAAAGGGGTTCAATTGAACTTAGAGGGGAGGACTGCGGGTTATATGAGCGATAGAAACGGCATCGCCCCACTGGGTGCCCTGCTAGCTGCCCTGTGGGGCGACGAACCACGTCGGAAAGCTCCGACTTTACTTGTTTTCGGAAGCGGTGCGTACGTTCACCGGAGTACTGTAGGAAGTCTAGTGTTTGACTTCTCGCCTTTTGCCCCAAGTGTTGTAGGGACTAATCGGAACAGCCTTCCACACACTGTTTTTTCAAGTCCTGTAAGTTTAGGCCCCGACCGTGGAACTGTCAAGCTTCAGCTTGACCGAACTTGAACCATACAAGCTCAAGACTGACTCAAAGACTGATAACGTCCAATACAAAGTTTTAAGCCACCAAATGCTATGGAAATTAGAATCCGTACTCCTCAAAACTTCAGTTTTCGACGAACAGTAATTAGCCACGGATGGTGTGAGCTACTTCCGTTTGCTGTGGACAGAACGAAGTGGGAGCTTACCCGCGTCATCGACCTGGGCAGCAAACCTCCTGTGACAATTTTGTTAACTGGCAAGGCAAGGTTCGTCCGAGTTGTACCATCACGCGGCCTCACCAAGTCCGAAGCGGCGAAGGTTACCCGCGACGCCCGGCACATCCTAAGACTCGACGATGATCTTCAGGAGTTTTATCTGTTTACAAACAACGACCCGGAATTTGAGTGGATCGGCAGGCAGGGAGCCGGACGAATGCTACGCTCGCCAACCGTGTTTGAGGACTTGGTGAAGATGATCTGCACAACCAACTGCTCCTGGTCACTGACGGAAAAAATGGTGACGGGGTTAGTTGAAAACCTCGGGCGTGAAAGTAACGACGGCCGGCGAACGTTTCCCACCGCGCGCGCGATGGCCCTAATGCCGTTGCAGTTCTTTGTGGATGAAGTTCGCGCTGGGTATCGCGCGGCTTATCTGAAGGAGCTGGCCGATCGGGTGGCCTCAAGCGAACTCAATGTTGAAGAGTGGCTTAGCAGCCCATTGCCTACCGTTGACCTCGTTAAGCAAATCAAAGGTGTGAAAGGAGTCGGCAACTACGCTGCTGAGAATCTGTTGAAACTGCTGGGTCGTTATGACGGCCTGGCCCTGGACTCGTGGACGCGAGCAAAGTTTTTTGAGGTCAGGAATAAGGGACGCAAGGCCGACGACAAGAAGATCGCGAGTTACTATTCGCGGTTCAACGAGTGGCGAGGTCTGGCCTTGTGGTGCGACATGACTCGCGACTGGTTAGAGTAATCGTAAACGGCTTCGTGCAGCACAAAAAACACAGGGAGCACTGCGACACATTAGTCGAGTGCTCCCGGTCTTTTTCTGGGGAAACGCCTGCTGGCTATTTGTTGAAGACCAATGTCGCGTCCTGTGGACCTCGTGGCCCTTCACTGTGACGAGTGACAGTCAAAACTTTACCGTCGCCGGAAAGTTGAAGCTTGTCGGTAGTGGTACTGGTAACTTCCCCATCAGGACCCTGGAAAGTATTCTTGCTTACCAATTCCAACGTCTTACCATCGGTGGACCATGTGGCCTTGCGTGCGAACTTGCCACGTCCCATTTCTCCTGTAGTTTCGGTTCCATCGAGCTTGAACGTTCGAGGACCACCCATTCCGCCAAAGCCGCGACCACCACCGCCTCCTGGACCACCACCTGCGGGAGGAGCACCAGCGGGAGGAGCACCAGCTGGCGGAGCGCCACCCCCAGGACCTCCACCCATTTGGCCACCAGTCACCTTCTCTTCAATCGTGATCTCATTATCGGTTTGTGCGATCACCCAGGAAACGCTATCGGCGCCCTGTTGACGCGGGTTGAGACCCTGGCTCTTACTCTTATCAAGCGTCCAGGTGCCAGCGAAGCTGGCCGGCGCAGAGGCATGCACAGCCAGAGCAAACATGAGCGCGCTTGTCAGGCTAAGAGCGCAAACTATCTTTCTCATTCGAGATCTCCTTCGTAAATATTTAGTGTCTCGTAGCTGAGGCCGAAGACGCCGCGCCATTACCGAAGGTCGGGGTCTCTTGCAATGAACCTGCTGTAGGTTTGATCCGGCGAAGTAAACTCAGCGAGTGTCGTGAGTGTATCAAAAGGGAATTCGCAAAACTGTAAGGAACTGTAAAGATTTGTATAGGGAAGGTAAAGATGTCTAGACCGAACAATTTCTCTAAGATTAAATCAAGTCCGCGAATCTAACTGCGAAGGCTTTCGTGGCAGCTGGCGGAACCTTTTGTAGTTTGAATGCGTACGCCAAGGTTCCAGGACGCTTCCGCCTGAAATTATTTGCGAGCGGAGGCGTTTTTGATGAAGAAAGTGTACAAGTGAAGGCTATACGCACACAGTTGCGGTTAAGAGAAGAGTCGGATTTGTAGGGCAATGATTCACTTGCGATGGCTTGAAGCAACGATCATCCGAGAATGTGAACCACGTGTTGATTATTGTGAAGCAAATCGAACAAGTGGAATTCTTGTCATTACATAACTGCGAGTGGTGTTTATCCGCAGAGAGAACTTATGAAGCCAATTTTCCGGGGGTCACATGAGTCACGTAGCTCGTAAGAACCTTTTGAAAGTTTGGAAACCCTGCTTGCGAAGTGAAGGACCATGAGGGCCATTCAAGAGTAAGCTGAATTGTTAGCAAGGAGATCCTGTAATGAAGTCAATCGTGAATCGGATTGTAGTAGTTCTGATGGTCGGCGCACTGACGAGTGTTGTTGCGTTGGCCAAAGTACAAAAGCACAAGGTAACGTTTGAAAACGATCTGAAGGTCAACGGAACCCTCATTAAGAAGGGAACCTACGATGTTAAGTTTGATGACCAGACTGGTCAGTTTTCGGTTTTGAAGAATAACAAGGTAGTCGCTCAGGCTATGGCGCGTTTAGAACCACGAGCCAAGAAGGCAGCTGATTTCCAACTGAGATCAACTGGAAGTGGCGAGGAACTGCAACTAGTTGGCGTGACGTTTGGTGGGTCAGACAAGGACGTCGTGATTACCAACAATGGTGCAGCAACGTCGGGCAGCAACTAACGGAGTATTTAGTTTTCTTTTCCCTGCGCCTCAAAGCCTGTGCTTTGGGGCGTAGTCGTTTTTGAGCCTCCTTCTCCAGCACATAAACCAGGCTCCATTTCCTCACCACTTGAGGCTTGAGCTAATATGACTCGACCTTTCACGATTACAATTTGGTTCGGAGAAACTAATGAACTACAGGCATTTTGGCCGCCTTGGTTGGGACACGAGTGAGATCGGTTATGGAATGTGGGGGATGGGCAGCTGGTCTAACTCAAACGACGACGAGTCGCTTCGCTCATTGCAAGCAGCGGTCGATAGTGGCTGCACCTTTTTTGACACAGCGTATGCTTACGGCAACGGCCGCAGTGAGCACCTGTTAGGCCAGACGCTCAGGGCCAATCCTTCAAAACGTCTCTACACCGCGACTAAAATTCCACCTAAGAACCTGCAGTGGCCGGCATCCGCCGATTCAACACTAATGGAGTCTTATCCTCCTGATCACGTGGAGATGTACGTTCATCGTAGTCTCGAAAATGCTCGAATCGAACAGTTTGACTTGATGCAGTTTCACACCTGGCATGACGATTGGATGCGCGACGATCGCTGGTTCTACAAGCTCGACGACTTGCGCAGTCAGAAACTCATTAAGGCGATTGGGATCAGCATCAATCGTTGGGAGCCGTGGAACGGTGTCCGTGCCGTCAGGAGCGGCCAGATTGACGCGGTGCAAGTCATCTACAACATCTTCGATCAAAATCCCGAAGACGATCTGTTTCCGGCCTGCCGTGAGGAGAAGGTAGCAGTGATAGCTCGCGTGCCGTTCGACGAGGGAACGCTGACCGGGACATTAACAAAAGACAGCAGATGGCCGGAAGGAGATTGGCGCAATACTTACTTCGTGCCTGAAAATCTTATTCCAAGTCTCGAAAAGGCGGAGGCAATAAAGAAACTGCTGGAGGAATGGAACAGAGAACATTCTTCACGAATAACCATGCCGGAACTTGCACTTCGCTTCATTCTGAGCAACGAGCATGTAAGCACGATTATTCCAGGCATGCGTAAATTGTCGCATGTGGAATCTAATATCGCTGCGAGCGATGCTGGCCCATTGCCGGTTGACTTACTTGAAAAATTAAAGGGCTTTCGCTGGGTGCGAAAGCCCGCTCCCTGGTCCGATTGAGTAGCGTCGAGCCCTAGCTCTTCATATCTAAGGTCTTCACTAGAAACGCCCAACGGTCAGCTATCTCTTCGATAATCTTTGAAGTGGGTTTTCCCGCACCATGACCGGCCTTGGTTTCTATTCTAATCAATATCGGAGCGCTGCCAGCCTGCGCGGCCTGAAGCGTCGCCGCAAACTTGAAACTGTGTCCGGGCCAAACGCGATCATCATGATCTGCCGTAGTGATCATGGTGGGTGGATACGAGGTCCCTGGCTTGATGTTGTGCAGTGGAGAGTAGGCAAAGAGGGCTTTGAACTCGTCTGCATTTTCTGACGAGCCGTAATCAGAAACCCAGGCCCAGCCAATTGTGAACTTCTGAAAGCGCAACATATCCATCACACCCACCGCTGGTAAAGCCGCACCAAACAGGTCGGGACGCTGTGTTAGGGCGGCGCCGACAAGAAGACCACCATTGCTGCCTCCACCGATCGCGAGCTTAGGCGTTGACGTGTACTTGTTCTCGATCAACCACTCAGCTGCAGCAATAAAGTCGTCAAAGACGTTCTGCTTTTTGAGCTTCATCCCGCTTTGGTGCCACTCTTCGCCGTATTCGCCGCCTCCCCTCAGGTTAGGTTGTGCATAAACACCACCATTTTCCATCCAAACAAGATTACCGACCGAAAAAGCCGGTGACAGCGAAATATTAAAACCGCCATAACCGTACAAGTAGGTGGGATTGCTGCCATCTAGTTTTAGGCCCTTCTTGTAGGTGATGAACATCGGCACGTTGGTCCCATCTTTACTCTTGTAAAAGACCTGCTTCGTTTCAAAGGCAGCCGGATTGAAGTCAACTTTTGGCTGGCGAAAGATCGTGCTCTTGCCTGTGATCATGTCGTAGCGATAGATCGTGGTTGGCGTGGTGAAACCAGTAAAAGAGTAAAAGGTCTCTTTGTCCGTAGCCTTGCCGCCAAACCCATCTGCCGATCCAATACCCGGGAACGCAACCTCGTTCACGAGCTTGCCGGCTGTATCGTAAATCTTCACCTGCGTGTAGGCGTCTTTGAGGTAGTTAAGAATGAACTTGTTGTTTACGAGAGTGACGGTCTGCAACGCTTCCTTGCTTTCCGGAACAATTACTTTCCAATTGCTGCGTTGCGGATTACTGACGTCTATCTCGATGACCTTACCCCTTGGTGACTGAAGGTCAGTCTGAAACCAGAATTTAGCTCCTTCATTGCCCACAAACGTGTAGGCAGCGTCAAAGTCGTCGAGCAGCTTAACAACTGGTGCGTCGGCCGCTTTTAGATCTTTGTAATACACACGGCTCTTCACATCCGTGCCCTGGTAGACCGTGATGATAAGGTATTTGCCGTCTTCCGTAACGGCTCCGCCCAACAGCCAATCCTTCTGATCAGGGCGTTCGTAAGTTAGTACGTCTTCGGATTGCGGCGTGCCAATCTTGTGGAAGTAGACCTTCTGGAAATAGTTTGTCGCTTTCAGCGAATCGCCCTTGGGCTCGTCGTAGCGGCTGTAGAAGAAGCCTTTCCCATCACGCGTCCATGAAGCTCCAGAAAACTTCACCCACTTGAGATCGTCAGACAGATCTTTGCCCGTCTCCACGTCGCGAACTTTCCATTCCTGCCAATCGGAACCAGACGCTGACAGGCTGTATGCAAGAAGTTTCCCATCTGGGCTGGCCTGCATTCCGGATACTGCTACTGTTCCGTCTGTCGAAAGAATATTCGGGTCGAGCACCATCTTAGGCTGTCCGTCGAGGGTCGTTACGGTAAAGAGAACCGACTGGTTCTGAAGGCCGCTGTTGCGCGAATAGAAGTAGCGATTCCCTTCCTTAAATGGCACGCCGTACTTTTCAAAATTCCATAGCTTCGTCAACCGATCCTTTAGAGTTGCGCGTGCCGGAATGGCACTCAGGAAGCCATAACTGAGTTTGTTTTCAGCCTCAACCCAACTGCGAGTTTCAGCCGAGTCGAGATCTTCCAACCAGCGATAGGGATCGGGAACTTTAACTCCGTGATAATAGTCGACCTGGTCAATCTTTCTAGCCACTGGATAATTATTCGATCTAATCATCTGTTGGGTTGCACCTGGGGTTGAATTCTGCGCACGAACACCACCGGTGAAAGGAACCGCAACAAGTAGGGCCATATGAAACAAGCACACGAGGGCGGCAAAACGGGTCATAGAAAGAAAAGGCATAACCAAGCTCCCTTCAAGATTTTTGGAGACGCAACGCAGGTTGGTTTTCTAACAAAACGGAAACGATTGGAAAGTATACAAAGTTGAAGGGTAAGGACAAAACGAAGTTACCAAAGACCAACCAACATCCCATTTGTTCAAATCAGACATGTTCCGATACCTAATACCGAATACCATCCCCTATTGGGCCGTAGATAGCCCGTACTGACCTATCCCATCTACTGTGGCAGTCCCAGCCGAAAGATCACGGTTAATACTGTTGAGTGTCAGTGACGCAGGGTGTATCGTGCGCCCTTGTTTGAGTCTTCGGAAGGAGTTTTCGATAAATATGCTAAACGGACGATCGGATACCTTTTTGGCTGGCGTGGCGCTGGCGGTTGGAATCGTAATCGCTTCAGCGATCGGCGGCTGGTTTTTTGTGAAGGGAAAACGCGGCGATGAAACCATTACGGTAACAGGATCAGCCAAACAGACGATTACCTCGGATCTAGTTATATGGCGAGCGGCAGTTTCTTACCAGGCACCGGCATTAGCCGATGCCTATCGCTCACTGTCAGAATCAGTGCCAAAAGTGAAGGCCTATCTTGTGAGCAAGGGAATTCAGGAGAATCAGATCACCATATCAGCAATCTCCTCGCAAACACTCCATGGCCGGACCAGCGATGGTGCCGAGACAGCAGAGATAACCGGCTATTCATTAAGGCAGGAACTCTCGGTCCAGTCGAATGACGTGGAAAAGATATCGAAGATTGCTCGTGAAGCCACGGAATTGATCAATCAAGGCATTCTGATTGAATCGATTGCTCCCGAGTATCACTACACTAAGCTGGGAGACCTCAAGATACAGATGTTGGCAGCCGCCGCTAAAGACGCAAAGGAGCGGGCGACAAAGATAGCGGAAAGTACGGACAGCTCAGTCGGTAGCGTACGCTCTGCTCGTATGGGAGTTCTGCAAATCACACCGGCTAACTCAACTGAGGTATCTGGCTATGGTGTGAACGACACTTCATCTCTAGTCAAAGACATTACGGCGGTTGTGACCATTGGTTTCGCGGTCGATTAGAGTTGACTCGGGAGCATTAGCCTTTGAGCGGAACTTTCAACCGCGCCGACCCGGCATGAGGCCCTCCTCGAGAGAGGCGAAAGCGAATGGCTGGGGCGTAGGCCCAGCTTAATGCGCGTCGCGCTAAGACTCGGAAGCGGGCGACAGCGCCGATAGATTCACTACCGAATTCAGGGAAGCGGGAATGGCATAGTTTCCGTACTGCCGCCCTTCACCACCCTTAGCACCTCGCTCGACCCAACTAGAAAGAGGTTGACAACCTCAACCGGCATGAGTGAATCTAAGCCAACACTTGCCGCCTCCGGCAAGTCATCTTGATCCAGAACTCTCCTGAGACCCTTATGAAAATGAGTTCCCATCTTGCCCTTTTTGCCTTCGCAATTATTTTTGGTACTAATCAAGCTCAAGCACAGGATACCGCGTCCGAGAGAGTTGTCCGCCCACGCGTGGTCGGTTCCACCGCTCGAGAGCAGCAATCGACGCAACAAACGACAACTCTACCTGCAAAGCAGCCTGAATTAATGCCTCAGCAACAACCCGGGATCAGCATGGCAGGCGCGGGTTCTTATATTCCAACTCCAGCTGCGGCTGAAGAACTGGAGAAGCAAGTTGTAGGACCGGTTCCGACGCACCTGACTCCTTCGATGATTCAATCGCGCATTACGGAAGCGCGAAGGTTCCTTAAGACTCGGCCGCTTGCAACCGCGTTGACAACTCCCTCGATCGACTTTGTGACCATCGCAGCCTTGGATCGCGACACGTCGCGGTCACATCTCATCACCATCTCAAAGCAGACATTTCTGACTAAAGGTGCCGAGATAAACACGATTACTTCGCTGGGAACGAATGTGACGATACGGATTTTGCGAGCAAATGGCGTGAACACCGCGCTAACGATTTTTACTCCGGATGGTAAATCGCTCACTCCTCTGACGGTTGAGTTTCCGATCGAACGGGGCGGCCTGTTCCGCGAAATGGCCTATTACACTTCGGCTCATCCGGCGCTGCTTTCAAAAGACTTGGTCAGGTCCGGTCAATCATACGTCCGGAACATGCTCGACCTCGCTGTCAATCGCTTACGAGAGAGAGGCGTTGCAATTTCACCGGAGATCATTAATGTCGCTGAGCGACTTTGCGTCGTTGAACACGTAGATCACGAACGCTTTCGAGCGGAAAACCGTCTGGCACTGTACGATGAGATCTATTCTCTGTTTGCCCTCAACGAAGTCGACACGTATCGATATTCGGTGAGCTCAGCTGGAGCCGGTGGCATGGTGCAAATGATTCCCTGGGCCTACAACCTCCTTCGTACCCGTCATCCAGGTGTCGGCCTGATTCCTGATTTCGTGACCGGGATGCGGAATCACGTCAACGCCTTGCAGGCGATGCTGCTCTACATGCAGGACACATGGACCGATCTAACAGCGAACGACGAAGTGAAGTACGCGCTCGGCTCCAAGCTTGCCACTCCCAGCGAGTTGCTTGCAGCCGGTTACAACTCAAACGCCGCTAAGCTTCCGTTGTACCTGAGACGTGGAGGCGACGCATGGAGGAACCTGATTCCTCGTGAAACCCAGATGTACCTCCAAATTTACAAATCATTCGAGAGTCTGGTACCGACAAAGGCTCGTACGACACCTGCTACTGCGGCTCTTAGCGAAAACTAACCTGCATCCGCGGCCGTGCACAAGAAGGCGAAAATTCTATCCACGACAGCGGGTCGATGCGTTTAGATTAGCAAGATCGTAACTTCTGTTCTTTTGACAAAGTTTTTTTGACCCGCTCCACGAAAACTTCCTGCGCCACGCGGTTGGAATAGATTTGCGCTAGTGCTGGGATGAGTCAGTACCACCTCGCGGTAGGAGTTGTGAAAGAATTCTTTCCAAACGGAAATGAGCCACAGATTAAGCGGACGACACAGATCAGTACGGGATAACCAATTAAGAAGCCTATTAATTAAGACCGTTTGTTTACCTATCAGTTTTGATCTGTGTCATCGGTGTTATCTGTGGCTGGTTTTTTCACAGCTTCGGTAGCAGGTGGTACCCAATTTCAGCGTGGTCAGGAAGTTTACTGAGATAAGGTTGAACTTACCCATCGACGCAAAACGTTTCAATAAACCGGCGTGAATGTACGATTAAATTAAGTTTGTCGTGTCAGGTGGTCATGGATCGTTCGGCTGCGTATCGGAGACCACGACAAGCTAAAGCATATCGGACAATTAAACGTTACTCACTAAACTGCAGTCGATTCAATCCTATTGGGAGACTCTCCTCCTCTTCGGCAGCGCCGAGTTGCTGCCTCGACGAATCCGCATACTGCAGTTTGTAAAGCTTCCAGTAGAGCCCACGTTCTGCCAACAATTCCTGATGCGTACCCTGTTCTCGAATCTCTCCATGATGCAGAACGATTATTCTATCCGCGTTCTGAATGGTAGAAAGTCGATGAGCAACGACAATTGAAGTGCGGTCGCGCATCACGCGCTCAATCGCTCGTTGAATCAACTGCTCTGTTTCTGTATCAATCGAACTAGTGGCTTCATCGAGAATCAGAAGCGCTGGATCAAATGCGAGCGCACGGGCAAATGAAATCAGCTGCTTCTGTCCGACAGACAGTCCAGCGCCGCGTTCGCGAACTTCAGCTTTGTATTCATCTTTCAAACGGCGGATGAAACTATCTGCATGGACCTCGGTAGCTGCCCAGCGCACTCGCTCCTCAGTGATCTCATCTCGACCAAGTCGTATGTTCCCTTCTATAGTCCCGCTGAAGAGAAAAACTTCCTGCAGCACCACGGCAAAGTTCTGTCGCAGCGCTTTTAGGTCCCAGTCACGCAGATCGACTCCATCCAGCAGAATTCTGCCCCGCTGAATATCGTAGAACCGCATTAGCAGATTGGTGATCGTCGTCTTTCCGGAACCGGTATGTCCTACGAGTGCAACCGACTGGCCTGGGTCGACGGTAAACGACACGTCTTTCAGCACCCAATCCTCGTCCTTGTATGCGAACCACACGTTCTGAAACTCAATTCGCCCCCGCGCGCGATTCGACTTGACTGGGTCTTCAGGTGTTAAGACAGCAATCGGCAGGTCCAATGTCTTGAAGAGACGATGCGAAGCCACGACTGCCGCTTGCAGCACGTTGTACTTATCTGAAATATCGCGAATGGGCTGAAATAGTGCTTGCGAATACTGAATGAACGCCACTAAGGCTCCGAGCGTGAGCACGGTATGCGCCGCAGTGTTCTGCATTATGCGGTAGCCGCCATACCAAATGATGAGCGCGACCCCCACCGCCCCAATAAGATCGACTAGCGGGAAGAAGATTGCGTAATAAAAGATCGTGTCAATATTAGCTCGTCGGTATTCATCGTTGATTCGGTCAAACTTCCGGAGCGACTTCGCTTCCGCGTTGAAAATTTGCACTGTTTGCGCTCCAGCGAAATGCTCCTGCAGAAAGGCATTGATGCGTGCGATGCGTGTTCGCACCATGTCGTAGCCAAGTCGCGCGCCTTTGCGAAACCAGGTGGTGGCCGCAACGAGCAGCGGCACAGTCAACAACGTAACCAGCGTCAACCTGACGTCCATCCACACCATTACCGAAATGATCGCCAGGATCTTCACGAGATCGCCCAGCAGATCGGTAACGCCTTGTGTAAACAGCTCGTTGAGCGCGTCGACATCACTAGTCAGTCTGGTCATGATGCGACCGACGGGATTGCGGTCGTAATAAGCAACTTCCTGATGCTGCAGCTTGTCGTAGAGCTCTCGCCTGATGTCAAACATCGCGTATTGTCCGACGCTGTTCAGCAGAATCGCCTGAAAATAAGAGAAGACCAGTCTTAAAAGCTGTGAGCCAAAATACAACCCTACCAGCAACCACAATCCATCAGTCTTGCGAGGGAGGATGTTCCAGTCGATCGCATACTGGGTGAACTTAGGCTGCAATACGTCAAGCAAATTCAGAGCGAGGGTGAGCACGAGAGCGGGTGCGAGAAGCCGGACATAGGGCTTCAGGTACTTGAGCAGGCGCCGCGCAATCTGAAGATCGTAAGTCTTCCCGATTGCCTCTTCTTCGTGAAACTGTTTTACGGCCGTCGACATTCCTGGTTAACGATTGCCTATCGATTCAAGTTGCTGCGAGTTCTTCCTCGAGCAGCTGTCGTTCATGTAATTCTGCGTATTCGCCCCCGAGCGCCAACAATTCCTCGTGAGTTCCCTGCTCGATGATGCGACCCTCATCCAACACGCAAATGAGATCAGCATCGCGCACAGTGGAAATGCGATGCGATACGATCAAGCTGGTGCGGCCGCGCATAATGCCACGAAGCTGCCCCAGTATTTTTTCCTCGGTATACGTGTCAACCGACGAGAGGGCATCGTCGAGTATCAGAATCTTTGGCTCGCGTAAAACCGCCCTCGCAATTGCCGTACGTTGCTTTTGTCCGCCTGAAAGTGTGATTCCTCGCTCACCCACCAGCGCGTCGAAGCGGTCAGGGAACCCCGCAATGTCTTCTGACAAACCGGCAACCTCCGCCGCCCATTCAACTTCACCTGTCTCCGCCTTCTCGACGCCGAAAGCAATGTTTCCGTTCACCGAGTCGCTGAACAAGAATGTTTCCTGCGGAACATATCCAATACTGGACCTCAGCTGAGCAAGTGGATACTTCTTAACGGGCAACCCGTCGATGAAAACGGTGTTGTCCGGAGCTTCAATCAAGCGGGGGATCAGGTTAACTATCGTGGACTTTCCACTTCCGGTCCGGCCAACAAACGCTACTGTATTGCCTTCTGGAATCGTCAAATTCACTTCGTGAAGCACCGGTTGTTCCGCTTTGTGGTACTTGAATGTAAGATTACGAAACTCGATCTGCCCCTTTATCGATGGCTGCTCACTCACATCGTGCGAGTCGGCTATCGAAGGCTGGATCCTCAAGATTGCATTGAGTCGTTTCAGACTCGCAGTACCCCGTTGAAAAAGGTTCACCACATATCCCAGCGCGATCAACGGCCAAATCAGACGGGTCAGGTACATGTTAAAAACGGTGAATTCACCGACTGTAATCTCGCCTCTCACGGCGAGCGGTACTCCAACCAGGACGATCAGGACGTAACCCACTCCAATGAGAAACTGCATCAGAGGACGCATCAGGGCATCGATGCGCACAAGGCTGAGATTGCGCTCTGCATACTCCTTGTTCAGGTTGTTGAAGGCCGCCATCTCGGCTTCTTCCTGAGCATACGCGCGTACCACACGGACACCGGTGAAGTTCTCTTGAGCACGCGCTGTGATCTGCGCAAAGAACTCCTGGATCTTTTCGAATCGAGTGTGGACCTGCTGCCCGAAGAACTTAACCGTCAACGACACCAGCGGCATCGTCACAAAGAGCAGAAGCGTAAGCCACCAGTTAATTATGAACATCACCGGCAGAACGAGGACCACGACAAAAACGGTCTGCAGTGTGTACATGATCATCGGCCCAGCGAGTTGCCTCACGGCCGCGAGGTCGTTCGTAGCGCGAGCCATCAAATCACCGGTGCGATGTTCGTGAAAGAAGGACAGTGGCTGATCAACCAGATGCTCGTAAAACTCCTTTCGCAAGTCGTACTCAACATTGCGTGACATTCCGATTAGAATCCGGCGTTGTAGGAAAAGAAAAACACCGCTGACTATGCTTGCGCCCAAAACCTTCGCGGCTGAGGTGGTCAGTTTCGACCAGGAGACTTCAGTCCAATTCGCGTCGACTGCCTGACCAACAATGAGAGGAATGAAGAGGCCAGCCACAACGCTTGCGAAGATACAGACGATGCCGATCGTCAGTTGTAGTTTGTAAGGACGAAAGTACCGCGCGAATTTTAGTAAATCGTCCATTAGAACCCGAAGAGCAACCCGAACATTTTCATCTGAAGTAAATCGTAGGCAGCTATGATGCGCGATCTTCCACCCCGACTCCAAATGCACTGCCAGCGGCAATGCGTTGAAATGAAGCTAAGGTAGTTTTTTGGGTCCTCGTGGTGAGATGTGGATATGTCTACGTTGCAGGGCGGCGCAGATATGAGCTGAGTGCCGTCGCGGCAAGGTTTCCGCCATCGTCAAGTACCTCAGCTGAAACTACGATTATTGTGCGACCTTCTCGGACCACTTGCGCGGAGGCTCTCGCGACGCCACTGATTAAAGGTCGAAGGTAGCTGATCGTGAGGTCGATGGTGGTTGTCCGTTCCTTCTCAGCCAGCAGAGGGATTATTGCGAAAGCGGTCGCAGTGTCGATCAGTGACGCGATCGCGCCGCCGTGGACAACACCGTGGTTTTGCCTGAGTTCGTTTCGGATTTCGATCGACAAGACAGAGAATCCTGGCTCTACCGATTCGACTTGAATGCCGAGCAACCTGGCGAAAGGAACGGCGTCCAGTGCCCTTTCAATTCTTTGTCGCTGTACTTCAGTTAGCCCAGACGTAATCATTTAACGAAAACTCTCGCCGGGGTTAACTGGCTCAACTATCACAGCTGTTCCATAGGCCAATACTTCGGTGACACCCTGGGACAGTTCGGTGGTGTCGTAACGCGCGCCAATAACCGCATTAGCGCCTACTTCAGTCGCATGCTGAATCATTATGTCAAACGCGTCGGATCTCGTTTGCTCACACAGCGTCGTCCATACGGTGATGTTGCCACCAACGATAGTCTGCAATGAGGCCCCAATAGTAGCAAAGATGTTTCTTGAGCGGACAACAATACCACGGACAACACCAAGGTTCTGGACGACGCGATGATTAGGTATCTCAAACGCTGTCGTTACCATTTGATGAGACACGGAATAGCGTGGGGGACTGACGGCATAAGGAACACGTTGCAACGGATCAGAGCTCATCGTTTTCCTCCTCGAGCGGAAGACTTACGTTTATACAAGCTTGCTTCTTTCGAAGACTGGGAACGAACTTTGGGAATCCATAGATAAGTTTGCAAATCGCAGCGCGCGTTCTTATCAAACACCACGCCTTCGTGTTCAAGCAACCGTTGCTGTTTGTCTTGAGGAAGCACGACTCGCCCGGTTGAACAAGCACCTTGAGCATTCAGTACTCGGTGCCATGGTATTCCATCAGGAGAAGCATGCATGACAAATCCAACTGTTCTCGGTGTGTAACCCTCCCCCAGCAACTCGGCAATCTGGCCGTAAGTCATTACTCTGCCCGTGGGAATTTTTCGCACAATTGCATAAACGCGCTCGCGATACTTCGGGTTCTCCCGTTTAGCTGATGACATAGTTGTGAACTCGACCTCAGTCAATTGTTCTCAGAACTACTCGGGCGGGTGCGCCGTCGCCCAGGTGACTATGCAGACGCAAAGGCAGGCAGATGAGTTCGTACTTCCCTGCCGGAACGTCACTGAGATTCAGTCCCTCAACTATGATCACTCCATTAGAAAGCAAAACACGGTGTGTTTCGTGACGCTCCGAGCGAAACTTCTCTATCGACAGATAGTCGATGCCGATTAGCTTTGTTCCCGACTCGGCTAATCTCTTTGCAGCTCCGAACTCAAGATAGGTAAAGTCTGTGTGAAACTCCGGTCTAGGTTCACTCCAAAAAGCAGAATTGCGAGTCTTGAAAAGTATTCGCGTTGTCCCGGATGCACAGTGATTTTCCACAAAGTCCTCATCGATGGTTCTATAATTCTCCGGTACCTCGATAACCTCAGTCTCGCCGATCAGAACGTCCAGAGCCAAAGACTCTACTTTTGGGGCGCCTTCGATGAAATGTGCTGGAGCATCAACGTGAGTTCCGGTATGGGCAACAAAATGGAGTAACGAGACGTTCGCTGTATCGCCATTAGCAACACTTGACGAATCAATAATCTGAATCCCGGGATCGCCAGGATAGGTTGGCAACTCATTGCACAAGGGAACACTCAAGTCGTAGAAGGGCATCGGCGAAAATCTCTCGAGAAGGATTACGCACAGGATAGTAGTTGTCGATAAAGAATGGTGTCAATTTGTACAGATCATTTGTTACTCAATTCCCCTTACGAAGGGCTCCGTTGTAAAGGCATTTAGAGTGACAAAATGAACTGTGTGTTGCGTGAGACCGGTCGATCCATTAGCATTTGGCGGCTGCCCTGAAGGACAACACAACAAGAGGACATCATCATCAGTTTAAGCGAACCCGCCTCTGCGCCTTTTCGACTAGCAGCTTCAAGCTATCTGAATTCAGCACCTTTGATCTGGAGTTTTCTTCATGGATCAAAACGTGGCAGCGTCGACTTTGTAGAAGCCGTTCCGGCGCGATGTGCGCAACTTCTGTCTCAATCTATTGTGGAAGCTGCACTGGTTCCAGTGATTGAGTATCAACGCATTCGAGGTGGTGTGTTAGTGCCGGACGTCTGCGTGGGTTCGAAAAAGGAAGTACTGAGCGTCGTTCTCGTTTCGAAGAACACGGAAATCGAAAACATACGCAGCGTGGCGTTAGACGAATCCTCCCGTACTTCAGCAACCCTTGTAAAAGTAATCTTCAGGGAGTTTTTGCAACGCGAACCTGAGTGGACCGTCCGTTCTCCTAATCTTCAGGAGATGCTCGAAAAGAACGACGCGGCGTTAATCATCGGGGATCCGGGCATGACTTTTCCCCGCACGGGACTAAAGGTTTGGGACATGGCCAGTCTCTGGCGAAACTACACTGGACTCGGATTCGTTTTTGCTATGTGGATGGTTCGCGATGAAGCGATTGCGCGAGCGCTAACTGTTGATTTTGCGGCCGCACGCGATGAAGGTGTTAGCCAGATCGAGGAGATTGTTGCTGCTTATCGGGACCAGATTCCAATGTCAGTCAACGACCTCAGGAGTTATTTGACCGAGAACATAGTGTTCAGAGTTGACGAGTCAATGAAAAGAGGGCTTAACCTCTACTTTGAATTAGCATTCAAACATCAATTGATCGAAAGTGTGAAGCCATTGAGGTTTATCCAGGGTTGAGATTCTTTAGATGATCGGACAGACGAGCAGCTCCACGCGACACCGTGGTATGCGAATGTCATCTCTGCGCGACCTCTGCGTCCTCGGCAACTCTACGGTGACCTTTCTTTACGCGTAAAATCCACCGCCGAGCCGCGGAGAACACAGAGGTTGGGCAGAGACAGATTTCAAAAGGAGCACACCACTTGCCCGACTAGAAGTTCGACAGACGGTTTTGTTAATCTCTACGTGGACCGAAGTTTCAGAATATGTCTTCAACTATTCAGCCAATTCTTGATCGAGTACTCGCTGGCGAGCGGATGTCATCTGAAGAATGCACGCTGATGCTCGAGTCATATGACGTAGCGCGCATTGGGGTCGCTGCCGACGAAATCCGTGCTCGACGGCACCCAGACAACGTCGTTACGTACATCATCGATCGCAACGTTAACTACACCAACGTGTGCAATGTAGTCTGCACTTTCTGCGCCTTCTATCGGCGACCTGGCGCACCTGATACTTATGTGCGCACGTTTGACGAGATTTGCGCAAAGATCGACGAAACAATTGCGCTCGGCGGCACGGGTGTTTTGATGCAGGGCGGGCTTCATCCTGATTTCGGCATTGACTGGTACGAGGATCTGCTTCGATCGCTGCGTGAAAAGTATCCCGGCTTTCAGCTGCACTGCTTCTCACCACCCGAGATCCATAATATTCACCTGATCTCAAAGCTCGACTATGAAACCATCATGGCGCGCTTGAAAGAAGCAGGGCTTTACAGTCTGCCCGGAGGCGGTGCAGAGATCCTGGACGACGAAGTGCGCAAGCGAGTCTCAACAAAGTGCACAACGGATGAATGGCTGGCAGTAATGCGTGCGGTCCATCGAGTTGGGCTACGATCTACCGCAACGATGATGTTTGGCATTGGCGACAAGATCGAACACCGCGTGAGGCACCTGCAACGCATTCGCGATTTACAGGACGAAACTGGAGGCTTCACCGCATTTATTCCCTGGACTTTCCAACATGAGAATACGGCCCTGGGCAGAAGGATTAAAGATGAGCCAACCGGCGTCGATTATCTGAAGATGCTCGCCGTGTCGCGTCTGTTCTTCGACAACATCGAAAACTTCCAGTCGTCCTGGCTTACTCAGGGCCTGCGTCTCGGGCAGGTCGCGCTGCGTTTCGGCGCGAATGACATGGGATCAATCATGATCGAAGAGAACGTAGTGTCGGCTGCTGGCGCACACAATCGCGCCGACGAACAAATGCTTCAGTTTCTTATTCGTGAGGCGGGGTTCATTCCCCAACAGAGGGATATTCTCTACAAACACGTCAACCGAGCCCAGCAACCACAAGAGTCTCCGGTTTTACAAATGGCGACGCCATAGCAAGCGCTCACCGTACTAACCACAAAGACACCAAGACACAAAAATCTCAAACATCTCTTAATGACTTCTTTGTGCCTTTGAGTTTTTGTGGTTAAGGTTTTTAGGCGGTCGCGGCACGAGCCCGAACTGTTTCTCTAACCAGAGCGTTGAACTCTTCCGGGTATTCCTGCTCCGGCATCATCCGACAGAAGTCGAAAACATCCAACCGGGCGCGAGGATTCAAATCCAATAGGGCAATGCCGTTGGCTACTAGCGTGGTCGGATCTTGCTTACCCCAAACTAAGACGACGCGTTGAGTCAGTTTCGAAAACGCGTCTCTCATGTCGCAATTGAGATAGCCGGAAAGAAATGCCGCTATTGCATGTTGCGCGCCGGCTTGATGACTCGTGGCATAAAGGTGTGATACGAGGCGATCAGTCACCCGACGATAATCGTAGAACAGCGTTCGACGCGCATAGTCGCGAATGCTACGCTCACTCGCCATAACGTTATAGAACGAGGTGCCCAAAACGGGCGATTGAAGCAGTCCGTAAAAAGCCGCTCCTGCCATCCCCGGGCGAGTATTCAACGTGTCGTAACCAGCTGGCGCATTGAGGATCATTGAATTGATTAGCTCAGGATGTTCCGCGGCTACATGTACGACATACGAAGCTCCCAGCGAGCTGGCGACAACGTTTGCCGGACCCCCCGCAACCTCGCGAATGAAGTCGGAAATTAGTTCGACGTAAAGGTCCGCCGAGTATGGCGCTGCCGAAGGTTTATCCGAAAAGCCAAAACCGAGCAGGTCAAAAGCATAAACACGGAAGTCCTTCGCCAAATCGTCGAAGTTTTTTCTCCACATGAAACTGGAAACGCCCGCT
This sequence comes from Acidobacteriota bacterium, assembly GCA_046725195.1. Taxonomy (GTDB): domain Bacteria; phylum Acidobacteriota; class Blastocatellia; order Pyrinomonadales; family Pyrinomonadaceae; genus PSRF01. Next base: position 88,713 of record JBKOYD010000053.1, on the reverse strand, counting down.
CCGACTCCGTGGATAAAGACGATTGGCAGACCAGGATTATTCAGGCCCGCCTCTTTGAAAAAGATCCGGCCGTGCTTCCAGGGAAAAAAATTCGCGGCCCCCCCGAGCGCGCTGTCGTCAGGTTCAACTGCGCTTCGTTGGATTGCCGCGTTTACCGCCGCGAGAGCTGCGACTCCTGCACCTCCCGCAAGCAAAGTCTTCCAGAAATTCGCCAACTTACCCATTACAACTCAAATGACTGCAAAATCGTATTGCTCCTGATGGATGGTCGGATCGCTACTGATGTCGATCGGCCCGAGATAGTCCTCGATCTCAACGAGTACATCGCGCTCGCTTGATCGCAGTGCCTTTGCAACGTCAGGATTAATGCGCAGCGTGACCTGTTTGTTTTCGCTATCCCCATTCAAGCCCTTGGCGAGACGCCGTGCTTCTTCAAGCATCTCGTAACAGATTGTTTGTGGCGACTTAACCAGGCCCGCGCCCTGACAGTACTGGCAAGGTGAACAGAGCGTTCGTTCCAGCGACTGTTTCACCCGCTTGCGGGTCATGATTACCAAACCAAAGTCGTTAAAGGAAAGTACTTTGGTTGGCGATTTGTCGTTGCGAAGGGCTTCCTGCAAAGCTTGCATTACTTTCTGCCGGTTACGCCGCTCCTCCATATCGATTAAGTCGAGCACGATAATGCCGCCCAGGTCGCGTAGACGAATTTGTCTGACAATCTCTTCCACTGCCTCGAGATTTGTGCGAGTGATTGTGTCTTCCAACCGACCGCTTCCACGTCCTACAAACTTGCCGGTGTTAACGTCGATAGCAACAAGTGCTTCCGTCTGGTTGATGACCAGATACCCACCCGATTTCAGCCAAACGCGCGGTTTGATTGCCTTATCAATCTCGGCCTGCACTCCAAAGGCCTCCAGAATTGGCTGCTCGCGTGTGTAAAGCTTGACGCGTTTGACCAGACGCGGCTGAATTCGGTTGATGAACTCAACCATTCGTTGATACTCCTCTTCTGAATCGACACGTATTGACTCAAAATCGTCCGACAACTGATCGCGCAATAGCCGCTGCACGAGATCGAGATCGCTATGGACCAGTGCCGGCGCCTTGGCTTTCTCCGCACCGCTTCTGATATCGAGCCATGTGCGGACTAGATACCGAACGTCTTCGCGCAGCTCTTTCTCGCTAATGCCGACTCCTGCAGTTCGTACGATAAAGCCACCTGAAGGCACGTCTTCTTCGGCTCGGATCGTCTGAATCAACTTCCGTAAACGATGGCGTTCGTTGTCTGATTCAATTTTTCGCGATACACCAACGTGTTCAACTGTTGGCATGTAAACCAAAAAGCGGCCAGGAAGTGCGATGTGAGACGTGATTCGCGCGCCCTTCTTGGCAATGGGCTCCTTGGCAATTTGAACTAGTATTTCCTGTCCCTCGCTCAGCAGATCCGTTATCGCAGGCTGTTGGCGATCTCGCCGCGACTGGCCGCGATATCCTCGCTGGTCGCGTTGTCCCCGTGGGTCGCGTGGGCGTGGACGTTGACCGCCGTCCCCTGGCAGAACCGCAGGTGCCAAGACTTCGTCCGATACTTCGAGTATCGGCGGCTGTTCTAACTCTTCAACTGGACCATCCGAGGCTGCAGCAGTTTCGGCCTCAGGAGCTGCGATTGCGGCTTGCTTGCCCTTGCTGGCGCGACGTCGCCTTCTGCCACCGCGTCTCGTAGCAAACTCACCACGCGACTGACTCTCCATAACCCTGGCTTCGGAGTCCGCGTAGTCTGCAACAGACTCGTCGACGATTGAGCTCGTATCCAGACCTTCGCCTGAACCGGCGGCTTTCTTTTTCGCCGACCTTTTGGTGGTTGCTTTCTTTTTCGCGCCCGTCTTGCTTGTCGCACTTCGGGAGGAACGCTTTTTAGTCTTGGTCTCGGTTTCTTCATCTGCTGAGGCTGTTTTTCGTGCACGGCGACTCGTTTGAGTTTCAGCTTCAACCGCTCTTTCCGCCTCGTCCTCATCGCTAATCCGTTGGAAGCCTTTAGTGGGCAAGGTATCTGCAGCGAAATCATCAACAAAACTGGAAACGTGAGCTTCTCGGAGTTGTCGCCCTTCGCGTGCAATGGGATCACTTTCTGAGTCTCCATCGTCAACACGTTCGAACGCGTCGGCACCCAGCCCTCGGGAGAGTAGCGAACCGACTTCTGCGCTGCGGAAGTCGTCTTCCATGTTGAATTCAATCGCGTGGATCTGATCAAAGAGACGCTCCTGTAGTCTGGCGTCCTTGAACATTTCGCCGTTCACGGCGGCAGTCTCTTCTTCGTCTACGATACGCTCGATTGAAGGATCGCCTGCGACGAAGGGAGTGTCGGGTATCTCGAATTGCTCGAGAGGGGCGGGCATAGAAGGAGTGGCTTCGTCGGATCTTTCCCAGCGCCCGCGTCGTCTGCCGCGCCGACCTCGACGCCGTCCAGGTTCTGGAGCCTCCGACACTTCAGGCGCAATTGCTGCTTCCTCCTGGAGAGGCTCCACTCGTTCTTGCGTAGCTTCAATGCGCTGCTCGCGTTCGACCCGGTTTAGAGCTACTTCTTCAGCCGCAGCGTGCTCGGCGTCAGCTGTTCCCTTCTTCGACTTATCGATAACAATTCGCTCAAATTCTTCCTCTTCATCGAAGAAGTCCGATACGTAGAGGAAAGCGTCACGTTCGAGTCCAATATCGACGAAGGCCGACTGCATGCCGGGCAACACCCGCATCACCCGTCCTTTATAAATGTTTCCAACGATTCCCTGGTGTTGTTCGCCACGCTCGATGTAGAACTCAGCGACTTTGTCATCCTCAATGATCGCTATCTTCTTTTCGCGTCCGTTGACGCTAACAATTAGTTGTTTTGCCATTTCTAGCTTTTTGTCTCCTCAGGCGCTGCCGCATGAAGAAAAACTCTTCACTTCTAACAGGCGGACACGTAGGACATGTTTCGTCCGTAAAACGGTCGATCGCCACATTTGGCAAGCGCTTTGTAAAAGTTGTTTGCAGGCAGAGCTCTGCGGCCTTCAAGCCTCTGGCGAGGCGCGAGCCCTCCACATAATCGGCGACACGGATCGACGTCTCGCCACGAATTGAGTCAAAGGAATTGGGCCCGGGAAGGAATTGGGGTGAAAACCAACTCCCAACTGGCGGAATGTGGGTAACTTTGAAATCGCGCACGGTATTGTGCGCGATTCTAGTCGCGCCTGGATCCAATTGGTCCACAACACGACAGCAATTTCTTTCTTTCAACAGAAAACCTGACTAGCCGCCGGGCGCCATGGCCGGAGACCTTGTGCAGGGAGCGCTTGCAGTGAATAGCAGTTAATCTGTTACTACCCGCTGTTCGTGCTCTGAACCTACGTGTAGGTCTCGCTTGCCGCTTTGGATTTGAGGTCCTCTCAGCGCTTGTTGGGCTTGGCCAATTGGCCAGGTCAGCGGCTGCAACCGAAGTTAATTTGAATCGTCAGATAGACGATCGTAAAAATCGGACTCGCCAGATAGTGCGGAAACACTTCATCGCTCCATGCACTCTTTTAGTCTTGTTTGGACCTAAGCGCCTGAAAAGCGGGCGGGCGAGCTGATCGCAGTATAACTCATACAACGGAAACCGCGAAACTTAGTTGTGGTTAGCTTCTACAGCTTGTGTTTCGGCAACGACTCAACCACAAAGTCAAAACCCAGCCAAAAGCTCCAGCTGTGATGGTAAAAAGCTACGGGAAAAATCAGCGCCACAGCAAATAACCAGGGTAAGACCTTCTCATAAGCCATTTGTGCGACCAGAAGAAAGAAGAAGCACGAAGCGAGAATAATCATTTCAGACGTTACGACGTTAGCGAGGATCGCACCGACGAAGAACCCTTCCTCACGCTTGAAAACCGACAAACAAATAGGGCAGTGATGTTTGATGTGGAACGGGCGTTCGACTATCGACGACTCGCCGCACGCTGGACAACGAAGTCTTAATGAGCGACTCGCTACAGTGAGAATCTGTGGAAAACTTTTCACCAATCAAGCCTCATTTCGTCGCTTGGCCGAATTCCGACTTAGTCGTTGCTCCCTGGTAAGCTTCTTTTCGTTGTAGCCGCGTTCCCCAAATGGCTGCAGCTTGTCGAGCCACATTCTTTCCATAAACTCCACCTCACGTTTTGGGTCAAACGAGGGATCATCGAGTGGCTCCATCTGATCGACAATCTCAAACTCAAACTTGTCGCTCCCAAGGTTATTCCAGTCCTTTTGTAACTCAACTGTTTTATGGGAGCCTGTGGCCAGCTGAAATTTGTGACGGTTTACGATGCCTTGAAGATCAAGACCCGCAACGACAAAAACTTTTTCATTTAATGTGTTTCTGATTAGAAAAACTCCCATTGGCCTTTTCGAGACCTTGTAGTCTTGCTTGAGACGCTTTTTGTCTTTGTTCATCCCGTCCCCCCTAACTTCACAAAACGGTCGAACCAGGCAATGGTTCGTTCAAGCGCGTCGACACGATGCTTTGGTTCCCGCAAGCCATGGCCTTCCCGCGGATAACGAACGAAGACCGTGTCGACGCCGCGACGCTTCAGTGCCATGTACATTTCCTCAGCCTGGGTAATGTGGACGTCGTTGTCGACTTCTCCGTGTATAAAAAGTGTGGGAGTTTGAACTTGCCTGACGTAACGAAGCGGCGACCACTGCCAAAGGAGATCGAAGTTGTCCCATGGGAACCCCCCAAACTCAGCATGAATAAGATCCTGGTAAAGAGAGGTGGAGTAAAAACTGATCAGATTGCTCACGCTGGCCGCCGCAACCGCAGCTCGGAATCGTGGCGTTTGGGTAATGATCCAGTTAGTCATAAAGCCACCATAACTGCCGCCCGTAACTCCAAGTCGATTCGGATCGAGCCACGGATTGTTCTTAAGCGCCTCATCTACTCCCGCCATCAAATCTCTGTAATCGCCTCCTCCCCATTCGTTCAGCGTGCCGTCGGAGAATTTCTGTCCGTAACCACTGGAGCCTCTCGGATTCAAGTACAGTACGGCATAGCCTCGCGCTGCATAGACTTGAAAGGAAGGGTTGAAGGACCAGCCGGACATACCGTGTGGTCCTCCATGAACACTCAAAATCAAGGGACACTTGCGGTCGCTGCTGCAGCCCGGAGGTTTCATTAACCAACCTTGAATCTGTGTACCATCGAAGCTCTGGAAATCTACTTCTTCAGGAACAACCAGGCGGACAGATCTCACGAGCGAATCGTTGTGAGCACTTAACCTACGCAAGGGGAGAATGCTTCCCAGACCTAACCAAACCTCCGGCGGTCGCAGAGCGTTTCCCAACGTGACGACAAGCGGAAAGGCAGTTTCAACCGTGGAACCGCGAGTCACGGTCTGCGACCTATTACTAAAACTGAACCCCGTGATTTGAAAAGGCTGTGCGAGTGCGAGAGCTGAACCTGACTCTGTGCGAAACTTAGGATCTGTAACATCAAAAGTGCCGCCGAGTTCTCCATCCAGGCCAAAAAGCGAAAAGCGGCTAACTTTTCCTCCATCAACTCCTGTTCTAAAGATCGTGGTGTAACCGCGATCTCCTGCGAGGTAGAAAATTGATCGTCCGTCGGGCGACCAGAGTGGGTTCCGCGCGCGCCGATCCTGATCCTCCCCCAATTCTTTTCCAGCTCCCCCAGCGGCTGAGATAACCCAAACATGTGTGTCTTCCGCAATGCTATCGATCGTTGTCACATCACGCTTCGTCGCAGTGTAGGCGATGAACTTTCCATCAGGCGACCATACGGGATCATATTCACATCCCTTCGTCTGGGTGATCTGCCGCACTTGACCTCCCAAATCGACTGCAAAGATATCGGAGTTGTTATTCGCGTCCGGATCCGATTCGTGATTGGACAAGAAGGTTATTTCATCTCCACGCGGACTGAAGCTTATGGCATGGTCATAAAATGGTCCGGAAGTTAGCTGCTGTGGAACAGATCTATCGACATCGATAAGCCAAACGTGAGTCCGCCGGTTATCAGAAAGAGACGTCCGCGATTTGTATTGAATGCGATCAATTACACGCGGATCGTCAGTTCGTCGTAACGCGCTCGGGCGTTCCGAAATTTCAGCCTTTGCAGAAATATAGGCAATGCGCCGTGAGTCAGGAGACCATGAAAACGACTCACCGGCGTAGCTGATAAAGAAATTCGTCGTTTGAATTGCAACGACGAAACGTGGTTCGGGTTTGTCGAGTCTTATGATCCAAAGTCCGTCCTGTTCATCGCGACTTGATAGAAACGCGATTGCGTTGCTGTCGGGAGACCAGCGAGGATTGGAGGCATTCCAACCGGTGGGGAGCAGTTGCCGGGGCGTTGAGCGAACGTCTTGCCAATCTATGTACGGAACGCTGCGGCGCGTTGGTGGCTGTCCAACTGGAGGGGTGTAAGACGAGTCGACGCGGACAAGCCAAAGAGTGCTAACAGTCTTGTCGTCGTCGACGGTGGACACAGTATAGACAACCCATTGACCGTTCGGCGAGATTTGGGCGTCCGTCACGTTGGCAACACGAAGAATATCGGCCGGAAGCATTTGTCGCCGCGGCTGGGCAGAAGTAACCGCAGTCAACGCTACAAGCAAGATCGTAACAACAGTTAGTTTGACAAGACCATTCATAGAGGTTTGCTCAACTGTCTGGCATTGGATTCTGTCGCGCGGACAGAAATGTTAGAGACCTAAAACGGGGAGGGTTGGCGCGATTAGAGGTATTGCTGTGAAACTCTTCCTATGGTTTTGGTGATGCCTTTGGCGCTGGTTTGGTCTCAGCAATCTTCAGAGAGTTACGAACCAGCTCCCAAGCGGCTGAGAACTGCTTTAATTCTTTGTCTGGCCCAAAGAAAGTTAACACCACCACGCGCTGCCCAACTAAGGCCCAGTAGATCTTGGCGGCTCCTGGATCGCGATCAAGTACTGCACTTACTATCACTCCGTCGGCTTTGATGCCGCCCACATCAGTGCTATCGGACGATTGTTGAGGTTTCGCCCCCATAGCCAGAAACTGTTTCGCTGTCGCCTCGATGTACGGATCTATCAATGTCTTTTTCGCATCTGCTAACTTTTCCTGAGTTATTCGGCCGCGATGTACGAACACACGTATCTGAGCGATGTTATTCGCTCGCGCTAACGTCAATTGCTGCGCATCTGAATTGCTGTCGTCCTGCAAGCTCCAGCCGCTCGGGTAATCAAACGTCACTCCGTCCTTCGCGAAATTCTTAGCATCTGCCGGAGTTTGGCTTGCGGCTGGCAAACTGAACAGGACTAATAAGGCGAACAATTGAAGAGTTGTACGAAGCAGACTCATATGGTCCTCCAGAATCCTCGGATCATAGCGGCATAGGGTCTCGTCCCTTACTTGAGCAACTCGAGTTGCTCATTCATCAGGTCCCAAACTTGCCGCACGTGCTTTTCAGTCGTGCGAATATTTCCGATCGACAGCCGCAACGTTAGCTTATTGTTCAGGCGTGTGTGAGAAAAGAGTGCTTTTCCTGTCGAATTAACACCATGCATGATGGCTTCATTCAATATGTCCAAGCGCTTCGCTCTTATCTCTTCTGATTCTCCCTCGCGTTTCGGACAAGCGCGGAAACAAACCAGGGCGAGTGGTAAGGGCGCGAGGAGTTCCCAATCTGGCGACTCTTCGATCCACGTCGCAAACAACCTGGCGAGCCGGCAGTGCTCGCGTATTCGCGCGGCCAGACCTTCATGTCCAAAGTAGCGAATGATCATCCAAAGTTTCAGCGCTCGAAATCTTCTGCCCAGTTGGATTCCGTAGTCCGAGCCACTACGAACCTTTTCTTGCTCAGGCGTGCGGAGATATTCCGGCACCAGTGAAAAGGCTCGGCCCAGGAGATCCATATGACGGCAGTAAAGGACTGAAAGGTCAAACGGTGTGAACAGCCACTTGTGCGGATTCACCACTAAAGAGTCTGCCCGCTCACAACCGTCGAGAATATGTCGGAGTTCCGGCACAACTGCCGCTGAACCAGCATAAGCTGCGTCGACGTGTAGCCACAGTGCGTGACGCTCGCAGATGGGAACTATTTCAGGAACGGGATCTATGCTCGATGATGAAGTAGTACCAACCGTTGCCACTACACAAAAAGGCACATGACCGTTACGTTTGTCCTCCTCGATCGCCGCTGCCAGAGCCTTCGGATCCATCCGAAATTCGGTGTCGGCCGGAACCTTGCGCAGTCCGCGTTGACCCAGTCCAAGTGTAATGACGGCCTTTTCAATGGATGAGTGCGAATGCTCTGAAACATAGACACGCAACAATGGAAGATCTGGACGTCCACTCATCCCCTCTTCGCGAATACGTTTCTCGGCACCCTCGCGTGCGGCTGCGATCGCATGCATACTTGAAACTGAGGCAGTGTCGTAGATGATTCCGATCATTCCCGGATCGAGGCCCATCATTTGTCGCAACCAGTCGAGTGCAACCTCCTCCAACTCCGTCGATGCTGGCGACGTCCGCCACAGCATCGCCTTGTTATCGAAGGCGGCGCCTAATAGCTCTCCCAAAATACCTGGTCCGGAAGTGGAAGTAGCGAAGTAAGCGAAGAATGACGGATGGCTCCAATGCGTCAGCGCCGGCACGATAAGATGATCTAAGTCATTGAGGATTTTTTCCATCGGCTCGCCGTGTTTGGGAGGGGCCGAAGGAAGTTGGGCTTTCAAATCTCCGGGCTCAATCGACGCCAAGACTGGTAACTCTTCAATGTTCTCAAAGTAATCTGCGATCCAGTCGATGAGCTGGTGACCAAAGCGACGAAAGTCTTCCTTATTCATGTCACCCAAATCGGGCGCCACGTGTCTTTGAGGCATTTCAGGTTTGCTCACGGCGCCATATCTTACAAGGTCGAGGCTGGGGTGCCCAAACTTTGAAGTCTTGATAGCCACGAACAATCCGATTACTCGACACTTTCTCTGAAATCGCTATAATTCCCGCGCTTTATGCCTGGAGTTGCTTAAGAATACCTAATGTTCATTGCCTGGATGAGTTTTAGAGGCTTGCTTCTTCCTCATTCAACTGCGATGTTTGCGTACGGAGAAGCGTCAAAGCTATTATTCACCTCTTGACCAGGTTATGTGTCTTACTTCAGCGAAGCTGAAGTGCGCGTCTTGATTATAGGCTCCCTAACTGACCGTCGTCGTTCGTCTAAACCATTCATCACCTGTGAGGATAAAATGAAACGTATTCCACTCTCAATCTTGTTGATCACCAGTCTCTTCTTCGCTTTCGCCTGCGAGCGCAGAGGAGGGTCGGCAGCTGGAGACGCGTCTGGCACAATCGTCATTGGTTACTACGGTGACCTTTCGGGTCGAACCTCAAACTTTGGTCAATCGACGAAAGAAGGAGTGTTGATGGCTGCCGATGAGATCAATAAGGCGGGAGGAATAAACGGTCGACAAGTGCAGATTCTTTCCGAAGATGACGAGGGTCGGCCCGAAAAAGCCGCGACTGTAGTAACTAAACTGATCGACCAGGATCGCGTTGTCGCGTTGATCGGCGAAGTCGCATCTGGGAATACTCTGGCCGCAGCACCCAAGGCGCAAGCGGCAAAGATTCCAATGATCTCGCCCTCCTCAACCAATCCGGCCGTTACTCAGGTGGGCGACTACATCTTCCGTGTTTGCTTTATTGATCCTTTCCAGGGAGAAGTGATGGCGAAATTTGCCGCGAATACGCTCAAGGCAAAAAAAGCAGCGATCATGCTTGATTTCAATTCACCTTATAGCCGTGGTTTGACGGAATTCTTTGAAGCGAGCTTTACAAAGCTTGGCGGCCAGATTGTGAATAAGCAGTCTTACACTCAAGGTGATCGAGATTATAAAGGCCAGCTAACAGCGATTAGATCGGCAACGCCCGACGTCATTTATGTTCCAGGCTATTACGGCGAAGTTGGCGTGATTGCAAAGCAGACACAGCAACTCGGCATCAAGGTCCCATTGCTTGGCGGAGACGGATGGGATGCAACGCAGCTTTGGGATTTGGGAGGCGACGCGCTCAACGGCGACTTTATCTCGAACCACTATTCAGTGGATGATCCTTCGCCCGCGATTCAGAAGTTTGTAGTCGAGTATCAAGCACGTTATTCAAAGCGACCCGACGCACTTGCTGCGCTTGGTTACGACGCAATGAAAGTTATGGCCGATGGAATTAAGCGCGCCGGTACCACTCAGGGTCCGAAACTTCGCGATGCCATTGCCCAAACTCAAAAGTTTGCAGGAGTAACCGGAGCGATTACCCTCGATGCACAGCGCAACGCCGTGAAGCCAGCGGTTGTGCTGAAACTTCAGGATCATAAGTACATTTATCAGGAAACGATTTATCCGGAAGGGATGGGTCCACAGGCCGGGACTTCAAATCCTGCTACAGGTCCTGCCGAGGCAGCTGCCAGCCCAGTGCAGAAGTAAGAATCCGTAACTCAATCCCACACAGTTATGGATACCTTCGTTCAGCAACTTATTAATGGACTGACCATCGGCGCAATCTATGCCCTAATTGCGCTCGGTTACACGATGGTCTACGGGATATTGCGCCTTATCAATTTTGCGCACGGCGACATCTACATGGTCGGGGCTTTTGTCGGCTATTTCCTCGCGTTCCAGCTTGGATTCGCTACAGGTCCTTCTCTTGTTGGACTCGGCGTCGTGCTGATCGGCTCTATGATTGTTTGTGCTTTGGTGGGAATGGCGATTGAACGTTTTGCCTATCGGCCGATCAGAAAATACGCACGCATGACTACACTGATTACCGCTATTGGCGTTTCGTTGCTCATTGAGAATCTGTTTGTCGCGCGTCTTGGTGCCGCTCCACGCGCCTTTCCGCAACTGCTTCAGGAGCAGAGCTACACTCTCTTTGGTAACGCCGCGATCTCCAAATCGCAGATTTTGATTTTCGCCGTCTCAATTTTTTTGATGCTCTTACTGCAGTGGATCATTTTTAAGACGAAGGTCGGGACGGCGATGCGTGCCGTCTCTTTCAATCTGAATTCCGCAAAGCTCATGGGAATCAACACCGATGCGATAATCTCCGTGACCTTTGCCTTAGGCTCAGCGCTTGCCGCAGCAGGCGGTGTACTTACCGCACAATATAACCCGCAGATTGATCCCCTCATGGGTATTATTACCGGGCTCAAGGCTTTCGTAGCAGCAGTGCTTGGAGGAATTGGCAACATACCAGGTGCCGTCCTTGGCGGATTACTTATTGGTTTAGCGGAAACGTTTGTGGTGGGATACGGGCAAAACATTGGCGTGCCCACCACATTCCGCGACGCGGTTGCGTTTGCGATCTTGATTCTCGTGCTGCTGTTTCGTCCAACCGGACTGCTCGGCTCAACGGTTCAGGAAAAAGTATGACGAACTTAGTGAGCGGTGAGTAAATGACTTCTGACTCTCGCCAACCACTCATCACTCGATAGTCAACCGATGCCCATCTTAGTCAAACGGCTGTTGGCCGCGCTCGCCATTGTCGTCCTGCTCATCGCTATGAATCAGTATATGAGCGACGAAGGGTTGTTCGGTTTCGGCGTACCTCCCTATTACAGTCGAGTGATCATGCTTGCGGGAATCAATGTGATTCTCGCCGTTTCGTTAAATCTCATTACCGGCTTCACGGGTCAATTCTCAATTGGGCATGCAGGTTTCATGGCAGTCGGGGCGTACTCGTCGGCCTACCTGACGGTTTATTACGCTCAAGCATGGGAGAAATCGTTGGCCAACATTCTGGGTGCTTCAATCTCGCATGCACTCATTTTCCTGCTGGCAATTCTAGTAGGCGCGCTGGTCGCCGCACTCGCAGGCTTGGTGGTTGGGATCCCTTCGTTGCGATTGCGAGGCGATTACCTGGCCATTGTCACATTGGGTTTTGCAGAAATCATTCGCATAGTAATTCTGAATATCGACAAGGTCGGCGGCGCGACGGGCTTTACGGTTCCCGGATATACAAACTTTCTTTGGGTAGGAATTTTTGCGGTACTTACTGTCATCATAGTCTATAACATCGTTCATTCAGACGTGGGGCGAGCCCTCGTCTCAATTCGCGAGGACGAACTGGCGGCGGAAGCCATGGGAATCAACACGACGCGCTACAAGGTTCTCTCCTTCGTGATTAGCTCAGCGCTAGCGGGCATGGCAGGTGTCCTGTTCGGACATTACACTCAGTTCTTGAGCACGAACGATTTTCAGTTTATCCGCTCATTCGAGATCATCATCATGATTGTGCTTGGCGGTATGGGATCACTGACTGGAGCAGTTTTTGGTGCGATAGTGATTACCATAATGCCGGAACTGCTGCGCAAACTTCCTGGTGATCTTTCGCAGTATCGACTGGTTGTCTATTCCGCAATGCTCATCATCATCATGCTCACGCGGCCACAAGGGATACTGGGTACGCGCGAGTTTGGTCTCTCCTGGCTGAAGCGCCCACAACGTCGGCCGGAGGGAGACAAACCCATCGGTGCAAACAAAGGCGTTCCCATTGCAGGACAAAGCCAATCAACCAGAGCTGATCGCGCCAAAGAGGTAAAGCCCAGATGAGCAGCAGGCACGAAAAGAATACCAACAACTCGGGATCTGGTGACGGTGCGCAAGGAGAGGCAGCGCTGCGAACCAAGCAATGCACTATCCAGTTTGGCGGTCTTGTTGCAGTGAATTGTCTGGAGATGAGTGTGCTGCCCGGTGAGATATACGGACTCATCGGCCCCAACGGCGCAGGAAAGACTACGATCTTCAACCTACTGACCGGAGTTTACAAACCAACCGCTGGAGAGATTTATTTTCAGGGACAACGAATCGACGGGCTGAAGTCCTATGAGATCTCAAGGCGAGGAGTATCACGTACTTTTCAGAACATTCGTCTCTTTCCGAGCATGTCTGTTTTAGAGAACGTGATGACAGCCTGCCATCGTCATGCGAAGCAAAATTTAGTCGATGCGGTCTTGCGATTGCCGAGGTTCGAAAGAGACGAACGCGAACATCAGGACTTTGCCATGGAGCTACTGGATATCTTCGATCTCGCCCGCTACAAAGATGAGGGCGGCACAAGCTTGCCTTATGGCAATCAAAGGCGACTCGAAATCGTGCGAGCCCTGGCAACTCGACCGACACTTTTGTTATTGGACGAACCGGCGGCGGGCATGAACCCATCCGAACAGGAAGATCTTATGCGTCTCATACAACAAATAAGAGATCGCTTTGGATTGACGATCTTACTGGTGGAACACAACATGAAAGTGGTAATGGGAGTTTGCGAGCGAATCCAGGTCGTTGACTACGGCAAGTCGATCGCACTTGGCCTGCCTCAGGAGATCAAAAACGACCCGAAGGTGATCGAAGCTTACCTGGGGGACTGATCATTGGTCATATATCATTTGACATTTTTCATTTGTCATTTTGACAGACGGTCTTGGGACTTTTAACAGATGCTGACCCTAAGCAACGTCTCAGTAAACTACGGTGCCATTGAAGCACTGACCGGCATCTCTCTGCGCGTTGAGCAAGGTGAAGTTGTTACCCTAATCGGGGCCAATGGCGCCGGGAAGACCACGACACTGCGAACGATCACGGGTCTGCTTTCACCGCGAAGCGGCGAGGTCACATTTGAGGGCGAAGACATAAGCGGTAAACCCACACATAAGTTGGTAGCTCGCGGGATTTCCATGTCTCCTGAAGGCCGAGGAGTATTCGCGAATCTGACGGTACGCGAAAACCTTCAGATGGGAGCCTATCTAAACAAGAACAAGGGCAGTGTCGCGACTGACATGGATCGCGCTTTTAAGCTGTTTCCACGATTGAAAGAGCGTGAGGCACAGAAAGCCGGAACACTCTCCGGCGGTGAACAGCAGATGCTGGCGATAGGTCGTGCCTTGATGTCAAACCCGCGCTTGTTGCTGCTTGACGAACCGTCGTTGGGTCTCGCGCCGCTTGTGGTTCACACTATTTTTGAAGCAATTGACGAGATAAAAAGTAAAGGGACGACAATACTTCTGGTTGAGCAGAATGCTCATGCGGCGTTGGGTCATTCCGATCGTGCGTACGTGCTTGAAACCGGAAGAATTGTCATGGAAGGTCCATCGAAGGACCTTGCAGCCGATCCCAGGATTAAAGAAGCCTACCTCGGTGAGTAGACAAAAAACCGTAAGCCATTTCCCTCCGAGTTTTTCCGGCCAACAGCAGACGGCTCTCCACCTGCGAAAGGCTATTTTACCCGCCGCGATTGTCCTTATCGCACTTGGGTTTTCATGTGCGCGACGGTCTGAAGTCACAAAGGCACCGGACCACAGTACTATCAAGCTGGGTTATTTCGGCGATCTTAGCGGGCCAACCTTCAACTTTGGACAGTCAGCGATAAACGGAGTGCTGATGGCCGCCGATCAGATCAATCAGGTGGGCGGAATCAACGGTCGAAGGATCGACGTTGTAATTGAAGACGATCGGGGCAGTCCGGAACAGGCAGCGAGACTCGCGAGCAAGCTCATCGATCACGACAAAGTCGTTGCCATAATCGCCGGCGGCACATCTGGTAACAGTCGTGCTGCGGCGCCCATCGCGCAATCGTCTCGTGTGCCATTCATTTCGCCTTCATCAACAGACCCAGCCGTCACCCAGGTCGGCGACTTCATCTTTCGGGCTTGCTTCGTCGATTCGTTCCAGGGCGAAGTGATGGCCAGGTTTGCTTTCGACACCTTGAAAGCCGAGAAGGCGGCAATCCTTTTTGATTTCAACTCCCAATACGCACGCGGTCTCACAGACTATTTTGAACTCAGCTTCGCAAAGCTTGGCGGACGGATCGTAAGTAAGCAGTCGTATACTCAAGGCGATGCGGATTTCAAAGGTCAATTGAGTTCGATTCGCGCAGCAGAACCTGACGTTATTTATATTCCCGGCTATTACGGCGACGTAGCCATTATCGCAAAGCAGGCCCGGATGATCGGTCTGACGCAGCCACTGCTTGGTGGTGATGGGTGGGACGCACCTGAGTTGTGGCAGCTGGGCGGCGACGCCTTGAATGGTTCCTATATTTCGACTCACTACTCAGTCGACGATCCTTCACCGGGCATTCAGTCTTTTGTTCAGGAATACAAGCAACGCTACGGCAATCTGGTGCCGGATGCTCATGCGGCGTTAGCCTACGATGCAACGAGACTCCTGGCCGACGCGATTTCACGTGCGGGAACCACGGACAACGTCAAATTACGTGATGCGCTCGCGCAAACGAAGAACTTTGCGGGCGTGACGGGTGTGATCAGCGTTGACGGCGATCGCAATGCGGTAAAACCAGCGGTTGTCCTGAAACTGGAGGATGTGAAGTTCATCTACCAGGAGACTCTACAGCCTGAGGTGGCAAAACCAGTAACAACTCCCAGCAGTTCACCAACTCCGACGAAGAGACGGTGATCTTCATTAGTTGGCGAGACTGCTACGCGCGTTAGCCAGCGCTTCGCTGACACGCTCCGCGGACGTTCCTCCGATTTGAGCCTTCGCATCGAGCGTCTGCTTCAATGAAAGTGCACCGTAGACATCGTTCAGGATGAGAGGCGAAAACGCCTGCAACTCTTCAAGGGCCAGATCCTCAATCTCTTTTCTCAGCTCGATTGCACGCATCACAATCTTTCCCACCGTCTCGTGCGCTTCACGAAAAGGCACGGCCTTGCGCACCAGGTAGTCTGCTAATTCGGTCGCGTTCATGTAACCTCGGGAGGCAGCATCGCGAGCTCGATCGATGTTGACTTCAATATTGCTGAGCACAGTCATCGTGACCTTCAGACACGAAATCACCGTATCAAAGGAATCAAACACAGCCTCTTTGTCTTCCTGCATGTCCTTGTTGTAAGCGAGCGGTAGCCCCTTCAACGTAGTAAGTAGTCCTACTAGATCGCCAAATACGCGACCCGCTTTCCCGCGCACCAACTCCATCGAATCAGGGTTCTTCTTTTGCGGCATCAGACTTGAGCCGGTGGCAATAGCGTCGCCCAATTCGAAATATCCGAATTCATTTGTCGCGTAAAGAATGATGTCTTCGCCAAGACGAGACAGGTGAACCATGATAAGTGCGCAAGCGCTTAAAAACTCAACGCAGAAATCACGGTCGCTAACCGCATCCAAACTGTTTTTCGACACTCCTTCGAAGCACAGCTCACTTGCCAGTGCCTCGCGGTCAATAGGAAACGAATTACCTGACAGTGCCGCGGATCCCAAAGGCGAGATATTGATGCGACGGCGGGCATCTCTCAAACGTTCTTGATCGCGAGCCAGCATCTCAAAGTACGCGAGACACCAATGGGCCAGGAGCACCGGCTGTGCTCGTTGAAGATGCGTGTACCCGGGAATTACTACTTCGCGATTGGCTTCGGCAAAGTCGAGCAATGTGGACTGCGCGTCACGTACACAACTGATCAGCTCGTCGATTGCTTGTCGCAACCAGAGCCTGAAGTCCGTCGCGACCTGATCATTACGACTCCGACCCGTGTGAAGCTTACGACCTACGTCGCCGGTTAGCTCAACAAGTTTTGCTTCAACGAAGGAGTGGACGTCCTCAGCTGCCGGCTCATTGAAATATCTGGGATCAGTCTTCCCTTTCTCTGCGATCATCTCGAGAGAACTTCGAAGCTGCGTTGCTTCATCGACGCTAAGAACTCCTGCACGTTCGAGAGCATTACAGTAAGCGATGCTGGCAACGACGTCCGCTTCAAATAGTCTTCTATCGAAACGAAAAGAGTTATTGAACTCGGCGAAACCAGGATCGGATTTGCCTTTGAACCTGCCACCCCACAGATTCTTCGATTCAGTCATAGATGATTTCCTTTCTTCAATCGCACTCAAGCTAAAGCTAAACCTCAACCTCAAACGTCGCATGTGCTTCGGTGCGTAGCCCTCGGTGCAGTAGCCCGACCAGGGCTCGTGCGTCGGGCTCCACCAGTTGACCCCAAGCCAACTCCAGTGATAGTTTATGCATCTATGCACTGTTTATGCAAACAGGCTGCATAACAATTATGAATAAGCGAGACCGCCAACAGAAGATTTTGAGTTTGATTCAGGCTAAACCTATCGGCACGCAAGAAGATTTGCGCTCGCTGTTGGAGCGAACCGGCGTGCCGGCGACCCAGTCGAGTCTTTCGCGCGACCTTGAAGAACTCGGCGTCGTCAAACATCACGGGCATTACACCTTGCCGCGAACAAACGGCAACGCGGCTCGCGGTCTGCTGAGTTTAGACCGCGCAGGCGAGAATCTCGTAGTTGCCCGAACAGTCCCAGGCTTGGCATCAGCCGTAGCCGTGGAAATCGACGGAGCATCCTTCTCAGAGATCGTGGGAACGATAGCTGGTGAAGATACGATTTTTATTGCTGTTCGCGAAGCCAAAGCACAGCAGCCAACGATCAAGAAAATTTGGGAGTTATTTACTTGATTGTCAGTGGTCAGTAGTCCGTTGTTTCAGTTCATCGACCTAATTGAAAGGACGACACAGAAAGGACTAGCGACGGACAACGGACCACTGACAACTGACTACTGACGACGGACTACCAATAAAGGATATTCAGTGAAAGATAAGATCAAAAAGATAGTTTTAGCTTATTCGGGTGGCCTCGACACATCGGTGATGCTTCGTTGGCTGAAAGAACACTACAACTGTGAAGTCGTTTGCTATTGCGCCGACGTTGGTCAGGGCGAGGAGCTCTCTGGCCTCGAAGAGAAGGCTCACAAAACAGGTGCGTCAAAACTTTACGTCGAAGATCTACGGGAAGAGTTTGTTCGCGATTATGTGTGGACTGCGGTCAAGGCCAACGCTGTTTACGAAGGCGTTTACCTGATGGGCACATCCCTCGCGCGTCCCGTGATTGCGAAGCGCCAGATTGAGATCGCGCAGAAGGAAGGTGCGGATGCGGTGGCCCACGGTTCCACTGGCAAGGGCAACGATCAGGTTCGTTTCGAACTTACTTATTACGCACTCCAGCCGGACATTAAAGTCATCGCGCCCTGGCGAGATTGGGAATTCAAGGGTCGCAAGGACTTGATCGCCTACGCTAAGGAACACAACATCCCGGTCACAGCCACGGCTGAAAAACCCTATTCGACCGACGCAAACCTGATGCATATCTCGTACGAAGGTGGAATTCTGGAGGATCCGTGGGCCGAACCACCCGACAATATTTTTCGGTTGACTCGTTCGCCAGAGAACGCAAAGCCAGAAGCTGAGTATGTAGAGATCTCTTTTGAAAAAGGCGAGCCCGTTTCGGTTAATGGGAAGAAGCTCAACCCGGTGGCACTTCTCGAAGCCTTCAACACCCTGGGTGGCCAACACGGCATCGGTCGTATTGATTTAGTGGAGAATCGTTTTGTTGGCATGAAGTCTCGAGGCGTTTACGAAACGCCGGGCGTTACGATTCTGCAAGCCGCCCATCGCGCGCTCGAATCACTAACCCTTGATCGAGAAGTAATGCATCTGCGTGATTCTCTCGGGGTGAAGTTCGCTGAAAGTGTTTACTACGGATTCTGGTTCGCGCCGGAGTTTAAGCTGATGAGAAAAATGATCGACGAAACGCAAGTCAATGTAACCGGTGACGTCCGCCTGAAATTGTTTCGCGGCAATGCGATCGTCGTTGGACGGCGATCCCCACACTCTTTGTACGACGAGAAGATTGCAACTTTTGAGGCCGACACGGTTTACAACCAGCGCGATGCAGAAGGATTCATCAAGCTGAACGCTCTTCGACTACGGTTGGGAGGTGGACGATGACTCAACAGATAACCGAAACCGCAATTACCGTCATTGACGTCGACAAGATTGGCTCAGCGGCGTCGCCTTTAGCACCGTCCAAGACTGTCGCGTATGTGTCGTCTTCTGACTCGCCAAAGGCTGGTGACGTCGTCGTCGTCCGCGCGCTGACTGACAGCGCAACTTACAACATGCTCGAGCTCCCGACGGGACGTCTCGCGAAGATCAATCCCGGGGATTTGCTGATTGGCGTTCTCGGTCGCCGGCGGGCATTAAAAGGCTTTTTTGGCGATGTTCCGGCGACGGTTAACAGCGGCGATCAGCTTCAACTCCTTAACATGGGTGGAGTGATCGGTTGTTGCACTGGGCACCACTCGAGTCTAGGCGATGCCATTAAGCTCGAAGTAATTGGCTTAGTTTCCGACGAAGATGGCAACGTAATGAACATTGCGGATGCTGCACTGCCGCCAAAGACTCGGCTCGGTGAGACCGCGCCAATCATAATGATTGCAGGAACGAGTATGAACAGCGGCAAGACCTACGCCGCGACCGAGTTGATTAAACAGGCCACCCGTGTTGGTCTAAAAGTCGCGGCAGCAAAACTTTCAGGTGTGGCCTGCCTGCGCGACACATTGAACATGGCAGACCACGGGGCGATAGCGACGGCCAGTTTCCTTGATTGCGGTCTGCCTTCTACTGTCGATATACAGGATCTGGCACCTACTGCGAAGGCGATCATCTCAAAACTCAACGAGGTTACGCCTGACCTAATTGTCATCGAGATGGGCGACGGAATTCTGGGTGGCTATTCGGTGGAAACGATTTTTGCGGACTTGGAACTGCGCGAAGCTACGGCTGCGCTCGTGTTCTGCGCCTCAGATTATGTCGGTGCCTGGGGCGGGATTGAATTGTTGAGGCAGCGCGGGATTGAAGTCGATGTGATCTCAGGGTCCGTTACCGACTCAGCAATGGGCGAAGACTATATCAAGTCTCAATTAGGCGTTCCTGCCGCAAATGCTCGCCGCGAAGGCGCCACTCTATTTGAGCTTGTGATGGCAAGAGTCGAAGCGAGTCGGGCAAAGGTCACTGCCTAGTTGAGCGGACCATACGGAGACCACGGCAATTAGCAGAAAAGCGCGAGGAGGGAATTATCACATTGGTACTAAACGGCAGAATTCAGGTGGGCATCTTCGGCGGTTCCGGGTACGGCGGATCGGAATTGCTCCGTATTCTGCTCTTTCATCCAGATGTAGAAGTCAGTTTTGTAACGGCCAATGAACACGCCGGCAAACAGGTCGCTGAGGTTCATCGAAATCTCAACGGTCTTACCCAACTCAGTTTCATCAAAGCACCGGAAGAACTCGAAAAACTAACGGAACTGGACTGTGTTTTTCTGGCGCTCCCTCACGGTCAGGCCATGGATGTTGTGCCGCGACTTCCAGCCTCGGTTAGAGCCATCGACCTGTCGGGAGATTTTCGGCTTCGCGATCAAGCCGCATTCGAAAAGCATTACAAGCAACCGCACACTGCGATGCAATCTCAGGGCGAATTCGTCTACGGACTTACAGAGACAAATCGCGAAGCAATAAAGAAAGCGCGTTTGATTGCCAACCCTGGTTGCTTTGCAACTGCGACACTGCTGGGACTTGCACCTCTCGTCGCGAAAGGAATGCTGAGTGGCAGAGTAATTGTCGACGCGAAAACAGGTTCATCCGGGTCAGGCGCTAAACCCGCGGCCAATACGCATCATCCACAACGGATGAATTCGTTCTACGCATACAAACCATTTACCCATCAACACGTACCTGAGATCGAGCAGGAACTAAATCACGTAGGCGACTGGACTAATGAGCTGATTTTCATGACTCACTCCTTACCGGTTGCTCGGGGAATCTTTTCGTCGATCTATACGGAAACGAAAAGCGAGTTGACGGAAGATGAGGTACATAACGTCTTCGCAGAGTTCTATCGCGAGTCGTTCTTCGTGCGACTGGTAAAAGGTTCCCCCGACATCAACTGGGTGAAGATGACGAACTTTTGCGACATAGGATTTGCGGCGCGAGGGAAGCAACTGGTTGTCTTTTCGGCCATTGACAATCTGATCAAAGGCGCTGCCGGACAAGCGGTGCAAAACATGAATTTGATGTTTGGCTTGGAGGAGAAGACGGGGTTGATGCTGGTGGGAAGTAATCCCTAATCTCGATTACGACGTTATGACTTTTTCACCGGCACGAATTAAGCCGCCTGTTGAGTTGAGCGATCTCGAGAAGATAGACATTCGCGTCGGCACGATTCTGTCAGTCGATGAGATCAGCGGTTCTGACAAGTTGCTGAAGTTGACCGTTTCTTTCGGTGATCATCAGCGAACTATTCTCGCCGGAATGAAACAGGAGCGGGATGACCCGAAAGAGATCGAAGGCAAGCAGGCGCTGTTTGTGGTGAACTTGCCGCCGAAGAAATTGCGAGGCGAGACCTCGGAAGGTATGTTGTTCGATATTGGTTATGCAGACGGACTAACGCCAGTGCTGGCCACGCCGGAGAAACCGATTCGAGATGGAGCAAGGGCAGGTTGAACTTGGAAACTACAACACTATTTTCAGAGATTGCTGCGAGTGAGGAACAATTCCAGGTCGCAACGTACAAGAAGATGCCTGTCGCGGCTGAACGTGGCGAAGGCGTTTGGATCTACACCAGCGACGGCGAGAAGTATCTGGACTTGTACGGCGGTCACGCGGTCGCAGGTACGGGCCACTGTCATCCGCATGTGGTGAAGGCGATTCGCGAACAAGCGGATAAGTTGTTGTTCTATTCCAACCTCGTCTATTCCGAAGCGCGGGCGCGGGCGGCTGAAAAGCTTGTCTCCATCGCACCAGCTCCACTCACAAAAGCGTTCTTTTGCAACTCGGGCACTGAAGCAAATGAAAACGCAATGCGCATGGCCAGAATGTCAACCGGGCGGCAGAAAATCATAACGTTCTCCGGCGGGTTTCACGGACGCACGGCCGATGCGATTAGTGCGACGTTTCTAGGCAAGTACCGTGAGATTGGAAAGCCCAACGTCCCCGGACACATCGAAGCGGAATTTGGCAGTATGGATTCTGTTCGTAGCATCGCGGACGAGACCGTCGCGGCGATTATGCTGGAGCCTATTCAGTCGATGGTGGGGGTCCGTATCGCGGAGCCCTCTTTTTATCGCTCACTTCGTGAGCTATGCGATGAGCGCGGCATTGTTCTGATCTTCGACGAAGTGCAAACAGGCATTGGCCGCACTGGCGAATGGTTTTTTGCCGGCAGTGCCGCTGGTGATGGCATTGTCCCCGATATCGTCACACTGGCAAAAGCGCTCGGCAGTGGTGTACCGGTCGGCGCCTGCCTGGTCACAAACTCCATTGGATCACACATTAAGGAAAACGATCTCGGAACGACTTTCGGAGGGGGCATGTTAGCAATGGCCGCGGTCACAGCTACGCTGGAGGCCATCGAAGACGATGACATGCTCTTGAATGTGAAGGCCGTTGAAGCGTACTTACGTACTCGTCTCAAACAAGTCACTTCCGTTGTGGCGGTTCACGGGCGTGGCCTTCTGCTGGGAGTAGAATTCTCCGACACGGCTGCGGCAGTCCACAAAGGATTACTGGATCGCAAGATCATCACCGGCACATCAAGTAATGCGAATGTGCTTCGATTGTTACCCCCATTATGTTTGCAACGAGAAGACGTTGATACCTTCGTAACTGCGCTAATGGAGGTTGTCACTTACTAAGGCTTGATGATTGCACACTCAGTCACTGAGAAAATACCTCATAACTATTTTTCAGCGCCCAATTCTGTTGCGATGAGTGACTTCCGATGAATTTTCTGAACACGCTCGATATGTCCACGGACCGGCTCAGTCAACTGATCGAGTCGGCCTTGCGCTTCAAATGGGGTGACAACCAATCGAAGCCGCTCGCTGGTAAGTCAGTCGCATTAGTCTTCTTCAATCCCAGTTTGCGCACACGTGCCTCGATGCAAGTCGGTATCTATGAACTTGGGGGCAACGCCGTCGTGCTCGAGCCAGGCGGCACGAGTTGGACACTAGAACATCGCGAGGGCGTAGTAATGGACTCCGACAAGACCGAACATGTGGCGGAGTTTGTACGTGTGCTTGAGCGCTATTGTGTCGCAATCGGGGTAAGAACCTTTGCAGCGCTGAAAGACTGGCCGTCAGAGCGATCAGATCCGATACTCAACGCCTTTGCTAAGTACGCGAGTGTGCCAATTATCAATCTGGAATCCGCGATGCATCACCCCTGTCAGTCAATGGCCGACATGATGACGATTCGCGAAAAACTTGGGCCGGGCCGAAAGCGCGTAGTGCTTACATGGGCATGGCATCCCAGGCCACTGCCTATGGCCGTGCCCAACAGTTTCGCACTTTCTGCCGCTCAGTCGGGCCATGATGTCGTTGTTGCACATCCTGGAGGCTACGAGCTTGATGAAGAACTAATGGAAATCTCCAGAAAAAAAGCTGCTGCAGCTGGAGGCAGCCTCGAGATAACAAACGATATCGACGAAGCGTTTTCTGGCGCGCAGGTAATCTACGCAAAGAGCTGGGGTGCAAAGCAGTTTTACGGCAACACCGAACTGGATATCGCAACAAGAGCAAAGTACCGAAACGAGTGGATCGTTGACGAGGCGAAGATGGCCCGAACCGACAACGCTATCTTCATGCACTGTCTCCCGGTGCGTCGAAACGTGATCGTGACGGACGCAGTGATCGATTCGCGAGCGTCAGTAGTGATCGATGAAGCTGAGAACAGGTTGCATGTGCAGAAGGCAATGATGGAAATGTTGATACGTGGGCAGTAGTCTTTGGTCTTTGGTCTTTGGGCTTCGGTCTTGGAAATTCTTCCGCGATCATTGAGAAGATTTTCCGACATATTCCAAAGACCAAAGGCCAAAAGCCAAAGGCCAAAACGAAGTTTTCTTATGGAAATCGACAATCAACTACGACTCGATCTTTTGCGCGAGGCACTTCCTTACATACAGCGCTTTAAGGGACAAACGTTTGTCGTCAAACTCTCCGGCAAAGTCACAGAGAATCATGAGAACTTAACGTCGCTGGCCGAAGAGTTGGCACTTCTTCACCAGGTGGGTATTCGGATATGCGTAGTGCATGGCGGTGGCAAGCAGCTGAGCGAACTCGCCTCGAAGTTGGGTATTGAACAAACAATTATCGAGGGTCGCCGAGTAACCGACGACGCCACCCTTGAAATGGCAAAGATGATCTTTGCAGGAAAGATCAACACAGACATTCTGGCTGCGCTTCGCCATCGGAGTATCGAGGCGGTAGGTCTGTCAGGGGTCGATGGGAATATCGTTCACGCTGAGCGGCGTCCCCCAAAGGAGATCTTGAATCGCAAAACTGGAGTGCGCGATAAAGTAGACTTCGGACACGTCGGCGACGTTGTGCAAATCAATACTAGATTGCTCACGGTATTGTTGGATCATGGCTACTTGCCGGTGATTTCGTCGTTAGGTGCGGACGACGATGGGATGGTTTTTAACATCAATGCTGACACAATCGCCGCCGAGATTGCGGTCCAATTGCAATCTGAGAAATTAATCCTGCTTAGCGACGTCGACGGCATCTATCTCAAGGCTGGCGACGCCGATTCAAAGTTGTCTCGTCTGACAGCAGTTGAAGCTGATGAATTGATCACGAGCGGCGCGGCCACCGGCGGGATGATTCCGAAGCTGCAAAGCATAACCACACTTTTGCGACGCGGCGTGCACAGCGCTCACATCATCAGCGGCACCAAACGTAATGCCCTGCTCTCTGAAATCTTTACGGATAAAGGCACGGGAACAATGATCGTCGCCTGATACAGGTCTGCCACAAAGAAGGAAAATCATTGGTCATCATTTGACATTTCTTGTGCGTCTTTAGGTCTTTGGTCTTTGGTCTTCGGTCTTTGGTTCCAACGATGACCATTAGCGTGATTAAGACCAAAGACCTAAGACCCAAGACCCATTTAAATGATCCTGACTACTTGCAGATCAAACCGATCGGGCCTGATGGAAAAATTATTTCTCTCGGACAAACACGGAAGAAGCAGCCGGGGCTGAGAGGACAGGAACTGCTCAAGTCTCTTGATGAGCTGCTTCCACCACAAAACGCTGTCTGTCGAACTAACCTAGTGGCGATTGAGGCAGGTGTCGATCCCGATCGAATGGCGGATCTTCATGGTCGGGCAAGAGATCGTCTGGCCAATCGAGGGCCCATTGCTTTCGGTGTTCTTCGTCAGCGTAGTATTTGAGATAGATTTGATTATCTTCGTCGCTGCCGCTTCCCGTCAGATCGATCATGTAAGCGTAGCTTGGATTCTCGGGGAATAGCACCGCTTCCTCCCGCAGCCCATCGTTGTACAGGTAGTTGTAGAGTTCATTGTCCGACAGATGATTGGTGTGCAGAAGATATGCACCAAGGGATGCCATTCGCTCGATAATTTCTTTTAGCTTGTCTGTCTTCTCGTCGACTTGGTCAGGTGCCGGAATCACAAGACCTGAGTTCTCAAGTAGACGCAAAAGACTGATTGGTTCCGCAGTTTCGTATTCGAGTACGTGTCGGAGGAACTCCTCTTCCATATCCGGCGGCATAGCCTCCGACGACTTTATGCTGCCGCCAAGCGCCGTCAGCTGCTCGCGAAGTTTTTCAATCCGTGTTTCCTGATCGGGTTCGTCTGCAAAATGTGTGAGTGTCATTTTAGACTCCTTAAGAATTGAGAGGTTTAAGGTTTGAGGTACCCGCGGAGTTACGTGAGGACCTCCGTGCGAAAAGTGAACCGCGTAAAGTAGGGAGCATTCTGATGGCGGAATTCATAAAAGTAAAGGCCAGGATGCGGTTAGCCAGCATTTCTACTAACGCGATGAACCAGGAGGCGGCGGTGCTGTAAACATCTCAAGCTTTGCTAACCCGAGACTCTCCTCAATCTCGGCCATCCGGTTTGCAGCAGCAACAAAACCATCTCCACCGAACTCTGCTTCCTCGATCTCTTCGAACTTTGCGCCCAACTCGTCAAGTTCTCCTACTCCCACCGCAGCCTTCCACGCCGGGAACACTATTGTGTCTTCCACGGCAGCGTGGTGCTCATACATGCGTACAAATGCCTCGAGCGATGCTACAAAGCCGGCGAGGCTGTTTGAAGGGATCTTGTCGGCCTTCGTAACAGAAAGCAGGTAATCTGTGATTTCTCGACCGCGAGCATGCTGTGCCAGTAGCACGTCGGTGAGCGCGGAGGCGGCGCCCTGAGACTTCTTGAGCACAGGAAAGATGTAAGCTTCCTCCAACTTTTTCTCGTGGTAATCCTCGCCGAAGACACGAAACAGTTTCGCGGCTTTTTCGAGAACGTCGGGTGGAACAGAATTAGGATCCTGTCGCAGCTTTATTGCTGACTCCTGATAAACGAGCAAAGCACGACGAAGAATTCCGTGTTCACGCATCAGATCTTCAGTTGCAGTTACCTCTCCACTTGCCGGACCTTCTGCACCCGGCTCGTCGTTTTTCGGCTCGTCATTGCTGGCACTAGCAGGGCTATTAGGGGTTGTCCGGCAACCAACGAGCAATGCGCCAGCTCCGGCGATTGAAATGCCGGCCAGTAGTTTTCTTCTTGTTTGATTCAAATGGAATCTCCTGGGTCTGATGTGCGAAATAAGTTCGTTCAATGCTTGAGCTCTTCCTCGTTCATGATGACCATTGTTCACGCAATTAGAGCGCTTTGATATTACTCTGCTCTGGACGTTAGACTAAGTACAAACTCTCAGGATCGTAAGAATTAGGAAAATGGATAACGAAGCAATCGCTCGCCGATTCTATCGTCTCGCCGCATTGATGGAAATCCGTGGCGACGATCCATTCCGACTTCGCTCGTACCGCAACGCGGCTGAAGCGATTGAAGTATGGCCCACACCGCTGAAGGAAATTGCTGAGAAAGAGGGTGTAGCGGGATTACAGACAATTCCTGGCGTCGGAAAGGCAATTGCCGGTAAGGTGATCGAACTTTTGGCGAGAGGATCATTTGACGCCTGGGACAGGCTAACTGCAGAAACACCTGAGACTGTTCTCGAATTGATGGAGTTATCCGGCATCGGTCCTAAGACGGCCGCACTGTTGCACCAGCGATTTAAGGTTTCCTCACTCGAAGAGCTGAAAAAGTTTGTGGAAGGTGGCGGTCTGGACATGGTCGATGGCATAGGACCAAAGACAGCGGAAAGGATTAAAGAAGAACTGCAGAGTCTTTAGGATTACACAAGAACACCATCTGTGTGGTAACGTCAGGACCCTTCACATCAAAGGTTGCAAATCATGAGTCCGAGTGACACTGGGGTCGCCGATGATGATGCTTCAAACTGCCCCAGGACGTCGGCGCGATCATTTTGCCAAAGAACCCTCTATCGTGATTGAATTAAGCCCGCGCTTTTCCTTAAAGACTTCCCAGAATCGAGGACAATATGAGCAAGAAAATGAAACGCCGGGATTTCATGCGTACAGGGGCCGTGGCGGGTCTGACACTAGCGGCAACAAATAAACAAGTCTCTGGTTTTCCCTCGATCCTTAAGCAAAGCGAAGTCAAACCTCTCGTAATCTCCTCTGCCAATGGCAACCGGTTCAAGAATGGCGGCACCGTGACGGCGGTGCAAAAGGCCTTCACGATGATCAGCGGCGGTGCGGACGTTCTCGATGCCGTCATCGCGGGTGTCAACATCGTCGAGCTCGATCCGCTGGACGACAGCGTAGGTTACGGCGGCCTGCCAAACGCTGACGGTGTTGTACAGCTCGATTCGTCGTGCATGCATGGGCCAAAAAAGCGCGCTGGAGCTGTGGGCGCACTCGAAGGCGTTCGCACGCCTTCGCTTGTCGCTAAGGCAGTAATGGAGAACACAGATCATCATCTGATAGTCGGCAAAGGCGCGCAGGACTTTGCTCACAACATGGGTTTCAAGATTGAAGACGATCTAAACACCGAGAACTCACGCAGACAGTGGTTGGAGTGGAAACGAAGGACAGATCCTTCTCATTATCTTGATCCTAAGAAACGAGCTGAGGCCGGGCATCGGGCCGCACTTGATATGCTTGCAGCAGGGCTGATTCGAGAGGAGAACTTGCACGGCACGATTAACTGTGATGGCATCAACGCGAAGGGCGAGATCTGCGGCGTGACCACCACCAGTGGCCTCGCATGGAAAATACCGGGACGACTGGGCGACTCCCCCATTCTCGGGGCCGGTCTTTATGTTGATGGGGCAGTCGGAGCGGCAGGTTCAACTGGTCGGGGTGAAGCGAATCTTTTCAGCCTTTGCTCATTTGTGATTGTCGAAGAAATGCGCCGCGGCGCACACCCCAAAGATGCTGGTATAGAAGTATTGAAGAGAATCAAGGCCAACACGGTCGAAAGGCGACTTCTGAATAGCAGGGGGCTGCCCAACTTCGGCATCAACTTCTACATCCTTAACGCTAAGGGAGAGTACGCCGGTGTGACAATGTACGAAGGTTCGTCCTTCGCAATTTGTAATGAGAACGGTCCACAAACACTAAAGGCGGAAGCGCTCCTCGATGGTAAAGCGAGCGATTAGTTTTCGATCACTTCCGCTTCAATGACCTCACTTCCAAATTTGTCAGGTCAGGAAGGGTGGGCTTGCCCCCGCTCTCGCACTACAAGGATCTCCATTGCCCACTTGTCAGGTCAGGAAGGTGGGCTTGCCCCCGCTCTCGCACTACAAGGATCTCCATTGCCCACTTGTCAGGTCAGGAAGGGTGGCTTGCCCCCGCTCTCCTTCAATGACCTCACTTCCAAATTTGTCAGGTCAGGAAGGGTGGGCTTGCCCCCGCTCTCCCGCCTCAATGACCTCACTTCCAAATTTGTCAGGTCAGGAAGGTGGGCTTGCCCCCGCTCTCCCGTTAGCGTGGGCGCAATGCAAATAAAGCTTTGCAATTCGGAATTGACGTCGTTGAAGCGCGGGGCAAGCCACCCTTCCTGACCTGACAAATCTGCAAGTGAGGTCGCAAGGTGTCCACAGCCATGGTAAACATCCACCGCACCCATTCCTGATGAAAATATTCTTCCGGACTCAAATTGGGGCTGGCAGCCTGTAAGGCAACTTCGTCTTCCGCACTCACGAAGTCGAGCTGGGAATGCTTTAAGTCACCACCTCGTTTCAGCCGGTTGTCGTTGGTTTGCCACGAAGCCGTCCAAACACGTTCGTAGAAAAGTTTGGAAACTGGCTTTATGGGAGTCGTAGTTGGCAAAGTGATTTTTCTCAAACGCGTTGGCGAAAAAACCCTGGGTCAGGTCCTTCGCGTCTTCGTTGTTAGCTTGCCATTTAATGCGAATGTATTTATACGCAGGTTTCCAGTAGCTTGCGACAATAGTGTCGAAGGCCCGTTGACGCACGAAATGATCTTCGCTGCGAGCGCCTGCAATCGCCGAATAATTGTTGGCCGGAATCTTTTGCTGGCCACCGCCAATGTCTGTATCTGGATCCATTTTCGCGTTCGCATTATTACATGGAAGTGAGATGTCCTAACGAAAGGACGGCGCCCGTTTAGACGATTACAAGCTTACACAGAAGAGGTATTATCCGAATCTCGATGGATAAACCTACGTCGACAACGACAATCAAGTTTCATCCCGCTACTCCATCACGTTGGGCCGACATCGAACGGCTCTTCGGTGAACGAGGTGCATGTGGCGGATGCTGGTGCATGTTCTGGCGAGTTTCGCGCAAAGAATATGAAGCTCACAAGGGCGCGGGAAACAAACGCGCGCTTCGAAACATCGTCAGCAAGGGACAAAAGCCCGGAATCATTGCTTATCTTGGAAAAGAACCAATCGCATGGTGCGCAGTGGCGCCACGAGAAGTGTACGTCGCATTGGAGCGCTCACGTATTCTCAAACCTGTTGACAAAGAACGGGTCTGGTCAATCTCATGTGTTTTTGTTAGAAAGCAGGATCGGCGCAAGGGCGTATCAAAAGAACTGCTGCGCGCCGCTGTTGAATTTGCAGCTAAACAGGGCGCAAGAGTTGTTGAAGGATATCCAGTCGAGCCGTCAATGGAAAAGATGCCAGATCCTTTTCTTTGGCATGGAATCCCCTCCGCTTTTCTGGCCGCGGGATTCAAAGAAGTTGAGCGTCGGTCCAAGTCGCGGCCAATAATGCGTTATCTGATCAAAGCCTGAAAATCCCCATGAAGCTATTCCATGTGATCTTCGGACTTCTGGTTGTGGTTGTTTTCCTACTCACGGGCCAGTACATGGATCGTTTTCACAACCATCTACAGGGCATGGCGGATGGCCCACGCATGCTCTACCGGACACGACACATTTTCATCCTGCTTTCCGGACTGCTCCATATTGGTATTGGCAGCTACTTTTATGCTCGTTTGCATCCGTGGCTTCGCGCAGTGCAGATCCTGGGGTCGTTATTTATTACGCTTGCGTCCGTATTGTTCATTATTGCGTTTTTCTATGAGCCCAAATTGACGAATCTGCAAGCGCCACTTTCAGCTCGCGGTATGTACTTAATTGCAGTCGGCACATTGCTGCATCTGTTTAGTGGTGTGAAGGAAGTCAGACATAAACCGTGAGAAAGACTAATTTTGCGATGGCCGTTACTATCTCCATCCCTGAACATAGCGCCCGCTCTCGCACAGGAATCAGGCGATGGCCCAAACCGAGTTTTTCGCGATGAACTGTTAGAGAATCTCGTCGGTAACTGGAAGCTTACCCGTCAGATCCACAGTCAAAGACGTGGAGATTTTTGATCGAGCACAAAAATCAAAGCGGCAAGTGGACAACCTTTGCCGAAGACTCTTTGCGTCGACCGTAGCTGCTGCCGAGATGTCCACCGGCTTGTCCGTTGACACTGGCTGCTACCGGAAAAAGTCTCACAAAGATTTCGAACAGCAAATCAATCGCCTGCGCTGGCGGTAAGTTTGGCTTTCGCCTGACGCTTGACGATTACCAACGTTATGTCGTCTGCGGCGCTGGTCCCTTGCGAAAACTTCGTTAGAGACGACTCGATGCGATCGCGTATTCCCGCCGCAGAGGCTTCGATGTTTCTTGAGACCACTTCATAGAGTCTCGTTGGGCCAAACTCTTCGCCAGTCGGACTGACTGCCTCAGTGACGCCATCGGAATAGATGACTAGAACATCTCCGTGTTGCAATTGCGTGCGACCCTCGCGGTACTCAGCATCAGGTTTAATACCTAACGGCAAACCTCCAGACGCCAGTTGCTCAACTGTTCCCGCCGAGTGAACAATCAGCGGCGGATTATGACCGGCGTTGAGAAACGCAAGTGTGCCCGATTCAGGTTCTAACTCGGCGTAGAAAAGGGTCACGAAACGATTTGCCGGAATGTTTTCGGCGAGGTAGCGGTTCACAGCGGAGATCGTCGCCACCAACGAATCGTGCGAGGCTGATTGGGCATGCACCGCAGCGTGGAGTGAGGACATCAATAATGCCGCGGCCGTTCCCTTGCCCGACACATCACCAAGCGCGATCACCAAGCGTCCATCATCTCGTTCGATGAAATCGTAGTAGTCTCCGCCGATCTCGTAACAGGGAAAACTGATTCCCTGTAACTCATACCCATCCACGTGAGGAGGAGCCGTCGGTTGAAACCGTTGCTGAATTTCGCTTGCCAGTGCGAGCTCACGTTCAAGACGTTCGCGCTCCATTCTGGCTTCAACCAATCTGGTGTTTTCAACGCGTATAGCAGCAACAGATGCAAGCGTGGTCAAAACCTTCAGATGATCTTCGGTGAATCTACCTTCAGCTATCGGTGAGTCAGCGTAAATGATCCCAAAAACCTTGTCGGACACACCTAGCGGAACAGCCAAAACGGATCTCACGCCTTGAAGCACGACCGTGCCACTCGCAAATCGCGGATCGTGCTGCGCGTCGGAGGTGAGTACTGATTTCCCGCGAATCACAACTTCGTCAAGCACGTTACGACTTACGCGAATCTCTCCGACTTCGCCTGCTCGATCACGCAGTCGGGCGACGGCGACTCTCAGGTCTTCACTGCCTTCATCACGCATCATGATCAGACAGCGGTCCGCTGGCACGGCTTCAAAAACCAACGCAACTATCTGCTCCAACGTCTCATTAAGCGTCGCCGAAGCGAGGAGCGTAATGCCCACCTTGCTTATCAATGCCAGCAAATCGCCATGCTTGGTTGCAGGTGCAGTTGCGGTTGCAGCGGTTGCGATTTCTTCAGGTTGCGTTCGCGCGCCCTCTATGGCCTCAAGCAATCCGGACGTGGTCCGGTCGCCAGACGTCAGGGCGATCGTGGCTTCCGGAAGAGATGTTCCAGAGTTATCCGTAATCATCGTGGCTCCCATACTTGAGTTGTAGGTGCCATCGTCAAAAATGATTTCGGTTTCGCCTATCTGGATGCGACCGCCAGCCGTAAGGGGTATCACACCCTCAACGCTTGCTCCGTTGTAGAGCGTTCCGTTTGCGGAGCCAAGGTCTTGCAGCAGATACTCGTCCCCCTCACGACGCACTTCTGCGTGCACACGCGAGGCAAACGGGTCGGGAATGCAAAGATCGTTTCTTGCGGACCGGCCGATCGTCATACGCAAGCGGCCGAGTGGGAAATGATCTGGGGCGCGATCGGGATATTTAACAATTAGCTCT
The DNA here is from genome assembly GCA_046725195.1 of Acidobacteriota bacterium. Classification (GTDB taxonomy): domain Bacteria; phylum Acidobacteriota; class Blastocatellia; order Pyrinomonadales; family Pyrinomonadaceae; genus PSRF01. The sequence goes on along the minus strand of JBKOYD010000053.1, from coordinate 56,276 downwards.
GACATTTTAGGCGACTGTTAGGGCGGCGAACCGCCGTTTAATGAGAACTACAGCGAACCTTCACGAACGACAACTGTGCCGGCAATGATATCGTGCAAACCTCGACCACGCACGGTCAGGGCGGTCATTAGAAAACCTATTCCCAAAATGGCGAACGATAGCGGGTAACCCACAAAATGTCGCAGCAGGGCGCGTCCTATTCCTGGAGGGCCGCCTTCTTCCTTTTCAATTCTTAAACCGGTGGCCCACTTTCCGAGGGTCACTCCGGTTAGACCAGGAGACAGTCCCAAATCTAGAAATGCCACAACGATAGCAATGAGGACCGCTGCGGTCTCAGCAGAGTTGCCGGCTGCACGCCCTCCGCCGCCAAGGATTCTTGCGATCAATGTACCGAATACCACAATGGCAGCGAGTGCGATGTAGTCGATTAGTAAGGCTCCGCAGCGAAGGGAAAAGGGTGCGGGCAGTCGGTGGCCGCCTTTTGTTGCGGCGCGACTTCTTGCGTATGGGCGGGTCAAACCTTGGGCAACAGTCATTGGGAGATTAAAACGTATTACTCTGTACTCTGAGCTTGCTATTTATATCCTGCAATCGTGGGAGCGTTCATAGTCAAACCAGGCACAAAGTTAAAAGCGGCTAGCCTACGAGGAAATGCAAGGTCGTTTCGCCTACTCGCAACTTATCGCCACTGTCAAGCACGCGTGGTTGTCGCGGCGCAAGTCTTACCGAGTCGTTAATCACGGTTCCGTTTACCGAACCGAGGTCTTCAACGAGAAAAGTTTCTCCCTCAAGCCAGATACGCGCATGTCTTCGGGAAACCTTCGTTTCAGGATCAAATCTGGAAAGATCAATTTCCGGAAAAATATTTGAATGCGGATCAGTGCGCCCGAGAAGATTACTGTCTTTCTGCAAAATGAACGAAGCATCAAGCTCCGTTGTTCCGGCTACGACCAGCTTAGCTGTCGGCCTTACAGCATGCAAAATCGCACTGGACCCCACACCTGCCAGCGGTTGACGCGCACCGCAGTGTGCGCAGAACACATCGTCGGCTGCAATGCGACCTCCACAAAAACCACAGTATACCGTTTGCACCTGCACGGTTTCGCCGCCCAGAAGTGGAGCTGGGACTCCATAGCTGACGCGCCCATGTATCAGCTTCTCCAGGTGATTAGCTAATTCGTTTCGCATTTCACCGGCCGTTCGAAAACGATCTTCCGGCTTGTACTCAACCGACCGCATGAGGATCTGCTCCATTTCGGTCGATATTGATGGCGCAATTTGCCTCGGTCGTGGATTCTTCGAGAAATCAAAAATCAGCAGTGGATTATCCTGGGGGTCAGAGCCAGTCAACAGATGAAACATCGTTGCGCCAAGACTGTACACGTCTGAAGCAGGTTGAACTCGACCACTAAAGAGTTCGGGCGGCGCATAACCCATCGTCCCAACAGCTGTCACGCCCTTCTCCTGCTGCGTCACCCAACGCGCAATACCAAAATCGATCAGCATCACTCTTCCGGTGTTGCCGTCAATCATCAAGTTCGCCGGCTTAAGGTCTCTATAGATAATCGGCTTCGGACGTGAGTGGAGATAATCGAGTACATCCGCGACCTGCATTCCCCAATCGGTGACCGTCTTCTCGTCTAGTCTGCCACCGAGAGCAGCACGCATCCGTGAAGCGAGGTCGCCGCCAGAAATGTACTTCATTACTAGATAAAACCGGCTCGCGCTTTCATCGTAAAAATAGTCGTAGATAGTTGGAATCGAGGGGTGTTCAAGCGATGTAAGCAGCAACGACTCGCGTTTAAAATCTCCAATGGCTTTCTCGTGCTGCGCCTGGTCCAAATGGGATTCCACCATCTCTTTTACTGCGCGTGGCGCATCGCCGAGATTTCGATCTTTCGCGAGATAAACCGCACCCATTCCTCCGCCGCCGATCCGGCGAACGATTTCATATCTGGAATTCAGGACGGTGCCTGACGCGAGTTGTTTCGCTGTTGGTTGATGCCCGCCGGTCGTTCCCTTATGAGCCGTCGAACTACTCGTTGCCTGGATCTTTACCTCGTCCGTGAAGGAACCACCAAGCGAGTTTGAAGATATCGGAGGTATAGAGTCGTCAGTACTCGTCGGTGCAGCCGTAAGAGACTCGCCGGTACTGATAGATTCGGGCGGGCTGGATGACTCAGGGTTTGCGGTAATCGGTGCCTCGGCGTTGGTTACTGGTTCATCAGAACGTTCAGGTTCTAATGTGCTGTCGAGCTGAGCAACCTCAGGCGAGTTTAGATATTCAGCCTCAGCAGCCATTGACGCGGAGATCGTCTTCAATTCAGCCGACGAGGGAGGCTGTTGCGCGCCGCAGGAGCCGCAGAAATGTTCACTAGGCGCGACGCGGGCGCCGCATTCTTTACACTCGGCCATTTTGTTGCGAGTTGACTTCTATCTTTCAGCGTTATCGCGGTCCGACTCTAAATGAAGACGGTTCTGGGCCGGGATCTATTTCACGATGTGGAAGCGCAGGAACGTCTTTCCAACGATAATTTCGTCGCCATCACATAGTGCTTGCCGCTGACCGGGCGGTAACCTTCTCCCGCGATTAATAAAGGTTCCGTTAGTCGAGCCCAGATCTTCAAGAAAATATTGGCCGTTTGTAAGCGTGATGCGGGCGTGGCGGCGCGACACTTTCGCTTCCGGATCATCGGTATCCAGATCGATATCCGGGAAAATTCCGCCGTCGGCGTCCCAACGACCGATCTGAGCTTCAACATCGCTAAGCATGAACTGCTTGCCACTTGAACGGCCCTTCTCGATAACTAACCTGGCGTGCGGCTTGGCCTGAGATTTTAGAGCTGCAAGAGTGAAGCCCGCCGAAACATGGCCGCCGGCGAACTCGGGATGAGCGCCCGGATACGCTGCGCGAGATCCATTTTGGCCCTCTTCTCGGCGTTGCACGGCCCTTTGGTCTGGCGCCGGGCGACCGTTTGGCCTCAGCGGGGCACCGCATTCATCGCAATATTGCGAACCATCCAAGTTTTCTGTTTTGCACCTGTCACAGGTAATCATCTGCAATGCTCTCAAGCAGCTCGTTTCGAAGAACCCAAGGTTCTATAGCTAAAGGGAGTAAGAGAAAAGCAAGTCATTTTAGCGCGAAATGTTTTAGTGCGCCAACGGTTCTAACCATGGACCCTCAATTGACCTACGCGCCGGTGGATGGCAAGCTAAGACAAACCCAACGGCGCTTTTTCGCTTCCAACCTCCAGCATTGGTTGCTGTTAAATGAAACTGTTTGGTAAGTTTTGGCGTAGAAACTACTTCGAGCCTACGGGTTTGCCGCGAGCGTTTTGATATAGGCTACTACTCGTTTTCAATCAAGTATTTAAGTCCCCGATCGAAGGAATAACACATGGCATTGAGTCGCAAGAAGAAAATCATTATAGGTGTAGTCATCGCCGCTGTGCTGGCGATTGTCGTTATCGTCAGTGTGCTGGCAAGCCGCAAGGAAGAACCTGAAGTAATCACTGTAAAGTTGGAAGTCAGACCGGAACTGAAACAAACAGTGACTGCCTCGGGTGAAGTGCGCCCCGTTCGATACATCAAACTAACAAGCGAGGTTCCAGGTCGCATCGAGGAAATCTACGTAACTGCAGGTGATCAGGTTACTAAAGGAAAGCCGCTGGTCCGTGTGGACCCTACCCAGTTGCAGTCGAGCCAGGAGGCACAGTGGGCTGCCACTCAAGCATCGATTAATGATGTCCAAAACGCGCGCAACGCCGTCAACGCAGCGCAACAGGCATTGATTGTTGCGGAGTCTTCAGTCGCGGCGGCGAGGCAACAAGTCGTTGCTTTCCAAACCAACGTCGACCGAGCGCAAGTTGCTTTGAACACTGCGCAACGTGAGCTCAAACGCTCTACAGAACTGATCGAGTCTGGTGTTTCGTCGCGGCTCGAATACGACACTAAGCGCGACGAGTACGATACCGCGAAGATTGCGCTGGAGACTGCAAAAGCCAATCTTGAAGCGCAAAAGATCGCGGTAAGAGAAGCAACTGAACGCGCAAATCAACAGCGCATAGCGGTAAAGGACGCTCAAACAAGCATCAAGTCATCGGAGATGCGGGCCAATCAACAATCGGCGATGCTCCGCGGACAAGTGAGTCAACGTTCAAAGGCAACTCAGTTGTCGCCGCTAAATGGTGTCGTCGCTGATATCCCGACCCGTGTTGGTGAATTTGCCGTGGCTGGTCTTTCGACTACTCCGTTGATGACCATCGCTGACATGTCGCAGATCAATGTCGAAGTGAACGTGGATGAAACGGAAATTAACAACGTCAAGGTTGGACAGGTCGCTAAGGTTAAGGTTGATGCCTTGGGTGATAAGGAGCTTAAGGCAATCGTTACCCAGAGAAATCCTTTAGCAATCGCGAAGTCAGACACCACAGGTGGCCTTTCGAATCGCGTGAACGTACAGGAAGCCAAAGAGTTCAAAGTGACGCTGGAACTCAAGGAGCTGTCGGAAGAAATTCAAAACGCGCTGCGCCCCGGAATGAGTTCCACGGCTACGATTATTACCGACACAAAAACAAACGTTCTGGCTGTTCCGCTTGAATCGATTGTTGAGAAAGCGCCGCCTACCGCATCACCGTCGCCTTCAGTAGCCGGCAACGCTCCGACGCCAGTAGGTGAGAAGCCGAAGTCGCAGAAGGGGGTCTACCTCATCGAGGGCAATAAAGTAAGGTTCATCGAGGTCACCACAGGCATCACAGGCGAAGCCGACATCGAGATCACCAGCGGCGTTAAGCCGCAGATGGAAATTGTGCGCGGACCAAGTCGTGTTTTGAAGACGCTCAAGGACGGAATGACTGTCAAACGACAAACGAAAAAGCCGGGCAACGTGAACGGAAATGAGGGAAGCTAAATGAGTGACGCTACTCTTACGGTTTCTCCAACAGAGAACGCCATCAAGCCACAAACTCAGCTCGACGGGCATAACCCGGCGATGCTGATCTCGATGCGCAACATCTGGAAGACTTACCAGATGGGAACGGAGTCGGTTCATGCGCTTCACGGAGTCTCGTTTGACATTCCTCGCGGAGAGTACATCGCCATCATTGGCCCATCTGGTTCAGGCAAGTCAACTTTGATGAATTTGATTGGGTGTCTCGATACACCTTCGCAAGGGGAGTATTGGCTTAACGGCAAAAACGTCTCCGAGATGGATGACGACGAACTTGCTCGCATTCGTAACCAGGAAGTCGGTTTCGTGTTTCAAACTTTCAATCTCCTGGCAAGGGCAACAGCTCTTCACAACGTTGAACTCCCGCTGATTTACGGTGGCGTCGGTTCGTCTCAGCGTCATGAAATGGCACGCAAGGCCCTCAACGCTGTTGATCTGGCTGACCGCGTGACGCACCGTCCCAACGAACTATCAGGCGGACAACGTCAACGCGTGGCAATTGCTCGCGCTCTCGTCAATCATCCATCAATTCTGCTGGCCGACGAACCTACCGGAGCTCTCGACACACACACCAGCATGGAGATCATGGACCTCTTCGAACGCTTGCACTCCGAAGGCAACACGATCATCGTCGTTACGCACGAACACGATATTGCGGCGCGTGCTCACCGTGTTATTTCCATTCGCGACGGTCTAATCGAAAAAGACGAACGCATCAGGTAGGAGAAGATAAGGATGCAGCGAAGTGGCGAGCAGGGGGCAGAGCCACAACGCTACACGTTTGCGCGTGCAGTGCTCCCACAGCGAGTCACGTCGCTGCCTGTTTTTCGTTTGGCGGCCGTCTGGGAAGCCTTCCGAGTCGCCACCGCCAGCTTGCGAGCAAACATGATGCGCACGGCACTCACTCTCGTGGGCATCGTCGTTGGCGTCACCGCTGTCATTGCGGTTGTCACGATCATCAAGGGTCTCGACAAGACCGTGGCCCAAACATTCTCCTCGCAAGGTTCGACTGTCTTCACTATTTCGAAAAACCCCCAAATCATTACGTCGCGTGAGGATTTCATAAAGTTCAACAAGCGTAAAGACGTGACCCACGAAGATGCGGAATCAGTCGGCAGGCTCTGCACTTCCTGCTGGCGAGTCGGTATTGCGGCCAACGCAATCGAAACCGTTAAGCATGCGGATCAAAAAGCTGAGAACGTTCGCGTTCGCGGCGTCGACCCCATCACGATGTTTGATATCGATGGCCGAACCATCGACGTGGGACGTATCTGGACCGAAAGCGAAGGGAATTCTGGCCGTGAGATCTGTGTTGTTGGTCCCGACATGCTGAAGAATTTATTTAACGACGCACCTGCAGATAGGGCTATTGGCCACGAGATCAGGATCGACGGACGCCCTTACCTAATTCTGGGGGTGCTTGAACCGCTGGGTTCAATATTCGGTTTCTCTCGCGATAACGTGGTCTATATTCCTTATTCGACTTACCAAAAAGTATACGGAGGTAGACGTTCGCTTGTGGTCTTTATTCAGGTCCCTTCGCCTGAGCAACTCGAAGCGGCGGAAGATCAAGTCAGGACCATCATGCGAAATCGCCGCGGCCACGCAGCGGGCGATACAGAGGATGAGGGTTTCTCGCTCGAAACCCAGGACGTGTTTCTCAATCTGTATGGTTCGGCAACTTCCAACATCTATATCGTTACTATTGGAGTGGCTGCTATTTCGCTGGTCGTGGGTGGTATTGTGGTAATGAACATCATGCTCGTGTCTGTGACTGAGCGAACGAAGGAGATTGGAATTCGGAAGGCAATAGGGGCACGACGCAAAGATATCCTTACTCAATTCCTAATCGAAGCCGTTACGGTTACGGCTATTGGCGGCGCGATCGGAGTCGGGACAGGGTTTGGACTCGCATATCTCATTTCTGCCTTGATTGGTTTTCCGCTACTCATAAGTGTGGCCTCCGCCGTGCTGGGCGTCGGCGTTTCATCGGTTGTGGGAATAGTTAGCGGACTATGGCCGGCCTGGCGCGCAGCGAAGCTGGATCCTATTGAGGCACTGCGGGCCGAGTAACAGAGGGTTGTAAAACGATATCATTGGCCATATATCATTTGACATTTTTCATTTGTCATTTAGGAAGCGTTGCTTTTCGTGGAGTGTGCGAGCGCCCGTTTCTGAGATGCGTATGCGATGCTCCGGTCGAAATGACAAATGAGAAATGTCAAATGATATATGACCAATGATTTTTCGTGCTGCTAGTGGATAACTCGAAAACTATGCGACTGGACGACATAAAAGAATCCGCTCTCATGGCGCTGGATACCCTGCGGGCAAACAAGCTTCGTTCGTCGTTGACCATTCTGGGCGTCAGCGTCGGTGTTGTCACAGTCATTTTTATGGTGTCGATCATCCAGGGACTTAACAAGGCTTTCGCGGATCAGATTGAATCATTGGGTTCAAACACAATTTTTGTGGCCAAGTTTGAGCCCAGCTTTGGACGTCCACCTGGTCCCGACGAGATCCATCGCAAGGACCTTACAATGGATGATGCCGCAGCACTACGCACTGAAGGTCCATCAATTGCCGGCGTCTCACCAGTTCACCGCATGATCGCATCGACGGTGAGATACCAGGACAAACAGACTGATACACCCATTCTCTTCGGCGTAACACCTTACTATGAATTTGTTCAGTCGCAATATGTCGCGTCAGGTCGTTTCATTAATGACATTGACCTGCAGGACCGCTCGAATATTGTAATTCTTGGCGTTGACGTGAAGCAGGCGTTGTTCCCCTATGAAGACGCGATCGACAAGGATGTGAGAATTAATGGCAACCCGTATCGAGTTGTGGGAGTGATGGAACCACTCGGCAATTTCTTTGGGCAGTCGCGCGACAACTCTATTTTTATTCCGATCACAACATTCGACAAGTACTATCCTGATCGTCCTTTTCCTGAAGTCATTTTCTTCATTATTGTTCGTCCACGTTCGCGAGCCTTTGTAAAGAGCGCTATCGATGAAATCACTGACATTCTGAGGCGTCGCCGTCGTGTTCCTGCCGGGGGGCCAAACAACTTTGGGATCTCGTCGCAGGATTCATTACTAGACGTCTACAATCAATTGACCGGCGCAACGGCACTAGTGCTAACGTCGATCTCGTTTGTCGCACTTATGATTGGTGGCATTGGTGTCATGAACATCATGTTGGTGTCAGTCACGGAAAGGACAAAGGAAATAGGCGTCCGTAAAGCGGTCGGCGCGACCAGATTGAATATTCTGTCGCAGTTCCTAATTGAAGCCGTTGTGCTGACTGCAATAGGTGGGCTTGCCGGGTTAGCAGTCGGAGAGATTGCAAGTTTGCTGATGAACAAATATTCGCCACTCCCTGCTTACGTACCGCTATGGGCCATCGGAGTGGGCGTAGGAATCTCTGCAGCAGTGGGGATAATTTTCGGACTTTGGCCGGCCTGGAAGGCTGCACGACTTAATCCGATTGATGCGTTGCGTTGGGAGTGATTAAAAATCAGACAAGCAGATGAAACTGAAGGATCAATCAGCAATTGTTACCGGTGGAGGTCGCGGTATTGGCAAAGCGATCGCACTCGCACTCGCGCGTGAGGGAGCCAACGTGTTAGTTAGCGGCCGGAAAAGAGACGTACTCGAAAGTACAGCCGCCGAGATCGAGATGTTAGGTTGCCAGTCACGGTTTCTCGTCACCGATGTATCAAAGGAATCTGACGTCAGTGCGATGACCAATAAGGCATTAGAGAGTTTCGGTAAGATCGACATTCTGGTGAACAACGCCGGCATTGTCGGGCCGACTGCTCCGGTATCCGGTGTCAGCGTCGCCGCTTGGGAGGAAGTCCTGGCGGTGAATCTAACAGGCGCCTTCTTATGCGCCAGGGCGGTCATCCCTCACATGATTGAGCGACGGTCAGGAAAGATCATCAACATCTCATCAATAGCAGGAAAGTTGGCATATGCCTTGCGCAGTCCCTACGCCGCATCCAAGTGGGGGTTGTTGGGCTTATCGCGAACGCTGGCCCAGGAACTGGGTCCTTACAATATCCAGGTTAATGCCATCTGTCCGGGTCCCACAGCAGGCGAGCGTATGAGCGGGGTGATCGCTGGTCGAGCCAAAGAACTCGGTCGGACAGAGGAAGAAGTCGAGCGCACATATGTTGAAGGTACCGCGTTGCGCCGCATGGTAAACTCCAATCACGTTGCGGCGGCAGTAGTCTTTTTAGCGTCAGAAGAGGCCGGTAGCCTCACCGGCGAGGATCTTGACGTATCCGCTGGCTATGCCCTTTAGACAAGTCGTTGCATAATGTCGGCTTTGTCAGACATTGCAACTATTTAGGAGCTACCCCGTAGTAACCCTGTGAAATTTATCGAGACCCTGAAACTTGCAGTTGCTGCGATTTGGGCGCACAAGTTGCGCTCGGCCTTGACCCTTTTGGGCATGATCGTCGGCGTCACCGCTTTTGTTGTTGTCGTCTCCCTTATCGAGGGCTTCAACCGTTACGTGGACGAAAAGATCGCCGGCATCGGAGCAAAGTCATTCACGGTGCAACGCTTCAATCCTTTGGAAGACTTCAAGGATACGGACACAATTGCGGCAGCCCAGCGACGCAACAAGGAAATTACGCTCGAGGACTATGAGTACCTCAAGGAACGCGCCACTCTGATTGGGAAGATTGGGGCAAAGGCGAGGGGTACTCCGTCCGAAGTGAAACGCGGTGACCAACTGTTGGAAGACGTGTTTGTTTCTGGCGCGACCGCCAACTGCGTAGACATTGAGAATCGAGACGTAGCCGAGGGACGCTTTATCGCGGAACCCGAGAACGAGGGCGCCGTTCGGGTTGCGTATATCGGAGCCGACGTAGCAAGTAAACTGTTCCCCGCGGGCAATTCCATCGGACAGGAAATAAGCGTACGCGGGTTACCTTATCGGGTAATCGGCGTAGAAGCCGCGAAGGGAACAGTCTTCGGCATCCCGCAGGATACCTTCGTGGTTATTCCTTTGAAGACATATTCGATTAATTACGGCGGACTTATTCGACAGCGTTCTCTTTACTTCGTTGTTACATCTAGAACTGATGAGGTTTTCAACGATGCAGTTGAGGAAGCGCGTTTTCTGATGCGCGTGAGACGGAAACTCGGGCCGAACGAAAAGGATAACTTCGGTATCGTTACGCCCGACGCCATAACCGGACTTCGCGATCGGTTGTTCGGTACCATCTTCATTGTTGCGATAGCTGTTCCAGGCATTGCATTGATAGTTGGCGCGATCGTCATCATGAACATCATGCTTGTGTCCGTCACGGAACGCACGAAAGAGATTGGAATCAGAAAGTCTCTGGGCGCACGTCAAATGGACATCTTGAAACAGTTTCTGGTAGAGGCGGTAACTTTGGCGATCATCGGTGGAGCAATTGGCATTTTTCTGGCTTGGATCGTCGGGCATGTTGTCACAGCCGTTTTCTTTCCCACGTACCTGTCGCTTCTTGCAATTCTGTTCGCCCTTGCTGCCTCGGGAGGTGCTGGCGTCCTCTCGGGAATTTTTCCAGCGTGGAAGGCTGCGCGCCTGGATCCGATCGAGGCATTGAGGGCGGATTAGTTGCGGGTCTTTGGACTTAGGTCTTGGGTCTTTAACAAAGGGTCCGAGGGATTAAAAGCTTATGCGAATACTCCGAAGCGACATTTACGAAAATCTTAAGATGGCCATCTCGACGTTGCGGGGCAACAAGTTGCGTTCGTTTCTGACCGTCTTTGGAGTGGTGATCGGAATTATCACTGTGATGCTGATTGCTTCGATCATTAGCGGCATCGACGTCTCCGTTAAGCGAGAGGTTGAATCGTTCGGCACGCGCTCGATTTACATCAGCAAATACAACCCTGGCATTCATATCGGACGCCTGTCACGCGAAGAGAGAATGCGAAAGGAGTTGACCTACGACGATGCGATCGCGCTCTCCTCGCTTCCCACCGTCGAGTTGTCAGTTCCCTTTTTGGACATTACTAACAACTTTTTTGGTGGCAAACTGATGGTCTCTGGTGGGGGCAAGACCTCCGCTCAAGTTGCGTTGCAGGGAACACTGCCGGAATTTGAAAAGGCCGGCACGCAAGTAATATCTGAAGGTCGCTTTTTTACTCAAACGGAAAACGATACAAATCAGGAAGTTTGTTTGGTTGGTTCAAAGGTTGCGGACGACTTCTTCAAAATCGGTTCACCTGTTGGTCAAACAATCAAAATCGGACCACAAGAGTTTCGGGTTGTCGGAGTCCTGGAGAAGCGAGAGCAGTTTCTCATCGGTGGCGGGAGTGATGATCAAAACAACGTGATTTATGTGCCTTTTACGGTTGCGCAGAAACTTAAGCCCAACGCCGACGATATCTACATACTCGCAGTCGCAAAGCCCGGCATGATGGATGAGGCAAAGGATCAAGTGCGCGATCTTTTGCGCGTCCGTCGTCAGGTGCCGTTTGCGGCAAATGACAATTTTGGCATGCAGACATCTGAAAGCATTCTTGATAATTTTCGCTCGATCACGGGCGGGCTTGCGATCGCCATGGTTGTGATCTCTTCGGTTGGATTGATGGTCGGTGGAATTGGCGTGATGAACATCATGCTGGTCTCAGTCACCGAACGTACCCGCGAGATTGGTGTGCGTAAAGCAATTGGCGCCAAACGAAGCGACATCATGTGGCAGTTTCTGATCGAAGCGGCTACTCTTACAGGCCTAGGCGGTATCGTCGGACTCTCAATCGGATGGGGCCTGACCCTGTTGCTTCGTTTGCTACTTCCCTCTTACGTGCCCCTATGGGCTCCCATCGGCGGACTAATCGCTAGTGTGGGAATCGGCCTAATTTTTGGCCTATGGCCCGCGTGGAAAGCCGCTCGACTCGATCCTATCGAATCGCTTCGGTACGAATAGAAAGCAACAACTTTGGTAGTAGACGCGTCGACCTTGGAGGTCGACACGTCTGTTGGGATCTTTCTTTAGGAAATGAAGTTCGGGAATAGGGCGGTCAGAATCGTCGCAAGTACCAGACCCAATACCCAAAAGGTTATCGCTACCCCCCACGCAGCGCTCCCACTTACTCGCGTCCCGCCATTACGCAACCCCGTGGCCTTCAGCCACAATCCGAAGAACGACAAGATTCCGATTGATGTTAGCAGCACAAACAAAACCGGATGCTCTGCCGGAGACACGAGAATACTGAGATTGTCCTGGACCAGGTTGTCCTGACCGAGAATTGGATGAAGATCGTCCGGACTTTTAATGTACAAGATAACGAGGCTGAGAACCTTTTGAATGACAATGATTGGCACGGCTGCGTAGAAAGCAACAGAAAGCGTCTGCCAAAAGTTCATTTTCCCCCCAAAAGCGATGATTCCCAGTAGGTAAAGTGCTGCAAGAATCGCGGTGAAAACGAATATGGCAACCATCGCTTTGACGGCAGTGCCTGCTCGTTGCACTGGATTTTTCGCATCCTCGAGCTGCTGGGTCCGCATAGCTTCCAACCTCTCAGGCGGAGGTGCAAATGGTGGTCCTAGCTCGGCTAGCTTATCGATCGTGTGGTTCACGATGCGTTCAGGGGTAATGCGCTGTGTGAATGCAAACGAATAAGTCACACTGAGTAGCACAATCAAGATGAAAGCAGCCAGCCAGCGTGGATGCACGCGCAGATTTCGAAACACACGGGTCGGCTCATAAAAAATTCCGGTGAGTTTCTGCACGGGTGACAAAGGCGGCTCGGTGTCGGCGACCTGTGGTAAACGAATAAAACTCAAACCAAACAAAGCAGCGCCGAAGAAAGCCAATGCGCCTCCGGTGCCAATGCCTCCTGCGATCACTTTCGCAATGCCGCCAACGAGAACGATTAATCCCAACACAAACAGACCGATGGCAATGGGCCGCAGCTTTGTCGGTCGGGGCGCAAGAGCTGGCGTTTCTGGAACTGGCGGTGATGGCGGTGCCTGAAGGTTCTGCTCAATTGGAGCGCTCATGTTGTCCTCCTACGAGAAGACGGGGAGAAAAGCTTCCGTCGAAGTTAATGAAAACACTGGACCTACCTGAAAGCATTGGAGTTATTGATACGACATTGTACGAAGCAAGGTTTCAGGCGGAAGAGCGAGCATTTCGTTTTTACTTATGACCATCGGAACTTAAACGCGGTCGTAGAATTCTGAACCTTGCATGTTCGACTTCATACTTCCAGCCTCTGCCCACCCGGACACCCGTATACATGCGACTTGATGACCGGGCGACACTTCGCGCAACTCAGGATCGATGTGAGCGCACTCTTCAATTGCTATTGGGCACCGCGTCCGAAACCGACAACCCGATGGAGGATTAATGGGAGTTGGCACATCACCTTGAAGAATAATTCGCTTTCGTTTTTGCCGCGGATCGGGAACTGGAATCGCAGAAAGAAGTGCCTGGGTATATGGGTGAAGAGGTCGAGCGTACAACTCGGCCGCGTCAGCAATCTCAACAATGCGACCAAGGTACATTACTGCTACACGCGTAGAAATGTGTTCGACGACCGCGAGTCCATGGGAGATGAACAGATAGGTAAGCTTGAACTCTTCTTGTAACTCCTGGAGCAAATTCACTACCTGCGCCTGAACCGACACGTCCAACGCCGAAACCGGCTCGTCGGCAACAATCAGTTTTGGATTGAGCGCCAGCGTACGTGCAACGCCAATACGTTGACGTTGACCGCCTGAGAATTCATGTGCGTAGCGATTCATGTAATCCGGATCAAGGCCGACCCTACGCAAGAGTGTCGCAACTCGATCGCGTCGCTGACTTTTTGAACCTTCGTTATGGATCACCAGAGGCTCAGCTATGATATCGCCGATCTTCATCCGCGGATTTAGGGAGGCGTACGGATCCTGAAAGATGATCTGCATCTCACGGCGGATCTCTCGAAGCTCCTTTTTTTCCATCGAGAGAATATCTCGCCCTTGAAACTTAACCTGTCCCGCAGTGGGTTGAATCAAGCGAAGCAGACAACGCCCTACCGTCGACTTGCCACAGCCGGACTCCCCAACTAGTCCTAATGTCTCGCCCGCGAATATTTCAAATGACACTCCGTCAACGGCACGGACTACGTCGTCCGTGCCTTCGACTGGAAAGTGTTTCACGAGGTCTTGGACGCTCACCAATGTCTCTGTGAGCAAAGGTATCAGAGGCGGTGTTTGTCTACGCTGAATCTGTTCTTCCATCTTCATCGATCCGACTATTGAACCCTTCCTGGGACCGCAGGCGTCTCGCCTGCAACCGCGCGACACAGATCTGACAGAATCAACCTAAAGTCTCGCCTGCCGAAAGTCGAAGATAAAATGAGACGAGCCTGTGGCGTAACGTTGGCAGGCGAGACGCCTGCGGTCCCAGTAAGATGTTAAGGGCCAAGCTGCTCAGCGCAATGATCAGCCGCGACCGCCGCCGCGAGGTCATAAAGGACACAACGCACCTTGACGTCGCCGTCGAGTTCGTAAAGTGGAATATCTTCGGCGGTGCACCGAGGCATGCGATGACGACACCTCGGCGCAAAGTGACAACCAGGTGGCAACTCGGTAGGTCGCGGCACGGTGCCCTCGATCGTCTCAAGCCGTTCTTTCTTTCGAACGTGCTCGCTAGTCAATTTCGGTACCGACCGCAGCAGACCTTCGGTGTACGGGTGCTTTGGTCGAGCAAACAACTCATCAACAGGCGACTCTTCCACAATACGGCCGGTGTACATTACCGCGACTCGATCGGCTACCTCGGCAACGACACCGAGATCGTGTGTAATCAATAAAACCGCGAGATCTCTTTGCTTTCTCAATTCGTCGAGGAGTTCCAGTATCTGTGCTTGAATTGTAACGTCGAGCGCCGTGGTGGGCTCGTCTGCAATCAAGAGCTTTGGGTTACATGCGAGCGCCATGGCAATCATCACGCGCTGGCGCATCCCTCCTGAGAGTTGATGTGGATAATCCTCAATTCGGCGGGCTGGATCAGGTATGGCAACTTCGCGCATTGCTTCGATAGTGGCGAGACGGGCTTGCTTCTTTGACAACTTGCGATGGAGGCGCAAGGCTTCAGCGATCTGTTCACCGACTGTGAAGACCGGATTGAGCGAGGTCATAGGATCCTGGAATATCATCGCGATGTCGTCGCCACGCATCTCGCGCATCTCTGAGTCCGACAGTTTCAGCAGATCCTTGCCGTCGAAGAGTATTGAGCCATCCACTATCTTGCCTGGGGGTGAGATCAGACGCATGACGGACAACGCTGTCATCGACTTGCCACAGCCTGATTCTCCGACCAGTCCAAGTAGTTCACCCCGATCAAGATAGAAGCTGACGCCGTCAACCGCACGAACGAGTCCGGCGCGGGTGGGAAAGTATGTGCTCAGATTTTTAACTTCCAGAAGATGAGTCATGCTGAGTTGCGCGGACTAAAGTCCCAGCTTGTTCATTCTTGCCGCTTCGTGTTCGCCGTCCTCAGCCGGGTAGCGTAATGATTTCGCGATCGTCCCTTTCTCTTTCGCCAAAGCCCAGACAATGCCTTCGCCGGCGGGAATCACTTTTGGCTTCGCTGAAAAGACGGGATCAGAGAAAGCCTCCTCGGCATCGATCCGCTGCCATCCTTTTGTTTTGAACATTCCGATCAGGTCGTCGAGAAAGAGTCCGTTCAAGAGATTGAAGTGTGTCAGGATCGTATGTTTGACCGGCCTGCCGAGCACGCGCCGCGCGAGTGAATCGTAATACCGCGCGCGGTCCCACATATGTTCAAGATAGAAATCGCGATACGGCTTAAGGTCGGCGTTCGGCTCTTTTCGCAAACGGGCAGTCAGGTGCTGGTCGACAACCCAATCTGAATTATCAATTGTTACGTAACCGGCACGATAGCCCTGTGCCGCAAGGAACGCTCTCATCGCATCGCGCTTAGCCGCTGTATCACCCTCCTTGAGCATTGGAAAGCGGATATATTTTTGAAACCGGGAAAACTGCTTGAGTAACGCCTCGGCCCGAAGGATGTCTTCCTGATAGCTCTCGAGCGTCACGTCCGGTGCGTGGAAATCTCGGTGTGAGTATGTGTGGTTACCGATCAAGTGACCAGCTTCGTCCCAGGCCGAGAGCAGTCGCTTGCCTTCCTCATCCTCAATGTTGCGACCAATAACAAAAAGGGCCGCCTTGACCGAATTCGCCTTTAGTATGTCCAGAATTTTCTGATTGCGTTCCGTAGCGGTAAGTTTGACAGCATTGCCCCAGTTGAAATCGTCCATTGTTATAGAGAATTGTGGGGACGGTTTATTTGCTTTCGCGAAAATACGCCCAAGGCCGAGCGTAACGGCGCTCAGTCCGAGTGCTTTGTTGAAGTCCCTTCTATTCACAGGCGTACCTATCAAACGGTGGAAGTTTCGCGATACTCGCCCCACACACGGCGGAGGCAATTACTGATTTCACCAACTGTGGCATACGCTTCGACAGATTCCAGAATTCGAGGGAGCAAGTTTTCCGTCGTTGTGGCAGCTTGCTGAAGCTTAATCAACGCTTCGTCAACGACCTTGGAGTCTCGCTTCTGGCGTAACGCACGGACGCGCTCAATTTGCGCACGCTCTAACGCAGGATCGATCGTTAATGTCTTTATTGGCTGCTCGATTTCGATCTGAAAACGATTTACTCCTACTACAATCTCTTCCTGACTTTCAATCGCTCGCTGATAACGGTAGGCGGACTCCTGAATCTCGCGTTGGATGTAACCGGTTTCAATCGCCCGCAACATTCCGCCCATAGCGTCAATCTTCTTCAGATACTCCGCGGCCCTGGCCTCGACTTCATGAGTCAGTTGCTCGATGGCGTACGAACCCGCCAATGGATCTGCGCTGTCAGCCACACCCGACTCATGCGCAATCACCTGCTGCGTGCGCAAAGCGACTCTTGCTGCCGCTTCCGTGGGCAATGCCAGCGCTTCGTCCATTGAATTTGTATGCAACGACTGCGTGCCGCCCAGGACGGCGGCCAGTGCCTGGATAGTTGTGCGCACAACGTTCACTTCGGGCTGTTGCGCGGTGAGCGATGAACCCGCCGTCTGCGTATGAAATCGCAGCATCAGCGAACGTGGATCACGTGCCTTAAAGCGGTCGCGCATGATGCGCGCCCACAAGCGGCGCGCGGCGCGAAACTTGGCGATCTCTTCCAGCAGATTATTGTGCGAGTTAAAGAAGAACGAAATGCGCGGTGCGAAGTCATCGATTTCTAGGCCCGCGTTCAATGCAGCCTCGACATACGTAATTGCATCAGCGAGTGTGAAGGCAACTTCCTGGACCGCAGTGGAGCCGGCTTCGCGAATGTGATAACCGCTAATTGAGATAGTATTCCAGTTCGGCACCTCGCTAGCGCAGTACGCGAAAATATCAGTAACCAGTCTTAGCGAGGGAGCAGGCGGATAAATATAGGTACCTCGCGCTATATATTCTTTCAAGATATCGTTTTGCAGCGTGCCGCGGACTTTGTGGAAAGGGACGTTTTGCTTGCGGGCCACTGCAAGATACAACGAGAGCAATATTGCTGCGGTCGCGTTGATAGTCATCGACGTCGAGACTTCAGCAAGCGGAATGTCTTGAAACAAACGCTCCATGTCCTCGAGCGAATCGATCGCAACACCTACCTTACCAACTTCACCGGCCGCCAGCGGATCGTCAGAGTCCAATCCGATTTGAGTCGGCAAATCAAATGCAACCGACAGTCCCGTAGTACCGTGAGCTAAAAGATACTTGTAACGAGCATTGGACTCCTCAGCCGATGCATAACCGGCGTACTGGCGCATGGTCCAAAGCCGCCCGCGATACATGTTTGGGTAGATGCCGCGTGTGTAGGGAAACTCTCCAGGTGAGCCGAGATCGCGTTCATAATCGAGGGCGTCAGTATTGGAGGGGTTGAAATCGACTGGGAGTTCGATGCCGGAGGGGGTCTGAAAACGTTCACGCCGTTGCTCTTTTGGTTTGGTTGTCATGACATCCCGAAAAACGCTCGAAGCCTAGCATAGCGATATTCGCAGTCGCAATTGCGCATCATTCTGAAGACATGATTTCAAAATTGAGATATTTCTGAAAATGCGAATCGGATATGGTCGATTTCACTTCCCCACGCTCATCACGCTGCATCTTGTGGGCCTATCAGTCTGGTGGCGTCGTGTCTTGAGCTTATGTCAGAGTATTCGGCGATGAATAGTGTGAGAGTTAACAAACGCGGTGCGGATCGAGTTAGGCATGGTCATCTTTGGATCTATCGTAGCGACATCATTGCTGTGAATGCGGTCGGTGGCTCGATTGTGTCCGTCGACGATGAACGCGGAAACTTCGTTGGTCAGGGTTTATTCAGTGATTCTTCACAGATAGCTCTGCGGTTCCTCACGCAAACAAAAGAAGACATAAATCGTGATTGGTGGAGACGTAGACTTAGCGAAGCCGCGCGCAGAAGAAGCATCCCACCAGATACAAATGCCTATCGCCTAGTCTACTCTGAAGGCGATTTGCTTCCCTCTCTGATTGTCGATCATTACGACGATGTGCTGGTGCTGCAGACTCTGTCGCAGGGCTCAGAGACGGTTAAGTCCTTATTGACGGAGATACTGATCGAGCAGTTTAGTCCGCGCGCGGTCATAGAAAGAAACGATGCGAGAGTGCGTGAGCTGGAAGGACTTCCCCTGGTTGCGGGTTCCTTGTACGGCAATGCCCCAGAAGAATTGGAGATCCTTCAGCACGGATTAAGATTCATTGTCGCACCGTTGGGTGGGCAAAAAACCGGATCGTTTCTCGACCAGCGCGAGAACCGACTTGCGGCCCAGGCCGCAGCGCAAACTTCAAACAAGGCGCGAGCACTCGATTGCTTCACTTTCAATGGTGCCTTTGCCCTTCACCTCGCCGGCGTTTGTGACAATGTAGTCGGCATAGACATTTCCGAAGAAGCAGTAGCGGCCGCTCGCCGGAACGCCGAACTCAATCAACTGACTAATATCGATTTTCGTGAAGCTAACGTCTTCGACGCCCTTCGTGAGATGGAAGCAGCGACAGAACATTTCGACACCATCGTTCTCGATCCTCCGGCGTTTGCAAAAAATCGCGCCAGTTTGAAGTCAGCTCTGCGCGGTTACAAAGAGATCAATTTGCGAGCGATGAAGTTACTAAATCCGGGGGGCGTGCTGATTACCTGCACCTGTTCGTATCACGTTTCCGAGGAACTATTTCTGGAAATCATCGCCGACGCCGCCATCGACGCACGACGCCGCGTGCAAATTGTTGAAAAACGCATGCAGGCTTCTGATCATCCAGTGCTGGTTGGAGTGCCAGAAACCTATTACTTGAAGTGTGTAATTGCCAGGGTAATCTAGATAAAGCTCACATCCTTAATTTGAAGGTGCACGCATGGACGGTAAACGAGCCTGAGGAAATGGGTCGACTGATTTCTCTTGGAGTGGATGAAATAGTAACCGATCAACCAACGACGCTCATGAAAATCCTCGGTCGTACGCCGGTGGAATAGGTGGTCCAGGAGTTAATGCCGTGCCACCAGAAGTGCAAAATCGTTTTTAGATGCGAAACCATTTGTCAGGTTCTGCGTATTTGTCGGTAGGAGGCCACGATGTTCTGTCCTCGTTGCGGAAAAGACGGTTCGCTCGAGCAACGATTCTGCCGGTCGTGTGGGTTTCAGCTCGAGCAGGTTTCACAGTTACTGGATGAACAATCAGACGCGTCCGACTTATCCAAAGTCGCGGACGAAAACCTGCGTTCACACCTCCGACTTAAGCGAATTGGAAGCTTAGCCGTCATAGTTACAATTGAGGCAACGTTCCTGTTTATCTGCGGCGGTCTAATCACGGGCATGATTATGGGTGGTTTTCCCGTTTTGTTTGGAGTTTTTTGTTTGCTGGTCTTGATTGGCGTTGCAACGGGCTTCACCTTTCTGGCCTTGGCATCATTGAAGGAAACTACAGCGTCTCTCAAGTCTCAAGGGACGCTCCTCACTCAGAACAATTCAACCACCAGGTTGTTAGCGGAATCAGATCCGCAAGCACTCCCCAGTGTTACTGAGAGGACCACTGAGTCGCTTACGATCAATCGAAACGATTAGCGAGCGCGGCAGTGTCCGTCGAACCTTCGGGCCGTGCCCACTATATGGAGAAAGGCTTTTCTGAATACCAAACAGCCGGCGGAAATCAGAATAGATATCCGCCGGCAGGTTTGTCCAAAGTTGATGCTGGTTAGTTAATTCCCGGATCGTTTTCAACTATTACCTTGGTGGTGTAATCCTTTCCGCCCACGGACAGTTTCACATTATAGGTACCTGCTTCCAGCGGCAGACCAAGGTTAAAGATCGCGGCGAAACCACCACCGCCGCCACCGCCACCACCGCCGCCACCGCCGCCACCGCCGCCACCGCCGCCACCAGCACCAAAACCGCTAGCGGGACGCGGAGGCGGATCACCGCGAAGGTTCCACTGAACCCTGTTCAGCCCAGCTTCCCTGGTTGCGACAAGATTGCGCACAACCTTACCTGTGTAATCCGAAATTGTGAGCTTCACATCGCCCGACGGAACGTTCTTTAGATAATACGTAATAGCCGTTCCAGGAGGTGGATTGGCCCCGCGGAAAAGCTTGGCGCCACCGAGATAACGACCGAGACGTGGATCGTTTTGCCAGATTGTTCCCGACCTGACTTCGAAAAGCTGCACATCAGAGTCAAGCACTTTCTGTGATAGCTGTTGCAAGGCAGTGATGTCGTCGAGGATATAGATGCCACGCCCGTGAGTACCGACGACGATATCGTTGTCACGTGGATGCACAAGAATATCGTCCACGCGAACCGTCGGCATGCCTGACATCAGCGGCTTCCATTCGCCTCCGCCGTTAAACGAAATGTAGAAGCCATACTCAGTGCCGACGTAGAGGAGGTCCTTATTTTTCGGATCCTCGCGAACGACGTTGACAGTACCCCACTTTGGAAGGTTACCAACAATCGAGGTCCACCTGGCCCCATAATCCTTCGTGACGAAGAGGTATGGTTTCAGGTCGTCCAACCGGTGCCCATCAACTGACAGGTAGCAGGTCCCAGGTTCGAAATGAGATGGCTCAACGCGTGAAATGTGATACGTGTCGCCGATTCCCGGAACGTTCTTCGATACGTTGGTCCAAGTCGCTCCACCATCACGACTCACCTGAATGTTACCGTCGTCAGTGCCTACCCAAAGTATGCCTGGTACTTTCGGCGATTCGGCTACGGTCACGACGTAGCCATAGCCCGTGTAACCATCATGCTTGGAGGCCATTGGATCCTTACCCGGCACTCCCATGATGGGCAGCGTATTGCGATCGATCTGTTTCGTCAGATCCATAGTTGCGGTCCACGTGTCGCCGCGGTCCATGGATCTGAAGAGCCGATTGCCGCCGGCGTACACAACACGTGGATTGTGCGGTGAAAGATGAATAGGTGTGTTCCAGTAGAAGCGATAAAGCTCACCCACCGGCGGTGTCGGTACAACATTCGACGGCAGGTTGCCGGCGCCGAACCCGCCTAATCCCTGCGTCGCCGCAAACGTGGCTGCGGCCTGATCCGGAGTCGCTTCAGGCGAAGCGCCCGGGGAAGGACTGGGTGTCGCCGCAGCTCCTCCCTGTCTACCTCCGCCACCTGTGCCGCGTCTTTGAGGAACACCTCGAGGCGAAATACTGACGCTTCGGCCTGTTCGCAAATCGAGACGTTGTATACGGCCACCCTGCGACTCTGCATAAACAGTGCTAGGGTCAGTCGGATCGATTTGCGTGTAAAAGCCGTCTCCACCACCGACGCGATACCAATCAGCATTGGTAATTCCTGCCTGCTGGTTCCGCGTTTGACTTGGCCCACCCCACGAACCGTTGTCTTGCAGTCCACCGTAAACGTAATACGGCTTCCGCATGTCAACCCCAACCGCGTAGAACTGTGCCGCGGGGATTGTGTTGATGAACTCCCAGTTTGCACCTTGGTCATAGCTAACGTTCAAGCCGCCGTCATTGCCAATTAATATGTGGTCCCCGTTATTCGGGTCGATCCAAATCGCATGGTGATCGCTGTGAGCGATTCCAGGTTGTAGAGATTTAAACGTCTTTCCCCCATCTAACGACTTGCTGAAGCTCAAACCGCCGACGTAAACGTTTTCCGGATTTTTAGGATCGACTCGGATCTGGCTGTAGTACATCGGCCGATTATTTTCGTTACTGACAATTCGCCAGGTCTTTCCCTTATCGTCTGATCGCCATACTCCGGATTTTTTTGGATCTGGCGGAGCTGGAGTCGGCGAAGCAACTGGACTCGCTGACGGTGAAGCACCAGGCGAAGGTGATGGTGACGGTGAGGGGCTCGGACTTGGTGCAGCCTGACCTCCAAGAACTTGCTCTTCGCCTCCCGTTCCTATGCTCGCGCCCACTTCCATTTGCACATAAATGATGTTTGGATTGGAACGAGACACGTCGAGTCCAATGCGACCGAGCAGTCCCTCTGGCAAGCCGGAGCCTTCAAGCCTTCTCCACGTCTTACCGGCGTCCACGGTTTTCCAGATGCCGCTTCCTGGCCCACCACCATTGAACCCGAACGAAGTTCGGCGTCGCTGATAAGAAGCACCGTAAAGTATCTTGCTATCTGAGGCGTCCATCGCGATATCAGTAAAGCCAGTGTCCTCATCGATAAACTTGACGTTGTTCCATGTCTTGCCGCCGTCGGTCGTCTTGTAGACACCCCTTTCCTTGTTCGGACCAAAAAGATGGCCAAGGACGGCCACGTAAACAATATTTGGATCTTTCGGATCGATGACGATTCGAGCAATGGTTTGTGAGTCTTCCAGACCCATCTTAGTAAATGTCTTCCCGCCATCAATCGACTTGTAGATACCGTCACCAAAGCTTGAACTCTGTCTATTGTTTGCTTCTCCGGTTCCTACCCAGACAATATTTGGGTCCGAGGCCGCGATGGCAATATCACCGATCGAATGCGTGGAATACGTTTCAAAAATCGGCTGAAAGGTCGTGCCGTTGTTGGTCGACTTCCAAACTCCGCCCGTCGCAAACCCGATATAGATGATGTAAGGGTTCTGCTCCACTACCGCAATGTCATCGATTCGGCCTCCCATGCTTGCTGGGCCAATACTTCGCCAAACGAACCTCTTCAGTAACGGATCAGTCGACCAGTTGATCGGCGTAGGCGTGGGACTAGGACTCGGAGTGGGCCGCGGAGTTTGCGCAGTTTGCGCAGGCGCCACCGGCGGCTGAGAGGAAGTTTGGTTCTGCGAATAGACCTTTACAGTGGCACATGCCAAGGCACATACGATCACGATTAGTAGCCCAAAATCGTAAACGGAGCGCGACCGGTCTTTCATTGCGAAAGTGTCCTTTCAACTTGATTGGTTACTAAACTACGTGGGATAGAAACGATTGCCTTAGAAAAAAGGCCGTAGAACGGTTTATGCACCGCTTCGAATTGCGGACTATAAATAAGTAACGTTATGAATGCAACAAAGCGGTCGTGTTCGTAATGGGTCAGCCTGAGAATACCGCAACCGCAGAGACAGTGTAAAAGTCTCGCGTCATTAGCAATTGAGCAGATTGAACCACTAAGACACCAAAACACTAATCACTAAAGAGAGAATATTGTTGAGCTTTTCTAAGAATCTCTTTTTGTGGCTTAGTGTCTTTGTGGTTAATTTCCATTCGTTCGGTTGGTGGTATTTTGAGACTGACCCTACGGTCGGGCTTGAGCGTGAGCTATTGCTCATGTGACTTGGGACGGACGACGAGGTGAGGGCTAAAGAATCGGCGAGCTTGTTCACTTGGGAAGGTTCAGCCTTGCCAAACGCCACCACGCGTACTTTCCGCCAATCGCTTGGCTTCAGGCAATGCATCCAGAGCTCGAAGTACCTGGGTATCGCTATCCAGCAGCACACGCGCGCCGGCATCATTGGAGAATGAGGCCGTCACGATCTCCTGACGCAAACGCAATTTCGCAAAATCCAGTTCCTCATCGATCTGAGCCGGCAAGACCTGAAAGTCGGCATGGCTACGAACAAAATTTCTAAACGCCTCGACAACTCGATCGTTAATAGGATAGTCAGTGGCGCGAACGTTCTTACCGTATTGAACTTTATCCACCCTATAAGACTCCAAGCCAGGAATAATGCCGGCGGCAAGTTGCCTCGTAAAGTGGAAAGCTGCTTCAGCGAGCCGCGAACGTGCAGGCGTGTTCACCGGTTCTTTTACTTCGATATCAGGAGTAATACCGCCACCGCCATAAAAAACTCTGCCGGCTGCAGTTTGTACTGCTGGTCCAGTGTGAGCATGTGGCGTCGGAGAAGCTAACGCAAGAGGCGAGTCGAGATTGCGGGGACCCAATAAGCCTGGTTGTTGCGACTGGTTCTCAACAGCATCATGGCGTGTGTAGTAATCGTAAAGCGACCCGTTTGAATAATCGCGCTGCAAAGAGCGGCCATAGGGCGTGTAGTAACGTGCGGTGGTTAGAGTTAGCCCGGTGTTGAAGGGCAACTGGAATATTCGCTGCACGAGTCCTTTGCCAAAACTTGTCTCGCCGACTATCAATCCACGACCGTGGTCTTGAATAGCGCCAGCAACAATTTCCGAGGCAGAGGCAGTGTTTCGGTTTATCAATACTACGAGTGGAACATCAGCGGGGTCCGAGCCACTTGATTTGTAAACAATGGGTTCGCTGTATTCCGTTCGACCCTTCACCGACACGATAACCTGTCCGCGCGGTAGAAATTCGCTCGCAACGTCAATAGCCTGATCGAGAAGGCCACCTGGGTTGCTGCGCAAGTCGAATACAAGCTGGCGCATTCCCTGCTCTTCAAGTTTCTTGATCGCTTGTCGCAACTCATCATCGCTCGAGCGTTGAAAACCGCCAGTCAGACCAATATAGCCAGTGCCTGGCCGAATTATGTAGGCGTTGCGGATGGTTGGAAGCGGCACGGCATCGCGGACAATGGTGAAATAAAGCGGTGCTTCCGAGCCGGCGCGTTCCACTTTTAGCATCACAGGTTCGCCAAGACCGCCGCGCACATTTTTTGAAACCTGCTCGCTGGTCCAGTCACGCGCATCCTTGCCGTCTACTTCAAGAATGCGATCGCCATATTTGAGACCTAACTTCGATGCCGGCGTTCCTTCAACAGATGACTGAATATAAACGCCGTCACGATGCTGAACGATCGTGACACCAATCCCATAAAAGCTCGAGGATTGATCCTCTTTTAGTTTCTTAAACTCGCTGTAGGGAAAGTATGCGGAGTGCGGATCGAGCGTAGACAACATACCCTGAATAGCAGCCTGGGTTGCCTTCTCATGGTCGATTTCGCCTGAGTAGTTGGAAGTTATTGTGGAAACCGCTTCGTTATAATCTTTCTCAATCTCGTCAGAGATGCGGTAGGAGTTCTTTCCCGCAGTGGACGTCAATCCGGGGAGTTTTCGCGCGCTTCCAATCGTACCTCCTAAGATGGCAGCCACAAGCACGACGCCGGTCGCAGTCAAAGCGAATCTCTTGCTAATCCAGCTGCCGTTGTTTTGCGATGAAGGCTCTTCTAATTGGTGCGCAACTTCCATTGCACAAAATATAACACAGCCCGAGTCTGAGGTCCGAAAGTCCTAGACTGCCTGATAAGTTGGGTTTGTCTAGGCGAGTTCGACCGCGAGCGCCTCCCGACATTCGATATGTTATATTGCGAGCTCGAACCTCAATGGCAGCGTCTCTCTCGATAATAATTCCGGCATATAACGAGGCGGTCCGTGTGGGAAAGACGCTCCCGGCCGTCCTCGGTTACATGCGAGAAAACTGGCCCGAGGCGGAACTGATCGTGGTTGACGATGGCTCGTCGGACGATACAGCGGCGCTTGCGCGCCAAATACTTGAAGATAGCGGAACGCTTCGAACCTCGGTCATAAGCTATAAGTCCAATCTGGGAAAAGGAAGAGCAGTTCGGCTAGGGCTCCTTGCCGCGCGGGGTGAAGTCGCGCTTTTTTCCGATGCCGACCTTTCCACTCCAATCACCGAGACGCCTAAACTTATCACGCCGATTATCAACGGCGAGTCGGATGTAACCTTCGGGTCGCGCGCGCTTAAACGGGAACTCATTGGTGTCCATCAACCCTGGCGACGTGAGCAAGGCGGAAGAATCTTTAACTTTGTTGTTCGCCTTGCGACCGGACTACCGTTCTGGGATACACAGTGTGGGTTCAAAGCATTTCGCATGAGTGTGTGCCGACCGCTGGTCGAAGCCGCCACTGTGGACAGGTTTGGTTTTGACGTTGAACTGCTCTATCTGTGTCATCGTGCCGGACTCAGGCTAAAAGAGATTCCGGTGCGTTGGGATCACAATGAGGGAAGCAAAGTAAACGTTACGAGTGACAGCTTTAAGATGCTGAACGAAGTCGGGTTGATTCGTCAGCAGGCACGCAGAGGGGTTTACGACAGTGCGATCAAGGCAGTGCGCGACCTAACCAAAACGGCTTCCGAACGGTAACGAGGTTGTCCGTGGCCTTTGTACTTTGTGCTTTGTACTTGGTACTTTGTTTGTGTTTTTTTCCGACCGTGATCTCAGGAAACAGTAGCGTAGTAGGACAAAATGCAAAGCACTAAGTTCAAGGCACAATTTTAGCCAGATTCAAAGCACACTTTATCTCGGACATGCATTCCCGTCTCAACGTTAACATCGATCATGTCGCAACCGTGCGACAAGCTCGCCGCGCGCCGGAGCCGAGTGTTATTGCCGCCGCAATGCTCTGTGAACAAGCCGGAGCGGACGGCATAACCGTACATCTGCGCGGTGATCGTCGTCACATCCAGGACGACGATTTAATGACCTTGCGCGCGTGCGTCACGACATATTTGAATATGGAGATGGCAGCGACGGAGGAGATGTTGAAAATCGCTCTTGACGCTCGGCCCGATGCCGTCACACTGGTTGCTGAAAAGGCAAACGAGATAACTACCGAGGGCGGGCTCGATGTGAAGGCGAACGTCTCAATCGTGCGTGCAGCGGTGGCTCGACTACGACAGGGCAAAGTACTTGCGAGCCTGTTTATTGATCCCGACATGGCACAGATTGAAGTAGCACATGACGTGGGGGCGCAGCAGGTCGAGCTGTGTACGGCGGCTTACGCGGAAGCAACATTGGGCGCGCGTGGTATTCATGGTGAAGGTGCTGCTCGTGCAGCTCAGGAGTTGCGAAGGTTAAGGGAAGCCGCCGAGCGAGCCAGACAATACGGCTTGCACGTAGCAGCGGGCCATGGGCTCACTTATAAAAACGTCGGAGCTGTTGCGGGAATCAGCGAGATCACCGAGTTCAATATCGGACACAACATCGTGTCGCGCGCGATTTTTGTCGGATTAGAAGATGCCGTAAGAGAGATGCGAGCTGCAATAAAAGCCGGGACTTTTCATCGCGGCCAGAATCTAAACACCTAGTCTACGTTCGAGGAGAGACAAGCTGCAGCCGAACCACAGATCTCTCCAGCTTGGCTCGAGCAACCTCAAAATCTTCTTCAGTACCACTCCAGGTGTTCAGCTGTTTTTCAAGTCGATCCCTGGATTGCTTAGCGCGAGCCATATCGATCTCTTCGGGCCGTTCCGCTACCTCAGCTAATACAGCAACGTGATCGTCTCGGACTTCAACAAACCCACCTGACACATGTAAAGGAAAGCTCTTCCCTTCCTGAACGTAAGTCAGTACGCCCGTTTGAAGCTGGGAGATTAATGGCGTATGGCCAGGAAGAATTCCCAGTTCTCCGCCAAGGCCGGGAACGGTGACCATGTCGACTGGCTCGGCGAGGACACGGCGTTCAGGCGTAACTACTTCGAGTTGAATCTTTTCGGGCATATGATCGTGAAGGCGGTTGAATGTTCAATTCCGCCTTCAAGCCTTATCCTTTACTGTGCGATGCTCTTTGCTTTCTCGATTGCTTCCTCGATGGTGCCAACCATAAAGAAGGCCTGTTCCGGCAGATCGTCGTGTTTGCCGTCGACGAGCTCACGGAAACCTCTCACGGTATCCTCGAGTTTGACGTACTTCCCTTCCAGGCCGGTGAACTGGGCCGCAACAAAGAAAGGCTGCGAGAAAAACTTCTGAATCTTGCGAGCGCGTGAAACGACTAGCTTATCTTCATCGGAAAGTTCGTCGAGACCAAGGATCGCAATGATGTCCTGAAGGTCCTTGTAGCGCTGCAGTACTCGCTTCACGTCCTGGGCCGTATCGTAGTGCTCTTTACCAATGATGCGCGGATCCAAAATGCGCGACGAGGAGCTAAGCGGGTCGACCGCGGGGTAAATACCCAACTCAACAATTTGCCTCGACAGCGCCGTAACTGCGTCAAGGTGAGCAAAGGTCGTAGCCGGAGCCGGATCAGTGTAATCGTCGGCGGGAACATAAACGGCTTGAATCGAGGTTACTGAACCTGTCTTCGTCGACGTGATGCGCTCCTGCATTTCGCCCATCTCAGTTGCGAGGTTTGGTTGATAGCCCACCGCCGAAGGCATGCGGCCGAGCAGTGCCGACACTTCAGAACCTGCCTGCGTAAATCGGAAGATGTTGTCGATAAAGAGCAGCACGTCGAGACCCTGATCGCGGAAATACTCGGCTACAGTAAGGCCTGAAAGAGCTACTCGCAGACGCGCTCCGGGCGGCTCGGTCATCTGACCATAGATAAGAGCCACCTTCGATTTTCCGATACTGTTCATGTCGACTTTCGAAAGATCGAACAGTCCAGTTGCGTGGAAGTGTTTGTTGAAGGCCTCACCAAACTGGATAACCTCGGACTCAACCATTTCACGAAGCAGATCGTTTCCCTCGCGGGTTCGTTCACCGACGCCGGCGAAAACGGAGAAGCCAGACCGCGCCTTCGCGATGTTGTTGATCAACTCCATCACGATAACCGTCTTGCCAACTCCAGCGCCGCCAAACAACCCAATCTTGCCACCGCGAAGGAACGGTTGAATCAAATCGATAACCTTGATGCCGGTTTCGAACATCTGCAGTTCGGTTGACTGTTCCTCGAATGTGGGAGCATGACGATGTATTGGGTAACGTTGTTGGTGTTTTACTGGGCCCAAGGTGTCAACCGGATCACCGATCACGTTCAGCACCCGACCGAGCGTCCCTTCCCCGACAGGCATAGTGATCGGTCCACCTGTATCGATCGCTTTCATGCCACGCACCATCCCATCAGTGGGCAACATTGACACCGTGCGCACTCGACCTTCTCCGAGGTGCTGTTGCACTTCAGCGATAACGTCAATTGGGGTGGGAACATCGAAACCGTCCGAAACAACGCGCAGAGCCTGGTAAATCGGCGGCAAGTACTTTCCGTCAAACTCAACGTCGAGAACCGGTCCGATTATCTGTACGACCTTGCCGACATGTTGACCATCGGCGGTGACGTTTCCATTAGGCGTAGCCATACTGTGTTTGAACTCCTCTTCGACCTATTAAGGCAACAAACTGGCAGGTTTAAAAGCCAAACAAGATAACATAGAGAATTAATTCACGCCAAACGGACGAACTTTTCTTTTACTGGTGGTGTCCTGGTTTTGAATCTCCGCGCAACAGAGAAATCCAACGTCCTTCGAATATTTCTGAAACTAAACTTGTACTACCCTCGTAGTACAAGTTAGAAATGAGCCAAATCTTCTCATTGAGCCCTTCGCATCCCATGCCGCTATACGCGCAATTGACGCGTGCGATTCAGTTTGCGATCGCAACTGGGCGGCTTCGGGTCGGGGAGCAACTGCCAACAGTGAGGCAGTTAGCGGTGGATTTGCGCGTGAACGCCAACACGGTCGCCAAGGTTTACACTGAGTTGGAACGTTCAGGAATCCTCGAGACGCGAAGAGGTGTGGGAACGTTTGTGTGCGCCCGCCATTTCGATGCAAAGAATGGTCAGGACCACGAAAAACATTTGCGTGAACTAGTAGACCGGTTCATGGAAGAAGCCGGAGCGATGGGATTTTCACCTGACGATTTGCTTGATCAACTTCAACGCAGGCGCAAAAAGGAGACAAAGAAAAATGTCTAGCTCGACGAGCCTTCTTGAGACCAGAAGTAGCTTGCCCTCAACGAACACACCGCGAGTCAACGTGGTGTCTGCTGTAGCATTTCTGACACCGCTACTGCTTGGCGGTCTGCTAACGTGGGCAACATTTAATCCTGTCGGGATTATTGTGGGTGTATTACTCGGACTGCTGTTTGCCCAAGCCCCCAAAATCGCGCGTCAATGGGAACGTGCAGTGGTGTTGCGCTTAGGTCGATATGTCGGCTTGCGCGGTCCAGGCTTGTTCTGGATCGTACCGTTTGTTGATTCGGTATCAGCCTGGGTCGATCAACGGGTAATTACGACAAGTTTTGCAGCTGAAGAAACCCTTACGTCAGACACAGTGCCGGTTAACGTTGATGCAGTGCTGTTCTGGATGGTCTATGATCCGGAAAAGGCCGCGTTGGAAGTTCAGAATTATCCGCAGGCTGTAAGTTGGGCGGCGCAAACAGCACTTCGCGACATCATAGGCAGAACATCGCTGACTGATCTTCTGCGAGGCCGTGAACGGATCGAAGAAGAGTTGCAACAGCTGATTGACGAGCGGTCAAACCCATGGGGTGTCACGGTGCAGTCGGTGGAGATGCGCGACGTGATCATTCCCGCCGCTTTGCAGGACGCGATGTCGCGGGAGGCCCAGGCAGCGAGAGAGAAACAGGCCCGCATCATCCTGGGGCAGGCTGAAGTTGAGATCGCTCATTCGTTTGAGACAGCAGCTAAATCATATCGAGACAATCCGACGGCGCTGCATCTGCGAGCGATGAACATGCTGTATGAAGGATTGAAAGAAAAGGGTGCGCTGATGCTCGTCCCCAGCAGCGCGGTTGAGTCTATGGGAATGGGTGGCTTGCTTGGCGCCGCTGCGCTTCGTCAGCAAACACTGACGGGGAGTGACGAACTTCCGGAGTAGAGCCATTACCAATTGCTGATTGCCGATTTAAAAAATATGCGACTCGCGTTAACACCAGCAGCATCAATCTTGTGGCGCGGTCAGTTAAAGCGTCCAGTAAATTGGCAATTGGCAATCGGCAATCAGAGCTGACTATCACTCGGAATCGAATCGGATCTTCATTCTCTGTAGAACTTGTATGTCCTCCTCTGTGAGATCCAGACTCGCACTGGCAGCGTCTGTATCATCGTCGCCAGCATGGGGTCTTAGGCCAATCTCGAGCCTAAGGGTTAATTCCATTTCGTATCCTGCTTCTCGCAGGCGTTCGATTGCCTCTGCAACCTTCGTCGAGTTTTCGACCGATTCATTTATTGCGGAACCGATTTCCCGAACTATCTCTTTTGCGTCGTCGTCAATTTCCAAATCAATAATGCTTTCTACAAGTGGTGTGTAAACAAAACTCTCCACTTTTTGTTGCTATGCTACGCGAGCGATCCGAGAGGGTCAACTCAATATCCAATAACCTTAATGCGTCTCTATGACTTACCATGTTGCTTCGCAGTTGGCCAACTTTCTCGTACTTCTTTCTGACACTTACTATTTCACGTTACGGCGTCGAAGTTATAGACTCTTGCCAACATTAGCAGGCAAGGATCCGCCAAGACTCTTCCTGCTCGGACCTTCATGGATAGCTGACAGCACCAATCTAATATGTTTGGAACAATCGGGATCTTAACTGGCGGCGGCGATGCGCCTGGCCTGAACGCGGTGATTCGCGCAGTGGTGAAAACTGCGACGTGCGAACACGAGATGAGCGTGATTGGTATAGAAGACGGTTTTGAAGGCCTACTTGGGACCACAAAAACTCGTTTGCTTTCGCAAGGTGACGTTCGTGGTCTATTACCAAGAGGCGGAACAATTCTCGGCACCCGCAATAGGGGACATTTTGTTGAGCGAACCAGAGATGGCGTCGCTATGAGTGTCGAGAGCGTCTATCAGGAAGCGATTGACAACATGAAGGTGCTCGGCATTGACGGACTTGTTGTCCTGGGTGGCGAGGGGACACTCACTATTGCGGCTGAATTCGACAAGCGCGGTATCCCAGTTTGCGGAGTGCCAAAGACCATCGACAACGACCTCGCTTGCACTGAACTAACTTTCGGATTCGTCACCGCTTTGGATATTGCCACCGAAGCTCTTGATAGACTGCACACGACAGCGGAATCGCACGACCGAGTCATGATTCTTGAAGTGATGGGACGTCATGCGGGTTGGATTGCCCTGCACTCTGGGATAGCCGGTGGAGCAGACGTAATTCTAATCCCGGAAATTCCCTTTTCACTCGACGTAGTGGCCCGCAAAGTACACTCCCGGGATGAAACTGGATCAAATTTCAGTATTATCGTTGTCGCCGAGGGAGCTTTGGAGATCGGACACGAGTTAGTATATCAAGACAAGGGTGATGCACTTCATGCACCTCGTCTTGGGGGAATTGGCCTCCACCTGCAGCAAGACCTGGAAAAGGTGACGGGAAGAGAGACGCGATGCGTGGTGCTTGGACACCTCCAACGCGGTGGCCGACCAAATGCGTTTGATCGAATGCTCGCCACCAACTTTGGCTCTTGTGCTGTGCGCGCGCTGGCTAGTGGGGAAAAGGGTGTTATGGTCGCTTTGCAGGCTGGAGATGTGGTGACGGTCCCGCTTACTGACGCGATCAAGAACATCAAAACGGTGCCGCCAAATGGCCAATTGGTACGTACGGCACGCGACACCGGTATCTCGTTTGGCGCGCCTGACGAGGCCAGTTATCACAAACGACTCTAACACGCGCGGAATTTGGCATTAGTTTTGCTATTTCCGAACTCGGAAGGACGGATCGTTGTCACAACCAATCAAAGAAAAACTCCAGGGCGAGCTTGACGAACTGGAAGCAGAACTGCGCATTCATTTACCAAAGGAGATCAAGCGTGCTCTTGAATTTGGCGACCTTCGTGAGAATTCGGAGTACCGGGCCGCGCTCGATCGGCAAAACGTCGTTAAGGCCCGCATAGTGGAACTGCGACAAAGAATTAGTGAGATAGCTTCAATCGATCCAAACAAAGTACCGCGAGATAAGGCCTCATATGGTTCGACACTGGTCCTTTACGACGCTGAGAAGGACGAGGAGGTTACATACCGCCTGGTAACTCCCGAAGAGAGTGATCCGGCCCAGGGCTTGATATCCACTACGTCACCTGTAGGAAAAAGCCTAATGGGCAAACAGGAGGGCGATGAAGTTGTCGTGCGGACGCCGGCCGGGGCGCGCAACTTTGAGATCAGACAGTTAAAGACTCTTCACGACGAGTTGGCCTGAGAGCTCAGTATGAAGAAGCGCTCCTGGATACCGCAAGATTGTCTGGGAAAGAAAAAAAGGAGAGGCCTAAAGTATGGCGTTCGTTGATGGTAGAAGGGTTTGACAACGCTCGGTCTCGTACCTATCATTCGCCACTTGTGTTCAGGAGAGAACTGTAAACTCCTCAACATTTTGGGGCATAATTCCCCAAGGGAGAAATCAACCTAACAAATGTTTGGGGCAAGCATCGGACGTGCAGCTCAACGAATTATTGATGCCATCGTGCGCTGGCTCGCCCACGGGCACATTAACCCTAACATCCTGACAGTTATCGGCGTGTCCCTTAACGTTGGTTGTGGATTGCTTTTCGGCATGGGCCGATTCTTCGCCGCCGGCATCGCGCTTATCGTCGCGAATCTCTTTGACATGCTTGATGGCCAGGTGGCCCGTCTTTCTGGCCGAGTGACCCGTTTTGGAGGCTTTCTCGACTCTTCCTTGGACCGTCTTTCTGACATGGTCGTATTCGTGGGCCTCATGGTCTTTTACGCTCGCGATACGCAATTTCACTCAACTCTTAACGTTTTTCTTGCGGGCGCCGGACTAATGGGCTCAGTTATGGTAAGCTACGCGAGCGCCCGGGCTGAAAGTTTGATTCCCAAATGTGACGTCGGCTTTTTACGTCGGCCGGAACGCGTCGTTCTATTTATTATTGGGGCCCTTAGCACTCATCCTGGCTCGAATAATTTCTTTGCTAATCGGATGCCGACGGTTTTGTGGGTGCTCGCAGTCGGTTCCTATTGGACCTTCGCACATCGGATGTATCACACGTGGCGCGAACTGAGTAAGGTTGAAGTAAAAACCGAGAACGTTGACGCAGAAACTTCGTATTCTCAACCCAGCGGGAGTACTGAACGCCGCGCTGAACAAAGACTTGTACATAAACCCGGTTAACACGCGCCGACCCCAACTACAAATGACACTTCCTTTCTCCGTTCGAGGTATAAACAAGTGACGATCTGTCCATGTTGCGGCTCCAGGTTTGTCGGAGCTCTAAGCAGGGGTTGTGAACAATGCGGCGCGCGCGCTGTAGGTGAGCCACTTCCGAAACCGGCTCGCGAGCTGCCCTCATATGGTCGGGCACTTATTCTGACTGTCAGCGGGTCGCTAACGGTCCTGGTTTTCGTAACCCAAACGATCATCGCAAAGTTCCAACACGGGTCTGGCTCGTTCGGATTCTGGTCCTGGGTCGCTGCCGGCGAAACTGCTGCCTGGCGTTTGAAGTGGATTTCGATTCCGGTTCTATTCGTCACACTGTGGTTCGGACGAAAGCTCTATACATCCATCCGGCTTCAGCCGACAAAATTCTGCGGAGTGAAACATGCGAAACGTGGTTTGCTTGCCTCCGCGGTAGTGGCTTTGCTCATAGCTTTCCTAATTGGAGTTACCGTTCCTGCGCGATTGCGGCAACACAGGATGTCAATCGATGCCGGCATTCGCGCGCAGTACTACACGGTGGAGCGAGCACTCCTTGAGTATCGCTTGACCTACAAGACACTTCCGGCAGACTTTAGCGATCTCAAGAAGCGCATACCGGATCCTGACGGTACCCTGGCCGAAGCACTAGCAAATCTAGATCCAGCGGGTTACCGGCCCAGCGCGGACGTTGCCGCCGTCGCAACCGAGAAATCGCGGACGTTGCGAGGTGCGGTAATCCGCAAGGCTTCGTTTACGACGCCTACTGACGACGTACCGCCAGGTGGACTGTCTTTTACCAACTACGAACTGCGCATGCCTGGGGAAGACAAGATCCTCGGAACTGACGACGACTGGGTCGGACGCGACGGCGTAATCGTTCGACTCGCTGACGCCGCAAAGGGCGGCGTCGGTCGCTCAGTATCAGCGGCGGCCCTTGAGCCATAGCGACGCATGTCGTTTCTCGATCGTTTCGGTAAAAAAGACGAAGAGGAAGCCTCACGCATCGATCGTCTGTCGAAGACTGGCCGAATTGCCGACGGCCTAATTATTGACGCAGCCTCCGGAAACGACGGGACGATCATTCAGGTTACCTACACCTACATTCTCGCCGGCGTCCAATATGAATCCTCGCAGGAACTCAGCAAGGTCCAGCAGCAACGCTGCAGGGACTATCCACCTGGAAAAAATATTATTGTCAGATACGATCCAAGGCAGCCCGCCAATTCGATAGTGGTGTGAAGGGTAATCATCGACTTAGGTCTTAGGCCTTAGGTCTTAGGCCTTAGATCTTAGGTCTTTGGACCTTGTCCAGTAGCCCTTTAGGTTTTTGGTGTTCGATCAGGCAAAATCAGAACGGAGAAAACTTCAACAAAATTTCAAGAAAACAACGCCAAAGACCCAAGACCTAAGACCAACACGTCGTGTTCCAAAAGATCCTAATAGCCAACCGTGGTGAAATCGCCGTCCGTATCATCCGCACTTGCCGAGAGCTGGGCGTATCAGTAGTCGCAATCTACTCAGAAGCAGATGCGAAGAGTCTTCATGTCCAAATGGCTGATGAAGCAGTTTGCGTTGGTCCCGCACCCTCCAATCAGAGTTATCTAAACATTCCAGCTGTTGTTGCTGCCGCAACTGCTACAAACGCCGAGGCGATTCATCCGGGATATGGTTTTCTCGCAGAGAACGCTGACTTCGCACGTGCGGTAACAGCAGCCGGTCTGACGTTCATAGGTCCAACCGCCGCAGCAATGGAAGCGATGGGCTCGAAGATCAGTGCCAGACGAGCCGCGGTTGAGGCTGGAGTGCCAATTGTCCCAGGAACGATTGAACCGCTTGGTTCTTTCTCTGAAGCGAAAGAGATCGCAGAGAGCTTCGGCTATCCAGTTATGTTGAAAGCTGCGGCTGGTGGTGGTGGCAAGGGCATGCGACTCGTCAACAACGCTGACGATCTACTTTCCGCATTTGAGACCGCCAAGACTGAGGCGCAGGCGGCATTTGGTGACTCCTCGCTATATCTGGAAAAAGCTGTTGAGCGACCGCGCCACATCGAGATACAGGTCTTTGCGGACTCTCACGGTAACGCTGTTCATCTCGGTGAGCGCGAGTGTTCAATTCAGCGTCGTCATCAAAAGGTGATCGAGGAATGTCCTTCACCGATAAACGATTCCGAATTGCGCCATCGTATGGGTGAAGCCGCCGTGAAAATTGCGCGGACGGTAAATTACACGGGCGCGGGTACGGTCGAGTTTCTCGTTGCCGATGCCACCCATGAATTCTACTTCCTGGAGATGAACACACGGCTGCAGGTTGAACATCCTGTGACGGAATTGGTTACCGGTTTAGATCTCGTTCGCGAACAACTTTTGGTTGCCACCGGTAAACCTCTTTCCTTCAAACAGGAAGACATCAGCTGGCGAGGGCAAGCGATCGAGTGTCGAATTTACGCTGAAGATCCGGCCAACAACTTCTTCCCCTGCCCTGGAACAATCACACAGTTACAGGAACCATCAGGACCGGGAATTAGAATCGACAGTGGTGTACGCCGCAAATCCGAGGTTTCGATTTACTACGATCCAATGATCGCGAAACTGGTGGTGTGGGGAAGGAACCGCCCCGAAGCGATCGAGCGTCTTAAGCGCGCGCTTGATGAGTACGAAATTTCAGGAATAACCACTACCCTCTCCTTCTTTCGTGAAGTCGTTAAAGACGATGAGTTCATTTCGGGCCACCTCGACACAGGCTTCATTGCACGGTTCAATTCCCGTCGCGAGGCCTCGCTTCCAGCGCCACCGCCCACCGAAGAAGTTGACATGGCCTTAATCGCGGCGGCTTTGGAATTCCTGAAGCAAGAGCGCCAAACTTCCATTCAAGCGATCTCACACGTTTCAAGTCGGTGGAAAATGTCGGGACGTAACGCTGCCATCAATGCAATCGGGAAGACTCCCTTCAAGTGGAGGAAGTCGTGAAGCTCAAGGCTCGGGTAAATAACCGAGAATACGAACTGATCATTAACGACAGCGGTCACATACTTGCGGTCGAGATTGACGGGCGCTCGTACACTTTGGAAATCAACGAACCTGAAGAGGGTCGCTACCTGCTTTTTAATGAGACTCGAGTATTTGATTGCCGAGTCGAAAGGCGTGGAGCACACGAACGCTTCAATGTTAGTCTGCGGGGACACAATCATCTCGTTTCAGTCATTAATCCAAAGCGACTGCAAAGCGATCAAAGCTCGGATCATCACCACGACGGCACGGCAGAAATACTGGCACCCATGCCAGGCAAGGTTGTGCGAGTGCTGGTTGAAGCAGGCGCTGAAGTCGAGAAGGGCGCCGGCGTCGTAGTGGTTGAAGCAATGAAGATGCAGAATGAAATGAAATCGCCTCGCTCGGGCGCTGTCATCTCAGTCAGCGTCAAAGCCGGCGACACGGTGAACGCGGGCGACGTACTCGCAGTAGTGGAGTGATTTGAGATGAAGATGGAAGGGGGACAGGAAGACGCGCAGACACAGAGGCCTGATGTCATCGCGTCAGCCTTGCATGCCTCGGACTTGCGCATCCTTTTGTGGGACATCGACGGCACACTAATCCGTTCGGTTCGTACCGGAGGTTACAAGGAATACACGATTCCCGTATTGGAAGAGATCTTCGGGACTGCCGGACGCCTTGAGAATATGCGCGTGGCAGGTATGACTGACTTGCAGATCATCGCTGAGGCACTCGGTGATGAAGGCTTTACTCACGAAGATGTGTTTCAACGGATCCATCACTTAAGTCAACGACTTACTGAAGAGGCTCGAAAGGTGGCCGGGAATGGCGTGTCGTTCTTCGAAGTGCTTCCCGGCGTTTCAGAAACTTTGAGAGCTCTGGAGCAAGAGCCTCGGTACAAGTCGACACTTTTAACCGGCAACATCGAGTCCATGGCGTACTTTAAAATGGAACTCGTTGGCCTGGAAAAGTACTTTAGTTTGCCTGGAGCGTTTGGAGGCGAATCTCATAACCGCCGGGACCTTCCCGAGCTCGCCGCTAATCGCATCCGAAATGTCCTCCAACTTGAACTTCCTCCCGAGCAGTTCATCGTCATTGGCGACACGCCCAATGACATCGACTGCGCGCGTCACTTCGGCGCATGTGCCGTTGCAGTTGGTACTGGACGGTTCTATGCCACGGAAGAGATCCTCCGATGTGAACCCGATAAGTTCCTGCCGGACCTTTCCGATGTCAATCTAGTTTTGCGAACGTTGAGTGAACTCTAAAAAGTCAGATTCTATGAAAGCCCTTCAGAATATCGCGCGTCTTTAAACGCAGGATGACCGGACGGCCATGTGGGCAAGTGGTGGGTGAAGATGTCTGCAAAAGGCGATCGATAAGCCATCGCATCTTCTCTGGTGCCAGTGGCATGTTCACTTTGATGGCGGCATGACAAGCGAGCGAGGCGGCAATTTCGTCACGTAATGTTTCGCGCGCGGTGTTCTTCTTTTCGGTGTCAACCGTATCCAACAATTCCGCAAGCATGTTTCGCGCTTCACTTACGGGAAGATCTGCAGGCGTCGCTTTGATTGCCACCGTTCTCCCCGACAACCGCATCAATTCAAAACCGTAGTTCTCCAATTCGGGCGAAAGTTGGTCGAACACTGCGGTTTGCGCAGGAGTGAGATCAAAAGTTTCCGGCACGAGCAACTGCTGGGATTCAGTGCGACGGTCGGATTCCAATGCGCGATACTTGTCAAACAAAATCCTTTCGTGCGCGACGTGCTGATCGATCAATAACAAGCCTTCATCATCCGTCGCGATAATAAAACTCTCTTCGAGTTGGCCAAGCGGACGAATGTTCGCCGTTAGCGATTCAGGGGTAACTTCCCTTGCGAACTTTTCGGCGGAGTTCAGTGGTGGAAGTGTGGCACCTGCTGAAGCTGGTTGGCGTACTGAATCGTCCGTCTCGTCGCGTACAGCGGACGCCGTGATGACGGAATGCGCAGCGGCTTTCGCCCGGATCATCGCATCAATATCGTGGGCTATTTCGTCGCCAGAGACTTCGACGTCAAAAGTTGATACTTGAGTCGTAATTTCTTCGTCGACCGCCTGTGGCGGCGCAAAGTCGATTCGGGGTTGAGTATGAACCTGAATGGCTGAGAGGCTGAAGTTTGGACCAGAGCCTCTGACCTCTCGTTCCTCGTCGCGACTCATGTCCTCGCCTGCATTAACTTCAGCGATACTCAGACTCGCTGCGGCGGACGCGGCCTGTATCCGATCATCTTTACTTGTCGAAAGAATCTCTCTTTCTTCAGGACGGGCATACCCAGCGTTTGCCAGCGCAGATCTCACAGCGTCACGAACAGCATCCGCAACTGCCGCCTGGCGGCGAAAGCGCACCTCTGTTTTGGCGGGATGTACGTTTACATCAACTTCTTCCAGCGGAGTCTCAATAAACAAAAGAGCGGCTGGATAGACGCCATGAGGCAGAACTGAACGATAGCCTTCTGAAAGCGACCGACCAATCATTCGATCGCGTACGAATCTTCGGTTCACAAACATGTATTGCGAATCGCGAGATGTTCGGCGATCGCGCGGAGCGGAGACGTAACCAGTGACGCGAGCAACCTGCGGATGTCCACCGTTCACTTCCAATAGATTCTCGAGGAAGTCCTCACCGAAGATCTGATACGCCCGTTCACGGAGGTCTCCCGCCGGTGTCGCACGCACAACTTCTCGGCCGTTGTTTACAAACGTGAACGCAATCTCCGGATGCGCCAGTGCATAATGCGTAACAAGATTCGTCAAGTGGAATGTCTCAGTAGCTTCAGAACGCAAGAACTTACGGCGCGCTGGAATGTTGAAAAACAGATCCCGCACCGTAATCGTTGTTCCGCGAGGATGTGCGGCGTCTTTAACGTCGCGCATACGGCCACCGTCGATAGTTACGCGTGTCGCGGACGTTGCATCATCAGTACTGGTGGTCAATTCGACCTTCGCCACCGATGCGATTGACGCCAGCGCCTCTCCCCGAAAACCAAGCGTTCCAATAGCCGCGAGGTCATCAGAACCGCGGATCTTCGATGTCGCATGCCGTTCGAATGCGAGGATGGCGTCGTCCCGGACCATACCTTCGCCATCATCGGAGACTTTCAGCAGCCTTCGGCCACCAGCCTCGATCTCGATCGTGATACGTGTAGCACCACCGTCGATTGAATTCTCGACGAGCTCCTTTGCAACAGAGGCCGGGCGTTCGACGACTTCGCCGGCTGCTATTTGATTGGCGACGTGGTCTGCGAGGACGCGAATTTTGGACATGAGTATTTGGTCTTTGGCCTTTGGACTTCGGTCTTTGGTCTAGATATTTGATGATACTGGGGCATGAGCTCAAGGCCTAAGACCAAAGGCCGAAGACCATCATAAAAAGACTATCTGGTGTTCATTCGATCCCAGATTGATCGCATTGTATATCCACTCGATCACGTAGGTGCCATGGCGGGCTAGCAGCGACGTGATGTTAATGTGACGTTCCTGCAAGTCCTTGTTTGGATAAAGTTGATCGAACGCGCGTTGCAGCTGCCGGTGCGTAGCTTCGTCGCGCGTCATTTGTGCGCGAACAAAGCGCGTGCGCAAACCTTCGAGTTGATAATTGATTTTCTTTCGCCCGGTATCGAGCGCATTGGCCAAAGTAGGATCGACCGCTTCCAGTTCCTTCCGCAGCCTGTCAAGTTCCAGATTTACGTTTTGCTCCGCCTTCGAGAAGAGTTTGGCTGTACCGGCGCCCAGATGTTCCTCAACAACACGCTGCATGACTGCTTCGTAACCTTCAAAAAAATCCGCGAGAGTTAAGCCGTACCTTTCTAAGAGGCGACCCGTGTGGCGCTCGATCATCGTCAAACTCGAACGCGGCAATATCGGTGTCGTTGGACGTTCAAGGATCCGGTAAACCTCGGCTGTTTGCGCGAAGTAGGCAATTTCAGCGGCACCGCCGTAATAAGCAATGGTCGGCAAGAGATAATCCTGCACCACGGCTCGAAGTGTAACGTTTGGACTAAATCGTTCCGGCGCTTCGAGTGCAAGCGCTGCGAGTTCCTCCGCCGTGTATTCCTTATCCGTATCCTTCGCTTTGTACCTTCCACTTTCGAGGCGAGCGACGGCGTGTCGTGCGCCGTCCTGATCATGGAGAAACAGCGGAAAGGAATTTGCAGAGGCCATAACTTGGGCGTGATAACCCGCGTCCTCCAGCTCCTTGCTCCGACGTTCAATTGCCGATGCAATGTCCGAAGCGCGACGAGCCGCCTTCGAATAAAGAGGCGCGGCGATCTTCTTCAACTCGGGGTCAAGCGGATCCAGGAATATTAATCCATGACGACCGAGTAACGACGTCATCATTGTTGCAAAGCTCTCAGCATACCCACGACCCGGTTGCCAGGCCTTTAGCACGAGCGCTTTCATGTCCGCAGCGAATTCCGAGTTTGGAAGTTCGTCGAAAAGGTCATCAATTACCCTGCTGATCGATTCATCCAAAACTACCTGCCCCACCGGTTGACCCTCACGGTGCAGTTCCGTAGAGACCTCGACATTTTTCAGCTGACAATCGCGACCGATAAACTCCGCCTTCGCAACCTCCGCAAAGTCGTGATCTTCGGTTGCAATCCAAAACACGGGCACCGCCTTGGTGTTTCGCTGCTGAAGACAACCAGCGAGTTTTACTGCTGATAGTGCCTTGTAGATTGTGAAGAGAGGCCCGGTAAACAAACCTGCCTGTTGGCCGGAAACAATAGCGACGCAATCGGATTCGCGAAGCAGCTGAATATTCTTTAGCGTTTCCTCGCCAGCGCCCCAGCGCCTATTCATTGCCTCGAGTGCGTCAGCGACCCTGTTTCGATCAACCTTGTGAGCGGCAAGCACCTCGGGTATGCGTTGAGGTAACTCATGATGAAAGCGCACCGTGGAAGGATAGAACTGCCGCAGCATCAGTGGATCTTTAAGATACTGAAGAAACAGGCGTGATTGATGAGGAATGCGTTCGAACTGAAGGGTCTCGACACGTAGACCTGACTCTTCCGGGGTGCTGTAACAGGCAGGTTCGGCTGTGCTCAAGTTGCTTTGGACTCCTAGCGGGACATTCTACGCAGGATGCCGAAGTTGCACCAGTGAGGGGTGCTTGGGGGCACCTAATCGAGGTTCAAGGAAGTGGAAGAGTCTCAAACGTCGTTCTGAGTTGCTCGAATAGGCCTGCAATCTCTGCGTGAGCACTCTCATCAGCTGCCTGTAGTGGTGCGCGCACTGCTCCGCCGAAGTAGCCGGCCAAGTCAAGTGCTGCTTTCAAGCCACCTATGCCGAAACGCGTCGTTACTGCTGATGCGAAGGGTGTCAGTTTCGACTGAAGCCCAGCTGCGCGTTCAACTTTCCCTGAAATGAAAGAGCGAAAGACGTCCACACAAATCTCGGGAACTGCACAACCGACCGCCAGGACGCCACCAGTCGCACCGCGCTCTAGCGCATCCAGTAACACAGTTCCATTGCCCGTCATCACAGCGAAGTTGGTAGGACTAAGTCGAACAGTTTTACTAAAACCTTCCATGTCGTTCGAGCTGTCTTTCACACCGATGATGTTCGGGTGTTCACTCAAGCGGGCAACCGTTTCGGGTTCGATCTTTACGCCTGTCAAGGTAGGCATGCTGTAAAGAAGTAGCGGAATCGGTGACGCATCTGCGACGGCGATGTAGTAGTTCGTTAGAGACTCTTGCGTGATCGCTGACGGATAAAAGTGAGGCGTGATTACCAGCACCGCGTCAGCGCCTGCCTGGGTCGCTTTCTTGACTTCATTGATGGTTCCGAGGGTGCTCTCTTGTCCAGCTCCAACGATGAATACTGAATCATCCTTCACTGCCGCGCGCGCGGTTTCAATTACCTTA
Source organism: Acidobacteriota bacterium (assembly GCA_046725195.1). GTDB lineage: Bacteria > Acidobacteriota > Blastocatellia > Pyrinomonadales > Pyrinomonadaceae > PSRF01. Next base: position 13,127 of record JBKOYD010000053.1, on the reverse strand, counting down.
ATGTATTCTCGCTCATCGAGATGTACTCGTTCACCAGTGGAACCAAGAAGCGCATAGCCAACTACACCCGTCTGACTCCATTTTTCTATATTGGAGCGAAGCTCGGACAAAAGGATCTGACCCTTGATGTCGAAAGGCGTCGTGGATGGAAGGAGAATGCCACGGAGATCATCAACCGTGACTGCTCTTGTCATGTTCTTGTTCGGCACCTCCTACGCGACAGGGCTGCCGGATTATATTGGTCAGTGAGGTAGCAGGCAAAGTAGCTTAGTGGAATAAGTCTCGAATCCCAATCGAAAAGAACACGTTTCCTTTCCCTTCGCCTGCTCCTTGTTTCACATTCCAGGCATAGCCCAGCGTGAAATGGGCCACGCTGGCCAGTTCAAGTCGGATACCAGCGCCGGGACCATAACGTGTTCCTCCAACCCCATTACCAGACGGTCCTATTCGGGCGACATCAAAGACAAACACCGGGCTGAGGGAATAGATATTGACCTCCTTGAAGAGTGTGTTCAGCGTGCGGCGAGTGAAAGCCATGTCATCGCTTGCTGTGTTTTCTGCCTTGCTTTGATCAATCTGTTCGAACTCTCTGACTAACGCGCTCCTATGGTTTGCTACCTTAACCGATGCGGTTGCGATGGCGGCGTCTCCAATCGCCGCACTTAGCTCACTTCTGCAAGTTTCATTTACCTTTACGAGTTGGATCTCCTCTGGATCGTCAGAAAGGAGGAACGACACCAATCCATATTGATCCGAACCCTGCGGCGTGATCGCGCTGCCTATTCGCCTCAGTGCCCCACTAACAGCTCTCATGCAACTCTTGAATAATTCAGGAGACTGACCCGGATGCGTTACTTGCGAGGAAGCAACAGTCGCTTTCAGTTCTTCCAGCGCGGTTTGGACAGCAGGAAGTTGCGACAAAACGATTTTGAAGTGGGGATCCTGCGAAGCGTAATAATTTTGCAGAGTACTCGTAACGGTTGTAATGGCGCCTTGAAGTTCTGAATTGAACTCCGGGTCGGTCGTGAGTTCCCGAGGCACCAGTGACTTTCGCCAAATACCGTACGCGGCTGTCAGGTTGTAACTGACGAAGTGTTTGCTGCCGGCGCCGTCAGCAGTCCGAAAGAATTTGCTCGCCGGAATCGCTCGAATCACTGGATTCGCACGGATTTGCCAGCTATCACCGGCAATCAAAAACTCTTCGTTGTTACCTCCGAAGAACGTCTCTGGTAATGGAATCTTTCCCGGAACCTGAATGCTGCCGAGAGTGAAGCGCGATTCGAGATCCAGCAGTCGATGATCACCGAGTGGGTACCAGAATTCATGCCGGGCATCTATGATGTGCTTTCGCCAGTCGACTCGCGTCGCAGGGCCAACTGATCCCAATTCGAGCCCATAAGAGAAAGCCATGACATTATGCGAAAGCCTCGAGTCTAAGCCGGTGTAAAGTTTTAATGTCCCGAAACCGGCGCTTGGAACGGTGTCGGACGGCAAGACTAAGGTTTGGACATCACTTTGCCGATTTCCTCCATCGAGAGATCCTCCAAATCGAAACGTAAAGTTGCCGCCTCCGAATGGCTTTGTGACGCCAGCGAACTGCGCCGTCAGGTGTCCACCCTTGATTTGTCCAACGCCTGTCGGAAGGGAATAGTTGGTAAACGCTAGTAACCACTGCGCGTGTGCAAGCCATCTCGAAGAGTCAGTTGCTGAACCGATCGAGCCTTCAAGCGCAGCTGATACGAAATGCATACGAGAAGATCCCTGGCCCTCTACCATCATCGACTTGAAAGGCAACTTCCACATTTGCCTGGGCGTTATCTCAAGACGTCCACCACCATAAAGCAGATCGGTTGAGTCGTATCCACCGGTCGGTGTGAAGTGCACTGGACCTGATTCACGTATGAGTACTGTGGTCTGTCCGGCTGCCGTTTGTGGAGTCTGTCGTTCTGTGATACGTGCTTCGGGACGAGCACTTAGAACTGGCATGATTTGAGTAGAGTACACCCGGTAGACCAGATCGACTTCTCCGCCAGTGCAATTCTCGACGCTAACAATTTCAACTCGAAGCTTGATACGTTGGTCACTTGTATCTGGCAGAAAATTCTCAGTCTCAATTATGTCCAACGCTTTCGCCGCCGCCTGGTCGTACGTGAACGGCTTGCCCTTGATCATCGCAACGATCTGATCCGAGGCTCGTCGCTCGCGGGCTTTCACCCATGGCAAGAAACCAAACGGGTCATCGATCCGAATGTCCCTAACCTTGAATCCTGCCTGCTCAAGATCGATATTCTCGCAGGAACCCGTCACTGAGTTTGTTGCTTGATTCTTTATTCCAGTGGGGACAACCCGTCGCAAGACTGCTTTTGCTTTTTTCTTCGCGCTCGCCTCATCGATCTGCTCGAATTCCTGCTGCATCTCCCAAGTAAGGCGTTCCAACCTTGTAGCGGCTTCCGCGATAGCTGCGGTTCGAAGAGAGTTATTCAACCCTGACAAGCACTCCAGGGCTTTCGCTAATCGATTCTCATCATCCTCGCCGGGCATCGAGAGCAGAGCTCGAACATTTCCGTATTGTGGTTGCGCTGAGGATTGTCTGGCACTGGAAGTTCTTCTGAGTGCCGTATTGATAGCTCTCAAGCAATTCGCAAACTCCGCCTCAAGCACTCCGGGATGTTCCGTCTGTGTGGTTGCAATTAGTATCTTTAAGTCGTTCAGAACGCTTTCCACGTTGGGCAGCTGCGCAACTACCTTCGCGTAATGTGGATCCTGAGTCGCATAGTAGTTTTGCAGATTGCCAAGCTCGGTCTTCTCAATCGCTTCTCGACTCTGACTAAAACAAACGTGTCCCGCAGTGACGATCAAGAATAATTCACAACCAAGAGCTACTTTCAGTGCTGCATTTCGGATACGCTCGAGCAAGCTACTGGAAAAGCTTCCTCTCAGGATTTGACTAAAGAATTTTGATCTAATTCTGATCATGTGATTATTCCGCCCAACGGTTTTCTGCGATCGCGTTTCACAATCGCGAGGAAAGGAGAAACCGCTGGACGTCGTAGACCAGGAACTTGTAGGTACCACCGCGGACGACGCGTGCATAAACGGTCGGAACGCAAACCGGCTTGCGTCAGAATTTATTTCTTCTTAAGCGTATTCTGAATGGTTTCCTCGGCTTCCTCTACGTCGATCTCGCCTTCTTCCGCGGCCTTTGCGTCATCAGCTGCTGGACCAAGTGCATGGGCGCTTTGTCCTGGCGTCAATCCTTTGGAAGCCTTTTCCGCCTTTTGATGTAAGGCTTTGTCTACTTCGACGTTGAGCGTGACGATTGGATCGCCGAAAGGCTCGCTCTTCTTTGCTCGCTCGAACAGCTGAAACTCTATTGTCCAGGTGACGATATTGCCGGCGGTGGAATCCTTTTCGAGCCCAAAGATAACGCGGCGAAGTCCGTTCGGAGTGTTCAGTTCAAAATGAACTTTGATCCTGATAACTGTCGCTTTTGGCATTCGTGGTCTCCTAAACTGAGTGAATAGGCCCGTGAGGTACTCTATTGAAAGAACCACATCAGGCTTGAGGAAATCGACTCTTACGCTTCAGCCGGATCCGTCTTCAACCCTCGTCCTATCCGACTTGAGTCATCAACGGATTTAAGGTTGCCAATTTGGCGCCTTCCACGCGGGCTGCTCAGACTTCCCGCTGAGAAAGTTGGAATGAATAAAGGCGAGGTGTGGGAAAGGTACTCGAAAAAACGCCGCCGATAAAGATCTAAGCGTATTCTTTCTCGGAAAGTTTATTGACATTCGTGGCAAAGCTAAATATTGTGCCCGAGTCTTTAACATTCGACTCTTGCCGTCAGTTGGAGTGATTTTTACCTCGTCTCCGACCTCTTAAGTTTTCCAGGCGCTCACTGCTGCAAACTTTCCAGCCCACGGAGGATCTCATGGCTGCTTCTTCACCTCAGGCCGATTACAAACAAGAAGTTCGTTTTGCGGTAGTGATGTATGGCGGTGTTTCGCTGGCAATTTATATCAATGGGGTCGCACAAGAACTCTACCGTCTGGTGCGCTCCACAGCTGAAGTTGAACCGAACTCTAACGGAAAGCGTTCTCCAGTACCTGCCAACGAAATAAGCAACACCGAGCGCGTTTATCGAAAGCTCAGCTACGTTGTTTCAGATGCTGAACTGCTTAAGAGTTACCGGGAGTATGTGCAGCGGATTGAAAAGCACCGAGTACAGCTTGCGAAGGAAGCTCTCGACGAGGCGACTCGCAAAGATCGCCTGGCTGAATTGATAAAGGCGGAAGGAATCGACCCGCTCGAAGACGCACTTGTGAAAGGCAAAGAAATTGAAACACGTTTTGTTGTTGACATTCTTTCCGGAACAAGCGCTGGTGGAATCAACGCGATCTATCTGGCGAAAGCACTGGCAAATGATCAGCAGATCAAACAACTCAGGGACCTCTGGGTGAATGAAGGTGACCTCGCCCTGCTACTAAACGATAAGCGTTCAGTAAGAGGTTTGCAGCTTCGTAATCAGTCTCCTCCCCAATCGCTACTTAACAGTCGCCGCATGTACTTCAAATTGTTGAAGTCGCTTGACGATATGGAAGCGGCGCATCCGAGCCAGGACCACTTCAAGTCTCCTTATGTTGACGAACTGGACCTCTTTATTACCGCTACCGATATCGAAGGCGTACCGGTTCCCCTCCGACTCGCTGATTCCGTGGTTTATGAACGACGGCACCGTAACGTCTTTCACTTCAAATATGCCAAAGAGGAAGTTGTTGGCGACGACTTTAACGATTTTCGTGGTGCGTTCAATCCCTTTTTGGCGTTCGCAGCACGCTGCACTTCATCGTTCCCATTTGCATTCGAGCCGATGCGACTGCGCGATATCGACGAAGTACTGAACCTTCTCGGAGGCGACCTCAGTCTCGTAAATTCTGACAGTGAATACTGGCAACGATTTTTCCAGGAAGAGCTGGATCCGCAAACCGGAGCCCCGGTTCGTCCGCCCCGATTTGCTCAACGGTCATTCGGTGACGGCGGTTATCTGGATAACAAACCCTTCTCTTACGCGACCGAAACACTCATGCACCGTCAGGCAGATGTGCCCGTCGACCGCAAACTGATTTACATCGAGCCATCACCTGATCATCCGGAAGACAAGCGCTCACGTTTGGAAAAGCCCAACGCGCTGCAGAACGTAAAGGCAGCAGTCCTGGAGCTTCCAACATATGAAACGATCCGCGAAGACTTACAGAGGGTGCTCGAACGCAATCAATTGATTGTTCGAGTAAATCGGATCATCAGCGGTATTGAGCGCGATGTGAGTACCTATATTCCCCACGCAATAGAGAACTACCTGAACGATAGGTCAGAAAAACCCTGGAGCCCAGCAGCCGGCACTGGCTCGGGTGGTGTGCCTGATCCCGATTCAACGAAGGCGCGGCCGAGCGTTGATTGGAAAAAAAGAGATCTGGCCGACATGGTCACTGACTATGGCCGCTACTTCCTTCCTTACCGCCGTCTGCGAGTGGCATCCGTCACCGACGACATCGCACGACTCGTCACACGTCTCGGGGGCTTCGATGAAAACTCCGATCAGTTTCTGGCAATTCGCAACTTGGTGCGGGCTTGGCGTGAAGAAAACTACCTCGACTACAAGGAAAAGGACAGGCCCACAGTTAACCAGTTTCTCTGGGAGTTTGATCTCTCCTACCGTCTGCGACGATTGAGCGCAACTCGTAGCAAGGTAGATCAGTTGACGCGCATTGATGAAAGTTTTCTACAGGAACTTGAAGACTACACCAGGAGCCTTGAACGAATCAGAGCAGTGGTCACGTTCAAATCCATGAACGTCGACAAGGATTGGGAAGAGGTTAAGGATCGGTTTCCACAGATCCGGTTGCAAATATACGGCGACAGACTGCTTCCAATAGCTAAGGAGCGACCTGAGGCTCTTTTTCGCACCCTTCGCATTATCAAGAGCGAGTTGAATGAAGTTTTCAAGGAAATGCGCACCACTGGAAGAATGCTTCGTTCACGTCAGCGCCGCCCGCCGCGACGAGGTGCGAAGGAGACTGACAATGAGAATCTCGCGAATCCCCTGCTTGAACACATCGCAAAGATCAAGATAACGCCCACTGATCTCAACTGGATACTCGGTATGTCGAAGAATACTGCCTCCGAAATCGATCTAGACGAGAAAGGCGGGTTTAAGCGCGCGAAGGAGTTATTGCAACGTCCGGATTTGAAAATACGAGAAGCGATGCTGGCAACAGGCAACGAACTACGTGATCAGCTCGGCGCGGCTTTCGAATGGGCGAGGAAGCAAACAAATGGCTTGTTTAACCCGGCCGCGCCGTACACGCCAATCAGCGACCGCGGTAAGGAACTGTTAGCCGCGGACCCTGAACTACTCGTATCAGAGATCGGACAAACCGTTCGCGGCTTTATAAGTTACTACTACAACAACTTCGACGATTACGATCAAATTCGCTTTCCGATTCTTTACGAGACGGAAGTGGGCGAATCTGACATCATTGAGATCATTCGCATCAGCCCCGAAGATGCTGTTGGCCTCATCAACGAGCGCGAAGAAGTAAGGAAGAGCTCAACTCCAAAACTGGCACGTCAGAAGCTAGCTGGGGTCTCACTAGCTCACTTTGGTGCTTTCCTTGATCGTACGTGGCGAGTGAACGACATCATGTGGGGCCGTCTGGATGGAGTTGAGCGATTGCTGAAGGCTCTACTCCCGGGTTCAGAGAATGAACTCGTTCGGAAGGAATTGGCCGAAGAAGCGAGGCCAGAAATTATCAAAGAGGAACTGCAAACCCATAGCCACTTAGGTTTCGACAAGGTCATAAGCGAAGCATTACTGAATGCGAGCTCCGGTCTATCCCCTAAAGAAGCAATCGACAAGACACTGAAACCACTTCAAGAATCGGCAGTGAAGACGCGTCTTGAAGAGATCATGCGGCTGCGGCTCAGTGACGATAAGTTGACTCAATTCATTCGTGATAGCTACGAAGTCAACCGCCAGCTCGATCCCAAGTCGACCCTGAATTCCGTTTCGCGCGCGACTCAGATCATCGGAAAGATGTTTGAGCAAATGGCAGAGGACAATGGATTGGAAGGCAAGCGAGTCGCCTGGGTGGCGCGATCGGGAAGAGTCTTTTGGGGTCTTGTTGAAGTTGCGGCTCCGAAGAGTCTATTAAACCTCCTGCTCTTTCACTGGCTGAAGGTGCTGTACTTTTTTGAAGCCTTGTTGATCATCGGATCGATTGTCATTAATGAGCCAAAAGTTCAGACGTTCGGACTCAAACTGTTTGCCGTCACCCTCGTTTTAAATCTGGGCGTCCTGCTTCTGCGCGATTACATGAGGCTAAGACACCGGTGGCAACGACTGCTGCTTGTGTTGTTTGCCGCCTTCATGCTCCTTCTTTCTGCCATTGGCGCAGTTCACCTCTATCGTTATGTCGCGCAGTTTTTGTTAAGCGATGGTGGTTAGTCAGGCAAACCAACTTGACCTCCTCTCCCCTCTCCTCTGATGATGTTCCCAATCCCAGTTAAGAGGATGGCAGTTACTTATGCCGCAATACCGTTTTGTGCAGATGGATGTCTTCACTGACCGAGCGTTCGCGGGAAATCCTCTCGCCGTTTTTCCCGAAGCTGAAGGTCTGACCGAAGCACAGATGATGCAAATTGCGCGAGAGATGAACCTCTCTGAAACTGTCTTTGTTTTGAAGCCCGAAAAGCCCAAGCCCAAATCCGGAAGCCAGGCGATACCAGAGCTGTCAAATCCAGAAGTCTTGCGTCGTTTGAGGATCTTCACTCCCGCTCGCGAGATTCCATTTGCCGGTCATCCTGTAGTAGGTACGTGGAACGCGCTCGCGCGAGAAGGCGTAGTTCCCTTACCCAGGGATGGTAACGGTTGGACCCGCATCTATCATGAAGTGGGCATAGGGGTACTACCTGTTGACATCGAGTTTAAAGACGGACAGCCAGTTCAGGTTGAGATGACTCAAGGAGAGTTTAAGACGCTCGAAGAGATTGACGACTCGCATGAACAGGCCGAGCTTGCCAGAGCGTTGGGCCTTGCGCGAGAGGATCTCGACGAAAGCCTTCCTATCCAGGTGATTTCAACCGGCTTGGTTTGTCTTGTCGTCCCGATCAGATCACTTGCTGACTTAAGGAATTGTCGCGTCAACGCTACGCTGCTTGCCGACATTTACACGCGGCGAGCCGCGACGGGTTGTCTTGCGTTTACGCGCGAGACATCGGAAATTGGGGCGTCGCGTGCTCACGCGCGCTTCTTTGCGCCGGCCGATAACATCGCTGAAGATCCCGCAACTGGAAGTGCCTGCGGGGCATTGGGCGCTTATCTTGTTCATCACGGCGCATTATCGTTGGAAGCGCAACAGGGCAGATATAGGTTTGTCATCGAGCAAGGCGATTTCATTCATCGACCGAGCCGCATCAATCTTGATGTTAAGGGCAACAGTAAGACCATCGAAGAAGTGAAGGTTGGTGGACCGTCCGTACTCGTGGCAAAGGGTGAGGTGATCTTTTAGGGCTGGTTTTGGGTCTTTGGTTTTTGGTCTTCGGACTTTGGTCTTTCATTCAACGTTCAAAGCTCAAAGACTCAAGTCCAAAGACCAAAATCCCAAAACAACAATGAGTAAAGAATTCGACCTCATCATTATCGGTGCCGGGCCGGCCGGGCTCTCTGCGGCTGAGGCTGCAGCTCGCGAGGGTCTCAATTACCTGGTTATCGAGAAGGGCACGATCGCCGATACGATCCGTAAGTACCCGGTGGGCCGCACAATGTTTTCTACTCCGAACGAAGTAGAGATGCACGAGGGCACGCTAAGACCTATCAGGGAAAAGCCAACTCGGGAAGAATTGCTCTCTCACTATATTCATTTTGTTCTCGACCTCGATTTGCGAATCAATACCGGTGAAAGAGTAGTTGACGTTGACGGCAACGTTAGCGAGGGTTTCGAGATACAGACGAATCTACATCGCTACCGCGCTTCCAGAGTGTTGTTTGCAATTGGAGCGATGGAAAGACCTCGCCGGCTCAACGTTCCTGGTGAAGAGCTGCCGAAAGTTCATCACCACTTTGTCGAACCTTATCCTTACGTTCGAAAGGACGTGCTAGTGGTTGGCGGGGGCAACAGCGCCGCAGAGGCGGCACTCTTCCTCTCCGAAGAAGGCGCTCGAACGACGATGGCGATCTGGCGAGAAGATTGGGAGAACCGTGATCCAAAAGCTGGTGCAATGAAACATTGGGTTCGTACGCCACTGGAAGGGGAGATCGCTGCGGGTCGCTTGCGAGTCGTGCTCTACAAACACATTGACGAGATCCGCCCGGAGGACGTGAGGCTGACGACGGAGACTGGCGAATCGTTGACGTTAAGGAATGAGGTAGTCTTTGTATTGGTAGGAAGCGATGCTGATCTCACCCTGTTGAAGAAGCTCGGAGTAAAAACGGAACCAGGAAAGCTAACTGAAGTGCCAACCTATGATGAGGAAACCTTTGAGACGAATGTGCGCGGAATCTACGTGGCAGGCCACTTCACACATGCCCGGCATATCAAACAAGCCATCGATGTGCCGCGACGCATTGTTCCACTTATCGCTGCAAGTTTTAGACAACCAGCCTAAAGCTTGATCTATGCGCACAATAAAAACCGTTGACAGTGTTTCGCCAACCGTATATAAGCGAACTCTGACAGTCTTTGTTAATTGAGTTCGCTTCTTTGTCTTTCCGGCCCGCTACCGTCAAAAAAAGTGTTGACGGATCGAAAGTAAGGTGCGGGTGCTTTCGAGATTTTCAGAACGCGTTTCATCCGGCTAAGGCCAAGACCCGCCCAGCGAGCTTTACCATGAATCAACTGTCGATAGCTTGAGAGATCGTAGGATCTCGTGTTTTAGTTTAGCCGTGCTTATTCCACCCCAGCGCGGTCGCGCTAAAGCAAAACTGGAACGGCGAGAGCTTTTGACCCGCACCAGCTGAAAAAGGAGCTCTATGAAGGTTGTGACACTACTCCTTTGCGTTTCTCTGATAACCGCTACTTCCACCCAAATCGCCAGGGGTCAGAACTCACCAATAAAGAGAACGACGAACGTGGAAGCAAGCGAGAGAGAACAGGACGGTTTGAATGGGGCCGTCCGCCGTGTGCGTGTCGAGATAGCCAAGCTTTCAATGAAAAATGGGCAACCCACTGAACAGCCGCGAGTCGTCCGCGAGATTACAACGTACGATCCCAAGGGACGAAAAATTGATACTGTGGCTAATCCAGTTGCACCTACCCGTCCACCGGGAAAAGAGCAGTATCGGTATGACGAGAGAGGAAACGTCGCTGAGGTAATTTTGCGAGGACCCGATGGGTCGACGCTTTGGCGAGAAAGCAATCGGTACGAGTTTGATGAGCTTGGAAACTGGAAAAAGATGACTGCGTCTCTTGCCGTTCTTGAGGACGGCAAGCTGAGCTTCGAACCGATTGAAGTCACGTATCGCACAATCACGTATTACTACACCCCTGAAGTAGAGAAGGTGGCCGCAGCCGCGGGGAGAAGTTCGACAACGAGGGCTCTTGAACAAGCCGTACTTTCTTCAAAAACTACGAGGCCTTACGAACGTGTCACAACCGATCGAAAGCCCGACGCGCCTGCAAATGCCTCCGCTTTGAAACCAATAACTGTCGCCACTGAAAGTGATAATGCCAAACGAGAGTCGCCCGAAGCTCCGCCCGAAATACCCGAACCTAAGAAGATTCCTGTGAAGTATGTTTCTGAGACGTTATTGCGAGCTGCTGCTGTCGAATTACCACAACCTGAGTTTCCGCGTTTAGTGCAGCTTTCGGGGCAGCAGCGGATAGTGGAGGTCCAGGTCGTCATAAATGAGAAAGGTGTAGTGACTAGCGCCAGAGGTACTTCGGCGGAAAGCGTACTGAATCAGCCCGCCGAACTCGCAGCCCGCAATTCTCGATTCCTACCCACAAAACTTTCTGAAGAAGCAGCGCAGGTCTTCAGCGTGATTACTTATGAGCTTTCGCCCGTTTCCACCGATTCCGCTTCGAACGTTCCGTCGGTTGTTTCCGAGAAAGAACAGCTGAAACTTCCCGCGGCTAAGAAAAATTTACCGAATGCCGCGCCACCGTCCACTTCGATGGTAGAAACGAGCCACCCGCTAAACGCGGACAGCGCAGCTCTCTACAAGCAGGGCTTGGATTATCTCGGCGCGGGACAGTACGACAAGGCCGTCGACGTGCTCAAGCAGTTTGTCTATCGCAATCCGGAAGATGTTTCCGGATACATCAAGCTCGGCGCAGCTTATTCGGCGTTGCGCAAGCACGAAGAGGCGATTGCAGTCTTCAAGTTGGCAATCAAGATTCGACCGGATGTTATCGACGCGACTACCTACTACCAGCTGGGCTTGGCGTACGATGCGCTTAGGAAATACTCAGACGCATTGAGTGTCTTTAAACAGGCGTTGTCGGTGCGGCGCGCTCATTTGCTCGAGAACGGAAACGATCAAAGTGGACCAAGCCTTGCCATGGTGAGACACAATCTGGGACTCGAATACTCCAAGATGGGGCGCTACAACGAAGCAATAAGGGAACTCAAAGAGGCGGTGAAGTTAGATCCCGAAATGGCCGAGTCTTTTTACGCACTTGCAATAGCTTATTTGGGTCAGGGAGATCGTCGTTCGGCGGAAACTCAGGAAAAGATCCTCAAGAAGCTGAACCCGGAGTTAGCGAGGAAGGTCAGTGCGGAACTGGCGCGTCCTAACACTTACGTTCCGACGGGATGTCTTGTCTTTCGGTGTCCGTAGCAGCGCGCCGATGCCATGGGAATCACCCAACTAAAACTTTTTCAGCCCGCCGTATACGAGTTGCGGAAGTCTTGGCGGCGAAAATCTCCTCGCGGAGCATTCGCTGCTGTGCCTGTGTCAGCTTTTCCCAGCCGGCCTTTGCAACCGAATTTGCTTTCAAGAGTCGTTTCAACTCTGCCGGTAATTCTTCGGACGACAGTCGAATAGTTAGCTTCACTACGTCGCCCTCTTCCAGCTTCGCCTTTTTGCAAAGCGTCTCCGGCAGATCAATCCACCAGCACTGCCGATCATCCCAACGTTTGAGAGTGCGACGACCAAGATCAGTTTCATTGATCGTACCTTCGACAACAGTGGTGCCATTAAGTTTCCACGGAGCAATTTTGTCGAGCGGTATCGTTACTAGTCGAGAGAACTGGGGATGATGGCGAATGACCTTGCTAGTCGTAGATATCTGTTTGGGCTTTGGCATTGGCTCAACTTGTTATAGTAAGCAACGCTACATTCGTTATTCTTCAGTGGCCTCTGTTCCACGATCGCGTCGAGCGACGCCTGTTTCATAAGCAGCAGCCTCGACCTCACGAGCTACAGCCTCAGACACACGCTTATCAAATACTGATGGAACAATGTACTCGGGATGCAGTTCGGCATCAGTGATGTTGCCAGCGATTGCTTTCGCTGCGGCGAGTTTCATTTCTTCATTGATACGCGACGCGCGACAGGCGAGTGCGCCGCGAAAGATCCCGGGAAAACAAAGTACGTTGTTGATCTGATTGGGGTAGTCCGACCGGCCCGTGGCCATTACCGCAACGTAAGGTGCGGCGTCTTCGGGCATTATCTCAGGAGTCGGGTTTGCCATCGCAAAGACAATTGGCTTATCAGCCATCTTTTTGACGTCGTTCTCATCGATCACACCTGGCACGGACAATCCCAGAAATACATCGGCGCCTTTGATTACTTCATGAACCGTGCCGTTCTCATCGTTGGGATTTGTGTTCCTCGCGTACCAGTCTTTTACCCAATTCATGTTTCCTTTGCGACCGCGGTAAATCGATCCGGATTGATCGCAGCCAATGATGTTTCGTACACCGGCCGCCATGATGATCTTTGAACAGGCAACACCAGCTGCGCCAACACCATTTACAACGACCTTGATCTCGCTCATTTGTTTGCCGACGATCTTGAGCGCGTTGATTAAAGCCGCCAACACGACAACTGCAGTGCCGTGCTGATCGTCGTGGAACACTGGAATATCCAGCTCTTCCTTGAGGCGGTCTTCAATTTCAAAGCAACG
>JBKOYD010000084.1:0-11094 GCA_046725195.1 Acidobacteriota bacterium | reverse complement strand
CGTTGTGGTCTTGAGTTTCGAACGGCCTCTGCTTAGCGCTGCCTTGACGCCACCCACGGTGGAATCGACAAGCTCCGCAATTTCCTCCAGCGAGTAATCAAACACATCCTTTAGGAGCACGCAGGCGCGCTCCTTCGGAGGAAGGGATATCACGAGATGCTCGACCGCATGGTCCAGCATCATGCCGGAAGGATCGGCCGGAATTGTAGATTCTGGAGTCTCTGCCGCAACGTCAGCCTCGGCCTGTTGGCGAACGTTACGCCGGCGAAGAAAGTCGATGCACCGGTTATGCGCAATGCGGAAGAGCCATGGCCCAAGCGGTCGAGAATCGTCAAATTGATCCAATTTCCGGTAGGCTTCGAAGAGTGCTTCTTGCACGACATCTTCGCCGTCCATTACGGACCCAGTCATGCGTGAGCAATAGCGGTGCAGCCGTGGCCGAAGTTGGGTGACGGTCTCAAGGAATGCAAGATACCTCGCCTCGAATCGCCCTGTCTCCATGTCCGACGGATAGTCCATAAGCCTTCTTTCATTCAATACGCATGCCGGATGACGAAAGATACGAGACCGTCGGAAAAAGTGCTTCAAACTCCCTGCATTACCCACCGATGACGGCTTGCGCACTCTTCAGCTGAATATAGTCGGAAATAAGTTCCAGGGCCGAGGCAAACTTGTCCGGACCCAACACACCGAATCCGAGCCGGAAGTGCGATGTCATTTCAAAACAATCGCCTGGTGCTACGAGCACACCCAGCGTGGCAAGGTTTTCACAAAAACGCCGTGAATTCACGCCTGAGTTTAGCCATGGAAACGCTGTCATGCCTCCGCCAGGTCGCACCCAACTTAGAATAGCCGCCGATGCAGCAATAAACTCATCAAGCAAATCCAAATTGGCACTCGCAACTTGGAATACTCGTTGCCAGATGGCGCTACGATTTCTAACAGCGATCGTCGCCAAGCTCTCAGTCAGTGGTGAGTTCGTAATGGTAAAGTATTGGCGAGCATTGAGGTATGCGTTCATTCGCGCGTGATCCCTCTCGACAATCCAGCCGGTCCTCAAGCCGCTCAAGCTCAGGGCCTTCGATAGATCACCTAAAACAGTCGCTTTGGGTAAACGCGTTGCGGACGCAGTCGCTCGCCCGTGATAAATCGGGTGATAAACCTCATCACAAACGAACTGTATTCCTCTCGCCTGAGCGAAGTTGTAGAGCGACTCCATTTCGTCATCCGTTAATGTGGCGCCAGTGGGATTATGCGGCGAGTTCACAAGTAAAATCCTGGTCCGCGCATCGACCAGCGCCGCGATTTCGTCTAAATCGATGCGGTATTGTTGTTCTGGCCGGAGGTTGTAGCAGCGCGTTTCAATACCGAAAGAACGCGGCAGTGCAGTCATTGTAGGAAAGCAGGGGAAGGGCACGATGACGTTGTCACCAGGTTCGGCCCCGATAAAGAAGAGAATCAAGAGTGCTTCTGAAGCACCGGTAACTACCAATACATTTCCGGCTGGCACTCCCACCATCTCACCGATTGCTTCACGCAAATGGTCCATACCCTGGCTACGCGAGTACAGGAGATAGTTATCGAGCAGGTCTTGCCGCTCACCTGGAGATATCAAACTAAGCAGCTCGTTAGTGGTCCAAGGTGGGCCAGTGCTTGAAGCAAGATGAAACTGAATGGGCGGTGTACTTGATTCGTATTTTTCAAGCCATTGGTCAAGTAAGAAAGGTTCTAATTTCAAAATCCACTCCTTTCACAAGGTGAGTAGTTTAGTCGATTAAGACTCGGATCCCATATTCAATTCGAGACCCTTCACGCAGTTTGGAACAGCCCTTTCATACCGGTAATAGGAAGTCGGGACGTATAAAGAATTCTTGCAACAGACTTGCCGCTGCAAGGGCGGCTCGAACAGCTGGCGATCTTGAAGTTTGTTATCGCATTTTTGATGGTCAGGTTGGTTTAGTTAATGAAGAGGTGTCAGAGAACTGTGACCAAATGCGAACAGATGACTGTTGGCGGTCACTAACTATTGGTTTCCAGTCGGCAACGACCGAAAGCGCGGCCGATCATGTAAGAAAGTCTCGACTCACCACACACGAGCAGCGCTAATAGCTGCTACGACGAGTCTGTACTAAGTTCCCGCCTGAATCTAGAAGTGTTGCGGCGGCACCGCGAAGACGTCCACGTATCCTTTTGCCTCTCGCAGCCGTACTTGTAGATGAAAGGAGATCGAGAGGAGGTTACTAGAAATGATTCTTATTACGGGTGCAAACGGTCTCGCCGGTTCCGCTGTGATTCATGAGTTCGCTCGACAGCAATCCCCTGTCAGGGCGCTCGTCAGGAGTCGCGCGAAGGCACAGGCTTTGGCGGAATTGCCCGCGGTGGAACTCGTCGAGGGGGACATGATGCGGCCCGACACGCTTGCGGGCGCCCTCTCTGGAGTGGACCGCGTCCTGCTGATCTCTTCCCCCAATCAGCAGATGGTCGAGACACAATCTGCGTTCATCAATAGTGCGAAGCGCGCGGGCGTTCATCACATCGTCAAGTTCTCCGGATTGAATGCGTCACTCGATTCGCCTTTCATCTTCAACCGGATGCACGCAGAAATCGAGCGCCATCTCGAACGCTCCGGCGTTATCTGGACCCATCTGCGCCCCAGTCAATTCATGACGGAGTATCTCCGGGAAGTGCCCACCATCGTCGCGCAAAATACGTTGTTCCTTCCCCTGGAGGACGCGAAGCTTGCCCCGGTGGACATGGAAGACATCGCGAAAGCCGCCTTTGCACTCCTGCACACGCCAGGGCATGAGGGCAAGCGCTACGAGATGACTGGGCCGGAAGCACTGAGCATGACTGAGATCGCCGAACAGATCTCCAATGCCATTGGCAGGACCGTGCGATACGTCAACATTCCTCCGGCACCAAGAAGCCAGGTACTGCTCGACGCAGGACTTCCTGCTTATGTCGTCGAGGCACTCGATGTGCAAGCACGTGAGCGAAGGAAGGGAGCGACAGGCGAGGCAGTGGTGCATCCCGAGACGCATGTCGCGTTTGGGATTCGTCCCACCACCTTCGCAGAATTTGCGCGCCGCAACGCCGCTGTATTGCGTGGCGAGGTGGCCGCATGACGTGAGAGAAGGAAGGACGATGATGCTTCATCAGGTCGGGACAAGCAGGCTGACTGCAACAACGAATCCACAAGGAACTCATGACGGTCAAACTACTTCATTGAAGACAAGACCGTGAAAGGAGCTGTCACATGCGCAAATTGATCGCTGGAATGAAGATTTCTGTTGATGGGAAGATCGAAGGGCCTGAGGGCCACGCCGATTGGGTAGCAGCGTGGTCTGATGACTACGGCATGATGCCGCAAATAGACGCATGCTTGCTTGGGGGAGGTATGTACCCCGGCTACGAACAGTACTGGACCTCGATACAGAATGAGCCGGATAAGCCCGTCTGGATTACCGGGAACTCGCCGACGGCGGCTGAGATCGAATGGGCCAGCTTCGCAGCGCAGACTCCACATTATGTGCTATCGAACACTCTGACTTCGGCGCTCTGGCCGAACACAAGCTTCATCCGTGGACTCGAAGAAATCACGGCTCTTAAGGAGCGGTCCGGCAAAGACATTTATCTCGTCGGCGGTGCCCGAACGACAACGAGCCTTATCGATGCCGGGCTGGTGGACGAATTGCAGCTTATTGTTTATCCGCTGATCGCCGGCGACGGGAAGGCGCTCTTCGCGACAACGGAAAGTCGTCGTGGGCTTGAACTACAGAAGGTCCAGCAGCTTCAAGGTGGGCGTGTAGGCCTGATCTACACAATCGCCAACGACTAAAAATTTCCGTTCCTCGAGACGTATCCAGTCTGGGATGAGATGCGTAATACGAACTAGAAGGGAGAGACATCTTGGCTATGAAAACAAAACTGTTTCTGGCAATAATCACAATCAATCTTATTGGCATTTCAGCACCTGCTGGCATATCGGCCCCTCCAAATCAGGATACTTCCAAGGCGACGAACAGAATCGAGCCGCTACCACGAGATTTGGAAATTCAGTTGGCCCTAAGCGCGCTGCCGGCACATCTCAGAGACAATGCGACAGTTTATGTTTTAAACCCTGCTAAGGGTTTCGAAGTTGCACGCAAAGGGACAAATGAATTTCATGCGCTCGTTGCTCGAACCGGCGATGATACGTTTAGAGGGACCTGGCCCTTAACGGAATATCGCGACGATATTCTCTACCCGATCTCCTTTGACAAAGCGGGCGCTAAGGCGCAGATGCGGGTCTTCTTTGACGCAGCAGAGATGCAAGCCAACGGTACTCCTGCCGGCGAATTAAAGAGAATCATCCAAGAACGTTACAAAACAGGATACTACAAAGCGCCGGAACGAGCGGGTATCTCATACATGCTATCTCCAGTGCTGCGGACGTATTACAACCCGGATGAAAGTGACCTTGTCACCACCATCAACTATCCACACGTGATGTACTACGCCCCTGGTGTTTCCAATGAAGACGTAGGCGGCGCGAAGCCCGGCGGCCCGAATCCTTTCGTCATCCTGCACGGCCACCACGGATACATGATCCAAGCTTTTGGCGTGATGGAAAGAGCGGCGATTAATAAGGAGTACGAGCAGATGATCGCGAGGCTCTGCCAGATCAAAGACCTCTGGTGTTTGCCGAAAGAGAAAGGGCAATAAGGAGGACGCGATGAAGGTGCTGGCGTAAAAGGAGAAATGCAGTGCTGCTTCAGAACAAGAACGCTGTGATCTACGGAGCCGGAGGCGCGGTCGGCGGCGCCGTCGCAAAAGCCTTTGCCCGGGAGGGCGCCAAGCTCTTTCTCACCGGGCGCCACCTGGCGTTGGTCGAAGCGGTTGCGAAGGAAGTTGTTTCCGCGGGCGGATCCGCCGAGGCGGCGGAGGTCGACGCTCTCGACGAGCAGGCCGTGGACAAGCATCTGCAGTCCGTGATCGACAAGGCGGGACGCGTCGATATCTCGTTCAACGCGATCGGCATCCCGAATCCGAAGATTCGTCTGCCCCTGGTCGAGCTGGATGTCGAGCAATTCTCCCTACCGATTGCGACCTACACGAGGTCGTACTTTGTGACCGCACGCCTGGTGGCCCGGCGGATGGTCGCGAATCGATCCGGAGTGATCATGACCGTCACCGCAACCCCTTCGCGGACGGGCGTGCCATTCGTGGGAGGCGGCGGCCCAGCGATGGCCGCAGTGGAGGCACTCACTCGAGGTCTATCCGCCGAGCTCGCACCGCAGGGTATTCGCGTGGTCGGTCTGCGACCACAGGGCATGCCGGAGACAAGCAGGATCAAGGAAAGCTTCGAGCTTTACGCAAAGGCATCGGGAATGACCTGGGAACAGTTTCACGAGTTACTTGTAGGCAGGACCCACACGCGACGGCTTTCGACGCTCGCAGAGATGGCTAACATGGCGGTCTTCATGGCTTCCGATAAGGCGAGCGGGATGACTGGAACGACTGTCAACTTGACCATGGGCAGCCTCGACGACTAACCGTCTTTATGACAATCGAATAGCAGGAAAGTTGCCTTCATAATTTCACATATAGAGAGAAAGGACATACGGCATCATGAATAATCAAAACTACACAGCCACTTTTTTCGTAGACCAGACTCCAGAAGAAGTCTTCAAAGCCATTAATAACGTTCGTGGCTGGTGGTCTCAGGCAATAGAGGGCGATACCCACAAACTCGGCGCGGTGTTCTATTACCACTACCAGGACGTTCACCGTTGCACGTTCAAGATCACCGAACTCGTGCCAGGCAAGAGAGTCGTATGGCATGTGCTGCACAACGATTTCAACTTTACTAAGGACAAGAGTGAGTGGAACGGTACCGACGTTGTTTTTGAAATTGCCAGAAAGGGTGACAAGACAGAAGTTCGCTTTACGCACGTTGGGCTCGTACCTGCATACGAGTGCTACGACGTTTGCTCGAACGCTTGGAGCGGGTACATAACCGGCAGCTTGCGAAGTCTTATCGCCACGGGGAAAGGTCAGCCAAATCCGACAGGGAAATTGTTATCCGAGCTCATGAAATGAGCTCTCAATGTGTAAGGCGAGCGAAGACAAAACATGAGAAATCAAAAGACCGATTGGATCAGGCCCGAGGTCGGCGAGTACTTCGCGCGGGTGAAGACACTCGCGCAGTTCGACCCGCATCGCCTCGTCTACGTCGATCGCGCTTGAGAAGAGCAGTGCAATGACCAAGTCAACCGACACTACCTCCAAGGATGTTGCGTTACCCGGCTTGCTTAGGCCTCCGCTTGTGCTTCTCGCCGTTATCACTCTGGGAGTCGTACTGAACTTGATCTGGCCTCTCCCCTTTATCCCAGCGGCGCTGGTGCTCGCAGGCCCTGTTATCCTTTTCGCGGCGGTCCTCCTCTTCGTCCTCTCGCTAAGGGAATTTCGAGCGACTGGGACTTCCGTGCGCGGAAACGAACGCACCACAGCGATTGTCCGCACGGGTCCTTACGGATTCAGCCGCAATCCAATCTATCTGGCTTTTGTCTTGTTCCTCCTCGGATTGGCAGTATCGTTGAACAACCTGTGGCTGCTCGTAACTCTGGCAGCGTTTGCCAGCTTCATCTCGATCATAGTTATCCCGCGGGAGGAACAATTCTTAGAACGCAATTTCCAGGCTGAGTATTCTGAATACAAAGCTACCGTCCGCCGTTGGCTATGAAGGCAAATCAATTGATTTGCAGACCAACGTCCACTTTCAATCTGTGATTGCTTGATGCGTATGCCGGTAGATGGACCAGGTATCGCCTCTGAATTCGTCGCCCTTTCAAAGTATGCGCCAACTGCTTTCCCCAGATGTATGGTGTTCGCGTTTTCGGGATGGATGAGACTGATGAGTCGCAATTCGGGAAGATATTCGACCCACATTTTCTTAATGGCCCGGACAGCTTCACTCGCTTATCCCTTTCCCCAGAAGTCGCGAATCAATCCCCATTTGATTTCAGGCTCGGCCCAGTCATTCGGATAATCCAAACCTGCGACTCCAATTACCTGGTGACTAGATTTTTCTTCCAATGCGTATGATCCATATCGGCGTAATTGCCAATGTCCAATCATCGCCGCCACAGCGCGCCACGTCTCGCCCTCGGTCAATGCCCGCCTTACGGTGTATCTCATGCATGTTTCATCGGAATAATACTTGTGCAAATCCTTCCATCGTCTTCTCGAAACATTCTCGAGTTAGTTCGTTTAGCAAGCTCGTGTTTGCGGCTATGAATAGCCCATCGGCTGATCGAAGTTGTGAAAATTGCGTGCATTTCTTGTTAAATTCCGACGGAGGGGTTGTTTTGAGTCAGAACATCGGTTGCATTTAGAGTTGAGTCGGTCTCAGAGGTAAGATAGCGGACTGCAATCTTGAGGAGCAGCGAAACCTTAGCAGGAAAGACTAAGATGGCAAACGAAACTACAATAACTGCAGAACCCGACAAGCTCGATTACTTTATAACCAGAGAGTTTGAAGCCCCGCGTGAGCTGGTCTTTAGGGCGTTTACTGAGCCTGAACTGGTAATTCAGTGGCTAGGTCCAGCGCGGCTGAAGATGACAATCGAGAAATTCGAGTCGAGAGACGGCGGCACCTACCGATACACTCATGAAGACCCGGACGGCAATAAGTTTAACTTTCGCGGAGTCAATCATGAAGTGTTACCGCCTGAGCGCATCATCGGCACCTTTGAGTTTGAAGGACTGCCCGAACGAGGTCATGTCGCTCTGCAGACAGCGAGGTTCGAAGCTTTACCTGGCGGCAGGACGCGAGTTATCAGTCAATCCGTATTTCAATCGGTCGCTGACCGTGATGGCATGTTGCGATCGGGCATGGAGCGCGGAGTGAAGCAGGGATTTGAGCGCCTGGATGAAGTCCTTGCGTCCATGCAGCAAGCCGGTTCCGCGGCAAACGCCTAACGCCCTCGAGTTTCAGGAGTGGTCCATGATAAATCCCGCCAGCGCCGCACAATCTTTCAGCGATCTTGATCAGGTTTTGCGAGTCGAAGAACTTTTCTTGCTTCAGCGTGTAGCGCAGAAGATCAATTCCATACTCGACCTCGAAACACTTCTCGATCAGATTGTCGACGACGTGGCAAACACATTTGGATACAACCGTCTGGCGGTGCTCCTGAAAGACAACGAAACCAACGAACTGGTGATCGCGGCGGGTTGGACCGGTGAACTTTGTTTGAAGGGCACGCGATTCAAAATTGGTCAGGGTGCTGGCATGAGCGCACATGCCGCCGCAAGTGGCGAGACCTTCTACGCGCCCGATGTCAGGAAGATTCCTTTTTATGTCGCCGGCGAGGAAGATACCCGTTCCGAAATTGATATTCCGCTGAAGATCCACGGCGAGCTTATAGGCGTTTTCAATATCCAGCACACTACGATGAACGCGTTTTCGCCGGAAAGGATTCGCTTGCTAGAAGCTCTTGCCGGCCATGTCGCCACAGCCATCGCAAACGCCCGGATGTTTCAACGCGAGCGCCTTGAGAAGGAACGAATGGCGAAAGAGTTGGAAGAAGCTCGTGCTATTCAGACCGACTTGTTTCCGCTGAAACCGCCTGAAACTTGCGGCTTCGAAATCGCAGGCGTCTGTCTGCCCTGCCGGGAAGTTGGAGGCGATTGGTACGACTACATTCCTATGAGCGATGGCCGTCTTGCAGTGGTGCTGGCCGATGTTTCGGGTAAAGGCATGGCGGCGGCTTTACTTATGTCATCAACCCGCAGTGTTTTGCGGATGCATGCTGCACGCGGGCTGTCGCCTGGAGAGGTCTTGTCCGAGGTCAACAGGTTCCTTGTCCAGGACCTTCCGGCGAGTAGATTTGTGACGCTGATATATTCGGTGGTCAACCAGGCAAAGCGAAAGATTACATTCGCGAGTGCGGGTCATCTTCCCCCGGTTTTCGTCGATTCGGCCGGCGCTCGGTTTTTGGAGACCGATGCGGGCCTGCCTCTTGGCATCATGGAATGCGACTTTTCTGAACACGAGATCGATATGCCTGCCGGAAGCCGCCTCTTTTTCTATTCAGACGGCGTGACCGAAGCGATCAATTCGTCCCTCGACGAGTACGGAGCGGGCCGTATCCTTAAGCATGTTACCAATCAGACGGCCACCGTTCAGAGCCTCTTAGACGATGTCGATGAATTCACTTCAGGATATCCAAAAGCGGACGACGTGACTGTCGTGATGATCGGGTCTGGTGAATAGGCGCAACCCTGTTTCGCCTCAAACGAAAAATAAAGCGAGCATCTCTGAAGGCACGTCTTCGGTGGAGTTTGTGCATGCTCCAACCGAATCTTTCAGACCGCCGATTTCACAAAAACTGCACGCGATTCTTACAACTTCGTTGCAGGAGATTAACTGAATCACGCAGGTTTTCCGCAAGCAAAAAACCTCCACACCTCAACCCTCAATTTAACAAGAATTGAACGGGTCTTTCACAACTTCAGTCTGGTTTTTCGGCTAATTTCAAACTACGACCACATCCGGGGAAAGATTGAGGATCTAGCTCGTTTCGAACGGCGAAAGTTAAGGATTCGATAGTCAAGAGGGGTCAAATGAAATCAATAAAGCGAGAGGTCTTGTTGGCACTTGGGCTTCTTGTGGCAATTAGTCTTAGGGGCAACTATGCTCTGACAACGTCAAACCTAGTGCAGATCCAATCTTCAGTCCAAACACGCACTCAAGACTCTGCCCGTAACGATCAGCCCGCGATGATCCGAAACGGGCAGCCCGGCGCGATGCACCGACGGCTGGACGCGCTGGTCGGTGACTGGGAGGTCGAAATGACCTTCTATATTGCCGGTGGATCTACGGCAAAGCCGCTAGTTGCAAGTGGCTTGAATTGTCACCGCGAATGGATTGCCGAAACCGGAAATCGCCATTTGCGCGATGTGACGCGAGGTTCTGTCGCAGGAAATCCTTATTACCGGCTGGGGATTCTCAGTCATTCGAACATTGATAAGCGTTACGAATGGAACACCGTGGACGCGCTCAATACAAACATGATGACCTACAAAGGCGCCAGGAACAGTGACAGCTTGACTGGCGATATTGTGATGAGCGGCGAATTCACCGACCAGGGCGTGCTCGGCGATGCTTACGTTGGCAAGAACATTCGTCAGAAGACCGTGATCAAAATCGCTTCAGCCAATCATCACGTCTTTGAACTTTATTTCACACCACCTGGAGAGAAAGAAAGACTAGTCGCAACGGCGAGCTACACACGACGCCGCCCTTTATGAAAGGTATTCTAATGACTGAACACGACAAAGTGCTTGAACTCATCCGCCTCAAAGATCAAGCACCCATCAACCTTGACCTACATAAAACTGCCTTACTGGCTATTCGGATTGAACTTAAAACAGTCGAGAAAGTCAGCGATCAGCAAGTCGTACAGAACTGACAACAAACGCTATCTGGGCCGGCCATAGCGAAAAGGAGTTAACAGGCACGCGTTTTTTCATAGAGAAATCTTGTGATTAAGAACTCTTGGAAATACAACATCGCGGTCATAGCGATGGGCTTCATCATGATCGGTCATCAAACTGGTCAACCGAAACAACGGTATCCCTATGCCTCAAATTCTCAGCTAGCTATGAAGACCAAAGTGACTAAATCAACCAACGCGCATTCCAAAGAGTCGACAGTTTTACAAAAAGTTCAGACCTGCTGTTCTGTTCTGGAGCTTAGGCAATACACGCTACATCCTGGAAGGCGGGACGTTCTGATTGAGCTTTTCGATCGCGAATTCATCGAGAGTCAAGAGGCACTCGGTATGACTCTAGTCGGGCAGTTTCGCGACCTTGACGATCCAAACCGGTTTGTATGGCTCAGAGGATTTGCGGACATGCCCTCGCGGGCGCGTGCGCTTGAAGGTTTCTACGGAGGATCAGTCTGGAAGACGCATCGCGAGGCTGCCAATGCGACGATGATCGATTCAGACAACGTACTGCTACTGCGACCCGCCCATCCAGGTTCAGAATTTCAGATCAGAAGTGATCGTCCGCCAGTTGGGACCAAAGGCACTGGCAAAGGCCTTATCG
>JBKOYD010000085.1:0-40358 GCA_046725195.1 Acidobacteriota bacterium | reverse complement strand
AACGGCTTTGCCGCCTGATGTGAGGCGATGGCTGTGCCTCGCCGACAAGCTGCTTGCATGATTGGGCTGTGCCCTTGGTTCGGGCTTTGCCCCAATTGACTTCTGCAAAAGCAACTGGAGATTCCAATGAATCAGATCATGACAGTTGAGAGGGAGACACCGCCCAAACGAACGTTTCCTTTCGAGCTTTGATCAAATACAATTCGAGTCCTTCTTGATCCTTCATTAAGAACGTTGTTGCATTGAGACAAACTTTCCCTGTCGTACCACTATGTCAAAGGTAAAAAACACAATAGTTGCCCTATTCATCGCGTCGCTGGCATTGACAAATGCTCTCGCGGAGGACTGGCCGCAGTTTCGTGGACCTAACGGAAGCGGCGTTTCAGCAACGACCGGTTTACCTGTTGAGTTTGGGCCGAATAAGAATGTGATTTGGAAGACGGCGCTGCCGCCTGGTCACTCTTCTCCAGTGCTGACGCAGAATCGTATCTTCATCACCGCCCACACCAGGGAAAAAGAGAATTACAAATTACTAGTCATCTGTCTCGACCGCCAAACAGGAAGCATCCTTTGGCAACGCGAAGTACCACGCTCGCGAGTAGGACGTTTGCAGAACGTCAACGGCCCCGCCTCTCCAAGTCCGGTCACCGACGGCTCCAACGTGTATGTGTTTTTTCAAGAGTTCGGGCTGGTTTCGTACGATGGCGCCGGCAAGGAGCGATGGAAACTTCCGCTTGGACCATTCAACATGTTCTACGGTTTTGGGGCCTCCCCGATCCTGGTTGATGACAAAGTAGTCTTGCCCATCGACCAGGACAGCCCGAGCTCATATCTCATTGCAGTTGATAAGAATAGTGGTCGTGTCCGTTGGAAAGTTGACCGCCCCATTGTGATCTCCGGATACTCAACGCCGATCGTATATCAACCACAGCAGGGTCCGAAGCAGATCGTCATTCCCGAATCGTTCCAACTATCGGCGTACTCGGTTAAAGATGGCGAACGAGTCTGGTGGGTGCGCGGGCTGGCATGTGAGATGAAATCGATAGCCAGTCACGACTCAGAGTATTTGTACATCAATGGGTGGGGCTTCCCAACCAATCAGCCCGGACAGCAGGTAAAAACCATAACCTTCGACGAGGCGTTGCCCCGTTACGACAAGAACGGTGATCGTCAGATAGCTAAAGCGGAAATTTCCGGAACAGAGCAGATGGACAAGATGTTGAGCGCTGCCTTTGAAGCGTTCGATATGGACCGCGACGAGAAGCTAAACAGCAATGATTGGGAAGTATTCCGCGCGATGATGGCTTCGGACAATGGTCTGCTCGCAATCAAGCTGGGAGGACGTGGCGATCAAACCGCGACTGCTATCCGTTGGCGCTATCAGAAACCAGTACCACAGGTTCCATCGACGCTCCTTTATAAGGGCGTGCTCTATATGATCAACGACAGCGGAATTTTACTTTCGTTTGATCCAGCGACTGGGACCGTGATCAAGCAAGGACGTTTGCGGGGTGCTATCGACAAGTATTTCTCATCGCCTGTCGCCGCCGATGATAAAGTTTTCCTGATTGGCCAGGGCGGGGCGGTGTCTGTGTTAAAGGCTGCAGGCGACTGGGAAGTACTTGCAGTGAATGAGTTAGATGACGAGTGCTTCGCGACACCTGCGATAGCGGACGGACGGATTTACATTAGAACAAGAAGTGCGCTGTATTGCTTCGCCAAATAAAGAAACCTTCCTACGCTACCAGCAAATAATTCCACGCGCGCCTTCCGCGGAAGCTAGCGCCTCAAGTGCGTCGTTGATCTGGTCCAACTTGTAAGTACGAGTGGCTAGTTCGTCGAGCTTTAGCCGGCGCTCTTCGTATAGGTCGACTAAGCGCGGAATGTCTCTCAACGGCTGGCCCGAACCATAGAGCGAACCAACAAGTCGCTTCTCCTGCAGCACAAAAGGAAAGATCGGTAATGATGCCAGCGCGTCAGTTCGCGACAACCCAGTGAGAATGATCGTGCCGCCCTTGCGTGTCAGGGCAAGCGACTGCTGAACTGTTTCGGGACTGCCGACTGTATCGAACGCGAAATCAGCGCCTCGTCCATTTGTCAGTTCGCGAACTATCCTGGGTAGATCTTCTGTCGAGGCTTCAATGGCCTCAGTTGCGCCAAAATCGCGCGCCAGCTCGAGCGGTTTTTGACGAGTGTCGATGGCAATGATCTTTTCGCATCCCGCGATCCTTGCACCCTGGACCACGTTCAAGCCCACGCCCCCTGCACCAATAACTAACACCCGCTCACCACCCGCGATCTTTGCTGCGTTCAAGACAGCGCCGACACCGGTCAGCACCGCGCAACCGAGCGTCGCAAGTGCTTTAAACGGAACATGCGCGGGCACAAGTGCCGCGCCTTCCTCCGCCACTACGACGAAATCTGCGAAGCAAGCAGTGCTATTAAAGTGTGCGACGTCCTGATCACGAGCGCGAAATCGGGTGCCGCCACTGGGAAGTCGATTGCGATAAGTCGTTCGATCGAGGCGATCGCAGAGCACTGGTCGCCCTTCCAGACAGGGTGAACATGCTCCGCAAGAGGGCGCCCAGCAAAAGACGACATGATCGCCTTCTCGCACGCGAGTGACACCTTCTCCGACAGTCCGCACCACACCGGCACCTTCATGACCGAGTACGAGAGGTGTGCGTGCGGGCCAGTCTCCGCGCGCCGGATGTAGATCGCTGTGACAAACTCCTGCTGCTTTTACTTCAACCAGAATCTCACCAGCTCGTGGCGCCTCCAGTTCTACTTCTTCAATGGAGAGAGGGTTACCTTGTTCCCAGAGGATGGCGGCGTTGATCTTCATAGCTAACGCTGGTCTTCGTATTTGGCGAGCTCCAACCGCGCGATCGCTTCCATGTGAACCTCGTCCGGACCGTCTGCTAGTCGCAAAGTTCGAGCGTGGGCCCATGCCCTCGCGAGCATGAAATCATCCGAGACGCCGGCCCCGCCATGTGCCTGCACGGCTCGATCGATAACGCGCAATGCCACATTTGGCGCGACAACCTTGATCATCGCAATTTCAGCTCGCGCTTCCTTGTTGCCTACAGTGTCCATCATAAGCGCGGCTTTCATTGTCAATAGTCGCGCTTGTTCTATCTCGGTTCGAGATTTGGCGATATCGGCACGAATTGTTCCCTGATCGGAAAGATTTTTTCCGAAGGCTTGTCGCCCCTTCACACGACGGCACATCGATTCGAGTGCGCGTTCAGACATTCCTATGAGCCGCATGCAGTGATGGATGCGACCTGGACCAAGCCGACCCTGGGCGATTTCAAACCCACGTCCTTCGCCCAGGAGCAGATTGGTCGCCGGCACGCGCGCGTTCTCGAATACGACTTCGGCATGTCCGTGGGGCGCATCGTCGTAACCATAGACTGACAGCATGCGCACGATGCGCACACCTTCCGTATCCATCGGCACAAGAATCATTGACTGTTGTCGATGCTTCGGTGCATTAACGTCGCTCTTGCCCATAAAAATGGCGATCTTGCAACGCGGATCGCCAGCGCCGCTGGTCCACCACTTGCGCCCGTTGATGACATACTCGTCACCGTCGCGAGTTATGGTTGAACGAATGTTCGTGGCGTCGGAGGACGCCACGTCTGGTTCCGTCATTGCAAAGCAGGACCGAATCTCGCCTTCAAGCAATGGCTTCAGCCAACGGTCTTTTTGTGAACTTGTGCCGTAGCGAACCAGCACCTCCATGTTACCCGTATCAGGCGCACTACAGTTGAAAACCTCCGGAGCGAAACCTGGCGAGCGGCCCATCAATTCGGCCATGGGCGCGTACTCAAGATTCGAGAGGTGTGCACCATGTTCGCTCTCAGGGAGGAACAGATTCCACAAACCTTCGGCTTTTGCTTTCGCTTTCAGTTTTTCCGTGATTGCAGCGGGTTGCCATCGATCGCCTACTTCGATCTGTTCGAGAAACAGGTTTTCGTTGGCGTAGATATGTTGATCCATAAAGGCGTGAAGCCGCTCGTAGATCTCTTTAGCCCGTGCCGATACTTGAAAGCCTAGATACGGATCATGGTTGATCATTAATGGGATGTCTCCAGCTCTACTAGTTCCTGGTTCGCTCACAGACCACCTGTCACTTCCAACACCTGGCCAGACACATAGTTGCTCAAAGGCGACGCGAAGAAGAGCACCGCCCCAGCTGCCTCTGCGGGTGTTCCGGCGCGGCCCATTGGAATCAGTTTGAATGCAAGATCACGATTTGCCTGCGGGATACCCAAGGCGATCTCACCCGCTTCTCGCGTCACGTGTTCGCCGTGCTCTTTTGCCTGGGTCAACCTCGTCTCAATGAACCCGAAAGCGACGGCGTTGACCTGTACGTTGAATTGTCCCCATTCCTTGGCGAGCGTCTTTGTGACGCCGATGATTCCGGCCTTGCCGGCCGCGTAGTTGGCCTGGCCGGCGTTGCCACGGGTGCCTGTCGTAGAGGAAACGTTCACGATCTTGCGCGCTGTGGCAGGGCCTCCAGCCGCTTTTTCGCGCTTCGCCGTCTCCCGCAAATATTCCGAGGCGGCGCGAATGATTCGAAACGGCGCGGTCAGGTGCACGTCGATCATCGCCTGCCATTGCTCGTCGCTCATCTTGTGCAGTGTTCCATCCCAGGTGTAGCCCGCGTTGTTGACTATGGCGTCAATCCGCCCGTAACGCTCAAGCGTTGCCTTTACTAAACTTGGTGCGAACTGTGCATCAGTGACATCGCCAGGAAAGGCGAATGCTTCGCAGTTGACCTGGGTGATGGAGCCTGTAGTTTCGTACGTCATGTCTGCATCAATATCCGACAAGACCACGCGCGCGCCGTGTGCTGCGAAGGTTTCGGCGGAAGCGCGACCAATACCGCGCGCCGCGCCTGTGATGATCGCCACCTTGTCTTCAAGCAGACGCATAAGAACTCTGTGTAATACTTTGACTGCAAGCAATAACGTCAGTACCGGCGCGGTAGAGAGTTTTAACCGCCGTACTTCGAGGCTTCTTCGCGGAGCACGCGGTGCAAGATCTTTCCGACCGTAGTCTTCGGCAAACTCTCTCGAATCTCGATGAATCGCGGCACCTTGAATTCCGCCAATTGTCCTGCGCAAAAAGTCTGCAATTCCTCGACGGAAACATTCGACCCCTGTTTGAGCACGATACAAGCCTTAACACTTTCGCCGCGATACGAATCAGGTACACCAATCACTGCCGCTTCCATCACCGCGGGATGTGTGTAGAGAACACCTTCCACTTCCGAAGGATAAACGTTGAAGCCGCTGACGATAATCATGTCCTTTTTGCGCTGGATTATGTAGAAATAACCGTCCTGGTCCATCCGTGCGACATCGCCTGTGTAGAGCCAGGTCTGACCGTCATGATCCTGACGGAGCGCAACAGCGGTCTCTTCCGGCTGGTTCCAATAGCCCAGCATCACTTGAGGACCAGCGATGCAGAGTTCACCTTCTTCTCCGATTGCAACTTCCCGCTCACCCGTCTCCAGATCAACAATCTTGGCGTCTGTGTCCGGAATAGGCAGGCCGATGCTGCCGGGTTTACGCAGCGCCAGGGATGCGGTGGTATGCGTCACCGGCGACGCTTCCGACAAGCCGTAACCTTCACATAGCGTGCCGCCAGTGACGCGCTCAAACCGCTCAATTATTTCGAGAGGCAACGGTGCTGATCCGCTATTGAAAGCGCGCACGCGGTCCAGTCGATATTCGTTAGCGCGCGGGTGATTCAACAATGAAATGTAGATTGTCGGAACCGCGGGGAAATAAGTAGGAGCATAATCGCGTATCGCTATCAACAAAGCTTCAACGTCGTATTTCGGAATTAGTAGTTGCCGGACACCATGCCAAACACCACCAATCATTCCCACGGTAAACCCGTAAATGTGAAAGAAAGGGATGACAAGCAGAAACGTATTCTCTCCGCGTCGCGTGGGACGAAAGACCCAACCTTCTGCCTGGACCACGTTGGCGAAGATGTTGTAGTGGGTCAACATCGCACCTTTAGGTGTTCCCGTCGTACCACCGGTGTATTGCAGTACAGCGACGTCCTTCTCGGGATCGATCTCAACCTTGGGCAAATCAGTTTCCTTAACACCGGCAATTAAATCAGCGAAACGTAAGGCGCCTTCGATGTTGGGGCAGGGAAGCGTTGCTGCGGAATACTCAGCCGCCGAGGTGACGATGAACGTCTCAATGCCTGTCTGTTCGCGAACCGCAAAGGCCGTTGGAGTCAGCAGGTCAAGCGCTATCAACGCACACATCCCGGAGTCGTTAGCTACAACTGCTAATTCACGCGCGGTGTAGAGCGGGTTTACGTTTACGATGATGGCGCCGAGACGCAGTACCGCGAAAGCGGCGATCAGATATTGCGGGCAGTTCGGCAACATGATCCCAATGCGATCGTGTTTCTTGAAACCAAGCTGGGCGAGCGCAGTGGCGAATTTATCCGAACGTTCTTTTATTTCCGCGAACGTGAGCTCGGCGCCGAGAAAAACAGTCGCCGTCTTGTCGGGAACATCAGCAGTGGCCAGACGCAAAATCTCGTACAGCGGCCGGCGTGGATAATTGTTGTGTTTGGAGACCCAGTAATCGTAGTGATTAAGCCAAGGACGCGCTGCATAGGGTGATGCGAGGATTTCATTAGCCTCTTTGACTCTGCTCATCAAGAAACTCTCCCTTGCTAGACGATGCTGCGCCCGCCGTCGACAATGATTGCCTGTCCGGTAATGTAATTTGACGCATCCGAGGCGAGAAATACGGCGACGCCTTTCAACTCGCCCTGGTCGCCTACACGAGGAATCGGGTTCACAGCCTTAATCGCCGGCTCAGCAAATTTGAGGGCAGGATCCGCTAGTCGCGAATGGAAAAAACCCGGGGCGATCAAGTTAACTCGAATACCTTGTCTTCCCCAGGACGCAGCCAGTTCCCGCGTTAGACCGAACAGTCCGGCTTTGCTCGCAGCGTACCCCGCGTAGAAAGGCCCGACGGCAGACGACTTGATACCAGAAACAGATGAGACGTTTATTATCCGACCGTACTCGCGCTTTAACATCTCACGCCCCGCCGCCTGTGCAAAGAGAAACGCGCCAGTCAGGTTAATGTCAATCACTTTGTGCCACTTTTCCGGCGGCATTGTCTCCGGACGCTCACCCCAGGAAACACCGGCATTGTTTATGAGGATATCAATTTGTCCATAGATCTCGACGGTGCGATCGACGACATGTTGCACCTGGGCCACGTCAGAGACGTCACAGAGTAGCCCTTCGCATTTGAAACCTTGCTCTCGAAATTCCTCGACTGTTGGTGTCAACCATTCCTCGCGGCGAGCGCAAAGCATGAGCGCAGCGCCTGCTTCTGCCAGTCCTTCCGACATTTCCTTGCCTAGACCACGCGAGCCTCCGGTAACGATAGCGACGCGTCCCGACAAATCGAACATTTTCGTGATGTGCATCGTCATGCCTCTAACCGACCTCGCTTCATGCTTCCTCAAGAACGTCGACAACGAGTCGTGCTATGCGCTCGCGGTGGAAAGTCGCATCTCCGAACATGGTTTCCGACGACTTACTGCGTTTGTAATAGAGTTGCAGATCGTGCTCCCACGTAAAACCGATACCGCCGTGAATTTGCACCCCACGATTGGCCACCTCTCGAAAAGCATCGGAGCAATAGGCCTTCGCCATCGAGACGCTAAGTTCAGCCATCGGATCGTTCTCTGTTAGCGCCCATGCCGCGTAGTAGGCGGCAGAACGTGAGCTTTCCGTCAGCAACAGCATGTCTGCGCACTGATGTTGCACGGCCTGAAGTGATCCAATGACGCGGCCGAATTGCTGGCGGGTTTTGGCATATTCAACAGCAGTATCGAGAATCCATTGCATACCGCCGACCATCTCCGCGCACAGGGTGACTGTTGCGACTTCCAGCGCATTAGTTAGCGCGCTCTTTGTGTCGCCGTCCGCGGTCAACAGATCAGCAGCTCCGACATTGACATTCTCGAATGCAACTTCGTAAACCTTGCGGGTCGCGTCCATCGAGGGCATCGGTTTGATTTGAAGACCTTCAGTTTCGCGCGCTATCGGCAACAGCGCCAGCCCGTCACCGTTGCGCGCAACACAGATTAGAAGGTCAGCCGTGTCAGCGTCGGGAACAAAAAGCTTTTTGCCCGTTATCGTGAACACTTCCTCGTTACGTTTCGCTTTGAGCTTGATTGAGTCAGGATCCCAGTTCGCGCTCTCTTCCAACAATGCGATGGTTGCCTTAAATTCTCCCGCGGCCATTGGCTGCAAATAGCGTGTGCGCTGAGTTTCACTTCCTCCGCGCTCGATCAGTGTGGCGGCTGTAACGTTTGAAAGAAATGCACCGGGGAAGCAGGCCCTGCCCATCTCTTCGGCAACCACAGCGAGTTCAACCAGACCGAGAGCTAAGCCGCCTTGTTCCTCGGGTATGGTAAGGCCAGTCCAACCTTGATCCGCGATAGATTGCCAAAGCTTTTTGTCATGGGCCGTTTCCGTTGCCATCAACTGCCGCACGCGTGCTGGTTTGCACTCGCGCGCGAGAAACTCACGGGCCGACTCTTTCAAAAGTTTCTGTGGCTTGCTTAGATCGAAGTCCATAAGTACTCTGCAATTCCGAGCGGTAGACTGTGTTGGGCCATTCGTCAATAGCTCTTTGGCAGGCCGAGCACGCGCTCGGCGATAATGTTGCGCTGAATCTCGCTTGTGCCAGCTTCGATAGTGTTTCCCCGCGCGCGCAAGTAGCCATACTCCCATCGACCATTATCGAAATTCTTCAATTGACCGTATGGGCCCAGGATTTCCTGCGCGATCTGCTGCGTCCTTTGGTTCATCTCGCTCCAGTAAAGCTTTTGCGTCGAGCCTTCGGGACCAGGAATGCCTGTCTTCGAGAGTGAAGTTAGAGCTCGATTGGTATTCAAGCGCAGTATCTCTAACTCTAAATAGGCCTGCGCGAGCTTCTGTCGGACAAGCGGATCAGAGCTGGCAGGTTGCCCATTTCTTTCAACCTTGTGGGAGCAGGCGATAAGTGCGTTTAGATTTCGTTTGAAGACAACCTGGGCGCCGGTGCCTAGATTCGCCCGTTCGTTCATTAAAGCCGTGATGGCTGTGGTCCAGCCACGATGAATCTCTCCCAGTACCTGCGATGAACTTACTCGTACATTCGAGAAGAACACCTCGTTAAAACCCTCATCACCAGACATCTGGCGTAGAGGACGCACGGAGACACCTTCGCTTTTCATGTCGAGCAACAAGCACGTGATCCCTTTATGTTTCGGCGCTTCTGAATCTGTACGAACCAACAGTAGACACCAATCAGCGAGTTGCGCGAAGCTGGTCCAGATCTTTTGACCGTTAACGATAAAGTCATCTCCGTCGCGAGCTGCCTTGGTGCCCAACGCGGCAAGGTCACTTCCAGCATTGGGCTCTGAAAAACCCTGACACCAGATCTCATCGCCGGACAGGATCGGCGGCAAATAGCGAGCCTTCTGTTCGCTCGTCCCCATGGCGATAATGGTTGGGCCAACCAGAGACAAACCGATGGTGCCGATCAGTGGCGGCGTGCTTGCCAGCGCTAACTCGGTTTGGAAGATGGCTTGTTCCATCAGTGTCGCACCGCGGCCGCCATAGTCTTTTGGCCATGAAATACCGGCCCATCCATCCTCATAAAGCCGTCGTTGCCAATCTCGTAGATACTCGATGTACGCACCATTTCCTTCACCACTTGTAGAGCCATCGCCGGTCCATGGTGCCGGGGCATTCTTTTTGAGCCAGCCGCGAAATTCGTCGCGAAAGAGTTGTTCGTTCGGTGTCAAATTCAAATCCATAGTTTAAGTACTCGACTCAATCCGTAAAGGCTGACCTGTGTTCCTGCTTCCTGCGACGCGCGGCTCAGACGCTTCCCACAACAATTCAGCGACATCCATGACTCTTACATCCCGCTTGCCTTTACGAGCATTAATACCGTCTTCCATCATCGTCAAACAAAAAGGGCAACCCACCGCAAGAACATCTGCACCAGTCTCAAGTGCTTCGCGCGCGCGCTCCTGGTTAACGCGTTGATGCGGCGGTTCCTCTACGAAACTCATTCCGCCGCCACCTCCACAACAGAAACTCTTGCTCCGATGGCGATCCATCTCAACGGGCTTCTGTTGGGACGAAATCTGCACCAGCTGCCGAGGCGCGTCATACAGACCATTTTGTCGTCCTAGATAACAAGGATCATGAAAAGTGATTTTGCGGTTCGCATGCGGCACAGGTTTGAGCTTACCTGCGGCAACCAGACTAGCCAGAAACTCGCTATGGTGATAGACCTCGAAGCTGGCGCCGTATTGTGGATATTCGTTCTTGAAGGTATTAAAGCAGTGTGGGCATGCAGTAACTACTTTTCGGACTTGATACTTGTTTAGTGTCGCGACATTCTCGTGTACCAATTTCTCAAACAGAAATTCGTTACCAATGCGCCGTGCCGGATCGCCCGAACACTTCTCTTCGCGTCCCATGATGGCAAATCTCACGCCTGCCTGTGTCAAGAGTTGAGCGGTGGCACGCGTCACCTGTTGGTTGCGTTCGATAAGCGCTCCGCCGCAGCCTACCCACAAGAGTACTTCCGGATCCGCAACCTCGCTCGCATGCTTCACGTTCAAATCCCGAGTCCAATCAACTCTGGTCGATTGTACGCCACTATAGGGATGGCCCCGTTTCTCTAATGACAGCACAGCTTCCTGCAACGTGTCAGGAAATTCTGCTTCCTCCATCACCAGGAATCGACGCATGTCGACAATCTTCGGCATTTGTTCGATAAATACAGGGCACGCTTCCATGCATGCAGCACACGTAGTGCATTGCCAAAGCGAAACAGTAGAAGTGGCTGGCGTGGCCCCGATGATCGGGAGAGGTTTCCGCGCCCCGCCATCAGGGGCCGATAGCGTATGCCCGTTGCCGTTAACCGAAACGAAGCCCAAAGCAGACGGCAAGCGTTCGTGCATCAGGTCGCGCAGCTGCAGAATGATGTTTCGTGGCGAGAGTTCCTTACCCACGTTGTTTGCTGGGCACACCTCTGTGCAGCGGCCACACTCTGTACAGGAGTCTAAATCGAGCAAGTCCTTCCAGGTAAGACTCTCAAAAGAGTTGACGCCAAACGATTCTCCTTTCTCAAAATCTACCGGTCTTAACGAGCCACCCAGCGGGACCAGGTTGCCGGTGAAGATATTTAGAGGCGCGGTCAACACGTGCATCATCTTCGTGTACGGCAACCAGGCGACAAAACCGAACGCCGTTAGAAGATGAAACCACCACAGTCCACAATGTGCGGAACGCATCTGCGCGTCAGTTAAAAACGTTCCTGAAGCACGGGCTATCAAATTGCCGAACGGTGACCACGGCGCCCACACGTCTTTTGTAACTGCAATGCGCCATCCTTCGACGAAAAAACCTTGCAAGCACATGAGGAAAATGACGCCAAGGATCAGCGTCGCTTCATCTGTGTATACGAGCTTCCTGGGCCGTTTAAGGTAACGGCGTGCTGCAGCCAGTAGAATCCCGAGTATGACGAGTGCGCCGAACAGATCGACGATGAAGGACTGAAAGTAGAGATAGAACCGCCCTCGCATAATCGTCGTTCCGAAATCCGCATCGAGGCCGACGATGATTGTCGCAATCGTTAGTACCACGAAACCATAGCTGATAAAGAGATGAAAGAATCCGGCATAGGTATCACGCGCAGTGCGACGTTGAGCAACCGCATGTTGAAGCAATAGTTGGAGACGTTGTAGTGGATGATCAAAGCGGGCCAGCGGGAGACCGCGTCGCCAACGGCTGAAGTGTCGAAAAAAACCGTAACCGGCCACCAGGATAGTCGGCAATAGCAGCAGATACATCACCCAGATGTGCGTGATGTTCCAATAAATCTGACGCGAGGCTTCGGTGGAATCCATTGGCGGAAGAGGCCTGTCTTTACTGGGACCGCAGGCGTCTCGCCTGCTATGACGTTGCGGTAAAAGTCAGTTACAAATGTAAGAACCTGTTTGGCTGACAGCTGGTAGGCGAAACATCTGCGGTTCCAGTGCAAACAAGGTTCCGCGCTCGAAGGCGCTTCTTGTGTCGGAGAAACAGACTAGTTGCATTGTATTGACTCGTCTTACCGACCGTCCGGTAGGTTCGTATATATACAGCCTAACGGCTGCGGGCGTCAATGACGATAATATGCAGGAAGTTATGGAAGGAGCGGGACTTACGCGACACGAGGCTATCGCCGCCGTCTAAATCGGTGCCTGCTACCTGATCCGCCGCGCAACGAAAATCGATCCGTTAATCGCGTTGAGAAGCGAGTAGCCTGTTGGGGTGGCACTCCGTGGCCGCCCCTCCGTTCGATTCCACCACCGTAACCAGATACAGCAACGTTGCCGTTCTTCGTCAAGCCGGACACGAACGTGTGAATATGCTCGTGAAGTGTCTGTGATTACGGAGGGGTGACCACGTAGTGCCACCCCTACAATTCACGGTAGGTCGATAACTTTCAATTCTTTTACCGGCACGCCATCGCTCCACACGCCCATAAAACGCTGTTGCGGAGTATTGCCCAACGCATACTCACGATTCTTCCCATAAAAAGATGCGTCACACAATCCATCGAAGAGTTTCCACGTGCCATAAAAATCGAGCGCATTAATGACAGTCGATTCAAGAGGATCTCGTGATGTCTGTTGTCCGCCACCTTGCCTTGAAGTTCTGTCCCTTATACCTCTTACCGTGCCCTCGCCGTTGTCGTAACTCTTATCGAGAGCAGTAGGCGCCCGGTGACTGGCCTGAAGCGTCGGTGTTCCATGTGAGTCGGTTACCAGAGTAATGAAATCCTTGTTCGCGGCGGAGACCCGAGTTGACTCCAGATATATCCTCTTTGCGTCAGTGTCGCCGACTAGCGTGTCCTCGTCTCCGGCTACCGCAAGTAAGAACGTTTCGCTCGGAATCTTTTTCAAATCAGCGAGCGGGATATTTATTGGAGGCGAGGTTATTCCTGGTTCGACTGACATCGCGGCCCGCACGCGTGGCAGACCTGATTCGCTGGCAAGTGCAGCAACATTGGCTGTTAACAACCCGCCTACGGAATGGCCCACGACCGCAAACTTACTCAAATCGGGTTGGACATGTCCCGGTTCGGTTTGCAGACGAGCAATTGCATCCTTGATTGCCTGAATTGTGTTTGGCGTAAAGTCTTTAATAGGAGTCAGCAGACTAGCCTGGTATCGGGGATAGACTACTATGTTGCCACGCCTCACGAGGTGGTCCAGCCATGCGCCGTAGTACAACGGGTTCATACCACCCCATCCGTGAAGGAATATAATCAACGGCGACGAACGCGGGCTTGGGGCCTGAGGTTCAAAAATCCAATACTCGCTCCCTCCGGAACCATAACGATTCTTTTTTACACTCGCGTGCGCGTATTGTTTACCACCGGGACCGCTGTTGGGTTGCGACGGAGGCGACGGGGGTTGAGAAGAGACAATAGTCAGCGCGAAAGAGATGAGCACCAGAAATGCACCAGTGGTTCTAACTAGTCGGCGCCTCATGATCTTCTCCTCACTATTTCCATATTATTTCAAAGTCCGGCGACTGTTAGATGTCTAACCGCAGTCTGGCTTTGCCAAGAATTCCGTGTTCTTAGTGGGCAGGCTCTCTCGAAACCGACCTTCAAATATTTGTCGTTGTTTTCGCGGACAGCTTTCGTTGGACATGTCCGTTTCCGGTTCATAGTGAAGGTTGGATTCCGCTAGCATACGAAGAATAGAAGCTTTTAAGGCCCGGCGCGAATCTTGCTCGTAACCTCTTCTAATCCAAAAACAATTGAGGGTCGATATGGAAAATGACGAACAGGCAATACGTGAACTTGTGGACAAGTGGCTAACCGCCAGCCAGAACGATGATATGGCCACCCTATTAAGACTGATGTCGGACGATGTGGTCTTTATGGTTCCCGGCAAAGAGCCTTTTGGAAAGGAGGGCTTCAAGGCCGGAGCACAAGCCATGAAAAACGCTCGCATGGAGGCAAAGAGCGATATTCAGGAAATCAAGGTTCTGGGTGATTGGGCGTGGATGCGTAATCATCTAAAAGTGACAATCACGCCCACCGATGGAAGTCCAATGGTACGCTCGGGCTACGTACTCACGATTTTGCACAGGACGCCGAGCGGCTGGGTTATCGCCCGTGACGCTAATCTGTTAACTCCAGAGTCCGATACTTGATTCCCGCGTTCAGTCGGGAGCAATAGAAGCTAAGTCCAAGTGAGTTCTAAGCCTTGACCGCGATGACTTCAAGGTACTCTGATTCAAATTCCGTCGTGCCGTCTGTCGCTCGATTATTTGCGGTCCAAAGCTCCTCCAGTTCACGACGAAGGGCAGCTTGCCCACTTTCGTCCAGAGCGGCAAACGCTTTCTGCGTCGGGCCGAAGTAATTTCGGAAGTGCTCGACAACCTCAGTTGGCGAAAACGGAAAGCGGAACGTTACTTTTCGCGGCGTCGCTTCAAGTTTGGAGATGCCCTGGCTAAGACGCTCACGGACCGTTGCCTCCACACCCCACAGAACTGGAGGTGGCATTCCTGGTGGCGGAGGGACGTGCTTGGAAACTGCCTTGAACATCTGTCCAGCAAACCCTCCTGGCGTCCAGTTCGCCATCGCGATAAAGCCTCCCGGCCGGCAAACTCGCGTGAGCTCCGCACCTGTCAACTCGGGACGAGGAGCGAACATTGCCCCAAACATAGTTACGACCGCGTCAAAAGACCCGCTCTCGTACGGCAAATTTTCGGCGTCGCCTTCATCGAATTGAATCTTCAAACCCTCACGCTCGGCATTTTTCCGCGCCTGTTCAATCAAATTCGGTGCTATATCAATTCCCGTTACGATTGCGCCCGCGCGCGCAGCCGGAAGTGCAAGATTTCCTGTACCACAGGCAACATCGAGGACCTTTGTCCCAGGTTTTAAATTCAACCGCTCAATAAATTCCGCAGCTCCGGCGGCAGAGAATTTGGCAATTTGCCCAAAATCGCCGGCGATCCAGGTCGCGCGCAGTCTAGTTTTCAATGCTTCCAGTTCCGGAGCCATTCCTACTTTCTCCATACTCAACTCCTTTCTATGATCTGAGCATCCCAGCGTCTTATCGCTTTGAAGGCTCGATAATCTATAACATGGGACCAATACGCTCCAATACTCAAACGAGCCGTCGCGTGGCACGAATCATGCGATTGGAGTTCAAAGCAACAAATTGCGTAACAAAAGAATTCATTTAGAGAATAAGGAAGCGCAGGATATATAGACATTTCACTATTGTGAGGGACTGGATCACTAAGATAATGCTAACCCGCATTCGTTACCTTCCAGTTTTCTTCGGCTTTTGTGCCTTAGCATGGCCGTGTACTGTCATCGCTCAACAGTCGGTTATCGAGTTTCAGAGGATGCTTCGAGAGCGGGCAGGCTTCGAGGAAACGGCCTTGGCCGAACTCGGACGTGGCCAGCCTATAGTAAAGCTAGTCCCGGCATTGGATAAGCGAGAAGTTGCGGTATGTGGACTAGTTAGCCTGCGCGCGGATGCCCTCGAATTTCTCACCTCTTTCCAAGAGAACATGACTCGGAAGACGAACCCGGCAATTCTGGAAATCGGTAGTTTCGCTTCAATTCCGACACTCGATGACTTGCGAGCCCTCACAATTGAAACTCGTGACATCGAGGACATGAAGGAATGTATTGTTGGAGACTGCGAGATAAAGTTGTCGTCCGCGATGATCGAGCGTTTTCGCAAAGAAATGAATTGGGAAAGTCCCGACTATGAGCGTGAGGCGGCTCGACTCATTAAAGTAATGCTTTTGGAGTATGTACGAGATTATCTAGAGCGAGGGGACGCCGCACTTATTGAATACAACGATAAAGAAAATGCAGTTCGACTACGCGACGAACACCGCGCACTGAAGACTGCTCCTGGTTACCTCAATGACATTCTTCACGATCCAAACCTGAAAGATTCGGGTCCAGGGCTGCAACTTTTGCAAGACGCGATTGTCTGGTCGAAGATCAAGTTTGGTCTAAAACCCGTCATAGCCATTAACCACATTAGGATTTATAGACGCGAACGTGAGTTTGGACCACAGGTGCTGGTCGCGTCGAAGCAGATTTACGCGAACCACTATTTCAATTCTTCCCTCGCCCTGACGGCATTTGTGACGATTCCCGGTTCGACTCCCACTTCTTATCTCATCTATGAAAATCGTTCGCGCACTGACGGGCTTGAAGGACCGCTCGGTAAGATGAAACGGCGTGTCGTCGAGAATAAAGCCGTGGATAGTTTGCAGTCGATTCTGCTTCATTCAAAAGCGAGTTTTGAAATACAGGCGACCGCACGTGCAGAAGCGGCCTTATCTTCCAGTGGAGGAGTAACTTGGAGTGCGTGGCGACGCCGCATCAAGTACCTGTCATTGTCATTATTAATGGTTACCGTGTTTGTCACCTTCTTCGCGTTGCGTCGCTACGAGTGGTACAGGCTAGCGCGAAGAGGGGAAGCACTGACACAAGAAACGAAATAGAAAGGAGTAATCATGAGACGAATGTACATCTGGTTGGTTGTCGCAATTGTTGCAAGTTCTTTGTTCTCTTACGCAACGGCCCAGCAAACGGGCGTCACAGTAGATCTGAAAAATGCACAAGGCGAAAGCGTCGGGACCGCCGTGATTTCCGCGAAAGGCAAGGGAATCGCAATTAAGCTCGATCTAAAGAACCTATCGCCAGGTATACACGCGATTCACTTCCACCAGATGGCAAAATGCGAAGCACCGGCTTTCGAATCGGCAGGCGCGCACTTCAATCCCGACGCGAAAATGCACGGACTAAGAAACCCCAAAGGTCCACATGCGGGTGATATGAATAACTTCACGGTGCGAGCTGATGGTACCGCCAAAACAACAGTGACCGATCCAAGAGTCAATCTGGGCACAGATAACCACTCACTTTTCACCGGTGGTGGCACTTCCCTTGTGATTCATGCTAAAGCGGATGACATGAAAACTGATCCATCTGGCAATTCCGGGGACCGTATTGCGTGTGGAATGATCACGAAGTAGTTTGTTTACTCATTGCGGCAGCAGACCTTCTGTCTCTGGTGGTTGGGAACTCTCGGATGGCGGAGGCAGGTTATAGCGAGCCACAACCACCGTGACGTTGTCGCGGCCGCCCTTCTCAAGTGCGCGATCGACAAGTGCGTGGCAAGCTTCGGTCGACGTTTCTTTTTCTGACAGTATGCTCGATATTGTTTGATCATCAACCATATCGGTTAATCCATCAGTACAAAGTAGCAGCTCGTCACCATCGAACAACTCCGCAGTTTGAACTTCAGGTTCAAGTTTTTGCCCCTCCATGCCAATCGCTTGCATCAACACATTGCGAAACTGGCGCGCCACCATGTCATGAGATTTGAGCACCCCGGCATCGATCAAGGTTTGGACCATCGTTTGATCTTTCGTCAACCGGTGCATTTCGCCCCGACGGTGCAAGTAGGCTCGCGAGTCACCGACGTGTCCCAGAAATAATCTTTGACCGAGGCTCCAGGCTGCGGTTAGAGTCGTTCCCATTCCTGACAAACGAGGAGTCTTTCTCGCCTGTGCGATTAAGACTCGATTTATTTCCAGAAACCGATCATGCATCCGCTTCATTATTTCTGCTGCCGTGTGCTCGTCGGCTCGCAAGATCCAATCAGGAGTCTGCAGCACCAGATTAACAAGCGTGGCAAGCGCTGAACTGCTGGCGATCTCTCCTGCTGAGGCGCCGCCAACGCCGTCGGCCACAACCATGGCGTAACCGACCTCGTCAAATTGTCTGGGAGGCTTATTTGAGAGGCTGGTATCTACGGTTTCCAGCCAACGTCCAGCGCGAGCGATGAGATAGTTATCCTCGTTGGACTCCCTGACTTTTCCCACGTGCGTCAAACCAGCAACATCTATCCGAACCAGCGAGGAAGAAGGTTCGGG
Source organism: Acidobacteriota bacterium (assembly GCA_046725195.1). Lineage (GTDB taxonomy): Bacteria > Acidobacteriota > Blastocatellia > Pyrinomonadales > Pyrinomonadaceae > PSRF01. The sequence continues at coordinate 22,306 of JBKOYD010000085.1, read as the reverse complement.
CCAGGAATGTGTGTCGGCTGATGATGCGGAAAAAGTCTCCAGAGTATTTAGTTCGTTATTGACGATCTTCATCTGTTTATCTCTTCCTGCAGTTTTGTTTGCATTGCGTGCGGCAGAAGATTCGAAATTGAGTTTACCCCTCGGACAGATTAGGTCCGCAGCCAGTTATTGCTCGGACGTTAGTGATTCGATTCTGGAAAGCTGGGCACTATAATACTTTGACCGATCTTGATCTGACGAATATCCCGCGTCTATCGGTAGATTCTTGTATTCTTTCTGGGGGATTTAGGTAGTTGCTGCCGATCTGACTACTGATCGCGGGAAGATCAACGACCTCACGAGAATCGGACAAGTTGGGAAGGGGGCAAGCGGCATCAGGTACCTCACCAGAATAGGACAGTTGGGAAGGGGGCAAGCGGCAAGATCAAGCATCACACAAAAAGAAATACCGAGCGCGCCCCCGCTCATCCAATTCAAGCCCCTTACTTTCCTCAGCTACAACCAACCGACTTGAAACACAGAATAATCGTTGCGGATGCGAAACGAAGCGGGGGCGCGCTCGGTATCTGTTTGTGTGGTGCTTGGTCTTGCCGCTTGCCCCCTTCCCAACTGTCCTATTCTGGTGAGGTCCTTGATCTTGCCGCTTGTCCCTTTCCCAACTTCTATGAGCCAACGTTGATTCTCGCTGCCCAGCCACCGCCCCCCATCATTTTGATCTTCAGTTTGGTAGCCTGGCTGACTTGGCTTGTTACCTTTTTATAGTCACTGCCAACACGATCCGCGTTGACCCCATCCTGATACGCTTCCATCTGAAACGAACCCGACGGCAAAAAGGAAAGGTCGATATCCAGCTCGCGCGCGGTCCAATCAGTCATAGCGCCCACATACCAATTCGAACCGTGCCTACGCGCGACGGCGACGTAATCGCCTATCTTTGCCGTTAATACTTTGCTCTCATCCCAGACGGTCGGAACGGGTCCAAGGAACTGCATTACCTCAGGCTCGCGCAGGTAATGCGACGGAGCGTCGGCCAACATCTGCAGCGGACTTTCATAAACCACGTACATCGCTAGTTGATGACAGCGTGTGCCCAAACTCATCGGTCGATCAAAGATGGCGGCGAAGTTTTTCTCAACTCCGCTATTGACCATTGCGCCCGGCGTATAGTCCATCGGTCCCAGGAACATTCGCGTGAAGGGAATTGTCACGTTATGTTCCGGATTGGCATACTTGCTCCACTTATTCTGCTCCAGTCCTCTAACGCCTTCGGTGTTCACCAGGTTGGGCCAGGTACGTGTCATCGTTGCCGGTCTGATTGCTCCGTGAAAGTCAACAAGCATTTTTCGCTTCGCAGCTTCGCGACACACCCGTGTGTAAAAGTTCATTACGGGTTGATCATCTCGTTGCATGAAATCGACCTTGAGACCTTTTATTCCCCATTTCTCATATTGACTTAGTGCGGCCTCAAACTGATCGTCCAGAGTTTTCCAAACTACCCAAAGAATGATCCCTACGTCCTTCTGCTTGCCGTACGCAACGATTTCTTCGATGTTCATTTGGGGCACGACTTCAAGTACGTTTCCGAGTTTATACCAGCCTTCGTCGAGGATGATGTACTCGATACCGTATTTTGATGCGAAGTCGATGTAGTACTTGTAAGTTTGAGTATCAATCGCCGACTTGAAGTCTACGCCGTAAATGTTGTTGGCGTTGTACCAGTCCCATGCGACCTTTCCAGGTTTGATCCAGGACGTGTCAGCGACCTGCGATGGCTTTGCCAGTAGATAAACTAGCTGGTTCGTGATGATGTCAGCATCGTTTTGGGCGACGCCGATAATGCGCCAGGGAAAAGTGCGCGCACCCTTTGTGATTGCAATGTAGTCCGCCGGCTGTGTGACTCTTAGATCGCGATCTCTACGAAGTTCTTCCTTCAGTGGATAAGGCGGAAAGACCGCCTCCAAACTATTGCCGCTGTTCCCGTGCAACCATAGGCCCGGATAATCCTCGACATCAGATTCAGCGACGACGAGTTTGATTCCTTCTTTTGTGTCGACAACAGCGGGAAGACTTGCGATCGAGGTCTTCGGAATATCCTTGAGGGGCAGATGGAGAAATTCGCGTTCGTTGTGCGAGAAGAAGCTATCTTCCTTTGGGTAGTAAACACTATAGTCGCCGGCGAAATTGAGAGTCGCTTCTTCGTTGTAGATCTTCACCTCCTGCTGGGAGAGTGTTGTTTCCAGTCTGTATGCAATGCCCTCATCGTACGCGCGAAAGACTATTCGATAGTCGCCTTCCATTTCCAGGCGCAGCTCTTTGTAATTCTCGCGGATCTTTGCGGATTTTTGTGGAACAGGGGATTGGATTTCGCGATCGACCGCGACAGGTTTCGCGGATTTCACCTGCGGTTTCAGCCCTAGTGTTTTGTGATCGATATCGATCGACAGTGTGGAACTGCGTAGTAGGGGGTTACCGTTAACCAGAACGTCGTAGGTGAGGCGTTCGCCAGTTTGGATTCTGATCTGAACATGTCCGTTTGGAGACTGCAGGTCGTAGCTCGATGATTGTTGCGCCGTGGTATGCGTCGCGGAAAAAATAACCAGCAGTAGCAACAATGCAAGTTGTTTAGTCATCAGTCATTCTCCGGCAAGGTTAGTTTTAGAGACTGTTTAAGAAATTGGACAAGTTGGTAAGGGGGCAAGCGGACCGCACAAGGATCTCAACATAGAAGTTCGGAGCGCGCCCCCGCGGTTCCATGGCGCTTCCAACCGTGAAAGGTCACTCAAAATCTGTAAGAGTGCGGTATGGGATCAAGCGGGGGCGCGCTCACAGCTTTGGATGGCGAGATACCTTGTGCGCCGCTTGCCCCCTTCCCAACTTGTCCTATTTCTTAACACAGTCTCCGCCGTCAGCGGTTTTGGAACTTTTCAATTCATCCAACCAGGCAGCGAAACCAGTGCGCGATAATTCGATTCGTTGTAGGAAGGATTGCGGATTGGTGCGTAGAGACGCTGACCGGAGAACGGTCTATCCTGGGTGTAGATCCATACGCGCTCCTGATCCCAGAGAACGATCTCATCGCGTGAATCACCTGTTAGGTTGGTGACATAAGCAGCCAAATCGGGATGGCCGTCATCCGGAAACATCACTACACGCCGCAAGTCACCGTCAATCAATCCGCCCTCGCGCACGTTGCCTGATAGCAGAGCAAACTCCTGTCCGTCGCCGCGCCAGTTGACTGGCATCAGCGCGCTGCCAGAATGAATCGGCTCTTCCTGGGCAAGAATTTCCCCTTCGTGATTGAAGAGTGTGACTACGCCTGGATTCTTCCAAAAATTAACTGTCATGATCTGTAAGCCAGGCAAGTCAGTACGAAACTTGGCAATAGTCTCATTTTGGCCGTGGCCGATTCGCACTTGCTTCAGGATGTTTCCGCGCCGGTCCATGATGAGAAAGCCTTCATCGCTACAGACGGCATAAACTCTAGGTTCTGCTTTCGCATCTCCGCTGAAGTTTCCCATCGCGACGCCGTCGACATGATCCCCGAATTTAGAGGAGTGGTCCCACAGCAAGTCGCCTTTGGAAGACCACGCCGAGTATCCGATGAGCACTTCGTCCAACCCGTCGCCGTTTATGTCGAAAGGGAAAGGAAAATGGCCTGTCATTGTCGATCCTTGCCACAGGGGTTTTAGATCGGAATTGAAAGTCCAAAAGTTGTTGTACCGATCTTTGACGAGAATGTCGCGGCGCCCGAACGTGCCGCTCAGGTTGAAGAAAGCCAACGAGTCTCCATTATTAAACTCATAGGGCCGCATCTGGTTTTTCGCCGGGGCCTCGGGCATCGACGTCGCGCGTATGAGTTTGCCAGTGCGGCCATCAAGCACTTGCAGCTTGAAGTCTCGAACCATGACCACTTCATTGCGACCGTCACCTTCAAAGTCGTGAATTTGAAGTGGTGTATCGTTGGTCAGTAGTCCATTTCGAGGATCGGGCCGGCCCAATTGCCACAGCACCTTGCCGTCAAGGGTTACCGCGGTCAAACAACTGATGTGATCGAAAGCATCCCCGCGCACACGTGGAATGTTTTGCGCAATCAGCATGTCTGTAACGCCGTCGCCATCGAGGTCGCCGAAGCGGACATTACGTCCAGCACCAAACTTCGGCGTTGAGAACTTTTTCCAGAGTTTGGGCTGGGGATTTTGAGCGCGCAGTTGCTTCAGTTCCGCTTCACGTTTGTTGATGCGCTGATCGATCTCCGCTTTCGTCTCCAGTGAGGCACTGACTCGAAACTGTTGGAACCGAGCGGGAATGTTAGCAGTTACTCCCGCTTTGCCTTTCAGCAATTCAGTGTCGGTGGTTTCAATAATCAGCCGGCCATCAATATAACAACGGATCTTTGCTCCAGCGTTTTCCACTTTAAGGTTGTAATAGTTCTTTGTGTCGTAAGTGAAGTTGGCGCTTCCTAAATCACGCCAGTCTGCGATGCGGAACGTTTTCTCAAGTGGCAGACGTACTGCGAGTCGGGCCTTGTTTCCGCCTGTGATTGCGAAGAGGTAGTAGTGCCGATTGGTCTGGTAGCGGAAAACCACGCCGGCCATTTGCGCTAGCGACAGTGGTTTCATTTTAACTTCAACTGTGTAGTCGCTCCACTCCGGATCTCCTGTGACCAGTGTGGGATTCATCAGTGGATTCTGATCGTTGATGGTGTGCTGCTCGAGATAGGATTGACCATCTTCATCGCTAACTATCCAGGCGTCCAAATAGCAAATTACATTCTCCCATTGGCCCAGCGGAACTCCACGGTTCGCCAGATAATGGACTTCCTGAATGGCGCCGTTCAGTTGACCTACTGGAGTCGAGAGCCAGCTGGCCGGAAATTTGGAGAAGTCATCGTAGAAGAGATCAACGGTAGTGGGTGACGATGCTAAAAAGAGCAACAGAAAGCCGGCTATCATGCTGGATAGTGAAGTGAGAGAGAGATGCTTCAGGGGCAAGTTGATACTCCTGATGGAGGTCAGTGATTAGTGACTCTCGCGCGGCACTTCCACGCCACTTCCACCGGCCAGGAAATCCAGGTCGGCCCCGCGATCGGCTTGCAATACATGATCGTAGTAGAGCTTATAGTAACCACGATCCGATGGAGGAGCGGGTGGTTTCCACGAAGCTCTGCGTCGATTGAGTTCAGCGTCGTCAACATCGAGATGCAGCCGGCGTGCACTCACATCCAACTCGATCTGATCTCCGTCTGCAACCAATGCAAGTACCCCGCCTGCGGCCGCTTCGGGTGCTATGTGCAGCACAGCGGTGCCATAGGCGGTTCCACTCATTCGGGCATCGGAGATTCGGACCATGTCCGTTATACCTTTCCTCAGGAGCTTCGGTGGAAGAGGCATGTTCCCCACTTCCGGCATTCCTGGATAGCCACGCGGCCCGCAGTTCTTGAGCACCATCACGCACGTCTCGTCTATGTCTAACGACGGATCGTCAATGCGTGTGTTGAGGTGTTCAATAGTTTCAAATACAACGGCGCGGCCGCGGTGCTTCATCAGTGACGGAGTTGCCGCCGAAGGTTTGATCACAGCTCCGTTCGGACACAGATTGCCGCGCAGTACAGCGATGCCACCTTCTCGGACTAGTGGTTCCCCCGCTGATCGGATCACGTCGCGGTTGTAGCAGATCGCATCCGCGGTGTTTTCGCCTATCGACTTTCCATTTACCGTCGGGGCTTCGCGATGTATTAGGTCTCCGAGGTCGCGAATCACTGCCGGCAGACCGCCGGCGTAGTAGAAATCTTCCATCAGGTACTTGCCGGATGGCATGAGGTTAACGAGACAGGGCACACCACCGCCGAGACGGTCCCAATCGTCCAGAGTTAGGTCGACGCCGATTCTGCCGGCGATAGCCAGGAGATGAATCACGGCATTTGTCGATCCCCCAATAGCGCCAACCACGCGAATTGCATTCTCGAACGCCTCGCGCGTAAGAATCTTCGACATTCTGAGATCTTCGTGGACCATCTCAACGATGCGGCGGCCGGCCATATGGGCCAGCGCATACCGCCGTGAATCGACTGCGGGAATAGCAGCATTCGTGGGTAAACCAATTCCCAAAGCTTCTACAACGCTAGCCATGGTCGAGGCAGTTCCCATCGTCATGCAGTGCCCATCTGAACGGTTCATACAGCCTTCGGCCTCGATGAACTCGCATTCACTCATCGCTCCACTGCGCACGTCTTCACTGAATCTCCAAACGTCGGTACCTGAGCCGATGTCACGCCCACGAAACTTGCCGTTCAGCATCGGGCCCCCAGAAACCATGATGGCGGGCAGATCACAACTTGCCGAGCCCATAAGTAAGGCCGGCGTTGTCTTGTCGCACCCTGCCAGGAGGATGACACCGTCGATAGGATTCGCCCGTATGGATTCTTCAACGTCCATGCTCACTAGATTGCGAAAGAGCATTGCTGTTGGACGCATTAGAGTTTCGCCCAACGACATGACAGGAAACTCGAGAGGGAATCCGCCCGCTTCATAGACGCCACGCTTAACGTGATTCGCGAGATCACGGAAATGTGTGTTGCATGGTGTTAATTCAGACCATGTATTACAGATGCCAATCACAGGACGGCCATCAAACAGATGATCGGGCCGTCCCTGGTTCTTCATCCAACTGCGATGAATGAATCCACCCTTGTCTTTAGGTCCAAACCAAGCTGCACTACGACGTTTCATATCTTAGTATCCAGAAAGCTTTGCTTTAAAAGTCGCACATTCAATGGTTGAGTAGCCCGACTGTCACGAAGGACCGGGCAATAACTGATGCATGTATGGAGCAAGCACGCAATAACGCACCTACGTCTCCTCAATCAGCGCTCCCGGAACATCCTCGATTACTTGTTTCTGACGAGTTGCACGCAATGAAAGAATTAAGAAAGATGCCAATAACGCCGAGAACGACAAGTAGAGTATGCCCCCAAAGTACGAATCCGTTCTCTTACTCAAATAGCCTACGATGTAAGGTCCGACAAATCCTCCAAGGTTTCCAAATGAGTTGATTAGGCCGATAGAAGCTGCGGCTGCAGTCCCGCTCAAGAAACTGGTCGGAAGTGCCCAGAAGCCCGGTAGATATCCTGCGGTCCCCGCCGCGGCCAAACAAAACATCGCGACTGCCAGTGGGGTGTAATCACGTGCAGCAACGCTTAAGAGTAGTCCCAAGCTTGTCGTCATCATAGCAAGTGCTGTATGCCAGCGTCGCTCTCTAGTTTTGTCGGAATGCCATCCCATAACCAGGATCGAGACGAGCCCAACACAGTAAGGAAGCGCAGCGAGCAAGGAGACGGTTAGCGTGGAGAATCCCGATAATCTTTTAATGATGGACGGCAACCAGAAGTTGAGGCCGTACACTGCGGTAACCATAAAAAAGTAGGCGAGTGTTAACAGCACTACCTCTCGATGGCGGAGTGCTTGCAGTATTCCGAGAGAATGCTTCGCTTGCTTTTCCTGCTTCTCTTTTTCGAGTTCTGCTATCAGCCACTCGCGCTCATCTTTCGGCAACCACTTCGCTTGATGCGGCCAATCAGTGAGATAGAAGATCGTAACGACTCCAAAGATGATTGCGGGTATGCCTTCAATAATGAACATCCAGCGCCAGCCTTCGAGACCTAGCCAATTCACACGAAGGAGTAACCCCGACACCGGCGCGCCAATGATATTGGAGACGGAAATTGCCGCCATTAAAAACGCCACTGCTTTGGCGCGGTCTTGATAGCGGAACCAGTGGCTGAGATAGACAATTATGCCCGGAAAGAAACCCGCCTCTGCCGCTCCAAGTAGTAATCGAATGACATAAAAGTGGTTCTTGGTATGGATAAACCCCGTGAGCATGGCAAGGATGCCCCATGAAATCATTATTCTCGCGATCCAACCGCGTGCAGTCCATTTTTCGACGAGAATGCTGCCCGGGATTTCTAATGCCACATAGCCAATAAAGAAAATTCCGGAACCTATTCCGATCACTTCGTCGGTAAAACCAAGATCCGCTTTCATTCCTCCAACTGCAGCGAACCCCACGTTAACTCGATCCAGATAAGCAATGATATAAAGCAGAAAGAGATATGGCATAAGCCGGCGCGTCACGCGTCTTCGGCAACGCTCTGCCAGGAGGTTCTGTTCAACCCTTTGGTTAATAGTCACGAAAGATTCCTCGATTACGCGATGTGCGCACCTTGAGTTTCTACATAAACTGCATACAACGATTGACTTGCGGTGATGAATAATCGATTTCGCTTCGCTCCACCGAAGCAAATATTGCTGGCGGTTTCAGGAAGCACAATCTGTCCAATTCGCTGGCCATCCGGTGCAAAGACGTGAACTCCGTCAAATCCCTCGCCTGCCCAGCCGGCACTGGCCCAAATATTTCCGTCAACATCAGCGCGCAGACCGTCAGTACCACCTACCAGTTCTCGATCCTTTGTTTTTAGACTCATCGAAGCAAACGGTCGGGCATTCTGAAGTCTTTTTCCGTCTGTCACATCCCAAACCGTAATTCCGCCAGGGCGTCCCGTGTCGACAACGTAGAGTTTCTTGTAATCCGGTGAGAAACAAAGTCCGTTTGGCTTCTTGAGCTCGTCGGTTACCAGATCCATTTGGCCCGTCTTTGCATCGATCCGATAAACCGCTTCCTTAATCAACAATTCCCCCTTGTTGCCTTCGTAATTCATCATGCTGCCGTAACCGGGATCGGTGAACCAAACACCGCCATCCGGATGAACCACCACATCATTGGGGGCATTGAGCTGTTTGCCTTGCCACTTGTCTGCGAGTACCGTTACCGAACCATTATGCTCGTAGCGTACAACTCTACGTGTACCGTGTTCGCAAGACAATTGCCGGCCTTCCCAGTCGAACGTGTTGCCATTGCTGTTGTTTGACGGATTACGAAACACACTCACATGGCCATCTTCAGCCAGCCAACGATGCTGGATGTTGTTTGGAATATCGCTCCAAACCAGGTAACGACCAACAGCGTTCCACGCGGGACCTTCAGCCCATAACATGCCCGTATACAAACGCTGGATCGCAGTGTTGCCGAGCTTATATTTCGTGAAACGCGGATCTAGAACAATGATGTCCTTGTCCGGATAACGAACTGGTGGGCCATTCTGGCTATAGTCACGTGTCTGACCGAGTACCGATGCGGCGAGTGTGGCAGCGATTGTTCCGCCAACGAAAGTGCGACGACTTAGCGTCACGGCATCGTGCGCGAGCTTATTTGTATCTGGGTTCAAGTAAGCCACTCCGGTATTAAGTGTTGTTAGAACGAGTTTGGTTCAATGGCTAGGCGGCTACTCTTACCAGATACCTGCTCATGGTGGCAACAAATTCACCAGGATTTCCGGCAACCTGACAATTCGGGGCGCCGTCCGCGCGGAGGGCGCCCCGAACCTGTTGCGGCTTGTGGCAATGTGGCTAGAAAATGAACTTCAAAGCCAGTTGCCCAATCCTTGGATCCATGGCTGTGCGCAACCTTCCAAAGTTGCCGTTGGTAACTGTGGAGAAGTTATTCACTGTACCTTCATCACCGAGGAAGTTAACCTGGTTGAAGATATTGAAGAACTCACCGCGTAGTTGAAGCTTGTAGCGTTCAGTGATCGAAAAGACCTTTGAGATACCCATATCCCACGCGTGGAAACCTGGGAACCGCAAGCTGCCTTTGCCAATCTTACCGAAGCTATTGACGATTCTAGGATTTGGTATCGACTGCGCGGGATTAGCTGGGTTCGGAATTGTTGACGGTTCAAAACCAGCCGGATTGAGAAACAACTTACAAGCAGCTACACCGGCGCAAGGACCCGAAGCAAAGATATTTGCTCCCGTAAACGTTCCACGATCTTGTCCAATTCCCGTGCCGGAGATGTCTGTGCCCTGAACCACTGTCATCGGACGCCCAGTCTGTGCCTGCATCAATCCGCTCAATTGCCAATCTCCCAGAAAAGCTCTGAGTACCGCATTGTGGTCTTTAAGACTTGGCATTTCCCAGATCCACGACGCGACGAACCGATGCGTGTGATCGAACTCCGATGGTCCGTAGTCAAACCTATGCCGGTTGGCATCATCCCATGGCAACGCTGAAGAAGTGTCGAAACCCGTTACCCCAGCTCGCGGCGGAAGATCGTCGAGACTCTTGGACCAGGTGTAGTTTGCCAGGATCTGAAAACCGCGAGACATTCGCTTCTCAACTGATAACTGCATCGAGTTGTAGCTCGCATTGATGTCCTGCAAATCCTGCTGAACCGTACTAAACAGTGGACTGCCGGCGATAGCATTAAGCCGGGTCGGAGTCGCGGCGGTGGTCCCAAACGGTCGTGGGTTGAGATTGAGAGTCTCCGTCAAGTGGCTACTATGTGACCCAACATAAGCAGCACGTACCAGCACACTTTCCGGCAGTTGATGTTCAATAGACAGGTTCCAGTTATATACCGTCGGAGGCTGATACTTGTTGACTGGATCCCAACTCAGCACAAATGTACCCAGGCCAAAGGAGATGTCCTTAGCCGGTGGATAGGTGAACGGGAACGGATAGTTTGCAGATTGATTTGTGCAAGGCCGATCAGCCAGGGCCGGTGTAGCAGCTAGTGTGCAAAGCGGATCACTAAAAGTGCCCGGATTGACCACGCCCGTATTTAGGACAAACTGCGGACTGAAAGGTGTCAGATCGGCGAAGCGGTTGTTGATGATTCCAGGAATGCGAGTGTCGTAGAAGATACCGAACCCGCCGCGAACACTTGTCTTGCTATTGCCAAAGACGTCGTAAGCAAAACCGAATCGTGGTGCGAAGCTGGTAAAGTTCGGTCGCACACCATCCTCGGGCACGCCGTCATCGCCGGGAAAGAAGACTCCTGGTGGTGCGTTCGGGAATTGAGTCGAACGCTTACCAGCGATGAGATCCGGTAGTCGAAACTGTTCCTGACGCCCTTTGATCTCGCGCCACGGCAGTGCAGGCTCCCAACGCAAGCCAAGGTTCAACATAAGCCTGCGAGAGAAGCGGTAGTTGTCCTGGATGTAGAGTCCGATGAACGTGTTTCGATTGTTCTTAAACTCGCCAGCGCCTTGACGGAAAGCTAGATTGCCGCTGTAGTCTGACAGCTTGCCGGCGAGAAAGTTATTTAGGGATGAGAAGCTAAACTCAGCCGGCTGGAAGAACTGGTTGAGAAGGTCCACCTGACTGCGCTCGATAATTCCACCAAATCGGAGGTCGTGTTTACCCGCTACCCAGCTAACGTCATCCGCCCACGTCAGATTGTTCCTGATAAAGCTCGCCTGCGGATTATCCCCAAAATTGAAAACCCCGTTTATGCGAACCTGTTGGATCGCTTTCTCCGGCGATTGAAACGGAAGCTTGACGCCAAAGGAGGTAACGTCAACCGCGTCTTCCGCTGGTCCGCGGGTAGCGTTCTCCGGTGCATAGCTGAAGCGAAAATCGTTAATGACGCTCGGCTTGAACACGTGAGTCCAATGTCCCAGATAGTTTTGCGACTTGATAGTCGAACCATCTGAGTAAGTAAGCAGGTTATTTGGGTTGAAGACAGCGTTGCGCGTGAAGTGATCGTAGAAGTAACGAAAAGTTATCTGGTCTTTGATTGAAAAGGAGTGATCCACACGGCCGGTGAACTCTCGGAAGTCCTGTTGGTCCGGTCGCGAAAACGTCAAGGTGTTCAGTTCTCGATTACTAGTCGGAACACCAAGCGGGATCCCTTTTAGCAGTTGAATAACAGCCGGATCAGTTGCTCTCGCTCGAGCATCGGCGCTAGGCACCGTTGCCGGACTGCCGGTTAAGAAGTTGCGCTGAATTGTTTGCTGGTAAGCGCCGAAAAAGAAAGTGCGATCGCGAATGACTGGACCGCCGAAAGTCCCCCCAAATTGGTTGCGCTTCAGTTGGTCCTTGAGGGGTGCATGCCACGGCCTGGCATTTAAGACGGAGTTACGAACAAACTCAAATGCGTTGCCGTGAAACTGATTAGTGCCTGACTTAGTGATCACATTTACGACGCCACCGGCATTCTGTCCGTACTGCGCGCTGTAGTTGCTCGTCTGTACGCTAAACTCCTGTAGCGCATCCGGCATGGGAAAGGGCTGATTGACGTTGGTGTACTCGTCAACGTTGTTGCCGCCATCGAGTTGATAACTAACCTGATTTTGTCTCGAACCATTCGTCACGATCGCTACAGCGCCAGGAAAGGTTTTGGTTGTGCCTTGGAGAGCGCCCCCCGCAAACGTGCCAGTCGGATTTGCTGGATTAGTCGGATAACTAACTGTACCCGCGACTAAAAGACTGAGTTCGGCCGCGTTCCTTCCGTTCAGTGGTAACTCTGAAATACTTTTCTGCTCAATCACTTGTTTGAGCGTTGAAGTTGTAGTGTCGACTAACTCACCGGCGGTAGTCACAGAAACGGATTCCGAGAGGGCGCCAACCTGCATGTTTACGTTGGCTGTGAGGACTTGATCGGCGAGCAAGGTAAGGTCCTTTTGTTCGAACGTATGAAAGCCTGCAGCTTCGACGCTCAGGTTATAGTTCGTTGGGCGTAAGGAGCTGATGACGTAGTACCCACTCGTATCTGTCATAGCGCTTCGTGCGAACCCTTTTCCTGCCTCAGTGGCAGTCACCTTTGCATTGGCGATAACTGCACCGGAAGGATCTTTAACTGTACCGACAATGCTTCCCAGCCCTTGCGCATGGGCCATCGCAGCGAAGGCAATGATGACTAGCAGCGACGAGCCGAGCTGCGCAAGCTTGTAAGTCTGTTTGCAGAATGTTTTCGCGCCGGTCGCGTTAGGCTGGGAACAAAGCGGCCATGAGGTGTGTGCTTGGCCGCCTAAAATGACGAAAATACAGGAAAACAATTTGTTACCTGCAAATGCGCTCCTCAATCTCATTGTCTTCTCCTCCCCAAGCGGTGAGCCGATTTGAAGTACTTCGAGTCAGTGCCGAGCAGGAAGTTGCGGTGATGCTCGGCCGACTCACTTGTCGCGATGCCTGACCTCCACTCTTGCTGCGGAGTTCACCTAAACCACGTTGATTGATAGACCATTAGATCTGAAAAGAGCAGACTGGTATGACCATTGAGCTTATTTGGTACGCCTTGTACCACTCCGCGCGCTTCAGGTCAAGGTTTTTGTTCTCAAAGTAAACAAAAAGGCGACTTTGTGGTTATGCTTCAAATGATGGTCTATTGACAGCTGGTTTGGAAGGATGTTACACCGTGCGGGCACAACCAGCGTTGAAATTTGAGACTACCTCAATTTTGACCGTCATAGCTGAATGGTAAGACCATCTCAGGCCGATAGCACAATTTCAAGAAAGACAGAATGGCTTGGGGCCAGCTGGGCCGGGGAACGTCAGGCCTCAGGAAATCTCCTTGTAGTAACGAACAGTGTGTTAGCTAAACGGAATGTTATAAGTGGCAGCCACAAAGCAAAAGACTTTGGAGGTCTTAATGGGGATCAAAAAATTTACGGGACGATCGCTGCTAGTGCTTCTGGTTTTTTCGATCGTTTGTTTCGCGTTTGCTTCTAGTGGTACTGCGCGTTATGGCGAGGCTGCCACGCTGCCTGAAGCCGGTAGGAATAGCGGGCTCTTTAGCGTTAGGGACTTCGGCGCTAAAGGAGATGGAAAAGCGCTCGACAGTCCCGCAGTCAACAAGGCCATTGATGCAGCTGCTGCTGCCGGCGGAGGTACGGTACATTTTCCGGCCGGCGTGTACCGTTGCTTCTCGATCCGTTTGAAAAGCAACATCACCCTCTATTTGGATCAAGGCGCCACAATACTCGCGGCTGATCCGAAAGATGGAGACGGCAAATATGATCCTCCAGAACCAAATCCGTGGGACCAATATCAGGACTTCGGTCACAGCCATTGGCACAACAGCCTGATATGGGGTGAGAATCTCGAAAATATTTCCATCATTGGTCCGGGACGCATCTGGGGTAAGGGACTCGTCCGCAGTGGCGGCCAGTCGCGCACCAAAGCGCAGAATGACGTACTTGGTAACGCACCTTCAGATCCCAGGGGTGGTCCGTTTGGTTATCCGAATCCTCGCGATGCCGTTGAGCCGGGCTGGGGCAATAAGTCAATCAGCCTGAAACTCTGTCGCAACGTGATCATCCGCGACATTAGCATTCTGCACGGCGGACATTTCGCGATCCTGGCGACCGGAGTCGATAACCTCACCATTGATAACTTGAAGATCGATACCAACCGAGACGGTATCGATGTCGACGCTTGCAAGAACGTCCGCATCTCAAACTGCACCGTTAACTCACCATTCGATGACGGGATTTGTCCAAAGAGCTCTTTTGCTCTTGGTTATGCGAGAGTCACAGAAAACGTGACCATCACCAACTGCCAGGTGAGTGGATACGATGAAGGGACACTTCTCGATGGCACTTACAAGCGCGACTTTAGAAATCAGAATGGGACATTTAGTCCGACAGGTCGAATAAAGTTCGGGACTGAGTCAAACGGCGGCTTCAAAAACATTACTGTATCTAATTGCGTTTTCGATTACTCGCGAGGTCTTGCGCTCGAAGCTGTGGATGGTGCGTTGCTGGAAGACGTGACGATCTCAAACATCACGATGCGCGACATTAGTAATTCACCCATCTTTTTGCGATTGGGTTCTCGCAGTCGCGGGCCCAAGGAAACAACGAAGGTGGGCGCATTGCGACGCGTCATTATCAGCAACGTTGTTGTTTATAACGCAGATCCGAAGTATTCATCGATCATTAGTGGAATTCCAGGTTACCCGATTGAGGATGTTCGGCTTAGTAATATTCGAGTGTATTCAAAAGGTGGCGGTACGAAGGAGCAAGCTGCACTTGAGCCTCCCGAGAAGGAAGATACTTATCCTGAACCGACAATGTTTGGGGAACTCCCAGCGTACGGATTTTTCATCAGACATGTGAAGGGGCTGCAGCTGCGCGACGTTGAACTCAGCTATCTTCAGACGGACCTGAGACCGGCGTTCGTGCTGAATGATGTGGCTGGCGCCGATTTTCTACATGTCAAAGCGCAACGGGAGGCCGATGTGCCAACGTTCGTGCTAAAGAATGTCTCAGATTTCAGCACTCACCAGTGCTGGCCTTTGCCTGATCAGAGGTTGGAACGCGTCGATTCACGGAAGCTTTGAGACGTCTGCATTTTTCCTCAGTAGCATCTCGACTACAACCCGGCTTATTATTTCTCGGCCCTTCGACAATCAATACCAGCGCTGAGCGCAGTCGCCTGCTGCCTAGTCCAAGAAGTATTTCCGCTTAGGCGAAATCCCTGGAAAGCGTTATTACGTTCAACGGTCGCTGAATCGTTGAAGTAGGCCCCTGGGTCTTTTAAGGCTGGAGAGAGAAGGCCACTGAATGTCCTTGGAACAATTCTCATGCAAGCAGATTTAGATATTAAAGCACTGATCGAAAGTGAGGAGCGTTATCGCACGCTCGTGGAGGCGAGTTCGTTAATTGTTTGGACTGCTGACGCCGAAGGTCGTACATACCGTTTGCCCGGATGGTTCGAATTGACAGGCCAGACTGAAGAAGAAGCAAAAGGCGATGGCTGGCTAGATGTGATTCATCCGGACGATGGAGAACGCGTGGAAGAGACTATTCGGAGAGAACATGAGCGTGGCTTTGAGCTCGAATATCGCGTGATACGGAAAGACGGCTCCGTCCGGTGGGTATGGGATCGCGCGTTTCCCATCAAGGATGAAAAGGGCCAGGTCTATAGAGTGGCGGGCATTGCGGAAGATATAACTGAGCGCAAGGAGGCGGAAGACAACCTGCGCAAGTCGGCTGATGAAATCCGCGATCTGTACAACAGCGCACCCTGCGGTTATCACTCCCTCGATGAAAACGGAGTCTACATTCAAATCAACGACACTGAGCTTTGTTGGCTTGGCCTAACACGCGCGGACGTCATCGGCAAGTTGCGATTTATCGACGTTCTTACGGCAGAGAGCCAGGAAAAAATGCGCGAAAAGTATCCGCATTTCCTGGAGGCAGGGTCTGTACATGACGAGGAGTACCAGGTCGTGTGCAAGGGAGGAATAACGAAATACGTTCTGCTGAGCGCCAAGATCGCAAGAGACGACAACGGCAAATTCATAAAGAGTCGCGCCACTCTGTATGACATTACAGAGCGAAAACAGGCCGCGGAGAAATTTGCGAAAGCGTTTCAATCGAGCCCAGTTGGACTTTCAATCACTCGCCTGTCAGACGGCAAATATCTTGAAGTTAATGAAACTCTGGAGAAAGCAATTGGCTACAGTCGAGAAGAACTCATTGGACGATCAACGCTGGAACTTGGTTTGTGGCAGAACCCGGCCGATCGACCAAGAGTCGCCCAGCAACTCGGAACATATGGATCATTGCGAGACTGGGAACTTCGATTCCTCACCAGGGAGGGCAAGGAGATCATCGCTCAGTACTCAGCAGAGTTGATCGAAATGGGCGGTGAGAAGTGCTCTGTGAACGCGTTGTCAGACATTACCGAACGCCGTTACATCGAGAGTGCGTTGCGGGCCAACGAAGCGTTGCTTAAACAGTTTGTCAAGCACACGCCCGCTGCCATTGCAATGTTTGACACGGAAATGCGCTACCTCCAGGTCAGCGATCGTTTTCTGACCGACTACCAACTTCAGGGGCAGGACATAATTGGTAAGCGACACTACGACGTCTTTCCCGATATTCCGGAAAGATGGAAGGCAGTACACCGCCGGATCCTTGCGGGTGCCATTGAACGTTGCGACGAGGATCCCTATATCGCGCCGGACGGTAGTCAGGGTTGGCTGCAATGGGAAAGCCTTCCCTGGCATAAAGCGGGAGGAGAAATCGGCGGCCTCATTTTGTTTACCCAGGTAATCACCGAGCGCAAACGCGCAGAGACGGCTCTCAAGAATTCCGAAGAACAGCTACGGGCGCTGTCAGCGAGAATGCAGTCAACACGTGAAGAGGAGGGAACTCGCATCGCACGCGAAATCCATGATGAACTCGGAAGCGCTCTCAGCGGGCTCAAGTGGGATTTGGAAGCGATTGATAGCCGGCTCGTGGCCGCGAATGGCGACCCTCTAATACTCGATGTGCGAAAGCGCATTGGCGCGATGACAGGTTTGATTGAATCAACTATTGATTCCGTCAGGCGTATCTCCTCGGAGCTTCGACCTGGTGTTCTCGATGACCTTGGATTGGTAGCTGCAATTGAGTGGCAGGGTCAGCAATTTCAAACACGCACTGGAATCAACGTCCATTGGAAAACAACGATGGATACAGTCCAGATAAGCCGTGAAGCCGCCACTGCCGTCTTTCGTATTTTCCAGGAAGTGCTGACGAATGTGTTGCGCCATTCGCGCGCGCGGAATGTTTACTTAAAGCTCAGCCGAAGACGTCGCCAGATCGAACTCGAAGTAAGAGACGACGGCCGCGGAATCACCGAGCGCGAAAGGAGAAACACACGCTCGCTTGGACTCTTAGGAATGAAAGAACGTGCGTTACTGGTCGGTGGAGAAGTTGAGATCAGTGGTGCAAAAGGAAAAGGGACAAAAGTAGTAATTCGAGTACCGTTGAGTCTGCTCTAATGCACAGAATTCTTACTATTGATGATCACGAAGTCGTTCGTGAAGGCGTGAAAGGACTATTCTCCGCGGATATTGTGGAGTTCGGCGAAGCTCGGACTGGCGCCCAGGCGCTCGACCTTATTCGCGATCTCGAATGGGACCTGGCAATTCTCGACATCTCGCTAGCAGGTCGAAGCGGGCTTGATGTGTTGAAGGAGATCAAACAACTTCGACCAAAGCTGCCAGTATTAATGCTCAGTATGCACGCGGAGGATCAATATGCGATGCGAGCGTTCAAAGCAGGTGCTTCTGGGTACATCACCAAAGCCAGCTCGCGTGATGAATTACGGAAAGCGGTATTGAAAGTCCTTCAAGGTGGGCGATACGTAAGTCCATCGCTTGCCGAAAGAATGGTCCAGGATCTAGCGACCTCAGAAAAATCGCCCCATGAACAGCTTTCAGATCGCGAGCTCGAAGTCTTAATCCTCATCGCCTCAGGAAAGACAGTCGGAGAAATTGCAGCAGGTCTGTCACTAAGCGACAAGACGATTAGCACTTATCGGCGTCGCATTCTCGACAAGATGCAACTCAACACAAATGCCGAACTGACTTACTACGCGATTCGCAATGGCCTGGTGGAGTAAGCTCACTGCTCCGAGTCTTCACAAGCCTTGTTCGAAACAACACGACAAACTAAAGTTCATCGGACATTAGTTTGTCGGCATCACGCCGCATGCTCGCCAACTCCTGATTTAACTGGGTGATGCGCTCAACCAAGTCCAGAATAATTGCTGCACCCGCGAAGTTAACGCCGAGGTCATGATGAAGGCGCTGCATGCGACGCACGCGCACGATCGATCGTCTTGGCAGGACAGGATCTCCCGTCTCGCTCTTTTCACCGGGCACCGTTTCGATGAGACCTTGCTTTGCCAAACGCAACACAAGTGAGCGCCTTGTGCCAGTCGTCTCAGCAACGAAATCGCAGGTCAATGATTCATCCATGTCGAAGTCGTTGATCCACATAACACCACTTCTCCATCGGCTAGAGGAAATCATTGGTCATATATCATTTGACATTTGTCATTTTCCATTTGTTTCTGCCTATGCCCCTTCCGGCCTAACAAATAGCAAATGAAAAATGTCAAATGATATATGACAAATGATTACCCCCTTGGTCTAAACCGCGACATGCCGCGCAACTCTTCCCACAACTTTCTTTCTTCGGCAGAGACTTCCTTCGGTACGACAATCTTCAAACGCGCGAACTGATCTCCACGACCGCCGCCTCGCTTGTTCAATCCTTGTCCTCGCAGTCGAAGCCGCTGCCCACTTTGAGCGCCCTTGGGAATGGTCAGCTCCACCTTTCCCTCAATGGTTGGCACTTCAACACGCCCTCCGAGTAATGCTTCCCAGGGTGCCAGCGCCAACTCGAGTTCGAGATCGTCACCCTTGACTGTAAAGAGAGAATGTGAGCGGAGACGAATGTGCAGGTAAAGATCTCCGGGTTGAGAGCCGTTGGCACCAGGACCACCTTGTCCAGCTAGACGCACTATCGAGCCTTCGCGAACACCTGCCGGGATGTTGACTTCAATAGTCTTCGGTTTGAGAACCTGGCCCATGCCACCACATGTCTGGCACGTCTGGTTCTCAACTACGCCGGTTCCTTTGCATGTCGGGCAAATCTCGGCAACCTGCATTTGCAACGCACGCCGCCCTCCTCGATGAGCTTCTTCGAGGTTCAGTTCGATCTCAGCTTCCACATCGCGGCCGCGAGCACTGCGAGCAGACCGCGCTCGACTCGCGCGACCAAACATCTCCTCGAAGATGTCGTATCCCGCGCCGCCTCCGCTGAAAGACCCGAAATCGAAATCGTTGAAATCGACTGGACCGCCTGGTGGTCGTCCGGAAGCTCTACCACCTTCCCATCCTGGTGGGGGAGGACCGCCCCCTTGCTTAACTGCACGCCAGTTTTCACCGTACTGATCGAAGAGCTTGCGATTCTCGGTGTCGGAAAGGACGTCGTAAGCTTCCTGCAATTCCTTGAAGCGTTCTTCCGCCTGCTTGTCGCCTGGATTTAGATCTGGATGGAACTTCCGCGCGAGTTTGCGGTAGGCAGTTTTGATTTCATCAACAGACGCAGTGCGATTGATGCCGAGAATTTCGTAATAATCTTTCGTCTTTACGGCCATTGCAGTTCAGTTTCTCGTCACTTTAAGACATGAAAGCAGGATGCGCGAATCTATCGAGCTACTTCCACGACTAGTTCATTCTTAACATCAGGTGATTAGTCGCTTCAATAAGTGCACACGCTATGCCAGGTAAACGTTTGACAAGATCGTGGTTCTTAGTGAATTGAGAGTCAAGCGCGGCGACAGGAGAGTGGGAGATGGCGGGACGCGGAAACGGTGATACGAAGACGCGGCGGTTCAGTGTCGCGCAAGCTTTATGTTCTGTCGTGCTAGTTCGGTGCGGAGTAGCGGCGACCCGCTACTCCTCGTGGTGTACTTAAACTTACTGACCGATTGGTGGGTCAGATGCGGTTGCGGGTTGGGCGTCGTTTACATGAATCGTGTTGGTATCCGAATCAACGTAATAGTGATTCTTGCCAGTCGCACCAACACCTTCAGAGACCTGCGGATCGGCGTTGATGTTGTACGCGGGTTGTTGCGCGGTCGATTTTGGGATCACCTTCATGGTGTAAATGTAGCCATCGACTACGGGAGTTGTTCCATTAAAGCGGCTATCGAGGAGGTTCTCTTTACGCATCTCTTCAAACGTGCCAAATGAACTACGTTGGTGAGCGTTGTAGTAAAGCATCTGCTGTTCGGCGATCGAGCGCAGAGTCTTAACAGCCGCAGCTTCGTTCGCAGCCTTGATAGCAGCTTTGTATCCGGTTATGCCCACGGCGATGAGTATGCCGATGATGGCAATAACGATCATCAACTCAATCAGCGAAAAACCGCGCTGATTCTTCCTGTCTCTATTTAGGGGTCGCATAATGCCTCCTCGAGCCATTTACACGAAGCGGTGAGTTCCAAGTTCCGGTTTTCGGGCCCGTTTAATCAAACGGGCTTAGTCTACTACAGGAGTAACCGAAGATCACATTGGGCATGGGAAGCACCGTGAGCAACTACATCCTGAGTCGTCATCACAAGATTTCAGACAGGTACCGTGGATATTGCAGCCAACTTTTGCGTGCGAGGCATGCTCTTAGCATGTAGAATGCAGGCCAATTGATGCGAAACCTCGAAACAATCAACGGCGGACAGGTAACCAGCGCCAACGCAATCGAGCAAATAGAGCGACTGCAACAGGCCGTCGAAACCGTCATAAAAGGGAAGCCGGAAGCCATCCGTCTGGCTATCGTCACGCTCATCGCCGGCGGCCACCTACTCGTGGAGGACGTCCCGGGCGTAGGTAAGACTACGCTCGCTCACGCGTTGGCTCGCGCACTGGATTGTAGTTTTCAACGTATTCAGTTTACGTCCGATCTCCTCCCGTCCGATGTGATTGGACTTTCCGTCTACAACCAACACAGCGGCGTTTTTGAATGGAAACCCGGTCCTGTTTTTGCCAACGTCGTTTTGGCGGATGAAATCAATCGCACGACTCCTAAAACGCAGTCGGCGTTACTCGAAGCGATGGCCGAGAGGCACGTAACTGTCGAAGCTACGACGCACAATCTACCGGCGCCCTTCATCGTCCTCGCGACGCAGAATCCGATAGAACACCACGGCACTTACCCGCTTCCGGAATCACAACTGGATCGTTTCATGTTGCGTTTGCGTATCGGTTATCCCGCTCCGACTGACGAACAACGAATTCTGCGTGATCGTGAGTACAGTGATCCGCTGGATGAGCTCGAGCCTGTGATGAGTAGTCATGAAGTGGTGGAACTTCAACGGGCAGTAGCCACTGTCTCTGTTGATGATGCACTTGTTCAATACTTAATGCGCATCGTGGCGGCCACTCGCGATTCGGAAATGCTGGACCTGGGTGTCAGTCCTCGTGGAACTCTGTCGCTGTTTCGCGCCGCGCAGGCGCTTGCGCTCGGTGAAGATCGCGCTTATTGCATTCCTGACGATATCAAACGTCTCGTCGTTCCGGTCTTTGCTCATCGCATAGTTGTCAGCTCGCGATTCTCGTCCTCCCTCCGTCGCAGCGAAGAGGCGGAGGCCGTCCTAAATGAAATCCTGAAAACCGTCAGTGTCCCTCTGTAAATTGAAAGGATCAGGCGGGAGGGATGAAGGATGAAGGCAGACGTTGATCGGCCGACCAGGTTCTCAGCTCTTATCCCACAAACCTCGTCATTAGCGCGCATCGTTCTCGGGACTTTGCTTGTTCTGGCTGGTCTCGCTGCGGCGTTGGTTACTGTGTTGGCGCGCCGCGCAAATGAAAGTGGATTAGCAGGTGTAGCTGCGGTACTTTCGCTTTTGATCGCCGCGTTATTGACTATCTTCATAGTTCCACCGCTTGCACGTTCAGCGAGAATTGAAGTCGCCAATCTGGATTTTCCTTTCGAGCCCACGAGTGGCGGTGGTGTATTTATCGTCATCATCATAGTTGTCGGATTTGCGGCGTGGAACACGGGCAACAACTTACTCTTTCTTGTGTTTTCTCTCCTTTGTTCCACGCTTTTTGTCGGCTGGATGGCTGCGCGCACCTCACTTCGCGACCTAACCGTTTCGGCACGCTTCCCAGATCACATCTTTG
>JBKOYD010000121.1:0-5423 GCA_046725195.1 Acidobacteriota bacterium | reverse complement strand
TTGGAACCCGTTCCGAGCGTTACCGAAAACACTACGAGGACCTTCACGCCACTTTACGTCGAACCTTCGGAACGCGGGAAACGATAGACTAAATTGAGACCACCCTCTTCATACTATGACGCCTCGACTCCGACTCGCCCTTCAGGTCACGCTTAGTTTAATAATTTTTGGTCTAACAACTAATCAGACTTTCGTTGTTGCGCAGGCCTCCAGCGCTGTGCCAGCGGTTAAGCGGCTGCAAAGATCTGTTGCAGGTCGCAATCGTGCCATCGCCAGCATAGTTCGTGAGATTGACGCGCGGAATATAGAAAAGACGATCCGTCATCTCGTTTCATTCGGTACTCGCAATACATTGTCGGAGCAAAACGATCCGAAACGTGGAATCGGAGCAGCGCGTGATTGGCTGTACGGGGAATTTCTAAAGGCAGCAGAAGTGTCTGGCGGGCGAATGTCAGTCGAGAAGCAAGCGTACGAACAGGCCAAAGCGGCACGAGTGCCACAACCTACGATCGTTACAAACATCTTTGCGACGTTGAAAGGCTCTCAAGCTGCATCGACGGATCGGATCTACGTCGTGAGCGGTCACTACGACTCGATGTGCAACACTTCTACAGATGCGAAGTGCGACGCGCCTGGAGCCAATGATGATGCGTCCGGAACCGCAGCTGTGTTGGAGATGGCTCGAGTGATGGCGAAGTATGAGTTCGATGCCACGATCATCTTCGTGGCGGTAGCGGGCGAAGAACAAAGCCTACTCGGATCGACCTATTTTGCTGAACAGGCCAAACAGAAGGGTTGGAAAGTGGACGGGATGTTCACGAACGACATCATCGGCAACACGCTGGGCGGTAACGGTGTGCGTGACCGAGGTACGGTTCGAGTTTTCTCAGAAGGTGTGCCATCTAACGAAGCTCCAGCAGAGGCAACCACCCGGCGCAGCGTCGGCGGAGAAAACGATTCACCTTCTCGCCAACTAGCGCGATTCATCAAGGAGACAGGTGAAAGCTACGTCCCGCAAATGAAGGTCATGCTCGTGTATCGACGTGATCGATACGGACGTGGCGGCGATCATATTCCGTTTCTCGAGCGTGGCTTTCCTGCCGTGCGTTTTACGGAAGTGAATGAGGAATTCCGTCATCAGCATCAGAATGTACGCATCGAAAATGGCGTGCAGTACGGTGACCTGCCGGAGTTCGTCGATTTTGCCTATGTTGCCAACGTGGCGCGAATTAATGCGGCTTCTTTGGCAACGTTGGCGTCAGCACCGGCAAAGCCTAAAGGTGTGCGCATTCTGACTGCGCGTTTGTCTAACGACACAGATTTGAAATGGGATGCCAATGAGGAACCCGATCTGGCGGGCTACGAAATTGTCTGGCGCGACACCACTTCACCGGTGTGGACTAGCTCCAGGCCGGTCGGCAAAGTCACAGCGTTCACCATGAAAGGCATGTCGAAGGATAATTTCTTTTTCGGTGTTCGCGCTATTGATAAGGAAGGCAATCGCAGTCCGGTCACTTTCCCAAGGCCATTAGGAAGAACGACTCCGTCCGACCCGACTTCCACCGGCCCGTGAGCTGACGGGACGACGGTCTAAAACTGACCTTTTTTCAACCAAGCAACGAGTTGCAGCGTCTAACGCCATAGTGCAAGAATCCGTTGGTTGGAAAACTTCTCCCCAAATAATTAGACATAATCCAGCGTGGGGAACATGACAAACTTAAATAAGGCCTTCTGCTTCCGCATTGAATACGCGCGACGTACCGCCGCACTCATCCTGATTTTGGCCGTAATCGGCAGCCAGTCAACCATCTCCTTCGCTGATGGCAAGAAGAACTCAAAGTCGCGTCGGCTCACAGAAGAACAGCGCATCGTTCATGTGCTTAACCGGCTTGGTTTTGGGGCGCGTCCTGGTGATGTGGAACGCGTGAAAGCCATGGGCTTGGAGAACTATATAAACCAGCAATTAACTCCCGAGAAGATCGTAGATGCGGTAGCCGAAAACAAAGTCAAAGATCTGAGTGTCCTGGACATGTCGACCGCAGAACTCTACGAGAAGTTTCCGCAACCTGGCCAACTCCTTCGCCAACTTCAGGCTCGTGGCATCTTGCCACCGGATCTGGCCGAAGCGCGAGAGAACCGCGTCAAGGGTGGTGCCAATGCGAGTTCGTCAGATATGCCGAAGACGGACATGAGGGCGGGGGAGATAAAGTCAGACAATGGTGATGCGGCGAAGAATAATGCACCTTCAGTTAATAGCAATCCAGACAACCAAAAATACCGTCAGGTTCTTCAGGACTATTATCGAGAAAACGGATTGCAGCAACCGCAGCGCATCATCGCTGAGTTGCAGGCATCGCGGATCTTGCGTGCCGTGTATAGCGAACGACAGCTGCAGGAAGTGATGGTCGACTTCTGGACCAACCACTTCAACATCTTTGCCGGTAAGGGTGCAGATCGCTGGTTACTGCCTGCCTACGATCGCGACACCATTAGGCCAAACGCAATGGGAAAGTTCTCGACGCTGTTGCTAGCGACAGCACAGAGTCCCGCGATGTTGTTTTATCTCGACAACTTTCAAAGTGTAAGTCCAAATCCTGATCGTGGTGTCCAAAGACCGGGTGTTCAACGTCAAACTCTCTTAGGAGCATTGATTGGCAATCGACGCCAGCCAGAAGGCCAAGGCATGCCACCGCGACCTGCTCCCCAGCAGCAAAGACGAGGCATTAACGAAAACTATGCGCGAGAGCTGATGGAGCTGCATACGTTAGGAGTTGACGGTGGATACACGCAGAAGGACGTTCAGGAAGTTGCGCGTTGCTTCACGGGCTGGACGATTTTTTCTCCGCGTGGTGGCGGTGCTGGGGCTAACGCTTTGATGGGCGAGACAGCGCGAAGAAATGCTGGCACGTTTTACTTCAACCCACGTACGCACGACGACGGCGAGAAAACCGTTCTGGGCCATAAGATTCCTGCGGGGGGTGGTATCAAAGACGGTCTGATGGTGCTCGATATTCTGTCGCATCATCCGGCGACGGCCAAATTCATCGCGACAAAACTCGTGCGGCACTTTGTTTCAGACACTGCGCCGCCAGCATTGGTCGAGCGTGTTGCCGCTGTTTTCACGAAGAGTGACGGTGACATTCGCGAGACCCTAAAAGCTATCTTCTTTTCAAACGAATTCAATTCTCAGGAAGCTTATCGAGCGAAGATCAAGAGACCTTTCGAGTTAGTTGTCAGCGCGATAAGGACGCTCGGAGCAGAAACCAATGGAGGTCCAGGAACACACCAGTGGATTGCACGCATGGGAGAGCCGCTTTATGGATTTCAAACTCCAAATGGTTATTCAGATTTGGCGGAGAATTGGGTGAACACAGGTGGATTGCTTGAAAGAATGAACTTTGGCTTGGCACTGGCGAGTAATCGTGTTCAGGGAACCAGGGTTAATCTTGCCAAGCTCACTGGTTCGGGCGAAGGCGCAGCAATAGATAAGGCGAGGGTTATGGATGAATCGCTGAAGACGATCCTGGCTGGAGACGTATCGCCAGCCACGAGAGAAACGTTGCTGAAGCAGCTGGATCAGCAGGCAGTGGTAAGCGTTCCAGCGCCGCGTTCTCAGATGGAGTCGGAGAACAACAGTCAATTGGGTCAGATGGATGGTCCAGGCCCACAGCAACGTCAACGTCCTCGCGTGGAGGCCAACATTAATGATCCGGTTACAAAAGTAGTGGGCTTGATTTTGGGAACACCGGAGTTTCAAAGACAGTAAGAATCTCAGATCTCAGATCTCAGATCTCAAAGAGATCAAGAATCTCAAAGAGATCAAAGGGCTCAAAGATCTCAAAGGCGAAATCATGAACCGAAGATTTTTTATTAAATCGGGAAGCGTCGCACTCGCAAGTGTGGGAATGGCACTTTCGGCGCCGGCCTTTCTGGAACGCACGGTGATGGGCCAGACGCGAAATGCCATTACGGGTGGAAAGCGTAAAACGCTAATTGCGATATTTCAACGCGGGGCGGTCGACGGCCTCAACATGGTTGTGCCTTACGGCGAATCCAGTTACTACGACGCGCGTCCATCGATCGCCATACCGAAACCGGCTTCAGCGAACGCAGAAGCGGCAATTGACCTGGATGGTTTCTTCGGTTTGCACCCCTCGATGAGTTCGTTCAAGCAGCTGTTTGATTCGAAGCGACTAGCGATCGTTCATGCCTCCGGTTCACCAGACAACACTCGTTCGCACTTCGACGCCCAGGACTACATGGAATCAGCGACACCTGGCGTGAAGTCGACAAACGATGGCTGGCTTAATCGTTACTTGCAAAACAAACGCGATTCCGAGCGGTCACTGTTTCGAGCGGTTTCGATGACGCAGACTACCCCACGTGTTCTCCAGGGACGTGCACCCGCGATTGCAATGTCAAATTTGTCCGATTTTGGAATTCGTGCAGGCAAGTCCTCAGCTAGTCTGCAGGGTGGCTTCGAGGAAATTTATAACCGCGAGACAAACGATTCACTGGCTGGCATGGGAAGAGAGACTTTTGAGGCGGTGAACTACTTGAAGAGGGTTAACCCTGCCCAGTACCGACCTGAAAACGGCGCGCAGTATCCACGCAACCCGTTTGGCAACTCCTTGCTACAGATTGCCCAACTGATTAAAGCTGGTGTTGGGTTAGAGGTTGCTTTTACTGATATCGGTGGCTGGGACACACACGTTAACGAAGGCAACGCGCGCGGTCAGCTGGGAAACCTCTTGCAGCAGTTCAGCTCTGGAATAGCCGCGCTCTATCAGGATCTCGGTCAACGCATGGATGACGTGGTGATTCTGACTATGTCTGAGTTTGGCCGAACAGTTAGGGAGAACGGCAATCGTGGCACGGATCACGGGCATGCCAACGCGATGTTTGTGCTCGGGAATGGTGTGCGTGGTGGAAAAGTCTACGGACAATGGCCGGGACTCAAAGTCGATCAACTTTACGAAGGTCGCGACCTTGCGCTTACTACCGACTTCCGAGATGTGTTTGGTGAAATAGCCGGTAGACACCTTGGAAGCCAAAACCTTCAGTCCGTGTTTCCCGGTTACTCATTGAGCCAATCGAAGTTCAAAGGATTTCTGGGTTAGCTAACTTGCCTAAGCCGGCTTGATTGCAATTGTCAGATGGGCAGGACGGCTTGCCCGCGCTCTTCCAATACAAGGATCTCCGTCCCCATTTGTCAGGTCAGGAAGGGTGGCTTGCCCCCGCTCTTCCAATACAAGGATTTCCGTCCCCATTTGTCAGGTCAGGAAGGGTGGCTTGCCCCCGCTTTTGCGCTACAAGGATTTCAGTTCCCATTTTTCACATTGCCAAAAATTTAGATTGGACCACTGTTATAGTCATGAGGAAAGTCGTTAGTTAGGCCAGGGAATATAGGTGAGATCATGTGT
>JBKOYD010000064.1:0-7758 GCA_046725195.1 Acidobacteriota bacterium | reverse complement strand
TTTGAAGGCACACGTTGTTGTTGAGCTGCTTCGCCTAACTGTAGCGGTGCTGTGTTTGACGACCTCGGAACCTTCTTCTCCGCGGTCGAAGTGTTGCTATTACCTTTCGCTGTCCTCTGATTGAAGAGATTCTCCTCTTCTTTCACCGCGCCGTTCTGCTGACTGGTGGCCTGGTTGTGGTCAATGGGCGGCCCATTTTGTTTCCAAGTGTACCTGATTACAACTCCAGAAAAGATGAGGACGACGAGAAAAGCAAACGCTGGAACGAGCATCCGGCGATCGCTCCATATACTTTGAGTCGAACCTGGCCTTACTGAGTGCGCTAGTTGATGAACAAAGAGCGATGCTGCCCGAAATGGACTGGTCTCCCTGTAGGTGATTTCTACAATCGTGCCCGTGTCACCCGGCTCAGGTGAGGTATGAATCGAGATCTTCTGCCCACCTTCAAGGATAATTGAAGCATCTACCCGCTGAACTCTGCTCTCAGGCTCGATAGCAGCGAGAAGGTGTGACGCCAGCAACAATTCGTCGCCAGCATTGTCGCGTGATCGGACCTCGATCAACTCCGCGTCTTTATCCAGAATGAAACGCGCACCGCTAGTCTCCTTCGGGTCAAAACGAGTATGCTCAGCTCCATCAACTAGGATTCGCAAGGGACCTCCGAGCGTCGCCTTGCGGCGAGCTGCATTGCTGTCAAGTTGGTCTTTGAGAGATGACAACTCTTGATCGTTCAGCTTCGGAGGATTACGGCGAATCCCGTTCGAGCTGTTGTCGGTCATATCGTTTGAATAGAAGAAGCGCGGAATCTCCAACCGAGTTTCGGGAGCGTCAAAACGCAGATTGGTGGTCAGTCGGCGGAAGCAGTCTGGGTGAAGCACTGCATGGATGCGATTCACTTCAACCTTATCCTCATCATCGTGACAAAGAGCTGAGAACGAAGGAATCCCGTCCCTGATCGGATCAACCCCAGATGGAACCAGGCATGGTGTGTGCCAGGGCGTGAAAAAGTCCAGACACTCACGAACAAGTTCGACGAACCGGTGAGGATTGTCGTCGGCCTGGAATCTTTCTTCACCTCGAGGTCCGCGACAGATGTTGATCAGGTCGCCGAAGCGCTGTTTCAGCTCTTGCATGAGAACTCCTTTTCGCGAGCGATAGTAGTAATCATCCTTCACACGCTCAGGGTCTTGAATCACAGCGCCGTAGATATCCATTGTTTCAGCCGTAGTGTAGCTGTGAAGAAGACGACTCAGTCCGAGGGTGACATAGAACGAATTGCGCTTGATCGTTTTCTTCGTGAGGTGTTTGACGAAATGGATGACTAGGTCTTCTTCGTTCACATGCGTCGAACCATTACCCTGCTCGAATGCGATCTCATATGGTTCGGATTCGATATAAATGAGGCGCTGCAGAAGATGCAGTTCGTCAAATGAGATGTTGTTTCTGGTACGGTTCGACTGTGTGCGACGGGACCACCGCCGACCAATCGGTGTGTAATATAATCTCTTCCCTTGTGCCGTAACGGCAACCTGTAATTTTCCAAGTGCCGCTGCGACCACGCGCAGCGCGGCTTCCCTGTCACCCAGGATGAAGCAGGCAAGCTGAAACGCCCTGTCCAGCAGACTGTCAGTAGAGCTAAAACCAATCACGACAGACTCTCGACGTGCCTAAGCGTCGTCGCTCCAAGGCTAATTTCGTGAGGTTCACAAAGCAAAAATGGTAGCCGCCTAATCATATCCAAAGTGCCTTAGCCTCACGCGACCGACATTTCTGATCCGACGATCCAACTCCAAATCATATAACGTCAGGATGCATATCCAGCGTGTCATTTTCTGAAAAGCCGAGTTGAGAAATTTCCAAGAATGCCACGCTGCTCAAATGCGTCGAGAGATACATTTGGGAAGACCATTTACCCTTTGCTAGACAGGGTTTTGTGAAGCCGAGATTGGTGCCAGTAAGCAAGACAAAAGAGATCTCGGTGAGTGGAAGAGCTCAACTCTCTAGAGTTCTGGGCTTCGGAGTAAAACTCAAGCGTTGAGCTTGGGTTTAAGATAATTTCTGGCTGGTTTGCAAACGTCCATCGGGTCTTGTCGCCTATCAACAGGGTAATTTGAGGCGCTCCGAGCGAAAGGATCAAACCACGTTGGAGTGGCACGAACCTTCGCAACACTCGCACGGATAGGTTCACGTCTCAACATAAACTCACCTGCCTGTGCTTAGTTTCCTGACGTGAATGATGACCTGCTTAATGCTCTCCTGAGACAACTTCTTCTGGAACGCGGGCATTTCCCCCTTTCCATGTGCGATAATCTCCAACAATTCGTCATCCGACAGCTGTTGCACGTCGTCAGAACGTAGATCACGGGCGTTTAGCTTCTTACCTTGGGTTGTGTTGCCACTACCATCCAAACCATGGCAGACGGCGCATCTGGCCCTAAAGATATCGCTACCATTATCTTTCATTGTGCTGATCGCTTCCGACCGATTAGACGAAAAGAGCATCAGCGAAGCCGCTGTTATTAACATGGCTGGGGCGACTTGCTTAAGTTTGATCCAAGAAAAAGTCATGTGCCCTCACCTTCAAACAAATTGTTCGGATCGCTGTTGCTTCAAAATTTACTTTATATAAACGAAGCGAACCTCAAAGCCGTCATCGTGCTGCTCAGGAGCTGAACCAAGCTTTGTATTCTTGTGCTGGAATTGGGCTACGATTCGAAATTGCTTGTAGAACCATGCGTTTACATATGCAGTAATCCCTTTGGATTCATTGTTCACGCTGTCGCGGGCGGGGTCGAACCAGTCGTAACGAACTCCTGCTGCCGTCAGCTCGTTAATGGGCACCGAAGCCTCAACAAAAGCGCCTTCGCTCGCGAATGTTTCTCCTGTTGCAAGATGATCACGCCCGTCTTGAACACCTCCCAACAAGAGCAGACGCTTCGCTAAGGGATAGCTGCCGTAAACGGCCACGCGGTCGAACTTGTTGAGGAAAAACGTGCTTGAGCCGACAATCGGAAGGGACAACCTCCCGTGATAGTACTGCAGCGACAAACCACCGCCCTCAGGACTGAGTACGTGATTCACGAACAACTGAAAGTCTGGGCCATTGGAGGCCGGCGCCGCCAAGCGTGGGTTGAGCGCCCCTCCCTGAGCTGCAAAAGCTTTCAACTTACCACCTTCCTGACTGAGTACAAGCCCATTGAGAAGCGCTGCTCGAACTGAGGTACGACCGTAGTCGAACCCGACCTCCGCGCCCAGTTGATCGAACCCCCAAGTTGTGAAGAATGCCGAACTGCCGCGATTCGCCGGAGTAGTTTGAAAAAATGGGCGCGAGATGGTGGCGGGACCGTCTGATGCACCGTACCCGTCATATGGATGAAAGATACCAAGGCGGGCCCCGAAGAACCGCTTTTTGTTTCCTACGTTAGCTTTCACGTAAGCATTTTCGATAACAGGAGTCCCGCTTGGCCCAAAGGTTACCTTAGTGTCTGCCGAGAAATATTTTCCCCAAGAGCCTATGAAAGGATAGAGCTCAAATGCTGCCAATTTGAGTTTGTTGCTGACGCTGGAATCCATTGAGCCAGTCTTCAAACGGTTGGCGCTGTAGCTGACCTGTATACGGACCGACATATAGTCCAGGATGTCGAAGCGTTCGACACTCTCTTTGATGCCAATGCCCTCTGGCCAACGGAAACCGGCGGCGCGGAATCGGTAGCCTGTTTCATTAAGACGCGGGGGCGTTGTGTGACAGGCAGCGCAAGAGACTCCAAACTTTCGGGCGAAGGCTGGCACGGCTTCCGCTTCGCTGCCACCAATGATTACGAGGACCAATAAAACGGAAATGATGGCGGTTAACTTTGATCTCTCCATCGAGTAGCCTCGCGCTGTTAGAACTGTGCCATCAAAACTTCGATCTTCGGGTGGCCCCCACAAGGCAGCTTGCTCCTTGATCAAGCATTTATGGGCCATGGGCTGGATGAGTTCCAATAATTAAATAGTCCACTTCCTCAGACAGCTTAGGGAGAGGGGAATAGAGGTAACTCTGCCGCTCTTCAAGTTTCTAACGATTGGCTGCAATCTACTCGTTTCATCTATTCAAGAGCGTGGCATTCTAGGAATTAGAATCGGAATTCAAAAAATGACGCACTGGGCGTCGGGTTTGGTGTGCATGATTTTGCGATTCGTCAGAGGATGATCAGGAGGCGTGACACGCGCGCAGGAAGACTTCGCCTGGAATCTAATCGGGCGGCCTCGGTTTTCCAGTTCTTATACTCGCCGACCTTGCCCCCAAGTGGGGGAGTTACGAACCTCGGCTGTGCCGCCGCATGTAAGGCGCGGGCTCGGCAGAAGATTTCGATCGTCCGAATTTCGCGGATCCTGGATGCTTATACGCAAGCGAGGATTCCAGCGAAACGAGAGGCCCAACAACGAGGTGTACAACTCGTCGAAGAGCGAGTTTCAGACAGTCAATCGTGTTACTTCAAATGCGCAGCTTCACGGACTTCTGTTGAGCATCTGCCTTGAAAGACAAGGGCATGACGGCTTTTGATAGATCGCCTCCGTCAATAGTAATGCCCTTGCTGGTAGCTCCTTCGACTTGCAGAAAGACGGCGGTCGGAGTCAGCACGCGGGAGGCACTAAGCAAAACGTCGCTTGTTTCGATGAACCGTAGCAACGACTCAGCCTTTTCATTACCTTGTAGGCTGAAACCGTCTATCGCGGCATCTGTTACGTGATCGAAAACCACAGCCGGACGCAGTTCATTGGTTGCTACTTCAAAGCGCACATTGTGAAAAGTGAGTCCGCGGACGTTGCGCGCAAACAATGCGTAGGCCGGCGGGACGCCCATCTCATAATACTCACCCGCGACTTTCGGAACGTCGCGTACGGCTGCTTGCTCGGCGGTACCGCCACCCGGAAAGGTGACATGCACGTCATGGAAGCTGATGTTTTCAAGGAAGCCCTGGTCCATGCCATTCAGAGTGATGCACGAAAAGATCTCGCCCGGATTGTAGGCGCTGACAAACGGAACATCTGAAAGTTGCACCGGCTTGGCGACCGAGGCTCGGATTCCGTTGAATGAGATGTTGCGAACGATACCGGGTTTCTGCCGCTGGGTCGCGGACGTGTTGGTCTCAGTGACGTTCGCTGCAGGCGTCTGCGCTGGCCGGCGGGGTTGCGGACCCAGACCGATAGAGATCGGCCCCGTCACATCCTTCATGATGAGGTTTGAGAACGAGATGTTTTCAAAACGCGACCCGGGACCGCAGCGCAGTTTGATCGGACACCCGAACGTGTTGTAGATCAGACAATTGGACACCGTAATGTTTTCCGCCTCGCCGCCGCCGAAACGAAACACCGACCAACGCGTACTAAAGGAGCAGTTGGCCACCGTCACGAACTTGCAACTGCCGAATAGCGCACAGGCATCGTCCTGGCACTCAACATCACAATTGCTGACGTGAACGTTTTGGCAGCTGATGAAATGGAAGCCGTCATTATTCCGGTTCGTGCGATTGTAGATGTGTAGACCTTCCAGTTGCACATAGCTGCTTTGGATGATCCGGACAGAATGAAAGGCGCTCTGGAAGAGAAAAATGTCGCGCACTGTTAGATTCTTGCAGCGATGAAAGAGCAGATGATAAGGACGATGGCTGCCGCTGATCCCGGCCGGCGGCATGACTCCACGGCTGGGGCTGAGAAATTGCGCGCCCTGGCCGTCGATAGTTCCCTGCCCTTCAATGACAATATTCTGAGCATCGACGGCGAATATCAGACCGGTGTTCCCATCGCCCAGCGTTGAGTCTCCACTAAGCGGGATCGCCTCGGCGGCGTGGTATTGCTTGCCGTCGGCGCTCCCCAGCAACTTTCCACTGTGCGCAATATGCAGCGTGACATTGCTCTTCATTTCAATCGTTCCGATGACAAACACTCCGGCAGGCACAAGCACCGTCCCACCACGATCCCTATTGCATGCGTCAATAGCCGCCTGGACCGCGGCAGTATCGAGTGTTGTGCCGTCGCCTTTGGCGCCGAAGTCACGGATGTTATAGGTTCGGGCACCGAGATTCTGGTCTGCGCTTGCCAGACCCCTGCGCGGTGCCGCCCCGACAGCAGCGAACAAACCTGAACCAATCGAAGTTGCTGAAAAAAGGCGCAACCATTTGCGCCTCGATAAAGACTCATCTTTTGACTTCGTCACCGTTCGTTTACCTTTCTGTTCATTCAAGACAGTCTCAAATTAAGCGCAGCGAACGCATCATAGCTGATTGCGATTCACGCTCGGAAAAATGTTGACCGCTGACAAGTTAGACGTCGTCAATCTTCGGGTTGGCGGAGTTTATGGGACCATCGGGGGATCCATTGAAGAACCGTTGACCATGCTAGCCGAACTCAAGCGTCAAGGACTGATTCGTCACGTTCATTTGGATACGCGCAGATTGGCAAAATGCGCGACTGTTCCCACCCCAACCCATAAAGCAATCTTGCCTGTGCTTTGCCCTTGCTTGAGATCATTGACCACCAAGACAGGTTGCGGTGCGCCGTGCAGGTACAATCGCGCTTTGTCGCCGCGGACTTCGATCTTCATCTTCGTCCACTCGCCAGGCACGAGGTCCACATAGCTCTCGTACTTCTCCGGGAACTCCCTCCGCAATCGTTGCCAAGGGAAGTCAGGGAAAGAAATGTACTGGGTCGAATGGTTACGCCGCACTTGATCGTCGGCGCGGCCATTGGTCGGGCGCAGGTAGAAGCATTCGTACTTTGCGGCATCTTTGGCGGCGTCAAGATTGACACGGAAGGCCACGCCGACGAATCCCCGCGCCCCGCCTCCAGCATTGGCGCCCGGTTCGCCCGTCAACTCGATTTCGATCACGCCGTCCTGAAATTCAGTCTTATTCAAAATAACGAGTTGAATTCCGTCTGCGATGTTTGCCGGCGCAGCGTCAATCACGCGCAGCGCTTTTTGCCCCTTGTAGGTCACCCATTCCGTTTTCACATGGCGGGGCTGCATCTCGCTCGGATTGTCCAGCGGAATGGGTGTGGGCTTGACCTGTGTGAACCCAGTAGCCAATGCCAGAGTCAGTACAGCAATGAAGCGGAAGCCATGTGTTCGCATACATTCTCCTTGTGCTGTTGTGCTTATTCGTTTCGCAATGCGATCAGCGGGTCTACTTTCGTAGCGCGGCGCGCGGGCAGCCAACAGGCCATCAGCGCGACGCCGATGAACACCACGCCGATCACCGCATAGGTCAGCGGATCGGTTGAACGAACGCCAAACAACAATTTCTCGATCGAGCGATTCAGGGCCAGCGCGCTGACGAAACCCAGCGCCAGTCCAAGCGAAACCAGCCGCATGCCTTGCCCGATGACCAAGCGCCAGACATGTCGCGTCGTTGCGCCCAACGCGAGCCGGATGCCCAATTCCCGTGTGCGTTGTGCAACGGAGGCAGTCAGTACGCCGTAAATACCAACAGACGCCAGCAAGAGTGCGAGTCCCGCAAAGAGGCTGAACAGCAGCAACACAAACTGCCGCGTAGCGAGTGATTGCGCCATCACTTCTTCCATTGTTCTGACATTGGAAACGGGCAGGTTCGGATCAAGCGCCTTCACTTCACGCTGCACCGCTGTGAGCAGCGTAGCTTGGTCGAGTTGAGAACGAATGGTGATGGACAGGAACGGCCACGCGTTTTGCTGGTACGGCTCGAACAGATGCGCCGTAGAGGCCAGATGCAAGCCGTCATATTTTATGTCTTCGACAAC
>JBKOYD010000148.1:0-18902 GCA_046725195.1 Acidobacteriota bacterium | reverse complement strand
ACTGTTCCCCAACTGCATTTAGGAGCAGGAGCCGGCACGCTCCAAAGTGTCGTGCCTGTGCCAATCTGTAATGCGCTGATGCCAGGTTTGCGCGATCGTCCGGAAACATCTGCCACCGGAACATAAACATTCTGAACATCTGCGGCAAAACCCCACTCGATGCCGCCAAGAGCGCCTCCAGCGCCGAGCCGAACTTGCCACAAAATCTTGCCGCCCTGATCAGGATCGAGTGCATAAATAACACCTGATTTCTGACCAGCCAAAAGTACCTGGCGGCCATTTGGCAACTTCGAGAGAATTGCCGAGCTGCCAAAGTCATAATCAGGCCCAGCATCTTCGGGACAATTCCCAACGCCAGGCCTTCGACAGTCTACGAGAAAATTATCTTTGGGTGTGACTTGATTCACCCACTTCATTTTGCCGGTGTCCATCGCAAAGGCGACGATGGCGTCTGAGTGGCCCGTGGGAACGTCAGTATAGGAATTTCCAGTGACGACATAGATAAGCTTGCGTTTCAGATCGAGAGTTGGCGCTGACCAGATCGCCCCTCCGGCAGGACCGTACATTTGGGTTCCGGAGGAATTCTTCCTGAATGGCTTCGGCTCCTCCTGAACTGTAAAGCTCTTCCAAATCAGCTTTCCCGTGTAGGCGTCCAGCGCGACCAGGCTGCCGCGAAACTTACAGCATTCATACTTGGTGTCTGCGCCACCGACTTCTTCAATGGAAGAAACCGGTACGAAGAGCCGGTTACGGTACAGCACCGGAGATCCCGTAATTCGAGACAATGGATGATCCTCAACACGCGTCTTCCAAAGCAGCTCGCCGCTATCAGCATCAACCGCCAGGACGTTCGATTTGTGATCGCCGAAATAGACTGCAAACTTAGCTTTGGAACCTGAACCCGGCGGAAGAGGACCAACGCTGATGGCGGAGCGAACACCCGCTCCGGCGTTCATGGTCCAGTAGGTACAGCCAGTCTGCGCATTCAGACTGAAAACCTTGCCAACTTCCGTAGTGACGAAAAGCCGGTCGCCAATAATTGTCGGCTGACCGGTGGCCATCGGCCCCGGGTGCGTCCAGGCCCATTTGATCTTCAATCTCGGCACATCTTCAGGCTTGATTCCTGGCTCGGGTTGATATCGAGAGTTGTATAGATCACGTCCCCAACCATTCCATTGCGGACCGTCGAGATTAATTGGTCCAGCCGGTTCCTTACACAAACAGACATCCATATTTCCTGGAGAACTCGAGCCCGGCTGTTTCCCAGTGATGTAAACCGCTAGTGCCGTAATTTCAGCGGTATTTAGTCCTTCGGCCCATTGTTTCATTGAGCCAGTCGTTAGTGAACGGATGACATCTTCAGTGGAACGTTTCTCGATTTGCGCTCGTGAAGGAATACGCCCCGTCGGTTTGTTGTGGCAAGAGGCGCACTTCTCATCATAGATCTTGGCGCTGGGAACATCGGAGGTGAAAGAAATATCTTGCTCCTGGCTATATGCGGTTGGTCCAAAATAGCTTCCGATAAACCATGCTGACAAAAGGGCGAGAGCTGGCAGAAGCGTGACTGTTTTGGCGCGCACGTTGTATTCCACTCCCGGAACGGACTTGAATAGAGGAAGTCTTTGCTGTTGGTTGAAGTCAGACTCGAAATTGGGCGTTCAGGCGGCGCATGCCACGCAGCCAACGGTCATAGTCGGTTGCCTTTCGGCGGAAGTACTCTGCTACTTCAGGATGCGGCAGTATTAAGAAGCGTTCTTCTCGGAGTCCGGCAACGACAGCGCTAGCGACATCCTCAGGCTCGAGCGCGCCTTCTTTCAAGAAACTCGCGCGTTCGCCGTCATCACCAAGCAGCATCCGTGTCTTAACGCCTTGCGGGCATAAGCAAGAAACTTTTATACCCGCCTCTTCATGGGTTATCGATAACCACTCGGCGAATGCAACCACTGCATGCTTCGTGACTGAGTAAGGTGCAGCCCC
This sequence comes from Acidobacteriota bacterium, assembly GCA_046725195.1. Lineage (GTDB taxonomy): Bacteria > Acidobacteriota > Blastocatellia > Pyrinomonadales > Pyrinomonadaceae > PSRF01. The sequence continues at coordinate 16,925 of JBKOYD010000148.1, read as the reverse complement.
AACCTGCGTCAGCAGTCCGGCGGCCGATGCGGTGTGAAGCAAATAGCCTTCGCCGCGTTCCAGCATTCCCGGGAGAACAGCTCTCGCGCCGTAAATGTGCGACATCACATTCACATCCCATATTTGCCGCCATGCCTCGTTGGGAACTTCCGCACCACCGAGTTCACCCAAGATTCCTGCGTTCGCGCAGAAGAGATCGATCCTTCCAAACTTTTCGATGGTTTGAACAACCAGACGAACGTTGTCGTTTTCATTGCCGACATTTGCCGTGACCGGCAGTCCTCCGATTTCTTCCGCGACCTTTGCTGCGCCGGCTGAATCAAGGTCGGCCACAACCACTGCTCGGGCACCCTCTGCTGCAAAGCGCCGGCAGAGTGCTCGGCCGATTCCATTGGCCCCGCCCGTTATAACTACAACTTTGTCTCTAACATTCATCGCAATTGCCTACGGCATTGTGAGCACCACTTTTCCATAGGTCTGCCTTTCGGCGAGCGCTCGTAATGCCGACGGTGCTTCAGTTAAAGAATAGCTTTTCGAGACAACAGGTTTGATTTCGCCCGCTTCGTAAAGTGCAAACAACTTGGCCTGCGCCTCGTCCAGGAATGTGGGATGGTGCTCCAAATAACCACCCCAGTAACAACCGAGCACGGACATGTTCTTCAAGAGAATTCGGTTTGCTGTGATACTAGATATTCGGCCCCCAGCAAAACCGATTACAAGCAACCGACCTTCACTGGCAATACACTTCGTCGACAGGTCAAAGACATCGCCTCCGACGGGATCGAATATGACATCGGCGCCATGTCCCTTAGTGATGTCTTTGACTTGTTCGACCCAGTTTGATTCGCCGTAATTAAGACCGTACTCAGCGCCCTGCGACAAACAGAAGCTTACTTTGTCGGCACTCCCTGCAGTGGCGATGACTCGTGCGCCGAAACTCTTGCCCAGTTGTATTGCTGAACTACCAACACCGCCGGCGCCTGCGTGGACCAACAACCACTCCTGTGACTTGATTGCTGCCCGAACTTTTAGCGCGAGGTAGGACGTCTGATAGATGATCATCATTGCTGCCGCTTCGTCAAAGTTCATCGTCTTGGGGACGCGAAAAGTTTTGGTTGCTGGTGCAACGGTATACTCGGCAAATCCGCCTATCGAGGCCAAACCCATTACACGATCACCGATGGAAAGGTGATCCACATCCCGGCCAACGGCATCAACCACACCGGCTATCTCGGCTCCCGGCGTAAACGGAAGCGCAGGTTTGGTTTGATATTTTCCTTGAATCTGAAGAATGTCGAAGAAGTTGAGGGCGGCGGCATGATTGCGAATCCTCACTTCGTCGGACTTAGGTTCTGGAAGAGGAACGTCAGCTAGTTTCATCTGTTCCGGCTCGCCCCAGTCGTTTACTTGCCACGCTTTCATTCAGGCACCGCTTCAAATACTTTTTCAACTGGGAGTGGCACTGATGTTTTCTCCGCCGCAGTTTTCTCTTGCGCATCAGGAGTGGCAGATTCGCGCATCCAGCGTTGCAGCTTTTCCATATCTCTGGCAACTGTGCGTGAAGCTGCGAAGAGCACCAATCCAAGTGCTACTCCGAGAACTGGAACTATGTAGAGCGCGGAGTGCAAACCTTCAGCCGCGAACGGACGCAGCGCCTGGAAACTTGTTTCGGTAACGCCGGCGGCAAGGGCTGCCTGCCGGGTAAAGTAGTTGCTGAGAAAGCCCATGCCAAGTGGTCCCAGGGATGCCCCGAGCACGTACATGGCAAAGAAATAGAGTGCCATGGCCGTTCCTCGAAGCGACGGTTCAATGACATCCTGAATTGCCGAATAGATTGTTGAGTAGTAGATGTACATGGAGGCCATTCCCAAACCTGCGCATAGAACGAATCCAAACAAGTCACCGGCTGGTCGAGTCAGGCTCAGGAACATCATTGGGGCAGAGACAAAAATAGCCACGGTCGCAACGACGAGGCGGCCGTTCTGCTTATGTCGCACCATTCGATCTCCAAGCATACCGCCAATGATCAGACCAGGTATACCGGCCAATCCATACACGACCATTGCAATCATGCCGGCGTTGAACTTGGGAAGATGATGAACTCGCTGAAGAAACGGCGAGAGGAAAGCCCCAATCGCATACATGTTGAAGTTGTGAAATGCTCCTGATGCAATGATCCACCACATTGTGGGAATGGATAATACGAGAAGATAGGGGGAACCTTTTCGTTTGTCAGTAGCGGCAATCTTGTGAACCTCAGCTGCACCACGGCTGGGTTCCCAGATGAGCAGGGCCAATATCGCGAGGACAACGCCCGGGATCACCGCGATGTAGAATGTGAAGCGCCAACCGTATCGTTGTTCTAATAGACTACTGCCCAAAAAGCTCAGCGCAATTCCCAGCGGCAGGCCAATCATGAAAACCGAAAGAGCCTTTGCTCGTCGCGACGCTGGGAACAGGTCGCCAATGAGCGAGGCAGAGGCCGGAGCACATGCCGCTTCACCACTGCCGACACCAAGTCGCACGACGAAGAGTTCGGTGAAGTTTCGCGCAAGGCCTGACGCCGCAGTCAACAAACTCCAAACCGTAACGCCCGCAAACAAGATCCACCTGCGCGAGAACCGATCTGTCAGTCTACCGAGCGGCACGCCGATGACCGCATAGAGCAGCGTAAAAGCAGTTCCGAGCGATCCGAGCGCCGTGTCGCTCAGTTTCCATTCTTCGCGAACGGTCTCGCCCACCGCACCGAGAATTTGCCGATCGTAAAAGTTCAACGTGTTAACCGCGAATAAGACCCACAAAGCAAACCAGACTCTAAGGCGTTCGTTATTCATCAGCGGAGCCTTTCTGGAAACTGACCAGTAAAGGATGACAGAGAAGAGAATACAACCTAATTCGTGTTGTGGTCTGAATCACTGGGACCGCAGGCGTCTCGCCAGCCACCCGACGGCAACAACCGCGTTCATTCGTAGCAGCCGTGTACCGTAAGGTGGCAGGCGAGACGCCTGCGGTCCCAGTGATTCAGATCACTTTTTGTTGCCTGGCAAGCGCAAGGCAATTCCTGCCAAAGCTTGAATGATTTACAGCGCGGATGCTATGTTACCGAACGTCCGGTAGGTTCTTATAATCTGAAATTAATTAGGCGTCAACAACTTGGCTCGAACTATGCAAACAGTAGTCGAAGCTATCAACAATCGAGGCGGCGGGGTTTTTCTTAACTCCGCTTTAACCGCTGATCGGATCTTTACACCTGAAGATCTGTCGCCCGCACAACAAATGTTCGGTCGTATCGCGGCTGACTTCATGCGAACGGAAGTTTTGCCTCGTGAAGCGCAGATCTACGCTAAGGACTGGTTGTTGACGCGTGAGTTGCTGCTCAGAGCAGGCGAACTTGATCTGCTGCGCGTTGATATACCGGAAGCCTTCGGCGGTTTGGGTCTCGATAAAGTGAGTTCTGCATATGTTGGTGAGCAAATCGGGATCATGCCCTCCTTCGCCGGTTCGCTCGGCGCTCATACGACGATAGGTACCTTACCTCTGGTCTATTTTGGCAATGACGATCAGAAATCCCGTTACCTTCCTCGCCTTGCGAATGGTGAGATGGTTGCCGCGTACGCGCTAACGGAGCCGGGCTCGGGTTCGGATGCGCTGGCTGCTAGAACCAAGGCAACGCTTAGCGAAGACGGGAAGCATTACATCCTCAACGGTCAGAAGATGTGGATCACAAACGGTGGCTTCGCAGATCTGTTTACCATCTTTGCCAAGATTAATGGCACGCAATTTACAGCTTTTCTCGTAGAACGTGATATGGGAGTTGTCAGCGGACGTGAGGAACCGAAACTGGGTCTTGATGGATCGTCAACAACGGCACTCATCCTCGAGAACGTGCGTGTACCTGTCGAAAACGTGCTTGGCAACGTGGGCCAGGGCCACAAGGTGGCTTTCAACATCCTGAATCTGGGACGCCTCAAACTGGGCACACGGAATATTGGTGGAGCGAAGCAGGCTTTAACTCGAGCGGTTCGCTACGCAGTAGAACGACACCAGTTTGGAAAGGCGATCGCGGATTTTGGAATGATCAAACAAAAACTTGCCAAGATGGCCGTGCGCTGTTATGTCGGAGACGCGATGGTCTATCGCACGCTCGGCGATGTCGATCAGGCCTTGCTAGCTATAGACGAGACAGAATCTGAACGAGTCCTTAAGTCGATTGAAGGCTTTGCTGTCGAATGTTCAATCAACAAAGTATGGACGAGTGAAGCGTTGGCTTTCGTAGTTGATGAAGCGCTGCAGGTTTACGGTGGCTACGGTTATTCGAAGGAGTTTCCTGCCGAGCGCGCTTATCGCGACGCACGCATTACACGAATCTATGAAGGCACAAACGAGATTAACCGCTTAATAATTGCAACTCGTGTTTTGCGAAACGAAGCAATTTCTCACCTCTGGACCACTGAAGAACCGAAAAGTGCACTTAGCGACGCGGTTGTGCAACAACCGGAAGGCGAGACTCTATTTTCAGCGGAGCATGACCTGCTTGTACGAGCTAAGAGTCTCGTTTTATTCGCAATTGGTCGCGCGCGAGCTAAATATGGTGATGGGCTCGTGAATGAACAAGAGGTGTTGGGAAATATCGCCGATCTCATTATCGAAGTTTACGCTCTGGAGAGTGCGCTGTTCCGAACAGAGAAGTTCCTCACGAGTCGCGATGAAGACGATTGTCAGACACCCATAGACGTTACCCGGGTGTACGCCAGCGATGCAGCCGATCGCATGGCACATTCCGCGAAAGAAGTATTCAGTGCGCTGGTAGATAGTGATGATGAGGATTCACTTTCATCATCGGTTTATCAACTCACTAGCTATTCAGTCTTTAATGTGATAACAGCTCGCCGTCGAATTGCAGATTCAGTCATCAAGGCCGGACGTTATTACTTGTGAGGAGTGTCCACCCTCCTCCCCTACCACGACCCCCAACGGCATCTTGCTCGTGCAATTCCGATGTCAATTCGGATCGCACCGACGGGTGGCCACGGAGTGCCATCCCTACACTCGTTATGCTCCAAATAATATGCTACGGGTGCTTGGTGCTATTTGTTTAAGGTCCAGTAAGGCGGGAAAGTCAATCGTTCGGAATTGACGGTTGATAGCAGGTGGTCCACACAACTTCGTTCCTGACCGCAGACAGATTCTGAACCAGCTGGGTATCAGAATCCTGCGCTGCCGCTCGTCGGGAATTCGGTACCAGAGGCATTTGGAACCTGGCTTGGGTTTGACCTTAAACTCAGAATGGATTTGGTCTTCGTCCCTTAACCGGTCAAATATTCGTCCGGCTTCGAGCGGATCTTGTGTGGCAAGTGCCAGCGCTCCAAAGATATATCTCTTATCGGTTTGTGTTAAAGCCAGCGACAGACCGTTCCAAAGAACTTTTTGCGACCGAAAGTTGCGGTGCGCTTTGGCGATGCAAAACCTGCTAATCTCGATCCCTTTCGCAAGAACTTCAAGCGGTAACGTACTAAGGTCGAATTCATGGGATAAACAAAAACCCTCGATCGCTTTTGTAGTCTCATAGGTGCGTAATCTGTAAGTGCCGATCACTCGTTCGTTCGATCGGTCGATGAGAATCAAGTGGTGAGAGGTCGAGTCAAATTCATCACGATCTCGCCCCGTCAGAAACGACGAGGCGTGGCCTTCTCCTAGCTCGAGATTGAAGACTTCAAACCTCAGCTTCAACGCGGCGTCGACTTCTTCTCCGGTCCGAGCAAATCGGAGACATATCGTCCTTGGATAATTTCTTGAGCAGGGATGGACCGGGCATCAATGAGGGAGAGCTGTGGGGTTCGAACCGTGCTTACAGTAGTTGCAGCGCTCATGCTGACCTCCCGGCCTATGCATCGCAGGTTTTAGGGAAACAACAGGCAGAGTAATAGATGGTCGATGTGAGATCCTGATTAAGCGGTTCTTACGTTGACCTTAACTTGTGAGGAAAGAAATGTTGAGAAAGGCCCCGTTACGGAGCCGGAGCGAAGGCGACTGCACTCACTACAGAACCAGGAGCGTAGCGACTGCACTTAGTGTAAGTATTATTACACCTCAACGCGAAGAGGAATTCCAGATGACTCTACCTCACCGCGAGTTTCGATCACACACCATGCTTATTCTGCGGTGTGACATTGAAGGTGAATGCCGAGAGAAGCGTGAGAGTGCTCAGTGGTTGACAACGCAAGGATAGTCATAGCCGCAGCCATCGTCTCCCGGTTGGTAAGGTCTCTGCAGTTGCTGCGCTGCTGGTTCTGTATGCTGCGAGCAGTCGCTGCGCTCCTGGTGCTGTAAGCGTGAGCAGTCGCTACGCTCCTGGTGCTGTAAGCGCGAGCAGTCGCTGCGGCTCCTGGTGCTGTAAGCGCGAGCAGTCGCTGCGGCTCCTGGTGCTGTAGTGAGTGCAGTTGCTGCGCTGCTGGTTCTGTATGCTGCGAGCAGTCGCTACGCTCCTGGTGCTGTAGTGAGTGCAGTCGCTACGCTCCTGGTGCTGTAGTGAGTGCAGTCGCTGCGCTCCTGGTGCTGTAAGTGAGTGCAGTCGCTGCGCTCCTGGTGCTGTACAAAGGCTCATTTCCCGCGATCGAGATGCCAGCCCACGTTCACTAAGTCATTGCCGCGCCGGACAAACATTTCGGTACCTCGTCCGGTCACAGTCATTCGTTTTCCGTCAGCTTCGGTCTCATACAAATAGTCGGTGTAGATAATGATGGTATTGCCGTAGACCTGCATCTCGGTTTTGGGAAATTCTAATCTGACCAATTTTGCTTTACTGTCGGCGAAGCTCTGTGCTTCAGCGAGGATGGTTGCCCGGTCGGACCAGTTATCCTCACCGACATTGATTGCAATTACCTCTTCCGGAATGAGACGCTCCAATGTGGCCCGATCATTTGCGAACCAGGCCTTCCAAATATTCTCTCGCGCTGTCAGTATTTGTTGACGAATCTGTGGTGTCACCGTCAATGGCTTCGACGCTTGCGCTGCACGCCAGTCAGGATCTATCACGGTGTGTGAAGCGACTTGAATCCAGCCGCCGTTCCGTTTGGCGTATACATCCATGATGCGGAACCGCCGCAGCGTGACAGTTGTGTTGCCCGTCTTGTTTTGGAATTCGCCAAAAAAGGAAGCAACCGCTAACTCAGGACTGTAAAAGTTTACGTCAAAGTCGCTGACCTTATAGGTTGTACCCGCGGGCAAATAAGGACTTAATTTGGCAGCATTCGCAGGTCTGGGCCAATCGATTCCATTGGCTCTCATATACTCGTCGATGCCCTTTATGGGAACCTGCGAACCCTCCAGGAATCCCCGCCAATCTTCAGAATGCGTCGCATGGATCTTATCAATGTCTCCATCGATAAATGCCTGAAAGATGCTTTCGATGTGACGGCGTATAGCCGCGCTATCCGCAGAGCGGTCCTCCTCCTTAATTGTCGATTGGTCCTTCACAGCAGTCGTCGCTAATAAACAGGCAACGCTCATTAAGAACGAGAAAAGTAAACGAGCAAGGATTCTCATGGTCATGGCTATTACTCCTCGACAAAGCGGCACCTTAGGGTGGCAGTTGTATAGTGGGCTACTACTAAATCTGACTCAGCGCGTTCATCCTATGTCGCGACGACTGACACGGACAACTATGAATACGCGAACGGCTCGTCTCATGACGCGAACGGCGTGTCACCTTCACGGGACGACTTGGCTGCCTTGCGCGCAAGCTGGCCCAACGCTACTGTGATTGCGTGCGATTCCCACGTCTCAGGCCCTGGATGATTGTCTCGGCTGCCTGGATCTTGCCCGCTATCTTTGCCGTCATCAATCGAGTCGCACAGGCGCATCTTCAGGGTTGGGAGCCTGCCACTGTGCGCGATCTGTTGTTTGAAGGTGGCGACTGGTTTCTCTACGCTTTTCTTACGCCGGGGGTATTCGCAGTTTCAAGAAGGTGGCCCCTGGCGCGGCCGCATCTCGCCAGGCGCGTTGTTCTGCATCTCTTTTTCTCGCTGTTGTTCTGTGTGGCATGGGCCACGTGCGGCCAGTTATTACGATTGGTGCTTTTCCGCATGTTTGCCGCGCACGCTTTTCATGAAGCAATGCAAGCCGGTGCGAGTCAGTTCTGGGGACATGTCACGCTGGAATGGCTGAGTTGGATCTTCACCACATTGCCCTTTGGTGTGGCCGTTTATCTATGTATGGTCGGCATCGAACATGCGACCCGTTATTTCATTGAGGCGCGCGACCGTGAAGTACAGTTGGCGCGACTTTCAGAACAACTAGCCAGCGCACGCTTCGCGGCGCTACAGGCTCAGGTAAATCCACACTTTCTCTTCAACACGCTCAATACGATCGCTGTGCTGGTACGCGACAACGACCGTCAGGGCGCGGTCCGCATCGTCGAACATCTTAGCGAGGTGTTGCGTCGTACTCTTAGTCGACATCGCGCCAATGAAGTCACGCTGGGCGAAGAGCTCGAACTGGTGCGGCAATATGTCGCTATCGAACAGGCGCGATTCTCAGATCGACTGCGACCTGAATTCGACATAGATGACTCTCTCCTTTCCGCAGCAGTACCCAGTTTTGCGCTTCAGCATCTAGTGGAAAACGCGATTCGTCATGGAATTGCGAAACAGCCTGATGCCGGTCGTCTAATCATTGCTGCGCGACGTGCTGGAGACGTTCTGGAAATCTCGGTGACCGATGACGGAGTTGGAATCGACGAAAGAGCTGTCATTCCAAAAGGGCATGGCATCGACAACACGAGAGAACGACTGCGGGCACTTTATGGCGAACGTGCTTCGCTAGAGATAATGAGACGGTCGGATGGCGGTACAATCGCAACATTGAGGGTGCCATATCGGGAGCTGCTTCCGGAGTTGAACAGTGACACAAGCTAAGTGGAGAGCCTTGATAGCTGACGATGAACCAGCAGCTCGCAGGGGAGTGCGACAACTATTGGCGGCTTTTCCCGAGTTCGCCGTCACCGGCGAATGCCGTAACGGTACCGAAGTGCTCGCCGCGCTGGACGTGTCCATGCCCGACGTCGTCTTTCTCGACATTCAGATGCCCGGTGTAGACGGTTTTGAGGTAATTCGTCGTCGAACTCCAGAACGAATGCCGGCAGTAGTGTTCCTTACCGCATTTGATCAGTTCGCCATTCGCGCATTCGAAGCCGAGGCGCTCGACTACCTTGTAAAGCCTGTCAGTGAAGCTCGATTTGCGGCAACAATGAAGCGGTTGATGCGGCGGCTGCGCGCTAACCCATTCTCAACTCGCGACGAAACTATCGTTGTAACAACTCCGCGAGGCGCAACAGTTCTTCACATAAGTGAGATTGACTGGATCGAGGCCGCAGGTAATTACGCGCGACTGTGGATTGGTCCACGGAATTACTTTCTTCGTGAGTCGCTCCAATTACTTGAGCAACGCGTGCACAAACACGGTTTCCGACGCGCTCACCGACGCGCATTGGTTCGACTTGATGGTGTGCGAGAGTTGACGCGTACTCGGGCCGGAGCTTTGGTTGCCGTGCTCGGCTCCGGTGTGCGAATCCCGATTTCACGTCGGCGAGGCACGGCCTTTTCGGCAGCGGTGAGGAATCTTGGTAACGCCGCGTCCGATTGACCTTAAACTGGTCAGCGCTGGGTTGAAGAAGAGGTGTTGCTGGCAACCTCCAATGCCTTCGTTGTTGTGTAGTACTTGGTAATCATATTTGGTACTTCCCACACCGGAAGCTTTCCAGCTCTCAAATACCGCAAAAAACTTTCCAAGACCTGTCCGAAGTGGGCTTCGTGATCCTTCCGATGCTCGGCAGGGATCAGGATGTGCCAAAGTTTGCCCTCGTCCCTGAGTTCCAATCCGGGATACTGATTCTCTAAGCCTCGCAACCTATTTTTCAAAGCCGCCTCCAACGACTCTCTATTGGCACCATCCACGGCTTCAACAAACAATTCGGGCCGGTAGCGCTCTTCTTTACCTTGTCGAATGATTACATTCGCTTTGGTTCCTCTCATAACAGAAAAGTGCGTGTCACCAGCACCCGCGGGCGCTTCAAAGTTCCAGATTACGGAGATCTTCGCATTCACCCCTTTCAACTTGTAGTTCAGTTCGCCGTTTGAGTAATACGGGAGTGCACCCTCCGCATTTAGTCTTGTGCGCAAGTAGTCAGGAAAATCAGGCAGACTCGTTATGGTTTTAAACTGCTCGCGTGTGACAACAGTCGGCCAGCGTTTTGCGCGCAGTATTTCGACATCAGCCGGTGTCAGGGACTGTTCGGGAAAACTTTCCCATTGAACGAGATCGACCAGGTGCGTCGTGATATCGACGATACCTTCGCCTTGCTGCGTTACGTCAAAGAACCATGCTGGTCGTTGCAAGGGTTTTCCGGATACATATTTGAAAAGGTGATGGACGCTCTCCTTAACCACTGCGGGATTATCAACCGAACCTTTTTGCAATTGACCGAAGACTGACGTGTCATTCACCAGCTCCTTTTGGAGGATAGTCGTAATCTCGTAGCGCTCGGTCATGATGTCGTAAAGCAATACTCCGTTCTTTTCAGCAGTCTTGAACGCTTGCTTTAGTTTCTCGAAACCGGCGCTATCGAGGCATATCGGCTTGTCAGCAAAAACAGAAAGGCCCGCACGCAGGCTGGCCTCAACGTAATCTATCTTGGCCCGATTGTTACCGGAAATGACAACCACGTTGCCTGGCTTCTCTTTCAACATGCGTTGGAGAAAATCAGTACCGGCATAAACTTTTTCTTCCCAGTGCGTAGCATTCTCAGTAGCCGTGTTGTAGCCCTGAATGCGTTTTAGATGTTGGTCCAAATCGATTCCGGGTGGAGCGTACACTGATACGACGGGAGAGACTCCGGGATACATGGTTTTCTGAACCAGTGCGGCGTGGAAATGGCCAGGATCGAGAGTTATTAATCTTATTTCGTCTTTCTCTTTATTCTGCATGTTGGCGACATCCTTTTGCGCGACGGATGATGAGGCAGCCGCAAGGAGCAAAACACTTATCAATACAACGAAACCCTTCCGCAACGTTGTTAGCCCTTTAGTTTTCATAGTCTTTTCCAGCTGTCATTCAGTATCGGTTGTTAAGACAATTTTGATAGCTCCGTCAGCGCGATCTGCAAACAGTGTAAATGCTTCTTGTGCTCGAGTGAACGGAAAGCTGTGAGTAACCAGCGGACCTACATCGATGACTCCGTTTGCGATCATTTCCACCGCAACCCGGAAATCATCGACTGTAGGACCAAGGCTACAGATCAAACGGCCTTCATTCCAGAAAAATTCGTTAAAGAGAAATTCGTACTTGTATTTGTGCGGTAAGCCGAAGGCCAGCACTGTCCCGTTGCGCCTAACGAGTTGTGCGGCCAGGTTCAGAGTTTCGGATTTGCCTATGACTTCAACAGCCAGATCTGCGCCCCTGCCGCTCGTTATTGTCTTTACTGCGCTTGCTACATCCATTGCGTTCCCGCATACGGTATCGGTTGCTCCCATCGTGGTTGAAACGTTCAGTCGCTCAGCTAGAAGGTCAACTGCAATTAGTCGTTCGACACCCATATGGCGCAACAATGCGGTGAACAACTGACCAGTCGGGCCTTGGCCCAAAACTACTACTGTTTGTCCCACTACTTCCGACAACTTCACGCAAGCATGAACCACTGTTCCAAGCGGTTGGGAAAGGACGAGACGATTTGCTGGACCGGCAGGGAGAGGAACTGCGCGATCATCGCTCGAAACAAAATACTCGGCCAGGCCCCGATGCGGAATTGTTGGCAACGCGAGTACGCGATCGCCGTGTTTGAAGCGTTCGCTTCGTGAGTGGGCCACGAATCCAACCAGCTCGTGAAGCGAGAGCATAGGCGGGAGTGGAGCTGACGCTCCAGTCAATGCTGGGTGGGAGGTGTCGAATAAAAAGTAAGGTAGATCGCTACCACAGATGGCGCCGACTTGTAGTTTGACTAGAATTTCACCGTCTTCAATCTCGGGAATCGGTATCTCGATCATCTCGAGACGCCGTGCGCCGGAAATCTGCCCCGCAAGCATTTTAGTCATAGTAGGAGGAATGCTTCACTCAGGATTGAACCTTGGTACGCTCTTGCCGAAAAAGTCGTTCGCATTATACTCGTGAGCGATCACGAAGCATCGTCAAAGTATCTTGGAACCGCCCGAGGGCAGAAGCTCTGGTAAAAATCTCACGCTCTCATCAGGTCGGTCTCGTTGACCTTACCCACAGTCGTGCGGTCTTTGCTCCAGAGGAGCAAGATGTCTATAGCTCAGCCGGCCCTGGATTTTTTGTTCGCTCTGAAGGAGCGAAATGTTTCTTGTTCCGCGCTGCATCATCGACATGGCGCTCCTACGGAGCACTAAGTCTTTAAACGGTACCTACGCTATAAACATTCTGCTCCTCTGGAGCAAAGACCGGAAACGTGCTCCTCAAAATGTCCACCATTATACGAAGTTAGTTGAATCGCTGATCGCTTTGCCTCAAAAGGCTGAAGGTCCAGATCTCATTCACACCGGGCTTGAAGCACGGTGTGAATAATCAGACACCACCGGCTTTATGCCGCGTGGTGCTTCAACTTCAGCCTAGAACAATCACCTAAACTCTCCTTGAGACACCACCGACTTTATGTCGCGTGGAGTCTCAACTTCGACCTAAGTTCGCGGCCACAAAAAGGCAGAAGGTGAAGCCCCACGCGACATAAAGTCGGTGGTGTCTTAGAGTGCGAAAACCAGCTACTAGGCTGAAGTTGAAGTACCACGCGGCATAAAGCCGGTGGTGTCTGATTATTTAAACAGTCTCTGCCGGAGTGGGATTTGACCGATCGTTCCCGTGAATGGGATTCTCGCCTTTGTGCAGAGCGCAGACATGAACTATCCAGCCACTTTCGTGACTGGATAGTGACCGCATAGTTCGTGTTGTTTAAGTTACTTAACGGGCTTGAACAGCGCAAACACAGAGGTAGAGAGCTTAATTGCTGTTGGTCCGCTGAGACTATTGTAGTAGACGTCGAGCCTGTAGCAATTGTTTGTAGCTAGACCTAGTGCCCGCGTGTCGAGGTTATAGATCCAGAAGCCTGGTGTCCCGACGGTCCACCGGAAGAGGTTCGTATTGCCGTTTGAACTCCCGGCGTCGGCGTATTCCTCGACCGGATCATCACCGAATCCTGCCGCGCAGTTAGAACCTGCAACCTGCATAAGCACGGTACCGGTCTCTAACGGCACACCATTCTTGAAGATCTGAACCTTAACCGGAATGACGCGACCGTTCTTACCGGTGTTGAGCTGGTAATTGCTCGAATTGGACTCATCAATTGGCGGCAGATAATGGATCGTGTATGTGTTAACAGAGTAGTTTCCGGTAATGGTCAAACCGCTACTAACTGTGATCGGACTAGACGGCAAACTAGCTCCGTTAGTCAGCTCGTACTGAATGGCGCTAACGGGATCAGTTGAAATCGGCGTGGCATACACATAAGAAACACTGGCGCCAGTGTCAAACCAATCACTGAAGGGCAGATTGGCTGCGGTCTTCGTAATTGCATTGACAGTCACCACTGTGTTCACGCCTGTTTGGCTCGCCACTCCGATCGGAATCCCGGTGGCAGTGAAGGTCAACTGATACTGCGTCTTGTAAGTGCCGGTGATGGTTGCTGCACCAGAAACTGTAAACGGACTCGTTGGACTCGGTGCCGGTGTGGTTAAAGCATACCGCTTGGTGGAAACAGGATCAGTATTGACGGTTGTGGAATAGTTGTAGCTGGCAGAGCTGCCGTTATCAAACCAATCGCTGAAGGGAAGCACATCTGCAGTCTTGGGATTGCCGGCAACAGTAACGACAGTATTTGTTCCCGTCTCGCTGGCAACACCTATGGGAATGGTGCCTGCGGAAGTGAAGGTCAACTGATATTGCGCAATGTAGTTGCCCGTGATGGAGCGCGCCTGGTTCATCGTCACGGAAAGTGGGTTTGCTGTATTTGGTGGCGAAGCGACGTCCCCAGTCCAGTTGGCGAAGCGCCAGCGCTTGCCGGGACCATCAGCCACAGGAGTGGTCGCAGCCAGGCTGAGCACAGTGCCATCGTCATAGAAAGTGCCGTTGGTGCCGCCAGTAATGTTCGTTAGACCACTGGGTACACCTGCGGTGATCGCCAGCGTCAGTCGGTACTGGGCGATGTAATTGGCCGTGATGGAGCGTGCCTGGTTCATCGTCACCGAAACGGGGTTTGCAGTGTTTGGTGATGAAGCGACGTCGCCAGTCCAGTTGGCGAAGCGCCACTGTTTGTTGGGACCATCAGCGACGGGGGTGGTGGCAGTCAGGCTGAGCACTGTGCCATCGTCATAGAAGGTGCCGTTGCTGCCGCCAGTGATATTGGCGAGGCCGCTGGGCACACCTGCAGTGATGGCCAATGTCAGTTGGTACTGAGCGATGTAATTGGCCGTGATGGAGCGGGCTTGATTCATCGTCACCGAGACGGGGTTTGCAGTGTTAGGCGAAGGCGTAACATCGCCAGTCCAGTTATCAAAGCGCCACTGCTTGTTGGGGCCATCAGCGACGGGGGTGGTGGCGGTCAAGCTAAGCACCGTGCCGTCGTCATAGAAAGCGCCGTTGGTGCTGCCGGTTATGTTGGTGAGACCGCTGGGCACACCTGCGGTGATCGCCAGTGTCAGTTGATATTGCACAACGTAGTTGGCTGTGATTGAGCGAGCTTGGTTCATCGTCACCGAAACCGGGTTTGCAGTGTTGGGTGGTGAAGCGACATCGCCGGTCCAGTTGTCAAAGCGCCACTGCTTGCCGGCACCATCAGCCACCGGAGTGGCCGCAGTCAGGCTGAGCGCTGTGCCGTCGTCATAGAAGGTGCCGTTGCTGCCGCCAGTGATGTTTGCGAGACCGCCTGGTACACCTACAGTAATTGCCAACGTCAATTTGTATTGCGCGATGTAGTTGGCCGTGATGGAGCGTGCCTGGTTCATCGTCACCGAAACCGGGTTTGCAGTGTTGGGTGGTGAAGCGACATCGCCGGTCCAGTTGTCAAAGCGCCACTGCTTGCCGGCACCATCAGCCACCGGAGTAGCCGCAGTCAGGCTGAGCGCTGTGCCGTCGTCATAGAAGGTGCCGTTGCTGCCGCCAGTGATGTTTGCGAGACCGCCTGGTACACCTGCCGTAACAGCTATTGTGAGCTGCCACTGCGCCTTATAGGTCGCTGAGACCGTTGAGTTAGACGTCAGATTGAAGTTCCCGGACTGAGGAGCCACGATCGGGGCACTGCCGCTTCCCACGGCTGAGAGCCAGCGGTATTGTTTGCCAACTGTAGTGGTGGCAAGCGGCGAATTGTAGGAATACGAAACGTTGGTTCCGGAAGCGATGCTGCTGAAGGTCTTCGGAAGTTCGGCTCTCGTGACAGGTGTTGCCGGACCGCCTCCAATGGTCACTGACAGCACTGTGGTTGTTCCCAAGACCTCGCTGATCGGTGTCGCATCGAATGTAATGGAAAAGGTGGCGGGCGCAGCGAGCGTAAAATCTGCGTGGGCTATATCGTTGCCGCCGTTACACGCAGCAGTCTTACAGGCATGCACAGACCATGTTCCCGTTGGGCTCGAGCCTGTTGTCGGGAGAGTATCTGTGAATGCGGTTGGAACGGTCGCAGGTACAGTCTTGGTTGTCGTCTGCACGGCGACGTTGGAAGGATCGAACCACACAATAAAGAAGTCCCCGGCGCTGCCCCCACCACCTACGCCGGTTATGTTCACGTTTGCGCAAATTGTCTGTCCTTGGGTGAAACTGCTTGCAGGCGTTGTACACGTGGATTCTCTTGTAGTCACCGTCGCTGCAGTAATGTTCGTATCATCCGTAAAAGTCGTTTGCGCTGTGACTCCGGAAGTCAGACCTCTCGCTCCCACGATGAACTTCATCTTCAGGTCGTAGTCCTGCACCAAATAAGTGCCGGAGAAGTTGCCGGCGCCATCAGCAGTTGCGTCGAATCCTCTTTCCTGGGGTGTGTGCGGATCTTCGTGGATCTTGACTCTAACGATCTCACCGGGCTGGAAACCGCGGCCTATAATCGTCGCCGTTTCACCTGGCGCATAATCAAGCTTGTCGGTAGTGATCGAAGCTGATGAGCTCGACAGTGTCGAAGTCGAACTGAGTACAACTCCGCTGCTGTTCGCCCCGCCAACCACCAACGCTTGACCGTTCAATTCAGTGATTGTGTGACCAGTGCGGTCGAGCAACTGATCTGCCTGGCCGTTATGGAAGAGTGCTGCGCGTGTTTGCGAAGCCAAGATCTGGCCTGAGAGACCCGCGCAAGTATCACTCTCTGGAAGCACATGTGCATAAGCGCCGATCGTTTCAATCAGCGGATCATAGATCTCCATCGAACCGTCGTTACTGCCGCCGATGATCTGAACCTTGCCGTCAAACAGAACGCGAAGGTGTGCACGAACACGGGCTACGGTCAGTGCGCCATCAACTGTTGAGAATGCTGAGGCCGGTGTGTCAAAAATCTCAGCAGAGGTAAGGCCATTGCCACTTCCATCGCGTCCGCCGACAAGCAACACACGACCGTCGAGCAGCAGCGCGGCTGAATGCATGGAACGTGCGGTATTCATTGTGCCAGCGGCACTGAAGCTGGTCCCCGCAGCATTTAGAATCTCCGCGCTGCCGTTTGAATTTCCCCCCGCGAAAAAAACGCGCCCATCAGCAAAAAGTGTCGCGCTGTGACCTGCACGCGCGACGCTCATTGATGGGCCACTGCTGAAGGTGCCCGTAGTTGGATCAAAAATCTCTGTACTATTGACTGCCCCAGCCTGGTCGCGGCCCCCCGCAATCAACACGCGTCCGTCGCTAAGTAATGTTGCAGAATGATCGACTCGCGCAGAACCCATGTTGGCTCC
>JBKOYD010000013.1:0-38386 GCA_046725195.1 Acidobacteriota bacterium | reverse complement strand
CAAGCTTGACGAGGAAATACTCGCCTGGGGCCATTGTTCCGCCTAACGGCTGCTTGTTCGTCCAAGTAGTGCCGGCGGCAGAAGCATACTGCAGTGACCATCCCGCGAGGTTAAACGAGCTCGTTGTGGGGTTATAGAGCTCAATGTAGTCATTTGTGAAGGTGGCATTCGCGTTACCGCCCCCGCCGTACAGCTGGCTAATAACGACATGGTCCACAGGAGGAGGCGGTGGCTGCACGGTGAGAGTGATGGAACCATTTCCGGAACGATTCTGGGCGTCAGTGATTGTGAAGGCCAGAGACTTCGTGCCTGGTGTGGTCGCAGCAGTCACGATGGCGTTGTACGTGAAGACGTTATCACCTGAAGTCTGGTCACCATTGCTACCGTTGTCAAAGAATACTTGACTTGGAGAGCCGCCAATCGATGAAAGGTCAGCGCTAACGGACAAATCACTGCTCGTCGGATTAGCACCTGGAGTAACTGTAACCGTTAGAGTGGAGGTTTCACCTGGCAACACGGAGCTCGGGGTGGCGCTGCCGACGCCCGATGGGTCTGTCGTAGAACCAATGGGAGTGCCAGTGACACTAATGTCGTCGATGCCAACCCATTCATCACTTCCAACCGCATCAGTGGTGATGATCCGAACCTGAACGAGGGGTTGGTTTTCGACGGCAACAGGCAGGACTACATTTACCGGTGTTATCTTTGTTGCAAGGTTTGGACCTTCCGTCGCATCCGCAACAAAAGCTGCAGGCACATTCGTAAAGTCTCCACTAGATCCCACGCGATACTGGAAGGCTATCGGTTGCACGGCATTGTCTGCAGAGCCGTCGATGTCTCTAAGGTTGTATGCGACGTTGATACTCGAAAAGCCCGTTGTATTGAGATGGAGCTGTACGTACGGCGCCCTCGCTGTGCCCGAACCCTGAAGAGCTATCGTAGGGTTTGCGATGTGAAATTCGGCGACACCGCCGGTAGTAAAAGTATTAGGGTTTGTCTGATTGGCATTAACATCGACGACAGTGCTCTCGGCGACTACCGTTTGAGGGCTCACACCGGTGCCGCTAGTTAGACCATCTCCCCGAAAGCCCACGATGCCAGGCACGCCAGACCAAGTGTCATCAACGGTTATGAGTGCGGTGTTTGTCCAGTCTTGGCTGAACGGTACGGATTGGGCGGTGTTATCAGCATAAGCAAGACGCAGAAGCCGCAGTCCCAGCGGACTTAAGGCCACCAGCAGCACTAGAAATCCTGCTAAGCCGATTCTGCCGAAGAACCACGTATTGGATTTCACTGAGTTCTTATTATGTTGATGTGTTCTTGAAGGGTGACTGTTCTGACGAAGTGAAGCGATTGAATTAAAGTATCGACGACGAAACGGGGACATTGATATTTCCTCTCCATGACAAGCGTTGCAAAAAAACTTCCGCGCTATTGTTGAGAGGAATACCGGTTGAAAAAAACCTAACGAGGCCGGTAGGGATAATGTGTTCAGCCTTTTATCAATTCTTTTATATACAGGTCAAGTTGTGGAAACTCGTACCTGATGCTAAGCGAAAAATTTCTCGTCTTGTTAACCCTGTATTCAACGCAAGCTGACAACTGTCTGTCATCAAAGGCATAATGCCTCCCACGGAGGAACCACTTTTCAACCTTGATTATTCAGTCAATCGACCTGCGCGAAATCCGACTGCCTCTAATCCACTTTTTCGAAACCAGCTTCGGTCGCACAATTGAACGGCGCATCGTGCTCGCGCGACTCACTGATAAAGATGGTGCTGAAGGCTGGGGTGAATGCACGGCCGGCGAGGGACCTTTTTATAGTGATGAATGGACCGAGAGTGCGTGGACAGTGCTGCGTGAATTCCTTGCTCAAATGATCTTAGGCAAGAGCATGGAAAGCGCGTCTCAAGCTTTTGCCCTGATGAAATCAGTTCGCGGACATCGCATGGCCAAGGCCACGATTGAAAACGCGTGTTGGGACTTGGAAGCAAGAAGAGCCGGCGTGCCGTTATGGAAACACCTCGGTGGCGTTCGTCAGGAGATTTCTTGCGGTGTGTCGATCGGCATCCAGGACACACCCGAGATTCTGCTTGAAAAAATCAGCAAAGAAGTTAGTGCGGGTTACCAACGCATTAAGATCAAGATCAAACCCGGCTGGGATCTGAAGATTGTGGAGCGAGTTCGCAAGGAGTTTCCTGACATTCGTCTGATGGGTGATGCCAATTCGGCTTACACGTTGACCGATGTCCCATTGTTTCAGAAACTCGATAGTTTTAAGTTAATGATGCTCGAACAACCACTTGCGCATGATGACATTTTCGATCACGCAAAACTGCAGCAGCAGATCCAAACTCCGGTCTGCCTGGATGAGTCGATTCACTCTGCCGAAGACGCTTTTCATGCAATCAGACTCGGGTCGTGCAAGATCATCAACGTCAAACTGGGCAGGGTTGGTGGCCACTCTGAAGCGAAACGAGTCGAGGGCATAGCACGTGAAAACGGCGTCCCCGTTTGGTGTGGCGGCATGCTTGAATCTGGGATTGGCCGAGCTCACAACATAGCAATGTCAACGCTGGCTGGTTTCAAATTGCCAGGCGACGTTTCGGCAAGCGCTCGCTACTGGGAGGAAGACATCATCGAACCGCCAGTGATTGTAAGTAGTCGTGGAACCATTGTTGCGCCCGAGGCTCCGGGTATTGGGTTTGAACTTAACCTGCCACGTATTGAAGGGCTGACCGTGCGCAAAGAGACTATTAAGCACGCTAGTAAATCCGTGGAATAAGGGATGGCATCAATTACTTTTTCTATGAGTCACAAACAGATTTCATCAGATCAAATACAAGAGATCCAAAGTACTTTCCGAGCACGACAACAGCGCATTGAAATGTACATTCGTGCACTGGTGGAAATTGAATCACCTTCAGGCGACCCGACAGCCAGCCGATCCGTGGTCGATTTACTCGCAGACACTGCGCGAGAACTGAAGTGTGTGGATTCAGTTGAACGAATCGACGTTCCGGATTTCGGTCAACACGTGGTTATCAGAGCTTTCCAACAGCAAAGTAATGCAGGACAGGTTTTGCTCGTTGGGCATACAGACACCGTGCATGCTTGTGGCACGCTGCTTGAACGTCCCTGGCGACACGAAAATGGCAAGATTTATGGTCCAGGCATTTTTGACATGAAGGCAAACTGCGCATTGGCAATTGAGGTACTGCGAACCCTTGATGAATTACAGATGGTGCCTCGGCATGCAGTAACAGTCGTACTAACCTGCGATGAGGAAGTTGGCAGTTTGTCAGGATGGCCCCTACTGGAGCAGGTCGCCAACACGCTCACCACTCGTTGTGCTCTTGTATTGGAACCTCCCGCCTCTGGCGGTCGATTAAAAACGGGCCGGAAGGGTACCGGGATTTACGCAATAAAGATTCAGGGAAAAGCGGCTCACGCCGGATTAGATCCTGAAAAGGGAGCCAGCGCAATTTTGGAACTGGCCCGTCAGACCGAACGACTTCACGCCCTAAACCAATCAGGATCCGGAATAACGGTCAACGTTGGTGTGGTCCGGGGCGGAACTCGATCAAACGTTGTTGCCGCTGAAGCGGAGGGCGAGATAGATGTTCGCTTCTCAACAGAGGCTGAGTCGCGCGAAGTGGATCAGATATTAGCTAGTCTTGAACCAATCGACGACCGTACGAAAGTTTTTGTTTCGGGTGGTATTAACCGGCCGCCAATGGAAAGGACCGCCGCAGTCGTAGAGTTGTTTGAAACTGCTCGAGACATTGCTGCTTGTCTCGACTTTGAATTGGGTGAAGCACAAGTCGGTGGTGCGTCTGACGGCAACTTTCTAGCAGCGATGCGTATTCCCGTTCTAGATGGACTGGGCATTAGCGGTGATGGTGCACATGCGTTGCACGAGCATATTGAGGCTGAAGATATTCCACGGCGAGGAGCTCTTATTGCCGGTCTGCTGGCATCAATTTGAGTCTCATCAGACTTAAACCGAATCATTGGTCATATATCATTTGACATTTTTCATTTGTCATTTGGGGTGTTTGCGCTCTGTTGTGGCTCAAAACTTTTAAAGCTGCGCATGAGAGGATAAAAAATAACAAATGAGAAATGTCAAATGATATATACCAATGATTTTGTTGCGTGAAACTCGCAGCACCTAAACTCGCAACTTATGTTACTAGCTACCTGGAATGTAAACTCGATTCTTGCCCGGATGCCAAGCGTGACGCGCTGGCTAGACCTCGTCAAACCCGATGTCCTTTGCATGCAGGAAACAAAATGTGCGGATGACAACTTCCCTTCGGAAATTTTCCAGGAGCGCGGTTATCACTGCCAATTATTCGGTCAGCAGTCGTACAACGGTGTAGCCATTCTAACGCGAGGTGAATGCGAAACCGGCCATCGAGGTTATCCGGAGGATGATGAAACTGCTCAATCCCGGCTGATAACCACGACGGTCGACGGCATTAACATCGTCAACGTCTATGTACCAAACGGGCAGATGGTTGGCACTCAGAAATATGCTTTCAAGCTAAGCTGGATGCAGCGTCTCAGACAGTTTTTTGACGAGCGTTACGCCACAGCGATGCCAGTGTTGTTATGTGGTGATTTCAATGTCGCGCCCGATGAGCGAGACGTGTACGACCCACGTCTGTGGCAAGGTCGAATCCTTTTCAGCGAACAGGAACGTGCGGCACTACAGCACATAAAAGAATGGGGTTTTGTCGACTCTTTTCGTCGACATACTGAGGAGGGCGGCCATTACTCATGGTGGGATTATCGAGCCGGCGCATTCCGTCGCAACCTGGGTTTGCGAATCGATCACATTTGGATTAGCGAACCTTTGGTAAGGAGGAATACCAGAACGTGGATCGATATGGCGCCTCGCAGCTGGGAGAAGCCGTCAGATCACGCGCCCGTGATAGCAGAATTTGAGTGAAATGTTCGATATGCTTTAGCTTGTCGTTGTGTTTCGACGATCACATCTGCGCTCACGCGGATCGCTGCAACAGCTTACATAAAGGAAAGTTAGCGACAAGCTAAAGCATATCGGACATTCGGGATCTAGTTGGATGTCAATTCGGCGGTCTTCTCTGTAATATCCTTCTGCGCCCACTCATTATCACGGCTCGCTTCACCAGCTTTACTTCGCTTAGCAGCTTTCATCTTTTGCACGAGGTCCATATGAGTGGAGAAGTATCCAAGACTCTTGCCCACGATCTCCTGTACTGAGTTGAATTCTTTGTCGACCATGAACTTCTCGACGCCTTGCTTCAACTCGTCAATCATCTTCACACCTTGAAGCATTACTCCTGTGCATACCTGCACGGTTGAGGATCCCAACAACATGAATTCCAGAGCGTCGTGAGCTGTTTCAATACCACCAATCCCACTGATGGAGGTGCCTTTGGGAACGGCAAGCGCGAGTTGACTGACCATACGCAATGCTATTGGTCTTACAGCCTGCGCGGAATAGCCTCCGGGAACGGCATGTCCTTCAACTGTTGGCATTGGGCGTAATGTTTCCAGATCGACTCCAATGACCGAGAGAATCGTATTGATTGCAGAAATGCCGACGGCGCCGCCTCGCACTGCCGCCAGCGCAGGCTCGCGTATGTTAGTTATATTTGGAGTCATCTTGGCCCAAACAGGAATTTTCGCAACTTCCGTTACCCAACTCGTTACTTCTTCAGTGAGATCAGGGTGTTCGCCCATCTCCGAACCCATCTTGCGTTCTGTCATGCCGTGCGGACATGAGAAGTTGAGCTCAAACCCGTCCACACCGGTTTCCTGTACCATCCGGGTCAATTCCTGCCAGCGACTCTTCTCGTACTCCTCCATAATCGAGGCAATGAGAACGTGATTGGGGTATTCCTTCTTAATTCGCTTAAACTCATCGAGCCAAACGTCGATGGGCCGATCGGAGATCAGTTCGATGTTTTCGAAGCCGATGACTTCGCCGGTAGTTCTGGAGCGGAGTTTTCCGTAGCGGGGAACAACGTTCACGACCTTGGCTGATTCAAGACTCACAGTCTTTGCGACTGCGCCGCCCCAGCCTGCATCGAATGATTTAGCTAGAACTCGAGCGTTCGTTCCTGGCGGGCCTGAACCTAGTACGAACGGGTTGAGAAACTTTATGCCATTAACGGTGATCGAGAGGTCCATGTAATTCACTCCCAAATAGATTCAGGTGATTGCCAATTGCCAATTGCCGGGTTTTTTGGATTCTAATTGTTTTCAAATGGCAATTGGCAATCGGCAATCTCCTTAGTCGGCAACTAACGCACCATAGCTGTCGGGGCGGCGATCGCGGAAGAACTGCCACGTGTTTCGAACTTCGCGGATCTTGTCGAGATCTAAGTCCGCTACAACCAAAGCATCCTTGTCACGAGGCGCTTCCGCCACAAACTGACCGCGCGGATCGCAGAAATAACTTTGACCGTAGAACTCGCCGATATCCCACGGCTGCTCGTGACCAATACGATTAATGGCGCCGATGAAGTAACCATTCGCCACTGCATGTGCAGGCTGCTCGAGCCGCCAAAGATACTCGGAGAGTCCAGCAACCGTCGCCGATGGGTTGAAAACAATCTCGGCCCCATTCAGTCCCAATGCTCGCGCTCCCTCCGGAAAATGACGGTCGTAGCAAATATAGACACCGATGCGCGCAAACGCCGTGTCGAAACACGGATAGCCAAGATTGCCTGGCCTGAAATAAAACTTTTCCCAAAAGCCAGGATTGACGTGTGGTATGTGATTCTTACGATATTTGCCCAGGTACTTTCCGTCCGCATCGATAACTGCGGCCGTGTTATAGTAAACCCCTGTGATCTCTTCCTCATAAATTGGCACGATGATGACCATGCCATGTTCCTTCGCAACTTCTTGCATTAAGCGAACAGTAGGGCCGTCAGGAATTCGCTCGACAGCTTCATACCAGCGAGTTTGTTGCTCTGCACAAAAATAAGGCGTTGTGAAAACTTCCTGCATGCAGACGATCTGCACACCCTGTTCGGCAGCCTGTTCAATAAAGGTCAAGTGCTTCTCAATATTCAGACGTTTGATCTCTTCAATTGGTAGATCAGTCGGGGCCGCATTTGAACACTGAATGAGTCCGCATTTGACTGTGCGTGGCATTAATCGACTCTCCCTTCGATATCCGGGCGAAAATAAGAAGCTCTACAAAAAGCTGAAATCAAACTATGTCGGAGCGACTCGCTACGCCTGATTCTGTCTGATTGATCACTGGGGATTAAGTGTTGACGCAAGCATGGCTGCCAAAAACGAGAGATGATTCAGACTAACTGCGCCTGACCTGGCCGTTCATCAAGATGTAGTATATGACGAATCCCAATGCGAACGTAACGAACCAGGCGTACGTGTACATTGTATCGAAGAAGTTTGGATCGACTACCTGGCCCCCTGGTGTTGTTGCGGCTCGGATGAAACCAGGGACGACTGGGGCAATTGCAAAGAACAGGGCAATCATCGCACGCCAGTTCACGCCGTTTGAGTATGAGTAAATTCCATTAGTATCGAACAGCTCAGCGAGCATTAAACGCTGGTTTCTCACCACCCAATAATCACAAATCAATATTCCCGCAATCGCTCCCATCAGCCCTGAATAGCCAATAAGCCACGTGAAGATGTACGCCCCCATCGAAGCCATCAATTTCCAGGGCATCATCAGTACGCCGATCACCGCTGTGATCAGGCCGCCGGTTACATAGGAAATGAGTCGCGGGTTCAGATTGGAAAAATCGTTTGAAGGCGAAACTACATTGGCGGCCATATTGGTCGTTAGCTGCGCCGCGAAAATAACTGCCGTGGCGAACAGTATTATTGCAACACTGTCAAAGCGAGCCATTAGATCAACTGGATTTGGAATTGCGACACCGTAAATCAACAATGTTGCGCTGGTCACGGCAACACCAATGAACGCAAATGCCGTCATCGTCAACGGTAAGCCCAGTGCCTGACCCAGCATTTGAGACCGCTGAGATCTCGCATAGCGAGTGAAGTCGGGAATGTTTAGACTCAGCGTTGCCCAATACCCAACCGATGCAGTCAAAGCTCCGGGGAAGATGTGCCAGAAATAATTGTGTTGCTTTTGCAGTGCTGATGATTGTGAGAGAACATAACTCAGCCCACCTGCACGCCACGAAGCCCAAACAAGTACTGCCAAACCACCGAGCAGCAAAAGAGGCGCGGACCAGGTTTCGAGATACTTGATTCCTTCGACGCCCTTCAAAATGATAAAGACCTGAATACCCCAGAATAGAAAGAACGCAATCCACGTGTGAACCGCAACTTCCATAACCGTAGCGGCGCCAAAAAGACTTTTCCAGGCCGGGAACATTACGCCAAACAGCGCATCGATTGCGGTACCACCAATCCAGGTTTGAATTCCAAACCAGCCGCAGGCGACGATCGCCCGCAACATCGCGGGTACATTGGCTCCTTTGGTGCCAAATGCGGCACGACTCAGAACGGGAAACGAAACCCCGTACTTTGTTCCCGCGTGCGCGTTCAGGATCATCGGAATCAACACAATAGTGTTGCCCAGGAGGATGGTGATCATGGCTTGCCACCAATTCATGCCGGCCTCGATAAAGCCACCAGCCAAAGTGTAAGTGGTGATGACGACGCTCATGCCAATCCAGAGCGCAGCAATGTTCCACGTCGACCAAGTTCGCTCCTTGATTGTTGTCGGCGCAAGGTCAGGGTTCCAGAGAGGGCTATGGGAGACGTCAGTTTTTAGTTCTTCAAAATCGCGTTGTGTAAGAGCGGCGTGACTTGAGGTTTCAGTAGTCATGTGATTTTGGTTTTAACGCCTCATCGAGTCTTGCATGAACTTCTCAACATCAGCGTGCAACTTCCCAAGCGACTGCTCATCGATATACATCATGTGTCCCGCTTCGTAGTAATTTGTGGAGAAGTTCTTAAGCAGCATGGAGTCGAGCGAGATATGACTTAGTGTGTACTCAACTGCATAATAGGGTGTCGCCATGTCGTAATACCCCATAGCCACGAAGATCTTGAGGAACGGGTTCTTCGCGAGTGCGTTGCGTAAGGCAGTGCTGGTGTCTACGTAATTATTGTTTGTGCCCCAGTTCCACGGTCCAATTCCCCCACCGAGAATGTAATACTCGAGATCCGTTTTGTATCCCAATTCGGATCGCACGTAGTTGTTGAATGTAGAGGTGTAGGGTGGTCGAATTGCCGCTTCGCTTGCGTCGTACTCGGTGCTGTCAGTGGCGAGATTTGAGTCGTAACCTTTGAAGCGACTGTCCAACCGTCCGATCGATCGTCTTTCACTGCGCAGCAGTTCCTTTCGAAACAGATTGAGATTAACGCGCAGATTAGCGTAGTCGAGGAACTTCGGATCCAAACCGGTGAATCGCGACAACTTGGAAATTATGTCCTGCCGTTCTTGCGGCGTCAGACGCGCACCCTTCTCAAGCGCGGCCATGTACTCACCTGACGCAAATGCCTCCGCGTCGGCCACTACGCGAGCCACCGATTTTGATTGAAGATCAGATGGAAGTTTCTTGTGATACCAGGCGGTCGCACTGTAAGAAGGGAGAAACAGGGCATAAGGCAGATCATTTCCGGCAGCGAACGCCGTGGTCTCGAAGTTCATTATGGTGGAGATCAACATGATGCCGTTGAACGCTATACCCCGATCGATCAAGTAACCGGACAGTGCTGAAGCCCGTGTGGTGCCATAACTCTCGCCGGCAAGAAACAACGTTGAGGTCCAACGTTCGTAGCGGGTAAGGTACATACGTATGAATTCGCCCACCGACTCAATGTCTCCCTGCAGGCCAAAGAACTTCTGGGCCAACTCAGGTCGCGCAGCCCGACTGTAGCCAGTTCCCACGGGGTCGATGAAGACGAGATCAGACTTGGTGAGCCATGTACCCTCGTTGTCGACCAATTCAAATGGTGGTGCCGGCATCGTGCCGTCGGCATTCATTTTCACTCGCTTCGGGCCAATAGCTCCCATGTGTAACCAAACTGAAGCCGAGCCTGGTCCGCCATTGAACGAAAATGTCAGCGGCCGGTGCGATCCAGCTTCCGGACGATCTACGACATAACTTGTAAAGAACATTCGTGCTTCCACTTCGCCGTCACGGTTCTTGATCGGCATCATGCCGGCTGTGGCTGTGTACCGGATAGTGTTGCCGGCGACATGGATCTCATGTCGAGTAACTACTGGAGGTTCCTCCGGCGCAGGCGAAGGTTGTGTCTGCGGTCTGGCTGCCTGGCCAGTTGGCTGGCCCGTCTGCGGCATAGCTGGTGAAGGCGTTGCTTGTGGTGCGGGGAATTGCGCTTGACGTCCCTGTCCTGGTATCTGGAACAGCAGTGTGATGAATAGAAATATAGATGCGAGCATGCTGTTATTAATCTCCGTTGGGGAAGTCTTGGAAAAAGGCGTTCAGGCAGCGCGCATGGTAAGACAACGAAACCGCGCGTACAAGTGTTTTGATGGGAGTGAATGTTGAGGTTCGGGCGCGATGAGCGGGTTACAGAAAAGGATCACTATCAAGCCGTGCTCTGTGAATTTTGGCTTGCCACTCGAATCTTGCAATAGGTCGGTTGCGGGTAGTGGTTCAGTTTCAGGTTGGAGCGAGGAACGCTGAAGGCGTTGGCTAATTCCAGCCCAGGGTTGGAGCTGGCGACAACCCTGGGGGTTCAGCGACCGACATTGGCCGCAACGCTGAAAGCGTTGCGCCATGTCTTACCACCCGCACCATCGCCAACGCTTTCAGCGTTAATGTTTTTTTACGCATCGATAACCCAGGGTTGTCGCGAGCTCCAACCCCGGGCTGAAATTAGCCAACGCCTTCGGCGTATTCGTCCGCTGCCGATAACAAAAACTAAACTGAGTCAGGTTGACCTTGTTTAAATGCTTACGCATTCTCCGCGCTTCAAGAATTGCCCATCCCCTGCCTTGCCTTTGAACTCGCCTTGGTCAATGACAACCTTGCCTCGTGAGAGAACCTTGTCTACGACGCCCTTAATTCGTTTACCTTCATAAGCGTTGTAGTCGCAATTCATGTGGCTGGTTTTGACGCCGAGCGTTTGTTCTTGTTCCGGGTCAAAGATAACGATGTCGGCATCGGAGCCCACGGCGATTGTTCCTTTCTTCGGGAAGAGTCCGAACATTTTGGCAGCGGCAGTTGAGGTCAGTTCTACAAATCGATTGAGACTGATGCGATTCTCAACAACGCCTCCGTTATAGATCAGTGGAACACGGTTCTCGACACCAGGAGCGCCATTGGGAATCTTCGTAAAGTCTTCGCGACCGAGTTCTTTCTGTTCCTTCATGCAGAACGGACAGTGGTCAGTTGAGATCACCTGGAGGTCGTCCATTTTCAAGCCCTTCCATAGTTCTGCCTGATTTGACTTCTCTCGGAGTGGAGGTGTCATCACATACTTCGCGCCGTTGAATCCGGGCTCGTCATAGTTGTCGAGAGAAAGGAAGAGATACTGTGGACACGTCTCCGCGAAAGCTGGAATGCCTCGATCGCGTGCTTGGCGAACTTGATTGAGCGCATCGGCACACGACAAATGGACGATGTAGACAGGTGATTCAGCCATCTCGGCAATAGCAATAGCCCGATGAACGCCTTCGGCTTCGGCGATCGTTGGGCGAGTTAACGCGTGATACTTCGGAGCGGTGTGACCTTGTTCGAGCGCACGCTTGATGATCTCATTAATGACGATTCCGTTCTCGGCGTGCATGCAAATTAGGCCGCCGCGTTGGCCTGCCGCTGACATCGCTCTAAAAATCGTCGCATCGTCAACCAGGAAAACACCCGGATAGGCCATGAACATCTTGAAGCTCGTCACCCCTTCGTCCATTGCGGTATAGAGTTCTTCGATTTGTCTATCTTCGAGTTCGGTCGTGATCAAATGAAACCCGTAGTCGATTGCTGTTTTACCTTCCGCTTTCCTGTGCCAGTTGTCGATACCTTCGATGAGCGACTGACCTTTGTATTGCACGGCGAAATCGATAATGCAGGTTGTGCCGCCATGTGCGGCTGCAATAGTGCCGGTGCGAAAGTCGTCTGAAGATTCTGTACCGCCGAACGGCAGTTCCATGTGCGTGTGTGGATCGATGCCGCCTGGGATCACAAGCTTACCGTCAGCATCAATTACATGGTCAGCCTCGATGTCGAGCTTGCTCCCAATCACAGAGACGCGTTCGTTTTCGATTAGGACGTCGGCTTTGTAATCATCGACAGCGGTTACGATACGACCATTGCGTATGATGGTTTTCATTGAATGACCCCGGTTTCACCCTAATTCTTTTCGAACCTAAACGAACTCAAAATAATTGGCAGTTCACCCTTCTCTCCCACCTCATTTACATCATGGATTTTGTCACTCGCTGACGTTGCGAACATCGTTAACACGGCACCCTTCCGTTCATCGGATCCAGGCAGTAGTACCGTCCGCCCCCAAAGATCCAGATCGCCCTTGGGAGTATCTTTAACGTGCGCTGTGAACCGAAACTCATAACCATCGTAGCTACCAATCTTCGTTTCGCCTTCGGAAACCTTTTTGTATCCCGGAAAATTACGCGCAAACTGCTGGCTCATTTGATTGGCAAGCTCTGGCATCAACTCGCGCTGACCACTGAAATAGCCCACCGCAAAATTCTCCAAAGTAATCTGATCGCCAGTTGCGTTCTCTACTTTGACAAAGTTTGGTGAGTTGCCCTTACCGGCATCGGGATCCCTTTTCCAACCACTCGGATAGTCAAAAGAGAAGTCAACGTAATTCTCTTGCAAGTGTCCGCCGAACTTCACACTTGAATTGCTGTACTGAGTTGCACCGGCAGGACGTTGTGTTGCGGCAGAAGGTTGTGTTGCGGTTGCGGCCGGGCCGCTTTTTGAATTATTGGAGTTGTTGCTGCTAGAGGAATGCAGGCAGCCGGTGCTAAGAAAAAGGACAACTGCCAAAGAGATCAACGATACCAAGTTCCTTTTAGGTTGGGGCGTCATTTAAGCTCCTTTGTAACCGATCGTCTTGATGCGAAGGCAAAAGCATGGCAGAACTCAAATATTCGTCGGTTTCCAATGGCTACGCCGCGGCGAATCCCGCATCTAGCGCAGTAATCAATTCGTCGACATGGTCCTTCGTCGAGTTGAGCATCAGACCGGTCCGGATTACGTTGCCGTAGAGACCACCTTTACCGATCAAGACACGTCGTCGCTTTGTTTCTTCAAACACGGTGAGCAACGCCTGAGGCGCAGGTTCCTTTGTCTTGCGATCTTTTACCAGCTCGACACCTTGCATTAGACCCATACCGCGAACGTCGCCTATGACCGGATACTTCTCCTTCAACCCCTCGAGTTGTTGGCGCAGGTAACCGCCCACCACCGCCGCGTTTTTCTTCAAGTCTTCCTCTTCAATCACTCGAATTACGGCCAGCGCGGCGGCCATCGATACGGGATTGCCACCAAAAGTCGAGAACGTAAGACCCGGATACTTGTCGGCGACTTCCTGAGTTGCCACAGTGATACCGATCGGAACGCCGTTACCTAACCCTTTTGCGGACGTGATGATGTCAGGTTGAACATCCCAATGCTCGATGCCAAACCACTTATCGCCCGTGCGACCCCACGCAGTTTGTACTTCATCTGCTATGAAGAGCCCGCCGTGCTTACGAGTGATTTCCTCGACGCGTTCAAAATAGCCCGGCGGTGGAACAATGAATCCGCCCACACCAAGTATTGGCTCGGCCATAAACGCGGCAATCTCGCCCGTGGTCGTTGTCATTATCAACTCTTCAATATCGTTTGCGCAGGCAAGACCACACTCCGGATACGTGAGCTTGAACGGACATCTGTAACAGTACGGGGCGCGTGCGTGTACGAATCCGGCAACTTGCGCGGGCAGAGGCCGCCACGGTGCATGGCCCATGGCGGAAAGCGACGTGGCTGAGCGACCACTGTAGCTGTGACGCAACACGACAATTTCGTGTCGTCCGGTCGCGGTTTTCGCTGCGTGTACGGCCGTGTCGTCAGCTTCTGTACCGCTATTTGTAAAGAACGATTTCTTCAAATTACCCGGTGTGATTTGATAAAGCTTCTCCGCCAGGTCCGACTGTGGCTTGTTGGCATACAGTGTCGACGTATGTTGAATAGTCTTGACCTGATTGATGATGGCTTCGCTGACCTTGGGATTGTTGTGTCCAACGCTTACCGTTAACACACCGCCAAAACAATCCAGGTACTTGTTGTTTTGATCATCCCAAACGTGAAACCCCTCGCCTCGGACCAGCGCCAGCGGCTCCTGGTAATAGGTGGCGACTGCTGGAAAAAGATACTCCTTATGTTTACGGACCGTTTCGGATTGCATTGTCTTAGACTCAATTGTACTCATCGTAAGTTTATCCTCGTCCCTTCAGACAGGGCTTGTTTGCGGACTCGTCTGCTGCGCGACGTGCGTCTTCATTGGCATTCGGACCCGGCGAAATCTTTTCCGTCACACAAATCTCCGTCGGCGTTATTTTCGTCACGGCGAGGTACGACGTTATTTTCGTGGATTGCTCAGGATCTTCACTCGCGTTGTAGCGGACAATTAACGCTACGGGAAGTAGCTTCCCGTTTTGTTTTGACATGCGCCACTCGGCTTTGGGTCCCAGGCTGGAAAAACCACCGCTGACAACCTCCCAAAGGTCGAGTGAGTGCTTCGACCCTCGCGGTGTGACGACAGTAATGTTCTGCCGCAGATCACCTTCCACCACGACCAGAGTATATCCAGCGACGCCCGGACATCGTCCCTCGTAGTCAGCTGCCTCCGAACTGTTGGCTTTGATTGTTCGGCACTTTTTTGCTTCCAAAGCCGTATAGACGCTGCGGTTCGTAGTCTGGGCCGTCGCAGAACCGGAAATCAGAATCGTAGCCAGTGAGATAACAATTCGGAATTTCAGAAGGGGTAGTGTGTCTATCAAACGTTGACCTCTCTCAATATAAATTCCCCTCGCGCTTACGACCAGTATAGTCGACGTAGACCACTTTCAATTCGGTATAGAAATCGAGTGCAGTTGAACCTTGCTCGCGATCGCCAATGCCCGTGCCCTTGGTCCCGCCGAACGGAATGTGCGCTTCACCGCCTGTCGTTGGAGAATTGATATGAGTCATTCCAGTCTCTATATCATCGACAAAACGAAAGATGCGCGCTGCGTCATTGGTGAAGATTGACGACGATAGACCGTACTCGCAGTCGTTCGCGACCTGCATCGCTTGATCGAAATCCTTGACTCTCAAAACTGACAGCACCGGTCCAAAAATTTCTTCGCGCGCAATTCTCATGTCGGGGGTCACATGATCGAAAATTGTTGGTCGTACAAAATAGCCTTTTTCAAGTCCATCACCTGTAGCACGCGAACCACCGCAAACAAGCGTGGCACCATCCTCGCGGCCAATGTCGATGTAGTTGAGCACAGTTTTAAACTGATTCTCGTCGACGCTTGGGCCCATCTCCGTTTGCGGATCAGACCCTGCACCCAGGCGCATCGTCTTGGCGCGGCTGGCGAGACGCTCCACGAACTGGTCGGCAATCTGATCGACCACAACAGCACGACTGGTAGCAGTGCACCGCTGTCCCGATGAGCCGAACGCACCTTGTGCCGTTGACTCAACTGCAAGGTCCATATCCGCGTCTTCGAGAATGACGACGGGATTTTTTCCGCCCATCTCGCATTGGACCTTTGCGCCGCGTCTTGATGCTTGTTCGTACAGCCGAATGCCGACTCCATTCGAGCCGGTGAAGGAGATTGCCTTAACAGCTGGATGATTAATTATCTCGTCGCCAGCTTCCGAACCAGATCCAATCACGAGGTTCAGGACTCCTGGGGGTATACCCGCTTCTTCAAAAATCTCGGTGATGCGAACAGCCGTCGCGGGTGTAAGGGAGGCCGGTTTAAAAACGACTGTGTTCCCAGCGACCAAAGCGGGCGAAATCTTCCAAACAGGAATCGCGACAGGAAAATTCCAAGGCGTAACGCAGGCCACAACTCCAAGTGGTTGTTTGATTGTGTACGCGAAGTTCAACGGCAACTCGGAAGGAATCGTTTCGCCGTTCAGTCGTCGCGACTCACCCGCGCAAAATTCGGCGACGTTGATGGACCGCTGCAGTTCGCCTCTAGACTCTCCAATGGTCTTGCCTTCTTCGTGAGTAAGCAGCTGAGCGAGTTGTTCTTTATTCTCCTCCAGCAACCGCGCAGCCCAAGAGACAATACGCCCTCGAATTGGTGCCGGCGTCGACCGCCAATCGCGAAATGCACCGGCAGCGGCTTCCACAGCGGAACGCGCTTCCTCGCGTGTCGCTTGGCGTATCGTTCCGAGAAAGTCGTCGATGTTGGCCGGGTTTATGTTTTGAGCCGTGCGCGTCGAGGTGGATTCGATCCATTTGCCGCCAATAAAATTGCGATAGGTTTCCATGGAGTCAAGCTTGTCTAGTTGCTGAAAGGAATTCCAGACTTAAGATGAGTGTGGAATATATCATGAACCGTGGTATCCGGTGCCTTGTGAAAGCCGAGCTAACTTTCAATTGTCTGCGTTGTTGTTATTCTGACAAAGTTTCTAATTACGGCCAGAGCTTGCACTGGAAAAAACACCAACGATTCGACCAAACACAGCTCACAGCGACTCATCGCGCTAACGATCCACGAGTCGCACAGATATGGTCACGTTGTTGGTGCGGCACCGTAAAGCTGCTGTGATCTCGATTTCTGAGTAGAGCGGAAACTGATGTAACCTACTCACCCTGTTCCCAAACCTTTCGCTTGAAGTTTAAGTCTGGTGAATATGGAACCAAAAAGCATTCCTGAACTACTGCAGACGCGTGCAAGCGCAACGCCCAACAAACTGTTTCTCCTCTCCGAAGCTGATGGGCGTCGATTTACTTACTCAGAATTTGCAGAGTCTGTGGCGCGCGCGGCAAGAATGCTCATTGCAAACGGTATCAGGAAAGGCGACACGGTCAGTTTATTATTGCCCAACAGTGCGGAATACGTGATCGCATACTTTGCTTGCTGGCAAATCGGCGCATTGGCCGGTCCAATCAACTCATTGTTGAAAGCTCAGGAGATCGCGTATGTGATTTCAAACTCTGAAGCCAAAGCGCTGCTGGTAAATTCCGATTCGTTAACGGTAGTCGACTCCATACGCGGTGAACTTCCAGCTCTCGAAGCAATCATTCCTTTCGACAATGAAGCAGAAGCGACCCGCGACTTCACTGCGAGTAGACCATCAGAATTAACGCCCGTCTCCGAAATCGGACGAGAAGCCGAGGCAATAATAATTTACACGTCGGGAACAACAGGCAAACCGAAAGGTTGTTTACTGACGCACGGTAATGTGATTGCAAACGCAAGACAGATTAGCGAATGGTTGGGTTTCACCGCAGCCGATCGACTTCTCACAATTATGCCGTTGTTTCATATGAACGCTGTTTCAGTTACCACCATGTCCGCACTATACGCTGGTGGTTCGACGGTGGTCAGCCCAAAGTTTTCCGCTTCGCGCTTCTGGCAAATCATCTCCGACTATCAGGTTACTTCGTTTGGTTCCGTAGCGACGATGCTGTCAATGTTATTGGCCACATACCCAGATGGTGTGCCGAACGGACTGCAAACTAAACAGCTGCGGTTCGCAATGTGTGGTTCGGCGCCAGTTCCAGCGGAAGTGCTAAAGCGCTTCGAGGATGTGTTCCATTGCCTCGTGATCGAAGGGTATGGCCTATCGGAGTCAACTTGCAGATCGACTTTTAATCCTCCTGATAAGCGACGGCGACCAGGTTCGTGTGGCTTGCCAATTGGCAATGAAATGCGGGTTGTCGATGAAGAAGACAGGGAAGTGGCCGAGGGCTCACTCGGCGAGATTGTCTTGCGTGGTGAAAACATCCTGAAGGGTTACTACAAGAATGATGATGCAACGGCGGCCGCGTTTCGCAATGGTTGGTTTCACACAGGAGACATCGGGTATCGAGATGGCGACGGCTTCTTCTACATTGTCGATCGCAAGTCGGACATGATTATCCGCGGTGGAGAGAATATTTATCCGCGCGAAATTGATGAAGTGCTCTATCAGCACCCGAGTATTGAGGCAGCAGCAGCAGTCGGTGTTCCAGACAAACTGTATGGCGAGGAGGTCGCAGCGTTTGTTGTTTTAAAGGAAGGTGCCAACAGTTCGGAGCAAGAGTTGATTGAGTTTTGCAAAGCGCGGCTAGCGGATTACAAATGTCCCAAGACGGTGAGGTTCGTTAAGGATATTCCTAAAGGCCCTACCGGGAAGTTGTTGAAGCGCGAACTTGCAAAGATGCTTTGAGAAGTAAGTCTCAGCCAGTTCCTTCCAGCTTTGGCATCCCACCGACGCGTGTATCCTTCGTTCGATCGATTAACCACGCGCCCAGCAACCACAGTCCGCAGATCGAAACCATGATCGGCGAAAACCACTTTCCGTATAGCCCGTCGGGTGAAAACTTCTCGGTAGCGGCGTGAAGAACTTCGCTATTAGGGAGCAAACCTGCTTCGGCGAATTCGTGAAAAGAGTAAATCCCTACTTGGACCATAAAGAGCAGCAGAAAGATCCCTGTAACTTGAAAAAAGCGCTTTACGTTTATCAAATGACCGAAGCGTGCCCATCCCCAAGCAAACGCAACGGCCGCGAAAAGTCCAAGCAATGCGCCGTTGATTAGTTGGGGATCCTTGACCTGCATGAGCAACAGGGCCGTTTCCATTCCCTCGCGTGTAATCATCAGAAATGTGAAAAGAAATACGCCCAATGCCGCCGCAATGCGGGAACTCTTGGAAGAAACTGAGCTGAGACGTTCGCGCATTCGCTGCTGAACTTTGGGCCCAGTCCGCCACATGTGAATCACGAGCGTTCCCACCATCACTACCGCAAGGGCGCCAAGAACGGCTTCTCTTAACGCCTCATTCGCAAAGAACTGGCTGATGTAAGGACCAATGGTGGTCCCAAAAGTACTTTCCACCACCGCATCGTCGATGCCTTTATTTAACAGGTAAGCGAGTCCGGCACTCGCTGATAGGGCCAGCGCAATCGCGGCAAAAACGGAGGAAATGAGCCATTTTTGGCCAGATTTGCGGAGGTAAGAAAGAATGACAGCGACCAGCAGGAAAGACTCAAATCCCTCGCGCATTACGATAATGAATGAATTCAGCATGATTGAACCCGACCCGGTCCCTCTGTGCAGCTAGCTCGCGCGAATCAAAGGAGCAGTAGTACGCGAATCGGGAGTATAGCCTAGTTGAAAATAGATTTCAATTTCATAGTTGCCGGAGCCATGAGGACGTGCAGGTAAATCTATTGAGACGCGGTCGGAAGGATTGCCAAGTCGGCGCGCAATGGGCCCAGTTCGGTTTTACAGGTGACGCGCAGCGGCAGACGACGTTTGTCGTCACTGACCCACATGCGCAACTGGTACTTGTCACTTTCTGGATCGTCAGTAGTCAATAACAGCGGGATTGCCGAAATCTTCCGCTCGCCCAATTGAATTGACTCCCGCTTTAACGAACTGATGAACAGAGTCTTCGGCTTATTTTCTACCAGTATCGATATGGCGCTTCGCTTTGGCGGATTCAGACTGAACGTGCGCACTGCATAAAAGAACGAAAGATAATCATGGGTGCCGACAGGAATGTCGATTCTTGTCCCTTTGTCGGTTGTTGCGATTCCTCTTTCTTGATTTACCACGAGCGTTTGATTCAGTCGTCGCTTACCTTCGGCTAACTTCAAGACCGTTCGATAGGGAAGCAGAGCTTTGGGATCGACGTACGAATCGATCTGATCATTGGCTACGAAAAGCCGCGCCGCTGCGCCAGTAGTTTGAGCCTTAACCGTAAGGAGTAATCCGTCGCGATCGAAATAGCGCGAACGTCCTCGTACCTGGAAAGTAGCCACACCAAGCGGCGTATTACTGCCACCAATGAAGACTTGATAGTTGAGTTGTTCATTGACGCTAAACGGCCAGTCTTCGTTGGCAACAGCGGCTGTTGATGGCAAGGTTGCAACCGGTGTTGAAGTTGGTGTTGCCGCAATTGCGACGGGTGGCGTAGGCGAAGCGATTCCCGTGGGCGGTTTAAGAAGTTCAGAGCCTGCGAGTTCGATTCTCAACTCTCCTGGACTGACTCGACCAGTCACCAGGACAGGCACGTGGCCCTCGTCGTCGCTAAGATAGACCTTTAGATTCTTGACAGGGGAATTGCTCGCCCTTAGTTGAGCAACAATAGCATTAAAAGATCCAACGTTCGTTCTCACCACCTGTCGTCCAACAACTTTCATCTCAGCCTGATAGTCACCGGAGCTTCCTCTTAGCCTAAAGTTGTAGACCGCGCCTTCCGCAAGGGGAAGTGTGCGAGCACGATAAAACACCGATAGCAGATCGTAAGTGCCGGGAAACGCTTTTTGTTTAGGCGGTATAGCTTCATTGCCGCCAGGTTGAGTGAAATCTTCAAACGAGTCCGTCGCTCTCGTAGCGTCGCGAGCTACTTCCTGTGAACGGAAGGGCAAACCCGTTTCCGGATCAATGTAGGTCGTGTAATCGTTGTTAATAGAGAAGAGAGCGACGTTTACAACTCCTGTCGTTTCTACGTGCGCCCGTAGTTGAATAGCGTCGCGACCAAAGTATGTGCCGCGCGAAACCACATGGACCTCGACATGAGCCGCACTCGGAATATTGGAGAACGAGACGTTGTAAGTCAGACGTTCTCCAATTCGGTATGGAGACTGCGAAATGCGGACGCTACTGCCACCATTCTCCTGACCAAAAAGTGGAAATATGACTGCGAGAAGGAGGATTACTGAAGTTGAAATGATCTGAAGCTTCAAACTGAGATTCACCTTCGAATAATAGTTTCAAATGAAAGGCAGGGGCAAATAGCGAATACCTGGCAGATTTTACACGCGGCTGCTACGGCGCGGTTCCCCTTCGTTTGTGATCGTCAACGCTTTCCATCGCGGCGACTATTGCTCGCGCTGCATTGGCTGGGTTTATTGCTGAAATTATCGGTCTTCCAACTACGAGATAGTTGGCTCCTGCCGCGAGCGCGACTTCGGGCGTCGCGACTCGTTTCTGGTCTTCCCCACCTGAGGCCGAACGCGTTTGCGACGCTTCGTTAGCCGGCCGAATTCCTGGTGTAACGATTATGAATCGTGGACTCACTGTAGCCGAGCGAATAGCTTCTGCTTCCTGAGGCGATGCAACTACGCCATCTACGCCCGCCGTTTCTGCCAACGTTGCCAGTCGGAGTGCAGCTTCGCCGGGACTCGAAGTTCCTCCAATTTGCGACAGTGTAGTAGTGTCGATGCTAGTGAGCACCGTTACTGCAACCACAGCCGGACGTGCGATCTCTTTTCGGTCAGCAACTTCAGAGACGGCCTCGATCGCGCGCTTCATCATCTCTGCTCCGCCACTCGCGTGAACCGTAAACATTGAAACTCCAAGCTCCGTGGCCGCTCGGGCAGCGCCTGCTACCTGATGTGGAATATCGTGGAACTTAAGGTCAAGGAAGACCTTTGCTCCCGACCCAACAATTTCCCTCACTACGTCTGGTCCGTAACTCGTAAAGAGTTGAGAACCAATCTTGAACATGCCAACTTCCTCGCGCAGCGCCGCGACTAACGCTCGCGCTGCAACTCCTGAATCAACGTCGAGTGCGACTATGAGTTTGTCTTTCGCTACCAATGTTTGCTCCTTCCAGTTAGGTTTTTGCCAACTCGCTTGCCCGACAACCAACAGCGTCGTCCAGGCTAGCGAAACCTTCACGTTCTAAAATGTCTGCAAGTCCTTCGGTGATTTTGCGAACAATGCCGGGTCCTTGATAGATAAAGCCAGTGTACAACTGTATGAGACTGGCGCCTGCCGTGATCTTCTCCCATGCGTCTGCTGCGTCGAAAATACCACCCACACCAATAAGCGGAATTCTTCCATTCGTCAGTTCATAAAGCTGGGCAATCATCGCGGTGGATCGGTTTCTCAGTGGTCTACCACTCAATCCTCCTTCACCAAAGGCCGCCACTTCCTTCGGAGCTGTGCGCAAGTTATCTCGTGTCACCGTAGTGTTCGTGGCGATGATTCCATCGATCTTTAGACGATCAATGACGTCCACGGTCATGACCATTTCGCTCTGTTCCATATCCGGAGAAAGTTTTACCAGCAGAGGTACCGGTGATGGTCGCTTGTTAAGTTCCTGCAGCTTCCGATTACGAGCTTGGAGAGCGGTAACTAAGGAATGTAGTTCCTCCGACCGTTGGAGTTCACGGAGTTGAGGAGTGTTTGGCGAACTCACATTTATGGCGACGTAATCCGCGACGTTATAGACGACGTCAAAACTTGCAAGGTAATCCTCGGTCGCGTCCTGCAGCGACACAACTCTGCTTTTTCCAATGCTTACTCCAAGTACACAAGGAGGAGGATGTTGTTCTGCTCTTCGCGCAAAACGAGCGGCGCCTTCATTGTTGAATCCGGCGCGATTGATGAGCGCTTGATCTTCCGGCAGTCGGAACAGCCGCGGGCGCACATTGCCGGGCTGCTCGTGATAAGTGACAGTTCCCGCCTCAATGAAGCCAAAGCCCAGTGCGGCCAAAGCCTCGAGCGCGATGCCGTTCTTGTCAAAGCCGGCGGCCAGACCAACCGGATTTTGAAACGACAACCCGAATCGCTTGATCTCACCAAGCCCGGCGGGTGTGAAGCGTCGCGCAATTAGATCGTTTATGACTCTGGGTCGTAAAAGTGAAAGAGAATGCAAAGCCAATTCGTGAGCTGTCTCTGGCGGGAGACTGAAGAGTATGGGACGCAACAGTGAGCGGTAGACCATGAAAGGTCGCTTACAACATCTTCCTTTCAACCTGTTGCAGACTAACAGAGCAAGAGAATAGTGACAAGACGACATGTACTTTACCCCTACTTGTCACACCAAAATGTTCTTGTTAGTATCCGCTGCAATGGATTTTTTAGAGAAAGCTCGCATCATGGATGGCCCGCGAATTAATCGCGCGTTAGCCCGGCTCTCTTCTGAGATTGTTGAAGAGAACCATGGTACGGGCGATCTCTTCCTTGTTGGAATCAGGCGCCGCGGAGTCCCTCTTGCCGAGCGTATGGCAGATAAGATTGCAGACCTCGAAGGTCATCGTCCGCCTGTTGGTATTCTTGATATCACGCTCTATCGCGACGATCTCTCCACTGTTGGTGCAAAGCCCGTAGTCAATCGCACTGATCTTCCGGGTGACATCGAGAATCGGAATATCGTCCTCATTGACGATGTGCTTTACACTGGTCGAACCATACGCGCAGCGCTCGACCAGTTGATCGATTTTGGCCGTCCTCGTCGCGTCCAACTGGCTGTACTTATTGACCGTGGCAAGGAGCATCGTGAGTTGCCAATCCAGGCAGACTACATCGGTAAACTCGTACCGACTAAGAAGAGCGAAATTATTAAGGTGATGCTGCAGGAATTTGACGAGGAAGAAGGAGTGGTAATCGTCGAGCGACCGTCAGCGACGGTCTCATGAAGCGGCCAAGTGGCCGCTTTTTTTATGTGATAGGCCTTCGGCCTTTGGTCTTTGGCCTTCGTTGAAAACCCAAGACCCAAGACCCAAGACCTCAACTCATGCAAACGACTTTCAATCGCAAACATCTCTTAGGTATCCGGGAACTCGGTGCGCCTGAAATCACGCACCTACTCGACACGGCCGAGACCTTTCGGGACGTCTCCAGACGTGAGATCAAGAAGGTGCCTGCACTTCGCGGCCGCACGGTGATTAATCTCTTCTTCGAACCTTCCACCCGCACGAGAACATCTTTCGAAATCGCTGCCAAACGGTTATCGGCTGATGCTGTCAACGTCAGTATTTCGACTTCCAGCATCACAAAGGGCGAGACCCTCCTTGATATGGCGCGAAATCTCGAAGCTATGGCGCCTGATTGCATCGTCATTCGTCATTCGATGGCGGGGGCTCCTCAACATCTCGCGCGAATGTGCAATTCACCGATCGTTAATGCCGGCGACGGGTCCCATGAACATCCAACACAGGCTTTACTCGATGCTTTGACGATACGCGAATATAAAGGGCACATCGAAGGGCTTAAGGTCGCAATTGTTGGTGACATTCTTCATTCACGGGTCGCTCGTTCCAATATCTACCTCCTGACAAAACTCGGCGCAAACGTCAGTGTCGGAGGACCAGGAACGCTCGTTCCTCAAGAGTTCGCTGAGGTGGTGGAGAGCGGATTGCGGATTGAAAAGCATTTTGAGGATGCGATTGAAGGCGCCGACGTCGTGATGATCTTGAGAATTCAACGCGAACGTCAGGACGCCGCGTTTTTTCCGTCAATGCGTGAGTACGCAGTTCACTATGGTTTGCAACCCCGGCATCTGAAGCGAGCCGCTTCCGATGTAATTATCATGCACCCTGGGCCAATGAATCGAGGCATTGAAATTTCATCCGAGATTGCAGACGGCAGTCGATCGTTAATCCTCGATCAGGTCACAAATGGAGTTGCGGTTAGAATGGCTGTCCTTTATCTGCTCGCGGGCGGAGGTCGAGGTGAAACAGTTGAAGCTCCTCCTGTGAAAAAACAGAAGCGAGAACGCAAGGTGAACAAGGAATGAAACTGCTGATTGCTAATGGCTATGTGATCGATCCGGCCCAGCAGATTAACGGGGGTAAGAATGTGCTTGTCGAAGGCGGGCGTGTTGTTGGCTTGTCTGATCCGTCTGAACCAATTCCCGAAGATGCGCAGCTGCTTGATGCTACGGGGTTGATAGTAGCGCCGGGTTTCATCGACCTTCACACTCACCTTCGTGAACCCGGGCAGGACTATAAAGAAACGATTGCCACGGGAGCTGCTGCTGCGGTCGCAGGAGGTTGGTCCAGCGTCTGCGCGATGCCGAATACCGATCCTGTAAACGACAACCCAGCTGTTACGCGTTTTATCGTTGAACAAGGACAGGCGGCCAAACTCGCAAATGTCTTTCCAATCGGCGCAGTGACCAAGGGCAGTGGTGGCAAGGAACTCGCTGAAATGGGCGAGATGAAGAATGCCGGCATTGTTGCTGTTTCAGACGATGGTCGACCGGTGCCAACTTCAGGAATGATGCGACGTGCAATGGAATATGCCAGCGGCTTTGATCTGACGGTCGTCGATCATTGTCAGGACCAGTCGTTGAGTGCGGGAGGAGTAATGCACGAAGGACGCTGGTCTCTGATTTTGGGTTTGCGCGGTATGCCTGCTGCTGCTGAAGAAGTGGATGCTGTTCGCGATTGCGTTCTGGCTAAGCTGACCGGCGCCAAGGTCCATATTGCCCATGTCTCCACCCGCGGCGCGTTAGAAGCCATTCGTCAGGCGAAGAACGAAGGACTGCCTGTAACCTGTGAAGTGACGCCGCATCATTGGACCCTCACCGACGAAGCTGTTGCCGAATACGATACCAATACAAAAATGAGCCCGCCCCTGCGGAGCAGGGAACATGTCGACTCAATTTTGGAGGCGATCAAGGACGGAACCATCGATGCAATTGCCACCGATCATGCACCTCATCACATGGATGAAAAAGCGTTGGAGTTTGATCAGGCTCCGTTTGGCATTACTGGCTTGGAGACAGCCGTTGGGCTTGCCTTCGACCTGGTTCATGACGGATTGATTGGGTTGGAACGAGTGGTGGAGATGTGTTCCACCAATCCGGCGCTGATTTTTGGGCTAGCCGATCGTGGATCACTGAAGAACCAGGCCCACGCGGATATCACCATTCTCGACCCCCAACTGGAGTGGGTCTTTGATGTGACGCGTTCAAAGTCCAAGAGTCGAAACACCCCATTTCACGGACGGTCAATGCATGGGGCCGCCGTCGCCACGATTGTGGGAGGCCGGTTGGTTTACCTCCACCCCGATTACACGCGCATCACCGAGATGAGGGAACGGCGCGCGTCTGCGAAATAAATTTCGAAATTCCCGAAATAGCAGCCGCCAAAGAATCGCCCGAATATCCGCGTTCCGCGTAGCAAAAACATTGCGTATCCTGAGGTTGCGCCCTAGAATGCTCCGGTCCCATTTGTTTCCGGCAGCATCTCCATGCTGCAAAAAAGTCTGATCGATGTTTTCGCATTACCCGCCCCACGCCTGGTAGAGTCGTTTTTTTGCATTTCCACTATCGGTAA
This sequence comes from Acidobacteriota bacterium, assembly GCA_046725195.1. Taxonomy (GTDB): domain Bacteria; phylum Acidobacteriota; class Blastocatellia; order Pyrinomonadales; family Pyrinomonadaceae; genus PSRF01. Next base: position 12,167 of record JBKOYD010000013.1, on the reverse strand, counting down.
GCGAACCGGTTCAGAGCATGCGGATCTAAAAATTAAAAACGGAGGCCCCGATGAAAAAGCTTTGCAGCCTTACCTGTATGGCCCTCGTAACCCTGCTGCTGACGCCTGTGTGTTTGGCTGACAGCAGTCCCTCCAGGATGCTTAAGCAACAAGAGCGCTATACTTTGTCGCTGGAGTTAGAGTTTTCCAAGAGAGATCAGAACCCGCTGGAACACGCTATCTCCGTATTGTTCGATGTTGGCCCGAATGGGTATGCGACAGGATTCCTGGTAGGAAATGGACTGGTGATGACCGCCTATCACGTAATCTCAGGCAATCTCAGCAGCACGAAAAAGGTGATGCTGGGTTTTCGTCCTGATGACCAGCTAAGCGTGAAAGTCTTCGTGGAGGGCTGTCGAGCTAAAGTTATTAAGGTTGACAAGGAGGCTGATCTCGCTTTACTCGAGATGTGCCGCAGTTCCAAAGTCGCAAAAGCTCCCAAGTTCCAAACTGCGCCGAGCAAAGACGATAAGTTGTTTCTGATTGCCCGACCTCACGGCGACAAGGTCGTCACCCACGGAAGTTTTTACGGTAACTATATGCTCGGGACTCAGGAATACTGGTCGGTCAAGATCGATAGTCGAGATGGCTTCTCCGGAAGTCCGGTCTACAACTCTTCAGCTGAAGTAGTTGGAGTCTTCAGTGGGTACGATTGGTCGCAGAAACTGGCGTTGATTAGTCCAAGTATCAAGGCCCAGAAACTTCTGGATGATTACAACTCGACTGCAAAACCTTAGGCTCACCTTTATTGAGACAATACCCGACGCGTTGGGCGCCTCTTAAGCAGCGCTCAACGCGTCTTTTATTCCTACGAAGTTTTTGCGAAGATACGGTTCACTGTAACAAGGATTGAATCCGGCCTGGTGAAGGGAATTTCGATTTTGTGCAAAGCGTTCAGTAAACCTGCCTCAGGTATTGCCTTCCTTTACTGGCCAATGTGAAGCGTGGTTCAGTCTTGTACGCGCCTGAAATCATCGCCGCTACGTATTCGCCGACAGCCGGACCATGTTTGAAGCCATGACCTGAACCCCCGCCGACCAACCAGACATTCTCGAAATCTGGATGCCGATCAATCAGGAAGTCGCCGTTCGAAGTATTCTCATATTGGCATACGCGTGTTTCGGTTACCGGCGCATTTGCCAAAGCGGGCACGCGTTGGGCCAAATACTCGCGCACTGCAATTAATCCAGCCTGCGATACCACCCGATCACCCGCATCCGGATCAAACTCCGACCCATGTGCATCAATGGCTATCTTGAAACCGCGATTGTCGATATTAGGAATGCCGTAGACGAGATCATTGAAGTCGATCCACGCTGGTATTGCGTCTGGTCTAAAGAGAATGTCTCCTGGTGGAACTCCGAAGAAAAAGACTTCCTGGCGTGTAACGTGAATCAAGTCCCCGAGTAAGGAGGGAAATAGTTTGGGAAGCCATGGGCCACAGGCAAACACAAACCGCTCGGCAGTGATTTCCTTTCCCGACACGGTTTGGATTGAATTGAGTTTGCCCTTGGAGAGTGGCGGTTTAATGGCTTCCTGCTGGTAGGAAACTCCGGCAGCACACGCCTGTGCAACGACTGCTTGCACAGCCCGTCGCGCCATCAATGCGCCAGCGTCGGGTTCGAAGATTCCCCACGCGACTGGTCCAAGCTTAAGCTGCGGGAATCTTTGGCTCAGTTGATCACGCTCCAGCCTTTCACACCTGACACCGAGTCGCTGCAAGGTTGCAAACGTCGCCTCGCAGTATGAGTCAGTCTCTCGTGCCATCCATAGAAGGCCGGTGGGTTGAAACAACGGAAAAAGCGCACCTGATAACCCGGTCTGCGAGTACATTTGCAGAATAAATTGTTGCCAAAGATCCATCGAACGTTGTGCCGAGCGCGTGTAAACCTCGTCTGGACCATAGCCCATTCGAATTATGCGTGACTCACCGCCGGAGCTGGAGCGACTATTCCCTGGACCATATGAATCAAGTAACAGAACTTCAGCGCCGGCCAGACGGAGCTGGTATGCGCTCCACGTTCCAAACACCCCTGCGCCAACGATGACGACGTCGAAGTTCTCTCTTTCGTTCATGCGTGGGGATTGTAACTCAGGCATTGACATTCTTTGGCGAAAGGTGACAGGTTGAATAACACTTTCGACCTTGTGAGGTGCAACCGATGCGAATTCCAAAACGCCTTTTTCTCAGCGTGCTGTGTGCCGTAACAGCTGTAGTTTCGTTGGTCCATGCGCAAACCAGCAGAAACCTTTCCACCAACGAGAAAGTTTTGGCTGGCAGTGAGTGGCGACTCGTTTCCTTCGGTCGGTCAGGCGCAGAACTGAGCGTCATTGAAGGAACTACAGTTACGCTGAAATTTGGGGAAGATGAGCGAGCAAGCGGCTCGACCGGATGCAACTCATATAGCTGCACGTATGGCGTCCGCGGTGACACGCTCTCATTCGGTCGCATGATCAGTACGCGCCGCGCTTGTTTGGACCAGCGGGCAAACCAACAGGAGCAGCGATATGTTGCTGCCCTGGAGTCGGCGAATAGGTTCAGACTCGCCGAAAACGGACTAACCATCTACTACGACGCTGGACGAAGCGTTCTCAACTTCGTAAACACAAGAGCTGCAGCTCCCGAATCTGAGACGAGTGATGATCGCAGTTCTCCAGTATCGCTTCTTACTTCCTACTACAATGCAATCAACATGAAGGAGTATGGGCGAGCTTTTCGTTTCTGGGAAACCCCCACTGATAGTTTGGAACAGTTTACGCGGGGATTTGCAGATACTGAGCGTGTTCGTTTGCTTGTAGAGCCGCCATCGAGAATTGACGGAGCTGCGGGAAGCTTATATGCCGAAATTCCGACGATCCTCGTCGCGCGTCATCGCAATGGAACCGAACGCATCTTTGCAGGATGTTACGTACTGCGTAGGTCCAACGTGCGATCATCAGATGGCGCCGATGATGGCTGGCATATTTACAAAGCGAAACTAAGACCTGCCGGCGCAAACGTAAGTACTCCCACTTTGCTGGACCAAACCTGTCGAGATTAATCGAGGCCTTACGGTGGGCCATTTGTTCGCTTAGCTGGCGCGTGATAACTTCTGTCGCGAGCCCCTCAACAACCCCACGTTCAATTGCCGGCACGCGCGGAATGTGTGCAACTGTTTAGTTTTTGGCAGCAAAACATAAATCAGGAGGTAACTGCATGATTCGCTTTGGTTTGGTTTTGACTATTCTACTGGGAACTTTATTGGTTGCGGCTTGCACAAACCCTGCGGCGGACAAAACGAAAGCGATAACGCGTGAGGCTGCAAACGTTTCTGCTGATGGCGCAAAAGGACAGCGGTTTCTCATCACGCCGCAGAATTCGAAGATTGAATTTGTCGGCTCCAAAGTTACTGGCAGCCATAATGGTTCGTTCGGAGCTTTTTCTGGAGAGGTCGACGTCGCCGGTCAACCTGAAAAAGGGCATGTGATTCTCAACATCGACACGGATTCGATCACAACAGACACGCCAGATTTGACCAAGCACTTGAAGACTGCCGACTTTTTTGACGTTGCGAAATATCCTAAGGCTACATTTCTTTCGACCGAAGTTAAGCCTGGCGGTGAGAAAGGCGCAACGCACACGGTGACCGGAAATCTCACCCTTCATGGCGTAACTAAGTCTGTTACTTTTCCTGCGACGATTGCGGTAACTCCAGATGCAGTGACGGTCGAAAGTAGCTTTGCCATCAATCGCAAGGATTTCGGAATCAACTATACAGGTCCAGCGAACAATCTGATCCGTGACGAAGTCGTGCTGACGTTGCACGTTCGCGCAACAAAGGCAGGCTGAGGTTACGCATAGCATCAGGAAAGCGGCCCCGCCTGATTCATGAGGCTGCGTTATGCAGTCTCCACCAGACGGTGGCCGCTTCACTTGTGCGAGACAATCCGCTACTGCTAACAGAAAGCAGGTGAAATGCCTTCGACTCGTTGACGTGCCTTCGGCGTTAGTGACTCAAGCGTTTCGAGTACTTTTTCATGAGTCATGCCACTGCCAAGATAGGTCCAACGATTCGCTCTCTGCTGCGCTCTGCGAAACTCCTTCGTTTCGCTCTCGTTCAAATAACGACCCGTGGCTCGTTCGAAGCTCTGCAAATCAAACTCAACCTGCTGCGTTAGTCCTCCATCGATGAAACCACCGATCTTGAGATATTCTTCAACGCCTTGAAGGATTCCTTCTTCGCTACGACCTGCAGCCAACGAGTCAACCATTAAAGTGTCGAGCTTTGCGTGCCCAACTTCTTCGATCCAATGGTGTTTTAGGAGACTTCTGAACTGCGGATCCAGTTTCTGATCATCCTTAATGCTGTCGACGTAATGACTTTGCACCATCCACTCAATGTGAAGAGTGGTTATTGCCACTCCCAATGGATCGTGCGCCAGTATCTCTTTCGCGATAGCTTCTGGTGGGCCAATTACGGCACACTCTGAGCCGAAGCCTTCTTCAAACTCCTGACGGAACCGTTTGAACAGCTGAATGTGTTTCGCTTCCTCGCCGGCAAATTGAAGTAGTGCCCGGACACGGTAATCGTCGCCGGAAAGCTGTGGACGGGCGTGGTCGAGTACGAAAGGTAAGATGAATTCCTCGACCAGCCCGAAGATACATAGATAAGCGTTGCCCCTGATCTGGTTTAGCTTTCGTTTTTCTTCATTATTTAAAAAAGCCAGTGAGCCGACGCCGGCTAACGACTCTGGCATAAACGGTTTTTCAAAGTCGAGGCGTTTCTCGCCACCGATGATGTCTTCAATGCGCCAATGCACAAAATCTGCCGCTGCGAAAGCAGACTCATAGGTATGTCTGTCGATCATTTATGGAACACCTCCTCGAGTTCCAAGCAACTGTCTCAGCGGATGAATCCGCCTTAAGTGATTACGCGTAAAAAAAGAGGGCCAAGGGTCAGAAAGTTTAAGATTGTTGGGCGTGGCGCAAATGAACATAGCGATGTTTGATTCACCCTATTGAGTGCAAAATAGATGTTAATATCCAGTAGAGAGTTATTCCTGATCACTCACAGGAATAGGACAAGCTGGGAAGAGATCAAGCATTAAAAGCACCTCACAGAAATAGGACAGTTGGGAAGGGGGCAAGCGGCAATCAAAAGGATCTCACCAAAGAGTCACTGAGCCCCCGCCGATGCACATCAGACAAGTTAAAGCTACGAGGGATCCAAGCTCATAGCTGTTCCGATTTTGAGGAGATGCAAGAGGCTTGAACCGGACCAGCGGGGGCGCGCTCAGTGCCAGTAGCGCGAGGTGTTTTAGCTTCCGCTTGCCCCCTTCCCAACTGTCCTATTTCTGTGAGGTGTTTGTAATGCTTGACCTCCGCCCAACTTGGCCTATTTCTGGCCATTCTTCTGGTTTGCGCTCAATCCTTCAATGGCAATACAACTGTGAATGCGCTACCCCGACCGGGCGTGCTTTCGGTGTAGATCCTGCCTCCGTGTGCTTCGACAATCCACCGGACGATTGAAAGTCCCAATCCCGCCCCGCCGGAGTCTCGTGAACGACCTTTGTCTACACGGTAGAAACGATCGAAGATTCGGGTCTGATCCTTATCCGGAATGCCGATACCATTATCCCGGACAACGATCTGGGCACTCCCATTTTGGGCGGATAACTCAACCGAAATCTCCCCACCCTCAGGCGTGTATTTCACGGCGTTATCGAGCAAGTTCAAAAGCATTCGCTTGAGCAATTCGTCATCGCCACTCAGATTGAATAATCGAGGGTGAGAATACAGCTTCAATTGCAAGTTCTTGTGGGCCGCGAGCACTTGCGCCGCACGCACGCAATCGGTGACGACTTGATTTAGAGAAACCAGCTCTTTATTCAAGGTGGTAGGCGCATCTATTGGTTGGCGCGCCAGAATGAAGAGATCCTCAACTATGCGGGAAAGTCGTTCGGCTTCGTCTTTGATCACGGCCAATGAGGTTTTGTATTCATCAATCGTCCGTGTTTTTTCCAGTGCGACCTCAGTTTCACCCCGTAGTACAGCGAGTGGCGTGCGAAGTTCATGAGAGGAATCTGCGATAAACCGCTGCTGCTCTTTGAACGAAGACTCAAGTCGAGTCAGCAAATCGTTAATCGTTGTCGCGAGTCCTCCGAGTTCATCGCGCGAGTTGGTTACCTCGAGACGGGACGATAGACGTTCGGCCGTTATGCGTTGTGTCTGCTGGTTCATTGACGCGATCGGCGAAAGACTCTTACACGCCAGAAAGTAACCGCCCGCTGATGCCAGTAGCAGGATCAATGGAACTCCGGCAAAAAAAGCCAGACGTAAACGCCGCAGTCCCTCTTCCATCACGCTCAGCGGTTCGGCTACCACGGCGAATCCGAGTTCTTGATTTGAGGAGAGCGGCACAACCGCAACTCGTAGCCTATTGACTATCGTAAAGCCGACGCCACTTCGACGCGCGTAACTTAGCGTTTGCGCTGGAATTGCGAACGAGCCAACTGAGAGATTGCGGGACCAGGCGAGGGCTCGCCCACTACTGTCAGTAACCTCAACATAACGATCGGGAAAGACCAAATCAGTCAGCACTACTTCGTTGGCTTTGGTGACGGAGTGCTCTTCCGCTAACTCTTCCATATAGGCGCTGGAGACAGTCTGTGCGGTTGAGCGCAAAGATTCATCCTGTCGCTCGCGGAAGATATTGGCGGTTGCGTAGTACACGAGGAAGGCAAACACGATTAATGACAGCGCAAGCACACCCGTGTACCAAAGCGTGAGTCTTGTGCGAACGGAATCAAACATAGCCCAATAGCCAGGTGACGAGAGTTAGGAACTACTGACGACCAGCACTACAAACGATCCCGGTTTTACGCTTCGTTGCGGCCTGCCATTGGGTGTTGTTGCCGGCGTTTCAACATACTCCGCGGCGGTTAGAAATATTTTTCTAGTTTTTGGATCGAACGCCATTGTCTTCGCACTCGGTTGGGTTTTAACCACGCCTGCGTCTTCGTAAACGTCGGCTGACTTCTCGCGAAAAATATTTAAGACTCCTTCGCCACAGGAAAAGAAGATTAACTTGTCCCGAGGATCAAAGGCGGCGTAATCAACGCCTCTCCCTATTGGAAAGCTGGCAATCACTCTTCCTGCGACGGCGTCCATCACAACCATCTTCGGCTCGTTGCGACATGCGATGAACAATCGTTTTGTCTTTGCGTCATAGGCCAACCCGGTTGGAGTTTTTGCTACTCCAATTGGGAAACGCCTTTTGACTTCCAACGACTTCGGATCAAACGCAACGACCTCGTTAGTATCCTCGCTGTTGACATAGATCAGACCATCGGCGATGACCGCTTGTTCGCCATCGCCCTCAACCTTGACTGTTCCCAGGACCTGCCCGCTTTTAGCATCGATCGCAGTAATGTCATGTGAGCCGTGATTGTTGGTGAAGATACGTTTGGTTTCGGGATCGTAATAGATGCCATCCGGGCCCCTACCAACATCGATTTTGTTGATGAGTTGCAACGTCGTTGGATCGAACATTGAAACCTTATTCTCGCGGCCGTTGCTTGTGAATCCGTGTTTGAACTCTGGCGCGAGGGCGATCCCGTGTACGCCGGGCGTGTCTGAGATCGTGCCGATCAACTTGCCATTGTCAGCATCAATAACGTCGACCTGAGTACCGTGCGACAGGTAGAGATGTCGAGCGGCGCTATCGATGGTTACGTAGTCAAATCCGCCGTTTCCTGGGACCGGATAGCGAGTCTCGAGTTTGTAGGCCGTAGCCGCTTGCAGTTGCATCAGTGCAATCGACAACGCGATTATCACACTCATCACTGTAAAGGGTCTCATAGTATTCCTCTCTATAGAGAAGTGGTTTCGATTGATAATAGGATGTCACTTTCGCAAGATCGCGTACACCGTTGGCGTCACGATTAGAGATAGCCCCAGCGCCACGGTCAATCCACCGATCACTGCAATCGCCAGAGGTTGTAACAATTCTGAACCAGCGCCTAACGCTAAAGCTAAAGGCAGCATGCCGAGCATCGCGGCTAGCGATGTCATCAGCACAGGACGAAACCTTCGACGTCCGGATCGAAGGAGCGCTTGTCGCAAAGTATCACCCGCCGCCAGGTGATCTTCGACGGCATCAAGCATGAGAATTCCGTTCTTGGCCACAATCCCTACGATCATGATCATTCCCATCAGCGAAACGACATTTAATGTAGACCCGGTAATGAACAGTGCGAGTAATACGCCGCTTAGCGCCAACACGGCGCCCGTAACGATAGCAATCGGATGAGCATAGGAATGAAATTCAATCAGAAGTGTTATGAAGACGAGCAGCACGGCCAGGATTAAAGACATGGCAAGTTCTCGAAAGCTCCGTTGTTGCTCCTGAAATAGCCCGCCGTACTCGATAGTCATTCCAGGCGGCAGCTTAACGTCCTTAAGCAGTCGATTCTGAATCTGTCGGATCGCCGTTCCGAGGTCCGTTCCTTCAAGGCGTCCGGTTACTGCGACCATCTGGCGCAAGTTTTCACGCTCGATCTCGGCTTGGCCCTTGTCATACTCAACAGCGGCAACTTGATCCAGGCGGAACTGCGGGCCGGAAGACGAGCGAACTTGCAAAGCACTCAACTTCTCAAGCGAGGTACGCACATCGGCCGGAAAAATCACCCTCACTTTAATCAGGCGGTCCTGTTGCAAAATTGAAGATGCTGCGTCACCGGACATCGCATCCGTGATGGTTGCGGCGACGTCGGCAGTCGTCACCCCAAACTGCGAGGTTCGTAAAGGATCAACCCTAAAGGTTACGGCGGGTCCACTAATCACCACGCCGTTGCGGGTATCGACAACGCCGGGAACCTTCTTAATTGCGGCCTCCACTTCATCAGCCTTTGCCTGTAAAGCTGCAGCATCCTCACTGAAAAGCTTGACCTCGATCGGTTCGGGATTTCCTTGAAGGTCTCCGATGACATCAGGCAGGATACCTACAAACTCGATCTCCAACACGGGCTCTGCTTCGGCTATTTTTTCCCGGAGTTCCGCGATGACCTCTTCTGTATTGCGCTTATGCCCCGGCTTCAGCTTTACCGCGAAATCACCGGTGTTCGGTTCAGTTACGAACAAGCCCATCTCCAGACCCGTTCGGCGCGAATAACTTTCAATCTCCGGTGTCTTCAGCAGCATCTCCTCCACGTGTTGAAGCATGCGGTCAGTTTCCGCCAGAGACGATCCGGAAGGCGCAAGATAATCAAGCACAAATGCACTCTCGTCGAATTCCGGTAGGAACTCCGAGCCGAGCGATCTATAGAGTAGATACGAACCTGCGAGAACAACCGCAATGGCGACAAGCACGACCCATCGAGAGTCGAGCGCAAAACTCAACACCGATTCGTAACGGCGAATGATTGCTCCGAGAAATCTGCCGTGAGTTTCTTCTTCATTGCTTTCTTCATCGTGATCACTCACTACTTTGGCTCGGACGAATCGCTCCGCAAGGATCGGTGTGAAGGCGAGTGCGAGCACCAGCGACGTTAGCAATGCAACTGACATCGTAAGGGCCAAAGAACGAAAAAAGACGCCGGTCACGCCTGTGAGCAACGTCAAAGGAAGAAATACCACCACAGGTGTGATCGTCGACCCAATGATTGGAACCGTGATCTCTGAAACGGCACTCTGTACGGCCTCACGGCGCGACTGGCCGCGCGACATGTGCGTGTAAATGTTTTCGACAACAACGATTGCGTCATCGATTACCAGACCAATAGCTGCCGCAACTCCGCCAAGCGTCATGAGATCAAAACTGAGCCGAGCCAGCCACATCGCGAGGAAGGTGACCAGAACCGTGACAGGAATCACCAGAATCGCAACGAAGGTTGTCCCCCAGTTGCGCAGAAAGGCGTAGAGAATCACAACTGAAAGTAACAAACCGATGATGATTGAGTCGCGAACGGAATTAATCGACTCGCGAACGAGCAGGGACTGGTCATAGTAGGCCGCGACCCGAACATCGTTAGGAATTTGTCCGCGCATCCCGGTCAATGCGGCTTTCACTTCATCGACAACCTTCACAGTGTTGGCATCGGGCTGGCGATTAATATTGACAAGCGCGGCGGGGTGTCCATCGGCGGTAACGATTGTGTATTGCGGTTCGACACCAACTGCAACTGTAGCGACGTCAGCGACCATTACCGGAGCATTGTTCACGGTAGCTACGACGATATTGTTGAGTTCGTCGGGTCGCTTTGCCTGACCGCTGATCAATGCCAGTTCAAGCTGATGGTTCTCTTCAATCAAACCCGGTGAGACAATAATGTTCGAGTTGCGGATAGCCTCCACCACTTGTTGAGCTGAAACGTGGTGTGCGGTCAGACGGTCAGGATCGATCGTGACATGGAACTCACGTGCTTTGCCGCCGGCGACTCCAACGATCGCCACGCCAGGCAGACGTGCAAGCTGTGGCCGCACAATGTAGGTTGCCAGATCTCTTAGCGTGGCTTCGTCTCGTTTGTCAGAAGTCAGGCTGTATCCGGTCACTGGAAATACAGCAAACGTGAGACGTTCTATGTTTCGAATCTCGGCCGTCGGCGGTAATGTGGACAACAGTTGTGACATTCGTGCCTGAACGAGTTGCAGTTCCTGAAGAATGTCGCCGCTCCAATCAAAATAGAGATTGATTTCAGCTGAGCCACGAGCCGTCTTTGACTTAATTCGCGCGATCCCCGGAATTCCATTCATGGCCTCCTCAATTGGGCGCGTAACTGAGACAAGGGTTTGGGAAGCCGGCGCTTCGCCGTTATCGACGATGATCACAATTCGCGGAAAATCCGTTTGCGGGAAAACTGCGATGGGAAGCTGCCACGCTGCGTAGAGACCCGCAGCACATAGAAGCGCTACGATTACGATGATAGCGCGAGATTGATGTGAAACTATGCGAGCAAGAGTCATTGTGAGGCCTTTGGCTTTAGGTCTGGCTTTAGGTCTTTGGCCTTTGAACCGTAATCAACAGAAGGCCAAACAGCGAAGCCCTTTTTCAATGACAAATGAAAAATTTCAAATGTCATATGGAAAATGATTTTTTTACGCACTCATTTCTCTTCATCGTTCTTTTCTTCGTCAGCTTTGGTTTCCACCTTCGTTCCGTCGGGCAATGCGTAATTGCCTTCGATCACAATAGTCTCGCCGCCTTGCAGTCCTTCAACGATCTCTATCTTGTCGGGTGTGCGAATACCGATCTTTACCTTCGTTTCATGGGCCACGTTCTGCGCATCGACGACCATTACTGTTCCTTCATCGGCATTACTTGCCTCAAGTGTTACTGCCGACGAGGGCACGACAACGGCGTCGCTTTTGGAGTTCGCAAAAACCGTGACTTGAGCAGCACCGTTCGCTCTCAGTTTTCCGGCACTGTTGCCGAGCGTTACCCAAACTTCCACCGTGCGATTCGTTGAATCACTTGAACGGCTGAGCAGAGTTATCTGTCCACTCATTTCTTCCGCGGAAGTGTCAGTAGGCAGAACTTTTGCGGCATCGCCGGCTTTCAGTTGCGCCGTGACGGTGTCAGCAAAAGGTACTTTCACAATCACCGTGCTTGTATCCGCTATCGTCACAAGCTTTCCGCCAGCGGACGCGAATTCACCTTCATATTGAAATTGTTCGGTAACGATGCCTGTGATTGGTGAACGAATGGTCGCATAACTAAGCTGAGCGTCGAGAGTGGCGAGGTGTTGTTGTGCTTGCGCCGTTCGCGCTGCGGCGAGTGCGCGGTCATTTGGATTCAGCGAGCGTCCACGCAGTGAGACGGTCTGCTCCTGCAATCGCAATTCATCCTCAGCCGTCGTCAAATCCAGTTGCGAGGCTTCCAGATCTTTCCTTGAGATTCCACCCCTCTCAAAGAGCACGCGACGGCGTTCGTATGTGGCTCGAGCATTGTTGACTTTGGCACGAGCGTCGAGCAGCGCTTTCTGATCTTCGGCGTTTGTCTTGGGAATGGTTCCTGTAACAAGGCTGCGCTCATTTGCGCGTGCCTCATTAAATGCGGCGATTGCTTCCGCGCGTTGAGCCTGGAGATCTCGGGATTCCAGTTCGGCGATGACTTCACCTGCGCGCACGACTTTGTTCTTCAGGAGTGCCA
>JBKOYD010000066.1:0-8367 GCA_046725195.1 Acidobacteriota bacterium | reverse complement strand
CCGTAGCGCTCGGTAGCTAAGTGGAGCATGGATAAACGCTGAATGCATCTAAGCGTGAAGCCAGACCCAAGATTATTCCTGCCAGTGAGACTCCTCGTAGACCACGAGGTTGATAGGGTGGATATGTAAGTGCAGTAATGTACTCAGTTGACCACTACTAATCAGTCCCTTGGCTTGACCATAAAATTTACTCAAGCAACAAACGCTGCGCTTGCGCAGACGAACTTGCCTTCGTCACTATTCGATTTTTGGTCTTTGGTCTTAGGCCTTCGGTCTTTGAACTCTCTTGAAGTTGATTTGACCTCGGAGACGAACAAAGACCAAAGCCCCAAGACCAAAGACCAACACCACTTTTCCGGTGATTTTGTCGACAGGGTCACACCCGTTCCCATCCCGAACACGGAAGTTAAGCCTGTTGGAGCCGATGGTACTGCGCGGGAAACTGCGTGGGAGAGTAGGAAGTCGCCGGGATTATTAAGGAAAGCCCGTGAGAGCATTTAGTTCTCGCGGGCTTTTTTGTGTGTGCGATGCATGTGTAGTGTCGAACTTTTTAGCCGCCTATCAGGGTGACCCACTCAACCGATTAACGTAATATGAGCGTTTCTTGCCTTAGGTGTATGTTTCATTTTGGGATTAGTGATTCCGAGCACGATCCCTAATTAGGGACGAGTATCTCAATTGTAATCTGGTCCACATACTTTTCCAGCGAGGTACAAACCCAATGTCGATTACTTTAATAACCGGAACGAGCAGTGGTATCGGTATGGCGACGGCCCTTCATCTCGCGAGCCGCGGTCACAGGGTCTACGCGAGTATGCAGAGTCTGGATCAGCGTCACCCATTAGTCGACGGGGCCGCCGCCAGAGGATTGTCCCTCGAATTAATAACTCTGGATGTCGATCATGAGGAGTCAGTTCAAGCAGCAGTTGCCAACGTACTTCAACGTGAAGGTCGCCTCGACGTCTGCATAAATAATGCCGGCATTGCTTCGCTGGGTGCGATCGAGCGCAGCGATGTTGCCATGGTCCGCCAGATGTTTGAGACCAACTTCTTTGGCGCATTGCGTGTCACTCGCGCCGTTCTGCCCGCAATGCGTAAACAACTAAGCGGCACTATCGTCAATATTAGTTCGGCTGCGGGGCGTGTTGCGCTTCCCTGCCTCAGTGTCTACGCAGCAACCAAGTCTGCACTTGAAGCTGCCAGTGAGTCGCTGGCGAGTGAAGTTCATCCCTTCGGTATTCGCATTGTGGTGATAGAACCGGGCTTTGTGGTGACGCCGATCTTGCAGCGCGGTCTGGAGAGTTTCCAGCTCGATGATGGATCACCATACTACGACTCGGAACGTCATACTTACGCGTTATTCGCGCAAGGGCAAGTAACAGGTAGTGACCCACGGGTTGTTGCTGAAGCGATTGAGTCAGCAATAAATGACCCCGAGCGACGATTCCGCTACCGCGTCACTCCAGACGCGGAAGTGCTAGTTAGCGGTCGGGCACGTATGACTGATGAGGACTGGATTGCGATGGGCCGCCACAGCTCCGACGAGGATTACTTCGCTGAATTTGCTTCCCGCTTCCCGATGAGTTAACGGAGACAATTTCTTCATCACTCAAACTGTATAACGGGCCTCGATCCTTCTACCGCGGCACCTCCTCGATCACCCGACGTAACCGAACCATACCGTTCCGCGAAAACTTCAGGCAGACTACGCGCGCTGGGCGGTGCCAACCACAGACGTAGTAGGTGGCGCTTGCGCTCAGGCTCGGGGAAATCCTCGAAAGCGGTGCGATCGTGCAGGATGGTGTGATTATGCACGAACTGAATATCGCCGGGCTGAAGCTCCATCATCAAGTTCAGCTTCGGGTCGTTCGCCAGGTCGTCCAGGAGGTCGAGTGCCTGGATCTGAAGTGGCGTGAGTGGTGCGACACCGGGAAAGCGTCGGGCCGATTCGATGTACTGTCTCTGGTAAATCGCAGAAAGCAGGCCTTCGTGCCAGTTGAAGACCGGAATGGCGAAATAAGGTTTGCTGCCTTCGGGAACTTCACCACGTCGATCCGTTTCAATCGGAGCGAGTAAAACTCTGAGAAGGTCAGGCCTGCGGCGGCGCATCTCGTTGAAGATCGTGGTGGAGGATACCAAATTTGACAAGCCGCCCGATTTGGCTGCTCTCAGACACAACAGACCTACGACGTCACAGGAGTCGGTGTGATGGGTTTGACGTTCACGCGTCTGGTAAATTCGTGCATGTGGATCATTGCTGGAGCGTCCCAGGTCCTTTACATGCCCGAGCAAGTGTCCGTCGGCGTTTTGCATCCGCAGGTGGCCCAGGTGAACCCCAATCACGAGAAACGCAATTGCCGCTTCGCGCCTGGTCCAACGCTCGACCGGCAAGGCCTTTATCAAAACAAACCCGCGACCATTGAGCACCTCTTGCAGTAACCGTTGCAGTCGCGGACGGAGAGTGGGAAGTGGTACGTCATTAATAGTGATCGACGCAAGGTCGATGGATGATTTTTCCAATACATGGGCCGCACTCTCCAGTTCGGCAATCTCAGCTTCGGAAAGCTGCTCTATCCAATCGGTGCTTCCCTCGAGATCCGAACCGTACCAGGCCGAAGCGTCGCGAATCTCAGGTGGCAAAGTAGTGTCGGTTGGTAAAGAATGAATGACGGAATTCATGACTCCATTTTAAGTTATCGGATCGGGTTGCACAGGTGAGTGCATAAAGTCAGGAAAAGCTTCGTGTTTTGATCATACTGCTGTTGACTACCTGGCTTGCTCTGGTTCTCTGAAGTTCCTGATTAAAACTACATCATTAGTCAGTGTGCCACGCGCGAGTGCGAGTTGTTTGCCGTCGTGTGACCAGGCAAATCGGAAGATGCGATCAGAAGTAAAGTCAGTCAGTCGTTTTGCCGCCCTCCCGTCCACTGTCTGACTACTTATGTTTGCGGGGTAATTCTGATCAACGTAGGCCAGCGCGCGCCCGTCGGGAGTCCAGCGAACATTGAAGCTGAAAATGTCCAGGATCTTGTGTGCTTCGCCTCCCTCAATTGGGTAGATCGCAGTTTTAATGGTAGTTGGTTCAAAGTAAGCGGACGCAATCCACTTACCATCGGGAGAAATAGCTATCCCTGCGGAAGACTTATTGATTAACGCCACGTCTTCGTCGCCATCAATCGATACCTTCCAGAGTCCAGACTTGTCGGACCAGGGCTGATAAACCACCCATGGGTCGACGGGCGAGCATTGGGCATTCGATTCCCCGTTACTCTTAGTTAATTGCCTGGCATTACCGCCATCTATATCGGCCCGCCAAATATGATTTGTGCCGGTTCGGTCAGACACAAAAACAACATAACGGCCGTCAAATGAAACGGATGGGCGACTGTTGTTGCCAGCATCCGCTGTGAGTTGTTTTTGTCCCGTTCCATTAGCGTTAACAATCCACAGATCCAGATTGCCGCTCGCGCGTGAGGCGTAGATGATCTTACCGTCGGGCGTCCACGAAATTCCTTCTGCGCCATCAAACTTAGTGTTTGTAATCTGACGCGCGCGGTGAGCATTGTCATTCGGTGCAATCCAAATATTCGAAACCTGCTCGGTCTCAACAGTGACCAGAGCAGTAGAGTCTTTTGTCAAACTCACGCCGAGATAATCGTTCAAATCGTTAGTGATTCTGTGCACCTCACCGCCAGGATACGAGAGATACCAGATCTGAGATGGACTTGCGAGGCGCTCTCTTGCAGTGAATACGAGTCCACTCCCATCCCGCAGCCAAGTCAGACGCCCGATCGACGCCCATCGCTGTGAGCTAATGGGTTTTTCTGACCCGTCCGTGAGACTCACTTCAACCATAGTCATGAAAGAACCGCTTGCGTCTCCGCTGGGCCAAGCAATGACCTTGCCATCGGGCGACCACGCCGCCTCACCTAAACTAGGGCTTGATGGGATCTTGCGCGAAGCGAGTTTCCGCTCAGCAGTACCATCGACGTTCGCCACACACAGTGAGACTAAGTTTTGGGGAGGCAATCCGCGCACAAAGGCGAGCTGCTTGCCGTCTGGTGAAAAGGTTACGACGCTGTCAATATCAACAACGAGCCTCCGTGACGCCCCTCCCAACACCGGCATTTGAAAAAGCGAAAAGGGGGTTTTCTTGTCCCAGGCGTTGTAATACAGGTAATCGCCATTTGGCGAGAAGGTCAGCCCCAGGTACCTGACATTGGCGGGTGGATTAATCTGAACGTCGCTGGAAGTTGAAACCTGTCTCATCCTGAGGCTCTGCTGTTCACCGTCATCAACGACATGAACCACATACTTACCATCGGGAGAGATGGCCGCTTCTGTGACCTTACCGCTGCTGGAAAGTCTCGCCATCTTCATCGTCTGGAAAGGCACAGCTGCGCTTGTCTGGTTTTGCCCAGTTTGGTTTTCGCGACCGATGAATTTGTACAAGCCAAGGGCGATGCCCGCTACGACAAAGACAACAGCGGCCAAGACAATTATGGTGACGCTGCGATGACGCTTGACCTTGCTGAAGACATGAGCGGCGCTTGAGGTAGTGGGTGCCGCCTCGTTTGCGAGGGTCACCTGTTCGGTGGCACTTTCACGAGTTTGAGGGCTGCTACTCAAATCGGACGTTACGGAAGGCTCAACTCTCCAACTAACCTCATTTTCATGTTTTTGCAGATGACGCAGATCCGAGAGCATTTCCTTGGCCGTCTGGTATCGCTCTTCGCTATCCTTGCGCAGCGCTTTCTCAACTATCCACTTCAGCCGGTCAGGCACTTCGGTTGGAATCGACCGAGGCTCGTCCCTCAATATCGAAGCGAGAGTGTCTTGCGATGTCGAGCCCCGGAATGGTGTTTCCCCAGTGAGCAGCTCGTAGAGCACGACGCCAAGACTCCAGAGGTCGGTCCTGGCATCAACTCTTTCACCACGTGCTTGCTCTGGTGACATGTAACTTGCAGTGCCCATCACCGAACCCGCACTTGTTTGCACTTGGGCTTTGGTCGGCGCTTCAGGGTCTACGCTGTTCGCCTCGCCCTGGGTCAATTTAGCAAGACCAAAGTCCAGTACTTTGGTGTAACCGTCGCGCTGTCGCACCATGATGTTCTCTGGCTTGATGTCGCGATGAACGAGACCAACCTCGTGAGCAGCATCAAGCGCAGCGGCAACCTGGCTCGTGATATTCAGCACTTCACCGAGTTTGAGTGCTGTCCCTGCGACTCCATCTGCGTCGGCAGTGTATTTGGTTTCTACCAGGCGTTGTCTTACTGTTTTGCCATCAATGAATTCCATGGCGATGAAGTGTCTGTCATCGACACACCCAATCTCGTAGATCGTGATGATATTTGGATGGTTGAGCCCTGACGCAGCTCGTGCTTCTTGTTGGAATCGACGCACTCGATCTGTGTCCGCTGTAAAACTGGCGGGCAAAAGTTTGAGCGCGACTCTTCTTCCCAGACGACTGTCATACGCCAGGTAAACCTCGCCCATCCCGCCGGCCCCAAGTAAAGAGAGAAACTTATAGTGACCGAAGATCCCGCCAACGGCCGG
This sequence comes from Acidobacteriota bacterium, assembly GCA_046725195.1. Lineage (GTDB taxonomy): Bacteria > Acidobacteriota > Blastocatellia > Pyrinomonadales > Pyrinomonadaceae > PSRF01. The sequence continues at coordinate 2,811 of JBKOYD010000066.1, read as the reverse complement.
CTCAATTTGATCGTCTGCCAGTGATTGCGCTTCCACCTCCAGGGCCGGGCTTTCGATGGAGCTCCCTGACTTGTCATGAACCGCAAGCAAAGCCTCGACCTGCTTGCGAAGCGATTCGTCACCGGCGCAAGCTTGGTCAAGAAACACCTTACGTTCAGCTGGTTCGCGCTTAAGGGCCGAATGGAACAGCTTGTCGAGTTGTTGCCAGTGTTCAGACTTCATTGCTAATTGCTATCTAAACCCAGGCCTGGGCCAATTTATTAAATATTCTTACTTTTGAAGACTCATCCGAGCCCCCGCTAAAAGGCGGGTGAAATAACTGAGGTAGACCGAGCAAGAGAATCATTGAAGGGAACGCCGACTCCATGTGTTTGGAACTTCGGATGTCCCATTACGGACATGCACAGTTTTTTGTCATTATCACACGGAAAAACTAGCTGAGGAACTCTTGCCGGTGATTCTGTCGGCAGGCTCACACCGTCCCATCCCGACCACGCAACTAAAGCCTCTTTGAATCGATGGTCCAGCGCCGGAAACTGTCGGAGGGTATGAAGTCGCTGTTGCACTGCCACGTACCTAGCGTATTCTTCCCTCATCATGCTCGAGTTTTTAAAGGTTTCAGAGTTCATCAACCACGAAGTTATGGATGGTCGTATGAAAGCGGTTAACTGGATCAAACGACTCGGCTTCTGGGGGTTTCTCTTCTTCCTGGTGAAGGGACTCCTCTGGTTGCTTGTTCCAGCACTGATCGCGATTCTTGCAAACTAATTAACCATGAAGACTGCTTTCCTCTTCGACCTGGATGGAACCCTTGTGGATAGCGTTTACCAGCATGTGCTGGCGTGGCGAGAGGCGCTTGAAGCGGGCGGGATTGAGCTTGCCGTGTGGCGCATCCATCGTCAGATCGGCATGAGTGGCGGATTGTTCGTTAACGCTTTGCTTCGTGAGACGGGTCATACCGTTTCAGCGGATGAGGCAGAGGGGCTGCAGCAGCGGCACGCTGAGGCGTTTAGCAAATACGTATCACAAGTGCGGCCGCTTCCTGGAGCTGCGGATCTACTGTCTTATCTCACAAAGTCCGGCGTTCCCTGGGCCATTGCGACCAGCGGCCGCCTTGAAAGCGCCAGCCTCTCACTAGGGCTCTTAGGTATTACAGACAACGTTCCTATCATCACGCGCGATCAAGTTCGGCACGCTAAACCCGATCCTGATCTTTTTCTGGTGGCGGCCGACAAACTTGGGGTAAAGATCAGCGATTCGGTCGTAGTGGGCGATAGCATCTGGGATCTACTCGCCGCACGCCGCGCACGAGCGCTGGGTGTTGGTCTATTGTCAGGCGGATATGGGCGCGAGGAGTTAGAGCGCGCCGGCGCCTACCGCGTCTACAACGATCCAGCTGATCTATTTCGTCACTTGGATGAAGTCGGCGTGCGTCGATCAGAGTAGTTCGCCTCTATTCGTCTTTAAGCATTCCCCGCAGTTCCTCTCTGAACTCCGGCGTATTCTCATGCCCATGTACGGAAACAGCATGCTGGACCGCGGCATCGAGCACTTCTTCTTCAGTGCCGGATAACTTCAAGGTGCAACCTTTCTCGCTGGGGTACTCTCTACAGTCGACAGATTTCCTCGGCTTTGGGGATGGTGTTGCTGACATGACATTCTCCTTTTCTGAGGTTAGTGGGGCAGAATTTTATCTGACTTCCAGCGTTATGCATAGCGCCCCGACACGTGATGTGCTCGGCGTCTCTTCGGAGCGTCAGGTGAGTTTAGCCCGGAGTTTCAACGCCGAGGATCATAAACGCGCTGTGCCCCACAACCCGTACCGCCGCTTTCGAATGCGCACACCGGGCATTAGCATTGGTCCGTGATTGCCAAGACTCGAATATTATTGCTCCTTTTTGTTATCGCTGTTCTGCTAACGGCTGCGTTGGTTGTCTCACGAAACTGCCCGAGTGCGGGTTTTGCTCTCACCACCAATGCTCGAGCTCTTCACCGGTTGAAAAACCGAACAGTCATGCCGCGAGAGTTAGACTTCGATCCACAAATCTCTCTTACCGAATTGCTTAAGCCGGGAGATGATATTTCCCGCTGGTCGACTCATCGTGCAGCTAGAATAGAGGCGTATGTTATTGACGTTGCTAATGCCAAACCGGAAGCAGCTAATTGTTTTCTTCCTTGTCGTCGCGATATCCACATACTTGTTGCGAACCGACAAGGCGCTCCTCCCAACGAGCAGGTAGTTCTTGAGGTTACCCCAAATCTACGAGAGTGGGCCGCGCGACAAGGATGGGATTGGTCTGAGCAGACTCTACGGGCGCAGCTGTTAGGCCACTGGTGTGAATTTGAGGGATGGTTATATTTCGATGTGGGCCACGCAGATCAATCGGAGAATACGGCTTCACACAATCCAACTAACTGGCGCGCCACGGCGTGGGAGATTCACCCCGTCACAAAAATCAGGGTTATTAGATAAGGTTGAAAAGTTGGGGACGTTGAATAACGCTCGAGAATAAGCGCAAATCCCTTCGCTGATCCGTGCAATCCGTGTTAATTCGTGGCTGAGCGATTCGTTGTAGTTGCGCCTTCACATTCGCGCCGTTGGGCTCTAAGACCATTTTAGACGTTAACGTTCCGCGTCGCGCATACGTCCTAACCAAAGACTATTAGCCCGTTGCGGTAGCCCCCGGTGCAGTAGCCCGACTGTCAAGGAGGGGCTCGGATCAGTTGCAATAGTCTCACAGCCCACCTTGACAGTAGGGCGACTGCAACAGGGGCTACCGCGCCGGATGTCGGGTGAAAGGCTTTTTTGTA
>JBKOYD010000166.1:0-11310 GCA_046725195.1 Acidobacteriota bacterium | reverse complement strand
GTCATATATCATTTGCCATTTGCCATTTTTCATTGAAGACGGGCGCTCAGTTGCTTTCTTAAGCCAAAAGCCCAACGACAAATGGTAAATGACAAATGGCAAATGATATATGAACCAATGATTCGTCTTCCGGCCGCTTCTCGTGCTCCCTGCCTCTGACGCCTGTTACTTCGAGCTGGTCGGTTTTGGTGCGTTGTAAAACTGGCGCGCCTGAACCACGAATTCCTTGTCGTCGTAGGTGCCGTCGCCGTCGACGTCGACTCGAACCTGAAGCTTGTGCTGTTTGCCGTCACGCACGTCGCCCGGATTGAAGCCAAGGCTGTACTGACTCCGGAGCAACGCGTTAATACTGCTCAGCACTTTTGGCAACTCTCCCTCGAAGGTTACCGGAAAGTATGCGCCGCCAGTCTCTTTAGCGAAGGTTTGCAAGGTATTGTCGGCCTGCAACCAACTCATCCTGCCTGGCATGCCTAGCATGCTGTCCGTAGCAGGTAACTGATCGCCATACAGCTTCTTGAACATGTTGGCAGTGCCAATGATGTAAACGGGAACTCCCGAGTTCTGGAGTACCTTGCGAGCGTCGCCGTAGTTAATCTTGCTAAATGTATCGATGCCAGACGCAACAAGAATCACAGCCCGACGTCTTCCCTGTACGGCGACGAGACCTGAATAGTCCGACTTTTCACTCTTCGAGTCCTCGAGCACCACTGAATCGCCGCGCCCACCCACGAGTACGAACTTCAACGCATCAAACAAATTGGTTTCGCGAAACGCCGGTGTGTTTCTCAAAAGCAGGTTGATTACCTGGCCAATGCGTCCCGGGTCATTAGTGAAATCGGTTAGCGGCGTGGGACGGATGTCAAACGCGACCACCGTGACATAATCGTCGGGTGGTTTTATGAACTGCGAAAGAAACATTGCGGTCGGGCGAATCACCTCGTATGTCCCTGGTTCGTAGCCACGGCTTCCATACAATCCAAACAATTCTGACCACTTACTGTATTCAACAACCATCGCAACAGTGATCGGTGCTTCCGGAGTTGAGAAGTTAGTGATCGTTTGTTGTGTACCGTCGGCAAAAATTGCAAAGTTGGGTTTCTTCAGGCCAGTTACGATCTGACCCGACTTCTTGTGGTAGACCACCGCGTCGACATTAACGACTTGAGTCGAGATCGTCAGCTTCTCGATATCCTGAGGCTTCGTCGGTGCAAGGTCAGGTGGAAGCGGTTCCTGCTGCTCTTTCGAACCGTCTTTTGTTTCTGCAGGCCGCTTGTTCTTCTTTTCGTTGGTGGTTGGTGGCTGCCGGCGAGATTGCGACAATCCGAGGTTGGCAGTCGTTCCCAGCAGCAGTATAAGAGCGAGCCCAAAACTAAAAAGTGGGTATAAGCGATGAAATTTCATAATTTCGACTCCCGAGGAAATAATCGAGGAAGGTTGAGGGTACCAGTACCTTTGAAGCAGGACCCTCCAATCTGCAAATCCGCCCTCGGTTGCTTTCTAATGTCTGATGCGCTGGGGTCGATCGAAGTTTACCACTAACGGCCGCTCGCTTCTGCTTCAATGACGATGTCGTAAGTGCCTGTATTGTCCGCCAAATCGCCTTCGTTCACACCCAGAAACAGTACTCCGTCACGTTGAGCTATGAACTCTCGTCGCGGCCCTATCAACAGGAAGTCGTCATTGTCGTCCCCAATAACGGCTATCAGCGCTCCGGTCGCTTCGTTCCGCATCAACTTGTCGGCATCCTGAATAGTTGAAACACCGCCGGGAGTGGAAAATCGGCCTCTTCCCAGCGAGATCCGGCCTGACGCGCTGACGCGCAAGCGTTGTCCCTTTCTGACCACAAGGCCGCTGTTCGTCCACCCATTATTCGCGTTGTCGGCCCTCACGCCGACTTTGATCGTAAAGAACGTTGGCGTGCTGGATGATGCAGGTTGTGTGTCATTCGGTCTTGGATTTGACGCGATGGGCTCTGACTGGTTGTTCTGACTTGTTGGTCGAGGGGCAGGAACATTCTGAGCAGTAGCATCGTCGGTGGCCGTTGAACTTCCCGTATTGGCGTCGAATTCGATCGATTCGACATCTTCTACGTACACGGTGGTCTGCCCACGCCTGCCTCTTGCGTTACCGCCAATGAGTATTGTGAACTGCTGGTCTTTGAACCCGATCACCTGGCCTCGGATTACACTGCCATCTTTCAGTCGAATGGTGTCAGCAAGTAAGGGAGTTGCCAATGAAAGGAACAAAGAGATTACAAGCGAGAGTTGAAATGTTTTTTTCATGATACTTCTCCCTGGGGGCATGTCGTTGACGAGGTTTAGCAAGACTCGAATGCTTTTGCAAGCGGGAGAGGTGGTTGCCGCTCGGATGCAGCGAAGGACTGAAAGGTTGCGGGTGCAATAATTTGGCTGGGAGGCAGGGACTCGAACCCCGATAGCCAGATCCAGAGTCTGGAGTCCTACCATTGGACGACCTCCCAGCAAGAGGAATGTCAATTTAAGTAGCCGATGCGCTGGTTGTCAACCGAGCAATCCAGCCTAAGTCCACAACCAGAGTACGAAGACACCGACTGCGGTCAGCGACGTGATGGGCCACCCATTGCCCGAAGGCGATAATACTTGAACTCTTTAGACTCACAAGGCACAATGTGCGCGCTATAGCCGCTTGCCTAACAACTACAATCACTCCTTCCGGGAACACGCGTGCGGAGACTCGATGACTGAAGACGAGAAACAGATTTCAAGCTCAAAGACTGATGACATCGAAGATCAACTTGCCAAGTATCGCTTGAAACTTGAAGAGACCGCCGACCTCGTCGCGCGTATTCGTCACGAAATCAACAACCCTTTGACAGGGGTACTGGGCCAAGCTCAGCTCTTGTTGCGCGAAGACTTAAGTGAGCGCTCTCGTAAGAGAGCCCAAACTATTGAAGACCTCGCGTTGCGCTTGCGAGACATTGTAGGACAGTTGCGTGAAGTGCAAAGACCGGCGGACAGCGAGAGTAGAGAAGCGGCGAAGAGCAACTCATCCATTCCCTAGTCCATTCCAGTTAATAGTAATCAAGCAGAATGGTGACTATCAGATGGGGGAAACGCATGATGTTCCTTTCGGTTAGGACGAAGGGAGAGGTGCGCTCATCGTATCGAGCGGAGGATCCAACGTCAGATTCGATCTCGGACGAGAGCAGGCTAAGCCACAACGGTCTCTTCCTCAACGAGGTAGGGACTCGCGACTTCTGGCCGGTCTTCACTGTCCTCAGACAAAACAGCTTGAATGATTGGCAGACTCAATGAATGTTTAGTTGTATTAAGCGGAACTGATTTGCCGGCTGCGTACACCTTGTGTCGGCCGTGCTCTTCATACCATTCGGCGAGGTTTGCGGTCTTATGCATGTTTTCGATGATTTGACGCCAACCCACTCCGGTGTTGTAAGCGCAGAAAGAGATCTCACCTTCCTGAGTGCCATACGGAATCACACACATTTCTGTGCGACGGAAGTCGTAGTTGAAGAGATCTTGAAACCACATGCCCTCCACACAGAGCACCCGCCACACATCGTTCTTGCCGTCAGCATCCCGATTCTTCATGCGATCGTTTCGGTCGGAATTTGAATTCGTAGACGACGGTTTGAACAAGTTGATGATCTGGGAAATCGGAAAACCTTCTGGAGCGCGTTCAGCGTTAAAGTTCCGCATGATTGCCATTCCCAGCTGAGCATATGAGAGCTTACGCCCACGCGCAGTATCAGTGATGACCGCAACGTCCTTCATGAACTGTTCGTAATCGAAGAACTCAAACAGTGACTTGAAAGCGCCCGTCTGTTTATTAACGACCAGCAACGTGAAAATGCCGCAGTTTGGATGGCAATTGCATGATGACCAGCCCCACGGAGCGTCCGCTCCCTGGAGCATGTCCATCACACTGGTGAATGCTGAATAAGAAGAAAGTGGGAACCAGTCACGCAGTGGCTGAATGTTTCCGGCCAACTGGTCCTTAAGATCATGAGTCATTCCGGCCAACGTGTAGCGCCACTGCTTGCGCATCTCGTCAGAAATATCTTCGTCGCGACCGGTGAAAGAGACCGGCTGAAAAGCGATGGTCTGTACTTTGTCGATATTCTTCGCAGCAAACTCTACGATTTGACCAATCCCGTCGTTGTTAATGTTGTTAACAATGGTCACCACAAGAGTGACCTTAATGCCAACGCTGGCAAGGTTCTCAATCGCTCGCAACTTAACATCAAACAGATTGCCAACGCCGCGATGTTTGTTCTTTTCTTCGCTGACGCCATCAAACTGAAGGTACACGCCATGTTGTCCGGCCGCCTTGGCGGCTTTGCAAAACTCAATGTCTTCCGCGAATCGGATTCCGTTGGTGGCTGCAAGTATGCGGTAAAAGCCGATCTTTCGCGCGTACGCAACTGCTTCCAGGTAGTATGGAGAGAGAGTTGGCTCACCGCCTGAGAAGAGAATGATTACTTGTCGTCTTGGCTTGAATGAGACGGCGCGATCAAGAATAGCCTTTGTATCTTCGAATGTAGGCTCGTGGACATAGCCAACCTGATTTGCATCCATGAAGCACGGATTGCACATCATGTTGCAGCGATTCGTGAGGTCAACAGTCAAGACAGCACCGCGTCCGAACTTGATATTTGAAGTTCCATGACGGTGTACGTCTTTGTCTTCGGCGGCCCGAAAGTCGCGACCAAAGAAAAGTGACTCAATTCGCGAGAGAAACGCGGGATCGCTCGACATCAGATCCTCGAATTGCCCATGCTTGGGACAATCCTTCCGCATGATGACCTGTCCATTGTCCTCGAGAATTTGCGCTTTTATTTCACCTGGATGTTCGTGCATTAACGTTTCCAGCGAAACCGAGCCGTTGATCACAGCATTCCGAACTTCCTTTACACAGGTTGGACAAAGACTGTCGGTCTCACGTGGAAAACCCAGCGGTGGCGCACTGCGCTCGTAGGACTTGAGAAGCGGAGCCGGCGCCCAGTTTGGACGGATTGACTCGCCTTCGGGAAGCCTTTGGTTGACTGATTGAAACGCCTTCCAGGCAACATCCGAAAGGCCGGAGATAAGTTTCGAGCCTTTTTTCCCTGTTAGCTTACTCTTTTCCGATTCGCCTCTACGAAACTGATCACTAAACAAAGGTCTATCTCCTATCGTGGCCACTTAAGGCGCGTTACGGCGTCAAATAAAACTAGCTGTTCCAGTTAAATAACCGGGTAATGGCCCGACAACCCTGAAAAACCGGAGCCGTGTCATGATAGTGGGCCTAATCATCAATGGCAAGTGGAAAAAAGGCCCATAAAATGGCCCCTTTCTTGGCATCTGTCGTTTAAAACTTCAGTTTGTCGATAACCGTTTGTTGTCGATAAGCAATCTGCCGTTGCTCAGGTCTTGTGATATACCATCGCTTGCGCGCATGCAGATTCATCAAACCGCAGTGATTGACCCGCAGGCCCGGCTCGCCCCCGATGTGACTATCGGACCTTACGCGGTGATCGAAAGAGACGTTGAAATCGGCCCCGCCTGCCAAATTGGGGCCCACGTGGTCATTAAGAGCTTCACAAGATTGGGGTCACGCAATCGCGTGTTCGAACACGCTGTATTGGGCGGTGAGCCACAGGATGTGAAGTTTCGACATGAAGAGAGTTACCTGCAAATCGGTGACGACAATCTCATCCGCGAGTTTTGTACGCTTCACCGCGCCAACGGACAGGGAGCGGCTACTCGTGTTGGCTCACGCAACTTTCTGATGGTGGGAGTTCACATTGCTCACAATTGCGAAGTCGGCGACGATAACATTTTCGCAAACGGAGCGGCCCTCGCTGGACACATTACGGTCGAAGATCACGTGTTTCTTTCAAACAACGTTGGCGCTCATCAGTTTGTGCGGATGGGTAGGTACGCGATGGTTGGCGGCAAATCCAAGATCGTGCAGGATGTGTTACCGTTTTTTACTACCGACGGTAATCCACCGCGTGTCCGCGGATTGAATAGTATCGGGCTGCGCCGCGCGGGCTTCTCCGAAGAGACGAGAAGTGCTTTGAAGCAGGCGTACCGGTTGCTATTCAGATCCGGGACTTCTCTTGTCAACGCATTGAGCGAGTTGGAGCAGGTTGGCGACGACAACGTTTCGCACCTGGTGAACTTTATTCGCGGGTCCAAGCGAGGGTTTACAAGAGCGGTAAACGAGGAACCAATGTAGTAGTAACGCAGGCGCGGCGTATTTTGGACGTATTCAATAACTGATATGGATAACCCGAAACCAATTTCTGCAAGCGATCTTGCTGCAAAAGTGGGAGGAAAAATTGTTGGTGACGATGGCGTAGTGATTGAAAGAATCGCGGACCTCGATGGTGCGGGCGAATACGATATTGCATATGTCGACAACGAGAAGTTTTTCGCAGCGGCCGCGGAAAGCAAAGCCTCATGTTTGATTATTCCCCCGGGCGCCAGCCGAGAATTCCAGAATCGCACGGTCATCGAAGTCTCAAACCCAAAACTAGCATTCTCATTAATCGGGGCAATACTTCATCCTCCCATCAGTCGTGAACCCACCATTCATCCGACAGCCGTCGTTGCTCAAACGGCCGACATCGCGCTTACCGCTTACGTTGGACCTCATGTTTGTATTGGCGATAGAACGCGCGTTGGAGCGTTCACACGAATCGAGGCTGGTGTTGTGCTTGGCTCGAACGTGACGGTCGGCGATGACTGTGTGCTTCACCCAAACGTTGTTCTGTATGACGGGGTCTCGATCTCAGATCGCGTAATACTCCACGCCGGGGTCTGTCTTGGCGCTGATGGTTTTGGATATGTGCGGGACAACCTTGGTTATCAAAAGTTTCCACAGATTGGCACGGTGATCATCGAAGACGACGTTGAAATTGGAGCGCATACATGTGTGGATCGCGCTGCTCTGGGCCGCACACGCATAGGCCGAGGCACTAAACTCGACAACATGGTCCACGTCGGACACAACTGCGACATAGGTGAGCGTGTTGTGATTGCCGCGCAAACCGGCATCAGCGGTAGTGTGGTGATCGAAGACGACGCCGTGATCGGCGGACAGGTTGGTTTTGGCGATCACACAAGGGTCCTGAAAGGCGCCGTCATTGGTTCTAAAGCGGGAATTCTTCCGGGCAAGATTGTCCGTCCAGGTGTTTGGTGGGGAATTCCCATTCAGCCGCTTGATGAATACAAGCGAATGAATGCACACATTGGCCGACTGCCGCAGATGCGCGAGCAGATCAGAGAACTGCGGAAGCAGGTGGCGGAATTGCAGGAAAAAGTCTCTCGCTTACCCACGTCCGATTAGTCGCAAGAACCTGGATCACTCCACGTTCAAACAATAGAAAGAACATTTCGCCCAGCCTGGAAGTATTCTCAGGTCACATTCGTCTAACCTGGGAATGCTCCATGACATTTTTCATTCACGTCGTGGCTTCGACCCGGGCCTCGGACTAATTGGGAATGGGAAACCGAAAGGGATGAGCCAACCTTTCATCACAACAAAGACAGTTAGCGGCTTAGCAATGATCTGCGTCTTCACCGTAGCTGTTGCCGTATCTCTGAAGCCGACGGCATCGGTTGGGGTTGGCTTTCAATCGACTGAGCCGATAAGGCAGGTTTTTGAATCCAATGCTCCAGAATCGGTTTACGCCGCTGACCCGAACGACTCATGGAATCGTATCTTCCGTTTGCTCTTTACCCGCACCATAAAGACTGACATGTCAAGCGACTTTCCCGAGGCTGGTCCCTTTGTCAGCGCAGAAGCGATGTCGGTACCGGGTTTGCGGGTCAGTACTCGGCGATTTGAAAGAATGGAGATCGGCGATCGCGCGATTGAACCTCTCTATCCATCTTTTTTAGACATTGGCATTTCAGAGGCGCGGTACGTTTTGACGGAACCACACTACTCCGAGTTCAAGCAGGCGCTCAGCGAAGCACTCAAAGAACCAAAAGCTCGACCGCCAATTGCACGCGCCTTGATGCAGTCTGATGTCTGGGCCGCTTATGACGTGCTGTTTGCCACCTATGGGGGTGGTGGAAAAAGCGAGCAGGTTCTGCTTTCGCTGTTAGCACAGTTCGTTCGCAAACTTGCTTTGTCAGAACCGGAGCTTAGAGCGCTGCCAAACAACTATTCGGCTGCAATAAAGTCGCACAATCTTCCCAATCTGTTTTCGCCTGATGGCGGCTGGATCGAAATTCAATTGCTACCGAATCGTTGGCACGACCATGCCGCAAATTATCGGCGTGCGTCCCGCGTCTTTGTAAAACCGCTACAGATGCCGTTAGACAGGGCGGCGTTCGTTGAGACCTTGAAACACAATCAGCTTATCGATCAATTAGAGGCGGTTGCTCTGGTTGTTCAGAATTTATTGATAGATACCAGCGGCAAGGTGGTACCGTCGCCTATATACAGCGACTTGCAGATTCGGCGATTCGCAAACAATAAAAAGGGCAAAGCCGAGGCTTCGGAATATGAACTAAGTCGAAGATTACTTTTGACGGATCCAGCCAGCGGCGGTTTTGTGGAGTCTGATGATAAGGCGCCGGCCTACTTGGCAACAGCTGGAAACGATCTGGGATTTGCAACTCCGATGCGGTCCAAGGACGTTCCAGTCCTCGCGGCTCTTCGCACTCGCTGTGCTCAGTGCCATGACTCAACACTCACGCATCAAATGACATTCTCGATACATGACTTTCCTCCCGTTCCGCTGGTTACTGTTCTTGTCTCAACGCAGAATGACCGCGCTCTTTACGTTGCTAATCGAAAAGAACAACGCACGGACTACAAATCGCTGCTCCTGCAAAAATGATCGTTCATTTTCGCAACGTCGCTAACACTTTCTCCGCGGCGCGTTTTGAAGCGCCAGGTTCGCCCAGCCGATGGGCCACGTCGCGCAGTTTCGCTCGCAACGAGTCGTTCCTGTCCTTGTCGAGTAACCCAACCAACTCGGTCGCTAAACGATCTCCGGTCAATTCCTCCTGCATAAGTTCTGTCACCAATCGCTCACCAGCCACGAGATTCACGAGACCATAATGTTCCACGGTTATTAAGCTACCGAGTGTATGCCAGTTGATGGTTGATTCCTTGTAGACGATAACCATAGGAGTTTCCAACAAAGCAGCCTCCAGTGTTGCCGTGCCGCTCGCAACTGCTGCGGCGTCAGAAGCGAACAAGGCTTCGCGTGTCTGACCATGCACTATCTTCAGAGCCCGATTGTTGCTGGCTGAGATAATCTCTCTTGTTTCTTCAGTCGTGCGGCTCGGCGCGACCACCACCACAAACTGAACATCCGGACGCGTCCGTGAGATCAGTTCCATAGAATCGAGCATTGGCGGAAGGATTCGCTGCAGTTCTTTATGCCGACTGCCGGGAAGAAAAGAGATGATTTGTTGAGCTGGATTCAAACCATATTGCCGGCAGAACTCCTCGCGCCCGAACTTTGGCCGCACCTCGCCGGAAAGTGGGTGCCCCACAAACTCAACATGCTTCACCCCACGCGCTCGGTACCAGTCCAGTTCGAATGGAAGGATTGACAGCAGAAGATCAACATCGCGCTTAATATTTTTTACACGTCGCGGACGCCAGGCCCACAACTGTGGACTGATGTAATAGATGACTTTCAAACCACGTCGATGAAGCGCTGTTGCCAGCCGGAGATTAAACTCCGGCCAATCAACCAGAACAACCGCATCCGGCGATCTCTTCGTTGCTGCAGTTTTCAAATTTCTAAAGGCATGCAGGAACTTCGGCAAGATACGAGCTACTTCTACTATTCCCATAATCGCCAACGAATCCGAATTGACGATCGTTTCCACTCCTGCCGCGCGCATCAATGGTCCCGTCGCGCCGAAACACTCAAGCTCAACATCGGGCGTCGTACGCAAGGCGTTCACCAGCGCGGCGCCATGAGCATCGCCGGAAGGTTCGCCGGCGACAACCATAAGTTCGTAGCGTTCGGGCACGGGGCGGATGATAGCATCGCCAGTAGGAAATTATGCCGACAGCCTTGGCTCTGTCCTTTGTGCTTGGAGCTTTGTTCTTTGTAACTGGTGTTTGGAGCTTTGAATTTTCTACTTGCAGTTTTGTTCTTGACTCGTAAGGAAGTCCGAGCACCAAGTACAAAGCACGAAGTACAAAACTTAACTTTCGCGCTCTGTCGGCATTCGTGCTAGCATCCCATCGCTCTATTAATCAATGTGCGGGCGTTTGAAACCTTCGGCGCACGCGCTTGTCTTGCCCGGAGGACTCCACTCGCTTTTGCGCTTTGCTTCCTGCTCAAGCGGTCTCCCTGCCCTTACTCGGTTGCTGCTGGCGAGCCTGGCGAGTTTGACTATAGTCCTCGCATGTCCTTCGTCCCTCGCGCAGCAAACTAATCCGGTCGATCGGAAAGTGACCAATCCGATGACCGACACTCCAAACGTAAATCCACTGAATCCTGACCAACCCGTTCAGCGTCGCCCCGCTTCTCAAGGAGCTGTGCCGGGCGTAGGTAGTGATCAAATCAACGTCGATGCAGCAAAGCAGTCAGCTTCCGGACCTGAAAATGCGCGAGTCGTTGTTTATGAAGGTAATGTCGATGTACGTATTGGCACTTATCGACTGCAGGCAGATAAGGTCACCGTTTACGAAGCTGAGAACCGAGTTGTGGCTGAAGGCAGCGTCGTGTTTGATCAGGCTCAGCAACAGCGAATTACCGGTTCACGGGGCGAGTGGAATTACAGAACCAAGACCGGCTACTTTGTTGACTCCACCGGTTTCACGAATCAAACGCAAGACGGAACGCGCGTCTACTTCACCGCGGATCGAGTCGACAAGATCAGCCTGGACACGATTGTTGCCATTAACGTTCAGATCACTGCTTGCGATGAAGACGTTCCTAAATGGAGCTTTCACGCCAGTAAGGCAACGATAAAGACCGGCGATCGCGTCCGTATTTATTCTCCCCAGTTGAAATTGAAGAGCATACCGATCTTTTATTTGCCTTACGCTTCCGTCTCAATCAAACCTCGTGATCGTGCGTCGGGTTTCCTAACACCAACATTTGGCGGCTCCGGCGCAAAGGGCTTTCGTTTGTCGAACGCCTACTATCTCACGCTGGGACGCTCGGCCGATTTCACCTTTCGCAGCGATGTGTATACATCCCGCGGCCTTGGCTTTGGCGGCGACCTGCGTACTCGTGCTAATTCCCGATCATTCCTGAATGTTGGGTTCTATACCGTTAAAGATCGAATCTTTGGACCAAGTGCCGATGCAACTCATCCGGACCAGGGGGGCTCAAGCTTT
>JBKOYD010000029.1:0-34881 GCA_046725195.1 Acidobacteriota bacterium | reverse complement strand
TACGTTGTATGTTTGCGTTTCCGGACCGACTGGGAACATCAGCGTGGCAAATAGTGAGACTGCGCCAGCGTATTTAGTAATTCTGTTCATATGGTTCTCCTCTGAAGTGATGTCCAGGACAGACCGGTGGGCTTGCACAGGGTGGTCGGGAACCTGAGTGAGCTTTCACTCGATCCAAGTTACGGGGAACTCATGCGGAGTAACCCTAACTCCGACCCAACGCTCTTACTCGCCGATTTCGGACGCAGCGAGCCCGAGAAACCAATCTCTTCGCGGAGTTATTCCTCAAGCATTGGATAAATAGCTCATAAGCTAATCAGGTATGGAAAAATTCAAGTCCGAAAATGGCTACTTCCGTGTTAAGAATTGTCGTATGTTCGCCCTCATGGCAGACACTTTGACACTTGACGTTCGTGCGCTTGATCGCGCTCGTATCAGCAGAGATCCTCGTTTCGACGGTAAGTTCTTTATTGCTGTGAAGACGACTGGAATCTACTGCCGCCCAATCTGCCCTTCTCGAACTTCAAAGAGCCGCAATGTGTGCTATTACGCAACGGCAGCTGCGGCGGCAGAAGCAGGGTTTCGACCTTGCCTGCGATGCCGGCCGGAAGCGGCTCCCGGTACGCCCGCGTGGTTGGGCACATCAGCCGTGGTTCGCAGAGCTCTGCGACTAATCGATGAAGGCATTCTCGACACCGCTTCCGTTGACGACCTCGCGAACAAATTGGGATTGGGCTCTCGTCATCTGCGCCGCCTGTTTCTGCAGCACGTGGGGGCACCTCCGATCTCCTTTGCGCAAACCAGGCGTCTTCAGTTTGCCAAGCGTCTGTTGGATGAGAGTAATCTCCCGATCACTGAGATTGCCCTGGCGGCGGGCTTCGGAAGTCTGCGACGGTTCAACACCACGTTTAGGCAGACCTATGGGCGCGCACCACGCGAGCTTCGCAAGCACCTGCGATCCGAAAGTGCATCGGACGCGGGAGGTGAAGTGATCCTTAAACTCGCTTTCCGTCCCCCCTATGATTGGAACCAAGTGCGGGATTTTTTAGCGGCTCATGCTATTCCAGGAGTGGAGCGAGTAGACGAACATCAATATTCTCGAACACTCAGGGGAGACAATGGCTATTCGATCGTTTGCATTCGACCGCTTGAAGGCGAGGATGCGCTCGAACTTCGCGTACGCGGCGCAGAGCCTGCCACACTTTTTCAGATCTCCTTAGCGGCGCGTCGCGTCTTTGACACTTCCGCCGATCCCACACGAACCACGCTCGCATTTCGATCCGACCCATTGCTCGGTCCGTTCGTGACGCGCCGTCCAGGCCTGCGGATTCCCGGAGAATGGGATCCCTTCGAATGCACAGTATGTGCTGTCCTTGGGCAGAACGTTGGCATGGCATCCGGTCGCGCACTAGCGGCGCGTATTGTTGATAGAGCTGGCCCACGTATTAAGAAACCCGAGGGGGACCTGACGACTTTGTTTCCTTCACCAATGGATCTTGCCAAGGCGAATATCAACGGGTTAGGTCTTTCGAGGAGCCGAGTAACAGCGCTTCAAGAACTTGCTCGGGCGGTCATTCAAGGTAAGCTGGACTTTAGTGCCTCAACTGAGTGCGTTCTCGCCGCATTGTCTAAAGTGCCAGGCATCGAACCTTCGAGTGCCGAATATGTTGCTCTACGCGCACTCGGAGAGCCTGATGCGTTCCCCGCTAACGATTCAGACCTGCGTCGCATCGCTCGCGTTGCCAACCGACCCCTGTCTGCCTTAGAACTGGAAGCGCGAGCAGAAGCGTGGCGCCCTTGGCGGGGTTATGCCGCTTTCCATCTGTGGAGCGCAACAACCGATCCAATCGAGTGGAATGCCCGCAGCGAGATCCGAGAATCGTCGGGACAAAAGCGAGTGGTGTCCTGAATGGAGGACGAACACAAACTAGTAAGTGACTTTATGCCGGATCTCGTTATCGAGATCGCCAGTCGATGTGAAGCCGGTGATATCCTTAGTTCGCCTGAGCGTTGTGGCGAGGTGACCTACCTGATCTCTATTGGCGCACCTAGTGATGAACTGCCGATCGGTTATAACAACATCTCTAGTAAAGTGCGCCTGCTCTTCGGGGATACACTGGATGAGGAGTCGGGTCCCTCAGAACTCGACGTGCGAACCCTCATGGAACTCGCGCAGAATCTGCGGTCGTCCAGCGGAAAAGTGCTAATCCATTGTGAAGCTGGTATTAGTCGATCGACCGCTGCTGCCCTGATCCTTTATGCCTGCTGGCTTGGTCCAGGGCGTGAGCACGAGGCCATGAGACGTGTATTGACAACGCGCCCGATTGCGATCCCCAACCGCCGAATGGTGGAGCTTGCTGATCACTTACTCAAACGCGGTGGACGCCTACTCGAAGCAGTGAGTTTAAATAGATCTAAATTCTTGCCTTTTTTCTAGCCCACTCAACCTGTCCAATGTGCCACTCGTAGATTTCTTCTGCTGGACTTCCGATTAATCGCTATTCTGTTCGCGTGGTACGGGAAGCCTAACTTCAGCAAAACTCCCTGGTTGGCAAATCCACAGACTGGAGGTTCTCGTGAAAGTACTGGTCCTACTATTCGCCGCGATTATTGGAGTAATGTCGTTTTTAGAAGGAGCCGATCGCTCAGTGCCAAGCGAATCAGAAGCTGCTTCCGCCCGAATTCCACTCGAGAATTACATCAAAGCTCACGCGACGGGGAACGGCGAATACATCCGCAAGTCGTTCTACAGCGAAGCCAAAGTAATGGCCTTTCGCGACGGAAAGCTTCTCAACCTTACAGTCGAAGAGTTTGCATCGCGCTTCAACGGTAAGCCGGCGCCGGACGAGGCGCAGCGGGAGCGTCGCATTGAGAGTCTGGACATCACAGGCAATGCGGGAGTCGCACGAATAGTTCTCGATTATCCTCAAGCCACTCTCACTGATTATATGTCGCTGCTTAAAATCGATGGCGAGTGGAAGATTGTCAACAAGGTTTTTTATTCCAAGCCGAACGCTAAGCCGTAAGAACCTAAGGAGGATCTATATATGAACTTACTCGCCGCAGTTCTAGTTGCACTGCTTCTGTTACCTGGCTGTGCCAATGCGCAAACTCAGGACGAGCGCGAGGCGGTCAAACAGGCTGTGCTCGATTACGTTGAGGCGCTCTATGAAGCGGACCCTTCGAGAATTGAAAGAAGCATCCATCCGGAACTGTTCAAACTCGGGTTCGAGCGAGGTAAGGATGGGAAGTATCAACCAGATAGGATGACTTACCAACAGCTTTATGACCTGGCGGGCCGATGGAATAAGAACGGCAGGATTCCAAAGAATTCGAAGAAAGAGATTGTCGTTTATGATGTCGCTGACCAAACGGCTGCCGCGAAGCTGACAGCCATGTGGGGCATTGATTACGTGCATCTGGCGAAATTCGACGGCAAGTGGAAAATTACCGATATACTTTGGCAGACACCGCCGGTTGCCCACTGATCGTGATTGATTGAGGTTAGAGTGTGGGTTGGCTCATTAACGAACATCGTGCGCTCTAGCCGTGTGAAAGAGTTGACGCTTTCAACATGTGCGACTATGAGTCCTGTCGACCGCTGGCGCGGCTAATCATGAGAGCTAAACCGTGCTATCTCGAGTCCACGCCAAACTAAAGAATCCGCTTTCGTCCTTTTGGGTGTTGCAATTCTTCGGTTGGGCGTTGTACGGCGTGCTGATTTACGTGACGTTTCTGACGGTCGTTCCGCCGAGTGGCAGGTTTAATCTTCTGCAAGTTAAAGTGAGTCGGACAGTAGCGGGTTTCCTGTTGACCTGTCTAATGCGACTCGTTTACAAGCATGTTGCCGGCAATCGCTCTGTCCCGTTCATTGCCTTATTGATCCTGATCAGCTCGTTTCTCTTTGGTAGCCTCTGGCCCTTCGGCGAGGGCATCGGTCTGTGGTTAATGAATCGCCAGAAGTTTGGCTTCGACTTGAATTGGGCAATGTATCCGGTTGAGGTTCTGGACTATTCGTTCACCTTGATCGGTTGGAGCGCGCTTTACTTCGGCATCAAATACTGGCAGCAGTGGCAGGCCGAGCGGGAGCGAACGTTACGGGCGGAAGCGTTGGCGAATCATGCGCAACTCGATATGCTGCGCTATCAACTCAATCCGCACTTTCTTTTCAACGCCCTCAATTCGATTCGAGCTTCCATTGACGAAGACAGCAGTCGTGCCAAGCGGA
Organism: Acidobacteriota bacterium; assembly: GCA_046725195.1. GTDB lineage: Bacteria > Acidobacteriota > Blastocatellia > Pyrinomonadales > Pyrinomonadaceae > PSRF01. The sequence continues at coordinate 30,653 of JBKOYD010000029.1, read as the reverse complement.
TGGTGACCGAGTTCTCCGAATTTCTCCGCTACTCGCTCCTAAACGATGATTCGGCAACTGTTACTATTAGGGATGAGATCGAAGCCATAAAGAACTATCTCGCAATCGAGAAAATTCGCTTTGAAGACAAGCTGGACGTGGTCTATGAAGTAGAACCTGGAGCTGAGGACTGTCAACTGCCAGGTTTTCTGATTCACCCCCTTGTTGAAAACGCAATCAAGCACGGAATGACAAACCACCGTTCGCCGCTCAAGATTCGCGTCGCTGCCAGAGTACGTGATGGAGACTTGTCTGTAGAAGTCGCAAACACGGGGCGGCTCCAGACTCGTGCCCCTAAACAAGCGAACGGCGGGGGCACACACATCGGATTGAAGAACGTCTGTGAGAGGTTGGCAAAAGTGTACCCCGACCGAAGTAGTTTTTCTCTCAGCGAATCTGATGGCTGGATCAGAGCAGTAATTGAAATCAGGAGGTAGTAAGTTGTCCGTTGTCAGTGGTCGCTCGTTAATTGCTGAGCCGTATTGCTACTGACTACGGACAACTGACAATGTCCAACCGACTTAAAGCAATCCTCGTTGATGACGAGCGTCTAGCCAGGAAGGAACTGCGCTCGATGCTCGCTGAACATGAAATCGAAGTAATCGGCGAGGCCGAGAACATCGCGCAGGCAGTCCAGTTGGTGCGTGACCGGGAACCTGATGTGATTTTTCTCGACGTTCAAATGCCTGGTGAGACCGGCTTCGATTTGCTCGAGCAAATCGGGCAGAGCTTTAAAGTTATCTTCGTGACCGCGTTCGATGCTTATGCCATTCGCGCCTTTGAAGTAAACGCTCTTGACTACCTGCTTAAGCCAATCAACCCGGCGCGGTTGGCCCAGGCGATCGAACGACTTTCCACACACAATTCGGCGCCACCGCAACCCGCTCGCCCACTGGAATATGAAGACCGTTTGTTTATCGAAGTCGATGATCGTTCGCGCTTGTTGAAAATCAGCGACATCGTCGTAATCTCGGCGACGGGCGACTACTCCAAAATAATTTCCGCGGACGGGCTGAAATCGATGGTATTGAAACCACTCAAAGACTGGGAAGAGCGTTTACCGGAGAAGCACTTCATCCGGATACATCGTTCGACCATCATTAACGTCGAATACGTTGAGCGAGTAGAAAGCTGGTTCAACCGGTCCTACCGTATTCACATACAACACATCGAAGAACCACTGATGATGAGCCGGCGCTATGCCGCAAGATTTAAGGCAAACTTTGGTTGAGTGGTACCTGGCACCAGGTTTTTAGATTGCTTGTACCCTAACGCTGGCCTCGAGCCAAAGGTAGTCATAGGAATTAAGCCTTAAACTCAGACATAAGCGCGCTCGGCTTTGCGAATTATGCGGTAGCGCTCAAAAGCTTTTCGTTCGTCTTCCAACCCAATCAACGTTTTGATAGTGCTCCCGCGGTAGGTGTGCGCAAACATCTTCCGCGCGTTGCGTAGCACGAACAACGGGCTGTAGCGCAGAGCGACAGGAAAGTGACGGTTTTTCATACCTCGTTCCGCTCGCCACCTCATGTACTCAACCTCCTCAGCCGGCAGATGTTCAGTCCTGACTACTGCGGTTGTGCCGTCGTATTCTTCGAGCCTCTCGTTAACGATGAGACCCCGGTCGCGGAAGTCTTTTGTCATAGGTGTGCGCGGATATGGAGTTGGATGCTGGATATACGGCCAGTCAACATACCTTCTCGCAAATTCGAGGTTCGTCTCCACTGATTCACGTGTGTCATTTGGGTTGCCCACGATCAAGCCGCCGATAACATACATCTTGTTTTTGTGGATGTAGTCTATGGCTGTGATCGTCGCGTTACCCACTCTGCGACCGTTTTCTCGCAGCGCGTTTTTTGATCGAGCACGCAGGAATTGCAAATCATCTTCAAGGATGTTCTCGATGCCGAGAAAGACATAACGAAACCCCGCAGCGCGCATCAGCGGCGCAAGTCGCTCGCCGTGATCCGCGATAGAAGAGGTCATCGCCTGCACGGTGTAGTCGAGCGAGTTTAGACCCGCGTCTTTGATCGCATGACAGAGCGCCTCGAACCGCCGCACATTAAGAGTGATGTTGTCATCAACGATAAAGATCGCGCGCGCGCCGCGATCCCTCGCGTCACTGATATCGGCGATCACGCGGTCAAATGAGTAGGTGTGAAAGTTGCGCCCGCGCATCTCAATGATCGAGCAGAAGCTGCAATCGAAGGTACATCCGCGAGATGTCTCAACCACGTCAACCTGTCTGCCAAGCATGGTGTAGCCGCTAAGCACGCGCGCGCTTCGCTTGGGTGGCAAGATCTCTTTGTCGTCGAGACTACTTACTTCACGGTTCGGGTTGTGTTGAAAACCGTCGCCGGCTTTGAATGACAGTCCGGCAATGTGTTCAAACCTGTTCCCGTTCTCTATTGAGCGTAACAATTCACGGAAAGTAATCTCTCCCTCGCCACGCACTATGAAATCAACTCCTCCACCGGTGTACGCCTCGGGTGCCAGACTCGGATCATAGCCACCGACTGCCACGCGAACGCCGGAAGCAAGCGAACGGACCAGGTCAATGATCTTCATTGCCGTATTACGTTGGAACGTCATTACCGATAGTCCGACGACATCCGGCTTAATCTCACGCACCAGGCGCTCGACAGTTTCACGCACCCGCCGCTGGACCAGTATGAGGTCGGCGACCGCAACCCGGTGGTGAGGATCAATGTTTCCAGCAATCGAAGTCAGTGCACCGTTTGGCATCCGGACAACGAGCGCCGGCATGTGTTCGAAAGAATCGGGCATCGATAGGAGCAGGATGTTCATGGCGGGTATTCCTCGGAACTAAAACCTTGAGGACCATCAACTGTTCGTCACTGAAAAGTTGTCGGCAGTGTGCGTACTGCGACTGTCAGCGATGTAAGGATGTGTCATGCGCTGAAGTATAGAACTACAAATATTCCGTTTCCAGTGAGTGATGACACTTTGCACGAACAGTGGTACCTCAGCTAGTCCGCCCAGCGGACGACTGAGAATAGCCGAGCAGTTCACTGCTGGGAGGACAAAGAATTTCCTGCAGTCCGTGGAGCGGACGGCTCAAGCGATCAGATTCGCTTATTGATTTTACGCACTTCTCAAATCAGCCGTCCGTTTCACGGACTAACACCAAACATTGCGGTCGATCCCAGCAGTGAACTGCTGGGCTACTGTCAATCGTCCGCTTTCGCAGACTGACCGGGGCTTTTTGGGTTTGAACCTGAGCCCATCACAGAGTAATGACGCCGCGCTCTCAGCAAGACGTTTGAAGACGTAATGCTCGATCAACATCTGACCCTGTTCAGTCTTTCGAGGTTAATCCGAACCGGAGACTTCTGCCGTTAGTGTCTGTTCTATGAGCGCCTTTACGAAGGTTCCATAGGCGTCTCGCATGGGTAACTCGAGATCGGTTTTCAAGCGCCTACGTTGGACTGATACTTCCTCATGTGTGATCGGATTCTTGCCGGTCTTTTGGTAGGTTTCCCAGTAAAGTCCGATACCGTCGCTGCCAGAGTGGCAACTCGTTAAAGTTGATTCCGCGCTGCCACAACAACTCATTCTTCTCAGCGACGGGGAGTTTGTGCAGAGTATTCGTCGCCTGCTGGACCGTCTGATCTTCTTTCCTTAGGAGCCAACAGCAGTGGCCGTTCAGGGCGTTGCGATGAGCATCTTCGTTGCGCCTACGAAAATAGTCGATCACGTAATCAACATTTGGCAGTTCGGAGATTCGGCAGTCGAAACACGAATGATCACCAAGAAGCAAGGAGAATTTTGCGCTCGCCTCACCCGCCAGGATCGAGTTGAACTTCCTTACCTTACGGTCAAACGTAGTAATGTCAGGGTGGAAGAGCAGCGAGATCTCATCCGACTGTGTGTAGCCGTAGATTGTTTTGAAACCACAGTTCATCAAGAATAGGACAGTTGGGAAGGGGGCAAGCGGCAATCAAAAGGATCTCACCGAAGAGTCACCGAGCGAGCCCCCGCTTGGTCCATATCAGACAAGTTAGAGGGACGAAGGACCAAGCTGAATAACAGTTCCAATTTTGAAGAGATGTAAGAGGCTTGAAATGAACCAGCGGGGGCGCGCTCGATTTTGGTAGCGCGAGGTGTCTTATCTTCCGCTTGCCCCCTTCCCAACTGTCCTATTTCTGGGAGGCGTTTGTCCCCTCCCAATTTTTCTATTCTTGTGAGGCCCTGGTCCTGTTCACGCTTTGTGGTCACGAGTGTAACCAAAACGCGCTATCCGCATACTGTTGACCCTTCCACCATTCAAAGGCGCCTGTTCCCCGTCGGAAGTTGTGTCTGCCCGCCTGGCTTTGCAGTGGTGAGATCACTTCACCCGCAGCATTCCGCCGAGCCCGGTCGTCATCGGTTTCAGGAACGACTGCGACGATATGGCCCGAAAGTCCATCGTTCTTTCGGCGCGCAACGATGATGCCAATCGCGCCCTGGTTAACCTCTAACTGAAGTTTGCTCAGCGTGCCGGTTTGCCGCCAGCCAAAGCGTAAGCCGAAGTCTCGAAGCCAACGAAAGAGATCGTTGGCACGTTGCTCCTCTATTGTGTTGGCAAGCAGAGGCTCAACCGTCTGGCCCTGTGCCAACTTTTCAATTGCTGAAGAACTCCACCAAACTCTCGGCAAATAAACTCCTGCGAGATGGCAATAGTCGTGAACGTAGATATTGCAGAAGGTTGCATTCGGCAGCGGTTGATAACGCTTGTGCGTCTTCTTGTCTACGGCGAGCCAGTCAATGATGGCAGCTAGTTCGGCGCGGAGTTCATCAGGCGTAGTGCCTTTACGTCCAGGCTGATTGGGCTCATTGAGGGAATGAGCGTTCGCGGGTTCAGTGCGCTTTGTTATGGTGCCGGGTTTACGCGGCATAGAAATCGCGACTATCCCGGTAGTGGGTAGTTCTGTACTCGGCACCAACACGGGAACTTCCTGAACTCCAGGTGCCGGCTTGAGAAACTCCGCGTACGCAAAGCCACGAAAGTGCGCTCCTAGTAAGCTCGTCTCAACTTCCAGAAAGCCATTGACCTGCTGGTTTGTCACCGCTTGTACGATGTGGCCGTCGGGAAGTCGGGCAATGACATTAGCTGTCGGCTTGCTCTTGTCAATTTTTGGTTCACTTCGCAAACGAAGAGGAGTCTCTTTGACGTCAACCTGGAAGAATGGACCCGTTGCTTGTACAGGAGTAGGAGGCGGCAGCGAAGCATGGCCGGGTTCAGGTGCTGTCACAGCCGGGGTTGCACCATCGACCGGGACAGTTTTGGAGAGTCGGATGAAATCGAAGATTTGCTCACCGTAAAACTTGCCGCCAGCTGATCTGAATCCCTGTTTAAGTCCCTTGCTGGCTCGGAAATTACCGGTCCCGATGTTATAAGCGATCGCCACGCATGCCATTTCAAAGTCCGTTAGCGTCGTCTTGTCCTTAAAACCAATTCCATTTTTTGCATGTCGAAGCTCCGCCAGAGCTTTTTGCAGGCAGGCATCGAAGTCGGCGTAGCGCTTTTGTAGGAAGTAGTCAGGTTCGGTCTTGAAAAATTGCAGGTCGAACTGAAAGATGCCGAAGCCGTGGCAGAACTTATTTGGCATCGCTGCTGCGGGCTGATAGCTCTTTACAAACGCAGCCATGTCCACTAGGGCCTTTCGAGCGACGTCAAACATCTGTTGGCCATTCGGAGCTGCTATCAGATCAGACTTAGTCTTCGGAAAAGCAGACCGTCCCTTGTTTGAATCAAGCGTGTCACCAACGCACAACTCGAGAATCCTGGCGACGCTAAGCGGTTGTTTGCGCAAGATTGGCCAGACCTCACCTGTTTCCTGGCAAGCCAACGCGGTGAGGAGGTCGAGGGTAAAAGGGGAACCTTGAAGGGCGGCTTCAATTTTTGCGTGGAAGTTATGTTTGAACCAACGCATGTCTTCAGTGTCAGGCATCTGAATCTCCTTTGTGGGTTATGGGGTGAGTAATTGCATGAGGTTTCGGTTGTTCGGTACGCAATTAGTTTAGTCGAACGGGATATGCGCATTCCAGCATTGACATTGGGACCGCAGGCGTCTCGCCTGCCGAGTTACGGTAAGAGGCCTGTTGGACGACAACCATCTTGCGTAACACAGCAGGCGAGACGCCTGCGGTCCCAGTAAAGAGAGATCACATATTTGACTAACGGGCGTGGTCGCGTAGCATACTGCTTTCGTAAAAACTATGGCTCGCACAAGCTCGATTACAACACTGCTCTTCGACTGGGATGGGACACTTGTTGACTCCGCTCATCTTGGGCTCGCCGCGTTTCAGAAAACATTTGCAGATTTAGGGTTCGCTTTCCTGCTCGATGTTTACGAAACAGCCTACTCGCCAAACTGGTACTCGACTTATGAAGCACTGGGATTACCAAAGGAGAAGTGGAAGACGGCTGATGATTTGTGGTTGCAACATTACGGCGATGAATTGGCGCAGCTGATTGAAGGAGCAGCAGACATACTTCTCGACCTGCATCGCAAAACCTATAAACTCGGTGTAGTGACTAGTGGCAGTGTGATTCGCGTTTCGAGGGAGATTGAGCAGGCGAAGTTGACTGATGTATTTCAGGTCGTAATTTGCAACGAACACATGGTGAACAAAAAACCGCATCCCGAGGGTCTGCAGATCGCCCTCCAAAAGTTGAATACTCCGTCAGAACAAGCCGCTTATGTCGGCGACGCGCCCGAGGACATTCAAATGGGAAAGAGCGCGAAGGTATTGACTGTTGGTGTGCGGAGCAAATATCCCAGCAGCGCTCGCCTGGTCAACGCATCGCCCGACATCTATATCGAAACGCTTGGCGAACTTTCAATGCACTTTTGATTGCGGAATGAGAGCAACGGCGAAACCCCGTGTGAAGATCTGTTGCATTGCCAGCGTTGAAGAGGCGTGGTTGGCGATAGAACACGGCGCGTCTGCTGTTGGTTTGGTTTCCTCAATGCCGAGCGGTCCCGGTCCAATCGCTGAAGAGCTCATCGCGGAAATTGCCGCCGTGATTCCGCCGGCAGTTGGGTCTTTCCTGCTCACATCCAAACAGGACGAGGATTCAATAATAGACCAACAGAAGCGACTAAAGGTAAACACGCTTCAGATTGTTGATCGACTGCCCGCCGGTAGTCACCAATATTTGCGCAAGGCCTTACCAGGTGTTTCGTTGGTGCAGGTGGTTCACGTTAATGGTCCCGACGCAGTCGACGAAGCGATTGCAGTAGCGCCCAACGTCGATGCAATCCTGTTGGACTCAGGCAATCAATCGCTTGCGATCAAAGAGCTTGGTGGAACTGGTAGAACACACGATTGGACCTTGAGCCGAAAGATAAGAGAAGCCATTGAGGTCCCGATGTTTCTCGCGGGTGGATTGAAACCCAACAACGTTGCCGCGGCGATTCGAGAAGTGCAGCCATTTGGGGTCGATGTTTGTAGCGGGCTACGTACGGATGGTCGCCTTGATCGGGAGAAGGTTAGCGCGTTCTTTCAGGAAGTAGAGAAGCAGAATGCGTAAGGAAGCAATCATTGGTCATATATCATTTGACATTTCTCATTTGTCACTTTGGAACCGGTGAATCATCAAAACTCGTAATCAGCCAAAATCTCGTCATCTTAGAGCTCTTGATTAGTTTCAGAGCAAACGGCAAATGAGAAATGTCAAATGATATTTGACCAATGATTTGCTGTTCAGTATCAAGAGGCGTGGAGTCGTTAATACACTCCACGCCTCTTGATTGGTCACCTAGAATGTAAACTTTACCGCCAACTGCAGTTGCCGCGGATCGCCAACTCCTTGACGTAGGAAGCCGTCAAAATTGAACAGCCCCGGGGTAACAAGCGGATTGATGTTGTTGGCGTTGTTGAAGGTATTGAACATCTCGATGATTGGAATGATCGCGTAGCGCTCACCAAACTTGAACGGACGTTGGATCCGCCAGTCAAACGAGAAGTACTGATTGTCTTTCCGGTCCGTGTTGCGATTTGTTGCGGTACGAGTCCCGGGTGTTAGTGGTTGAGCAGTTCGTCCTTGCACGCGGAAGTTTCCGTCAAATCCCCATCCCATTTGTATATAGGTGTAGAAATTAAACTTGTGACGGATGTCACGATCCGCTAGAGCGTAATCAAGGCTGAGATTATTGATGTCAAACGATCGATCGGTAAACGGATCACGTTCGTTTGAATCGTCATCTTTATCTTTTGACACAGTGTAGTTCCATTCAAATTGATAACGCCTGGTCAAACGCTTTCGCATGCCAACGGTGAAGCCGTTGTAGTTCGATTTGCCGAGTGCACTAGTGACCATCACCTCGTCCAGAAAAGGCCTGAAGAAGTTGTTCCGATTCACATTTAAAAACCGCGTCAAATGCACGCCCTGGGCATGAGTGAAGTCGAAATAAAGAGATAGGTCTGAGGCTAACTCCTGTTCGAAACCTACGTTGGTTGTGTAGACGCGAGGGTTGGCGTAGTCGCGACTGAAAACACGAACGCCTGAGAAACAGGGAAAGGGATTGGTGCGACCACTATCAACACAAGGCTGAACGGTCGAGGGCGGCGTAACCACGTTGGGCCAGACCGGCGCCGTTGAGCCGAATTGCCGGATGTTATCTGTGCTCACGAAGATCGTCTGTTGCTGCACACCATTCGTTGTGATCGATCCCACTTGCGAGAGCATGTTTTGCCGAGCGTAAAACATGCCGTAGCTCGCACGCAGCACCGACTTACCAACTTTCGAGATATCCCATGCAAATCCGACACGTGGCTGGAACTCTTTCTTGGGGCTATGCAGTGTTCCATCAGACGGAAAGCGAGGATCATTGAGGAATATCCCGTATGCGGTATTCGCGGGTGGCACAACCACGTCGGGAAAAATCTGAGCCTCCCAGCGCAAGCCGTAGTTAAGTGTGAAGTTAGGTCGAATCTTCCAGGAGTCCTGGGCAAATAACGCAAAGTCCTCGTTCTTAATGTTGGAAGCTCCTGCCGCGTCCGTGGCCGGGCCAGTTAAGCCAGCTCCCTGCAAGTAAAGGAGGAGCGGGCCACCGGTGGTGGTCGTGCCAGCCGGACATGTTGCTGGCAGGGTCACATACGATGTCACGCCGCTGCTGGTCGAGCAACCGACGGCACTTGGTCCAAAGCCTCCAGGACCGGCCGGCGAAGCGTACCGCAGGAAACCGGTAACACTGTCGAAAATGTAACGACCGGTAAAGAAGCCTCGGAAAACCTGATCGTTCAGCGAGTGGAGCCATTCCCCTCCAACCTTGATGGTGTGGTTACCGGAAACGATTGAGAAGTTGTCCTTCACCTGTGTGCGCCAGAGGAGTTCATCAATAGTTGGCCCGAGGAAGAACGGAAAACCAAACCTGAATGTCGTTGAGAATCCCATGGCCGTATCAGCAGGGACATTCGACGCTATGGCAGATCTGGGCCGCAGTTCCCGAGAATAAGAGAAGTGGGCTTCGTTAAGTTTGGTGGGGGAAACAGTCGTGAAGAGATTGAAGCGGACGACGTTGATCTTGGATGGGCCTTCGGTACCGTTTGCGGAATTTCCGTAGGTAGCAACGTCAAATGTTTGATTGGTGTTTTTCGAGTAATCGAAGTTGTACGAGACCGCGACTCTGTTTTTGCTGTTCAGATCGAAGTCGACCTTCGCAAAGAGCGCCTGGTTATTGACCTTATGGTCGATTGGAAGACCCTCCTCCTGATTGCGAGTTGTTCTGAAGAAATTGATCAAGGAGAGTCGCGCACAGTCGTCATTTCCGTTGATCAGCGCTTCGTTCGCCAGGATTGTTGGGGCGGTGATCGGACAGGGAGTGTTACCCACTTGCTCGCTCAAGTTGGGACGTGTCAGGTTCTCACGGATTCCCTCGAAAGCCAGGAAATAGAAAGCTTTGTCTTTACGGAACGGACCGCCAACCGTACCGCCGTACTGCTCACGATGAAAGTCTGTGAGCGGCTTTCCGTCCGAGGTGTTTGCAGTCAATGATTCCAGGCGCTGAAAGTAGAATGCGCTGCCATGAACTTCATTCGTGCCTGACTTTGAGATGACATTGATAATCCCACCGGCCGTGCGTCCAAACTCCGCAGTTGCTCCGGTTGCAACGACCTGAAATTCTTTTACAGCTTCCAGCGTGATGTCGATGGCTGCGCGTTGTCCACCAAGTTGCTCGCCGAAGAAGCCGTTGTTGTAGTCGCCTCCGTCGAGACTTACGTTGTTAAAGACTCCACGTTGACCCGCGAAGTTGATCTCGTCCCCGTCAGGACCTTGCGTGATGCTCACGCCAGGAGTGAGTGTCAGAAGGTCCTCGAACTTGCGTCCCAAAATAGGTGTAGTGCTGACTGCAAGCTCATTCAACGTTGTACTGACTTCAGTCTTCACCGTATCTATAGTCGGCGTGGCAGTCACGGTTACACGCTCCTCCACCGACGAGACTTTCAACGAAAAGGGCACTGTTAAGGCTTGACCGACTGTCAATTCAGCCTTTTCGAGTACAGTTGTAGCGAACCCAGTTTTGGAAACTGTCACCGAATAGGTTCCAGGCTGCAACGCTAGACCGACAAACCGGCCACCTTCATCAGTGGTCAACGTTCTCGAAAAATTGGTTTCCAGGTTTTTGATCTCTACATTGGCGGCTGGAACGACCGCGCCATTCGAGTCCGTTACTGTGCCCTGAATTGTTCCTGTCGTTATCTGCGTTTGTGCGAATATGGCCGAAGCGATCACCAAAACCAGAATGAGGCTTGCAGTCAGCCGCTGGAGCCGGGGGAAAATGCAACGTACAGACGTCCGCATAGTGTTCTCCTGTGGTTGTGTGTTGTGATTAAGTCTTTGTTTCAGGTTCAGAGGGGTATTAAGTTTCTGCATTGCGCGAACGAGATTTAGGAGACTGGGCCTGTGCGCAAGAACAAAAGAATTCCATGTCGCGTCAGTGGGCGGGCTCATCTTAGTTAGACCTTCAGATTGTGTCAACGAAACTTTCTGACCAAATTCATTCGGTGTGGCAACCAGATCCACTAACGCGCATCGAATTTTGTGAAGTTAGATTTCCGACAGCGAATGACGAACGCAATCTTTTTATAACAGACAAATAGGTTTGTCGTAATGCAAGCCGCTTCGCGCGTCCCGACGGCGCACGTGGCGGCTTTGGCTTTCAAGCCATTGCAAAAAAAAATTCGCATTCCGGGATCTTGTCGTCTGCTGTCAGCGTGACGCGCATAGCCCCGAAGCGAAGACGGCTCTTCACGAATGGAGGACGGGTCTTGAACAGTTTTCCTTTTACGAATTTCGCAACGCAGAACACGGTTTTGCTTTGGGATCCCAAAGAGATATTCGTTCGGATCTGGTCTTACCTTACTCAACAGTTCACTTTCGGCAGAATAACAGTCTCTGCTTCCAGCATACTCATTGGAATTGTGGTACTGGGACTGACGATTGTGGCCGCGCGTTCATTGAGCGCATTGCTTGAAAGACGCATTGCCAAACGTCGTCACATCGATCCAGGACTGCGTTACACAATCGCCCGGCTGGTTAGATATTTGCTTCTAACCGGAGGCTTTCTGCTTGCGCTTAAGCAGGCGTTCGGCATTGACCTCACTTCAATTGCTGTAATCTTTACAGCTCTCTCTGTCGGTATTGGCTTTGGCTTGCAATACCTTGCTTCCGACATCGCGGCGGGTTTCATTCTGCTTTTCGAACGACCAATTCGAGTGGGGGATCGCATCACCATCGGTGATGACGAAGGCGACGTCCAAAGCATTAACTTACGCACAACAGTTGTAACGACCAATGATCGGGTTGCGATCATTGTTCCAAATTCAAGGTTAGTGAGCCAACGTGTCGTGAACTGGTCGTACGGAGATCCACGTGCGCGGATATCGATTCCCGTTGGAGTGGCCGACGACTCCGATATAGAGCTTGTTACTGACACCCTCATCGAAGCGGCAAAGGGCATAGACAATGTTCTGGACGATCCGCCGCCTAATGTGCAGTTTTTGAAGTTTGGTGACTACTCACTCGATTTCCGTCTGTTAGTGTGGACAAACCAACCGCGTCGACAGGCGGAGATCCGCAGCGACATCAACTACCGGATCTCCCGACTCTTCCGGGAGCGGAATATCAAGATTCCCTATCCAGTTCAGGAGTTTCTGCTTAAGGGCGTGGATTTGGCGGATCGACTTGACTCGAACTTGCTTGCCGTCGACAAGAGTGAAGAAGATTCGGTTTCCCAATATCGGCACGCCAAACAGCGTGTACGGTAAACCAGATCTCATTAGGCTGGGTATGAACAATCCCGTGCGCAGGGACTTACACATCTCCGCAGTGGGTTTGTTTGAGTTTCATTTGGTAGGAGGAGTACGAATCATCCACCACCCAGGCTTGGTCGATTGTTTAGTTGGCGTTTTCTGTTTTGGTGTCCTATGTATTGGTAGTTAATGTTTCTCCAGGTTCTCAATGGCTTCCAGCGGATGGCTATCATTTTCCTTTTCGTAATCTCCACGGGCAAAACATCTATCTTGCGAAAAGTTGACTGAACGACTAGGCTAAGGTCACTGAGTGAGGCGTCATTCAGTGACTTGGCTTTTTGAACGCTCGATTGCTCATGGTCTCAGATCACAGACCGAAAGCAATGTAATTCCCCAATTTTGCCGACAGTTGACAACGAACTCCATGCGCACAGTCCGCTCCATAAATTCCGTTCGGTCCGTCGGTGGCGATAAGCGTGAAGCAATTTTGCGCGCCGCAATCCGTGTGTTCGCTAATAACGGATATTTCAATTCCAAGGTGGCCGACATCGCACGAGAAGCCGGCGTCGCTGACGGCACTGTCTATCTCTACTTCAAAAGTAAAGAGGAGATCCTCCATTCAATTTTCGACCGCAGCGTAGACGAAGCGGTTGGTGCAGCAAAGAAGCAGATCGAAAGTATCTCCGATCCCAGGGAAAAACTCCGCCAAATTGCCCTGTTGCATCTTGAGAGGCTCGGGGCCGATCGCGATCTCGCGGTTGTATTTCAAGTGGAGCTTCGCGGCTCTACGAAGTTCATGGAGGAGTTTTCAGCAGCAGGGTTCGCTGAATACCTCGCGCTTATTCGCTCGATCTTTGAAGAGGGACAAAGTGCCGGTGTATTTCGCTCCGATCTAAACGCTAAGGTTGTAGCGAAAATCCTCTTTGGCGCGCTTGATGAGATGGCTACTAATTGGATCCTCTCGAAGCGTCGTTACAAGCTGGCTCCCATGGCTGATCAGGTTCTGGACATCTTTCTTAACGGAGTCAACGCGTAGTGAATCCGGCGGTTACGGACATTGATGTCTTGCAGTCACGCGGTCACACCCGCGTTCCTACCAGTCCGGACGAGCCTGCAACGCTGGTCGATGTGTTTACGACAATCGCTCGTAACCACAAAAGACCCGACACTTTGAACTACAAACACGATGGCCAATGGATAGCAATCTCGTCCGATGAAATGCTGATGCGTGCGAAACGGATCGCTGCAGGACTCTATAGAATTGGGGTTCGTCATGGCGATCGGGTCGCGTTGCTTTCTGACAGTCGTGCAGAATGGACCTTGACGGATGCAGGTTGCATTTTCCTCGGAGCGATAGATGTTCCGATCTATCCCACCCTGACACCGTCGCAAGTGCGCTACATCCTGAAAGATTCGGGCGCTTGTGTCCTCGTCCTTGCCAATCACCAAAAGTTTGTCGAGTTGAAGGAGATCTTGAAAGACTGTCCGCAACTTAGGCAGCTTATCTTTTTTGATCCGCAAGACGTACACGCTAACGATGGAATAACACTCGCCCAACTTGAGACAAAAGGTCAGCAACAACAAGCCGAACAGCCTGAACTGATCGATCAGTTATCTAGTGAAACGACCCCTGAAGATCTGGCGACCATTATTTACACTTCAGGAACAACAGGTGAGCCAAAGGGAGTGATGCTCACGCACTCCAATCTGGTTTCGAACCTGATTGACTCTGCCTGGCATCTTTCGTTTGGCGAGGGTGATATTGCCCTGTCAGTATTGCCGTTATCTCACGTTTTCGAACGCCAGGCGATGTACATGTACCTGCACAAGGGCATGGCCGTCTATTATGCCGAGTCGTTACAAACCCTTGGACCAAACTTGCGTGAAGTGCGACCGTCAATACTCGTTGGCGTCCCACGAATTTTCGAGAAGATCTATGCGCGCATTCGGGAGCGCGCCGCAGAAGCAGGCAAGGCGAGTGTGGCCTTGCTTGATTGGTCGCTTTCAGTTGCTCGTCAGTATGCGGAATACATCGTTTCTCATCGGCCGGTTCCAGCAGCATTAAAGCTCCAACATTCACTTGCGTCTCGACTCGTGTTCTCGAAGTTGCACAATGCCTTTGGCGGAAGAATTCGACTGCTCCTGTCAGGTGGCGCAGCGTTACCGGACGATCTTGCTTATATCTATATCGGCGCCGGCATTCCGATCATCCAGGGTTACGGACTGACTGAGACGTCGCCGGTTATAACCGCGAGTACGATTGAGGACAATCGAGTAGGTACTGTCGGCACGCCCATACCCAACGTTGAGATAAGGATCGCGGCGGATGGCGAGATAGAAACTCGTGGGCCAAACGTAATGCGAGGCTACTACAACAAGCCGGAAGAAACACAGGATGTGTTCACCGAGGACGGTTGGTTCAGGACAGGTGACATTGGAACCATCGATGAAGACGGGTACCTGCGCATAACAGACCGCAAGAAAGAGTTATTCAAGACTTCCGGCGGCAAGTACATTTCACCACAGCCGATCGAACAAGCCATCAAGCGTTCACGATTCGTGAATCAGGTTGTGTTAATTGGGGCGGAGCGCAAGTTTCCAGCGGCTTTGATTGTTCCGGATTGGGAACAGTTAGAATCATACTGCAAGTTGAAAGGCATTGAGGTAAAAAGCCGAAGTGAGCTTTGCCATCATCCGCGAATTATTGATCTTCTGCAGCGACAGATTGATGGTCTGACTCCTAACCTGGCGCGGTACGAACGGGTCAAAAAAGTAGCGCTACTTGAAAACGAATTCACCATCGAGGGCGGCGAACTTACGCCTACTCTAAAAGTGAAACGTAGAGTTATCGACCAGAAGTACCGCGATGTTATTGAAAAGTTATATGAGTGACGGAATTGCGAATTGCGAAATTGCGAATTTTTTCTGGCGCAAGCTTTCGTTTATTCGGTTTTCTTAATTTGCACTCCTAAATTAGCAATTCGCAATTTCGCAATTCATCTAGGTACCGGAGTTGGTAATGTTAAATGGAGTGCCTTGAGAATTCTATTGCCAGCGTCTTCACCAGCTAGCCTCAGTAATTGCTCGCGATAAATTGCGCTGCTCGAACCACGCGGTCCAACGATGAGAGGACCCTTGCTGTTCGAGTTTTGATAAGTTCTCCCACTCGTAACAATCTTTGCGGTAACTGGTGCGAAGACCACAAAACCAAGTTCGAGATTGTCATATCCGGCATTAGGAGAGCTACTCATCGACTGCTGCGACAGTTGGAGTAATACGACGTAGGTTTTCTGCTCTGCCTTTGCCTTTTTCACAGCTTCGCCTCGAGTCAAATCCCGCGAAGCTAAATCTACTCGCGCCGAAGAACCGCTTCGTAATCTGTCTCCGCATCCGCGCAAGACAGCTTCGTAAAAACTGAAAGGATAGGTTTCGAAAGTACCGCTCCGATCGATGCCTACCAAAAAGCCAAGCTCTGGCTCCTTCGTTTCAGCCTTGGGTTTTGGTGTTGGTTCGGGAGTAGGCGAAGGGATAGGCGCCGCGGGGGGAACCTTCGTTTGCCGGCGACCTGACTGCGCATAAATTGCCACCGGGCACAACGCGAGAGCCAGCAAGCAGGATAAACGAACGGACGTCGAAGTTCGGTTGAAGTGCATTCGTAAATTTAGAGTGGAACGGGCAGGTGGATTGTAGCACCAGTTGAAAGAATGAGCCGACGGATTTTGTTACACTGCAACGTAGCCTAGATGGAATCAAACCAAAATCGGTCACTCCTAATCACAAACGTCCGCGACCAGGCGCGAAATACCAGGTCATTCGACCTTCGTCCCGACGCTGGCGGCCGCATCAGCTACGTGCCCGGCCAGGTCGCAATACTTCGCGTCGAAGGCGAACTACCTGGATACTTCGCCTTTGCCAGCGCGCCTGACGATCCCGAGTTGGAGATACTGGTGAAACAGAAAGTTGGGGCGAGCAACGTCATCTTCGATTTGCGCGAAGGCGAAAAGGTAGAGTTAGTGGACATCGCCGGACGTGGTTTTACCCTCGATCAACAAAAGAAACGAGACCTTGTTTTTGTAGCAATGGGTACTGGGGTGGCGCCTCTTCGCTCAGCGCTGCGTCATGTCTTAAGCCGAAAAGACGAGTACGGTCAACTGATCGTTTTATACGGCGCGCGTACTCCGGATGACTTCTGTTATCGGAATGAGATCGATGGGTGGGCAGAATTAGGAGTTGAGTTGCGGCAGGTTATCTCGCGTCCTGACGGGCACGACTGGTCGGGCCCAACGGGTTATGTACAGTCGCTTTTAGACCACGTGTTGCCGGATCTTTCATCTCCGGTGGCGCTCATTTGTGGTTCGCTGGAGATGATCGATCAGACCCGAGACCGTTTGCTTAAGATGGGATTCAAGTCAGAGGAAATACTCACGAATTATTGAGAGTTCAGGTTAGAAGGCTACCGGAAAGAACGGCGATGCAAATGGACAATGAAGGAAAAAACTCAGAGGAACCTCCGGTATAAACGGACCTACATAATTTGAAGTGTCGATTTGATCGCCGTCCTTTAGCTAGGTTTTCCACTTCAATTAATAACGCGTAAAAGTTAAGTGAAAAGGGCGAGAGGTTCTGCGAGAAATTGGAAGTTTGCAAGCACCAATTTCAAGAACCTCACAGAAATAGGACAGTTGGGAAGGGGGCAAGCGGAAGATAAGACACCTCGCGCTACCAAAATCGGGCGCGCCCCCGCTCGTTCAGTTCAAGCCTCTTACATCTCCTCAGAATTGGAACCGCTACTTGGATCCCTCGTCGCTCTAACTTGTCTGATGTGGACCAAGCGGGGGCGCGCTCGGTGACTCTTTGGTGAGATACTTTTGATTGCCGCTTGCCCCCTTCCCAACTGTCCTATCCTTGTGAGGTTCTTGATATTGCTGCTTGCCCCTTCCCAACTGTCCTATCGTTGTGAGGTTCTTGATATTGCTGCTTGCCCCCTTCCTTACCTGTCCTATTCTGGTGAATTCTTGATATTGATGCTTGCACCTTTCCAACTCCGACGGACTTCGGCTTCATGGAATTTGAGCTTCTGCCTTGCCTGAATGAGCGCTCATTCAGTATCATTCTAGCTCTTTAAGTTGACAACTTTGGAGTAGAGTCTCAGTAGTAAACCTGAAGGAAGGGAAACAATTAAATCGGGATGATGCGGATTGAAAGAGCTGCTGTTCTCGGCGCCGGAACCATGGGAGCGCAAATCGCTGCTCACCTCGCCAATGCTTGCGTACCCACGCTCCTGCTGGATATCTCGCCCCGTGAACTGACTCAAGAAGAACAAAGTAAGGGTCTAACGCTCGAGAATCCTGAAGTGCGCAATCGTATTGCCCGTGCTGGCTTTGAAGCAGCCCAGAAGGCGAAGCCCGCGGCATTCTTTACCCCGGAACTTGCTTCGCTCATCACCGTCGGCAATTTTGACGACGATCTGGCAAAGCTAAAGAACTGCGATCTGATCATTGAAGCGGTAGTCGAAAACCTCGCCATAAAACGGTCGCTCTATGAACGCGTGGAGCAACATCGCCGCCCAGGTTCCATAATCGCGTCAAACACGAGCGGGATTCCAATTCACTTATTGGCTGAAGGCCGCTCCGATGATTTCAAGCAGCACTTTCTCGGCGTCCACTTCTTCAATCCACCTCGTTATCTCCATCTCGTCGAGTTGATCCGTACCGAATGGACCAAACCGGAAGTCTCGTGTTTCTTATTTGGCTTTTTGGATCAACGACTCGGAAAAGGCGTAGTTGCCGCGAAAGACCGCCCGAATTTTATCGGCAATCGCATCGGCACCTTCGGCGCACTCCACACGATCAAGACCATGCTGGACGATGGCTATTCGATCGAGGAAGTCGATCGTATGACTGGTCCTGCCGTAGGTCGGCCCAAGAGCGCCACGTTCCGCACATTTGATTTGGTCGGGCTTGATGTCTTCACTCACGTCATAAAGAACTTGTACGACGCGCTGCCGGACGATGAAGAACGCGAGATGTTCGTAGTGCCCGAGGTGCTCGCCAAAATGGTCGAGCGCGGATTGTTGGGTAACAAGACCAAAGGTGGCTTTTATAGAAAGCAAAAAGGCGAAGGCGATAAGCGCGAGATCTGGACGCTCGATACAGCAACGCTCGATTATCGTCCATCGGAGAAAGTGAAACTTCCTTCGCTGGATATGGCGAAGAACATTGAAGAGGCGCCGGAACGGATCAAAGCACTGACTTGGGGTAAGGACCGTGTCGGCGCTTTTCTGTGGAAGACGCTTTCGCGGACCCTCAGCTACGCTGCCAGGCGCATTCCGGAAATTGCCGACAACGTAGTCGAGATTGATCGCGCCATGCGGTGGGGCTTTAGTTGGGAATTGGGGCCGTTCGAAGTTTGGGACGCCATTGGTGTTGAGAAATCGGTGGCCCGCATGAAAGAAGATGGGATGAAGGTGCCGCCGAACGTCGAGCAGATGTTGGCCACTGGCGCGAAGTCGTTTTACAAAAAGGAAGATGGGAAACAATTCTATTTCGATTTTGCTGCCGGCAAGTATGTCCCGCTCGTAGAACCTCCGGGAGTACTCATTCTCAAATCAATCAAGGACCAGACCGGTGTGATAAAGAAAAACGCCGGTGCCTCGCTCATTGATATCGGCGATGGCGTAGCGTGTCTTGAGTTTCATTCGAAGATGAACGCCATCGGCGGCGACACTTTGCAGATGCTGAAGTTTGCACTTGGCGAGGTGGAAAAGAACTTCGTCGGCCTGGTCGTTGGCAATCAAGGTGCCAATTTCTGTGTCGGCGCGAACATCATGTTGATGCTGATGGAAGCCCAGGAGGAAAACTGGGAAGAGCTCGACATGATGGGGCGTGTTTTTCAGAACGCCACAATGAGTTTGCGTTATTCGCCGAAACCAGTTGTCGTAGCACCTTTTCAAATGGTGTTCGGCGGCGGTTGCGAGATGGTCTTGCACGCGGACCGTGCCAGGGCTGCGGCAGAGACATACATAGGGTTGGTTGAGGTTGGTGTGGGCATTATTCCGGCCGGCGGTGGCACGAAGGAGCTACTGGTTCGTGCGTTGGATTCAATTCCAAAAGGAGCCGACGATGCCGATCCGTTTCCATTCGTGAAGCGTGCCTTCGAGACAATTGCGCTAGCGAAAGTCGCTACTTCCGCGGAAGAGGCAAAATCTCTTGGCTTCCTGTCAGCCGACGATACGATTTCGATGAACCAGGATCGGGTGATCGCCGATGCAAAGAAGGAAGTGCTCTCTTGGGCGGCCAGCGGCTATGTCGCACCCCAACAGCGTACGGACATTCTGGCTTTAGGATTATCGGCGCTTTCAACGTTGAAGCTGGGTATTCACCAGATGCAGCGGGCGGGATACATTTCAGATCATGATGCTGAAATCGGCAAACAACTCGCGCGCATTCTGACCGGAGGCGATCTCAATCATCCGACACGAGTTTCCGAGCAATACCTCCTGGATTTGGAACGCGAAGCTTTTCTTTCACTCGTGAGCACACGGAAAACTCAGGAGCGACTCGCGCACATGTTGAAGACGGGTAAGCCATTAAGAAACTAGAAGAAATGAACCACGAAGCCACTAAAACAGAAATGAAATGGAAACGCAGCAGGGTGAAGGTCTTTTGCCTTCGTGCCTTTGTGGTTGGGTTTTCTCAGTAAAGAGGTAGTTGAGAGATGAGAGATGCAGTAATCGTATCAGCAGTTCGCACGGCGGTTGGTAAAGCTCCCAGGGGCACTTTGCGTACAACGCGGCCAGACGAAATGGGTGCTGCAGTCATTAAAGAAGCTGTTGCTCGTGTGCCTGGACTCGCGACCGAAGATATAGAGGACGTGATTATGGGTTGCGCTATGCCGGAAGCAGAACAGGGAATGAATGTCGCTCGTGCTGCAGCCATTCGCGCTTCCTTGCCGGTTGAGACTAGCGCGATGACGATAAATCGTTTTTGCTCTTCGGGGTTGCAGTCAATTGCGATGGCGGCCGACCGAATCAAAAGCGGCGGTGCGGAGGTGATCGTAGCTGGTGGTTTGGAGACGATGTCGATGATCCCAATGGGTGGTCATATCATTCGTCCAAATCCCTATCTTGTTGAGCACTATCCTGACTTTTATTTGAGCATGGGTCTGGCTACAGAGAACGTGGCGCGCAAGTATGGGATCACGCGCGAGCAGCAAGACGAGTTTGCACTCCGCTCGCATAAGCGTGCCGGGGCGGCGTTGGACGCCGATAAATTTAAGGACGAGACAGTTGCGCTGAACGTGGTTCTGGAAGAGTTGGATGAGAAAGGCAAGAAACAGCGACGTGAAGTTGTATTTGATAAAGACGAGGGTGTTCGCCGAGATACCTCGCCGGAAGGTTTGGCCAAGTTGAAGCCCGCTTTTCACGTACAGGGTTCCATCACGGCCGGGAATGCCTCGCAGATGTCTGACGGCGCGGCTGCAGCCATTGTGATGTCCGACTCACGAGCAAAAGAATTAGGAGCGAAACCAATGGCTCGCTTTATTGCTTATGCAACAGCCGGCTGCCCTCCTGAAGAGATGGGTATCGGGCCCGTGTTTGCCATTCCGAAGGTATTAAAACTCGCGGGTCTCACGCTTGCCGATATCGATGTAATTGAGTTGAACGAGGCTTTCGCAGCGCAGGCGCTCGCAGTCATCAAGACGCTTGGGTTGGATCTGGAGAAGGTTAACGTCAACGGTGGCGCAATCGCACTTGGTCATCCGCTGGGCTGCACGGGCGCGAAGTTGACTGCCAGTATCCTGCGGGAGTTGGAGCGTCGTAACGGACGATATGGAATGGTCACGATGTGCGTTGGCGGCGGCATGGGCGCCGCTGGGATACTCGAGAGGCTTTGACTGCTATGACAGCTTCTGAAGTTTTTGAGTCCGTCACCGGGAGCGGGAGCAGTGATTTCGCAATCCTGGTTGGAATACTAAACAAACACGGTTCGTGGTGTTTAATTGGCGGTTTGGCTGTGAACTCCTACGTGGAGCCGGTTTATACGCTCGACGCTGATATTGTAACTATTTCGTCTGAGTTGCCCGTAATCAAACGCGAATTGACTGCCGCTGGGTTTTCAATTGAGGAGTTTCCACATTCATTAAATGCGAGGATGGCCGGCAGCGACCTGCGCCTTCAGTTTAGTCTCGATCCTCGTTACCAGGATTTTCTTAGGCAGTCGCGGGTAGTGGAAATGTTCGGTCACCGGGTGCCGGTGGCGTCGCTTGAAGATGTCATTCGCGGAAAAATCTGGGCCTGGAGTGACGAGAAGCGCAGAGCCACAAAACGAAAGAAGGATGAATTGGATTTAATGAGGATTCTCGAGGCGTACCCCGAAACGCGTTCGTTAATGCCTGAAGAAATCAGAGAGCAAGTAGTTGAATAGCAATCGTATTGGATTGAAGGAGGAAAGATACTTCATGTCAGCCGTAGCCGAACAAAAGACCATAGTCAAGGGTGGCGCATTTTTAATCGAGGAGCGCAAAACTGAAGAAGTTTTTACGCCTGAAGATTTCACGGAAGAACACCGCATGATCGCGGAGACAACGCGGCAGTTTGTCGATAACGAAGTCTCACCGCGCATCGAGGAACTCGAAAAGCATGATTGGAAACTAGCGCGTGAACTCGTGGGGAAGGCTGCTGACCTTGGTTTGATTGGCGCGACCATACCAGAAGAATTTGGTGGCCTTGGTCTCGACCAAACAAGCGGTGCGTTAGTCGGCGAAAACATCGGCCGTTCGGCTTCTTTTGCGACTACCCTTGGTGCTGAGAGTGGCATTGGCTTGTTGCCAATAGTTTATTTCGCCACAGAAGCGGCAAAGCAGAAGTACCTTCCGCGCATCGCCACGGGTGAATTGATTACGGCCTATGCGTTAACCGAAGCAGGTTCCGGTTCTGATGCGATGGCCGCGAAGGCGACTGCGCGACTTAGCGACGATGGCAAGGAATACATCCTTAACGGCGAGAAGATGTGGATTACCAATGGAGGATTCGCAGACATCTTCATCGTGTTTGCCAAAGTGGACGGCGATAAGTTCAGTGCTTTTATTGTTGAGCGTCAGCCGGGTCTCACGTCAGGCGCTGAAGAGCACAAGATGGGGATCAAAGGATCCAGTACCACCGCGCTTGTGCTTTCTGATGTACGAACTCCGGTGGAGAACTTGCTGGGTGAAGTTGGGAAGGGCCACAAGATTGCTTTCAACGTACTGAACATTGGTCGATTTAAGCTCGGTGCAATGTGCGTTGGCGGTATGAAGTTAATGGTCCATGAGTCCGTGCGTTACGCTAACGAACGTCATCAGTTTGGCAAGCCCATCTCCTCGTTTGGAGCGATCAAATCGAAACTAGCTGAACAGGCAATTCGCACATGGGTTGGCGAAGGAATGATTTATCGCACGCTCGGGATGATCGAGGCAGGCATCGGAGCTGTCGACTCTAAAGACATGGACGCGCGGTTGCGTGCCATAGAAGAGTATGCCGCGGAGTGTTCGATCATAAAGGTCGCGCTTTCCGAGTACTGTGATTACGTAGTCGATGAAATGGTGCAGATTTATGGCGGTTATGGATATTCCGCAGACTATCCAGCTGAGCGAGCCTACCGCGACTCCCGCATCAACAGAATTTTCGAAGGCACCAATGAAATCAATCGAATGCTGATTCCAGGTCGATTGATGAAAAGCGCACTTAGTGGAAACCTGCCGCTCTTACCTGCTGCCCAGGCATTAATGGATGAAGTACTTTCGCCTCAGATTGGCTCCCTTGACGACGACGAGAGTCTTTTGTCCGCTGAGCAGAAGCTGACCACAAACGCCAAGAAGGTCGCATTGATGACCTTGGGAACAGCCGCGCAGAAATTCATGATGAAGCTCGGCGACCAGCAGGAGATCCTCATGGGTATCGCCGACATCATCATGGATACTTACGCAATGGAGACTGCGGTTTTGCGCGCATTGAAGTTGGCAAACTCAGAAGGTGAGGAAGCTGCCGCGCGTTACCTCGACATGACGCGTGTATTTTGCAACGACGCGGTTGGACGCATTGAAGCGAAAGCGAAGAACACGTTGGCTGGAATGTCGGAAGGAGATGAGTTGCGGACGTTGTTGGCGGCGTTAAGGCGATTTACAAAACTGCAGCCCATGAACACCATTGCCGCGCGCCAACGAATTGCCGATGAGCTGATCGCTGCGAATAAGTACGTGTACTGACGTACGACATTTCAGATCGCAGATCTCAGATCTGAGAATGAAGATTCAGCTCTCAGAGCTCAGATCTGACTGCAGACAAGATCTGACCGAAGCAAGATCTGACTGTAGCAGATCTGACGGCAGGCAAGATATTCTGGGATCGAATTGAGAATTTTCTGAGATCTCAAATCTGAGATCTGAGATATTGGTGGTGGGATTTATCCATTTCTCACGATGGAGGATTTCCTCACCATGAAATACACTCGTTTTGAAGATCTACCCGTCTGGAAAGATGCTATTGAACTCGCAGTGCGGATCTTTGATTTAACTGCTCGTCCTGAGTTTAAGGGATACTACACGCTGAAGGATCAATTGGAAGGTGCAGGCGTTTCCATTTCAAACAACATCGCCGAAGGCTTTGAGCGCGGGACGACGCAGGAAACGCTCACGTTCCTATATATTTCCAAAGGATCCTCAGGCGAAGTCAGATCATTAACCTATCTGCTGGAGAGACTAAAACGATTCGGAAGTCTCTTGAATGAAGTCCTGGATATTAGAAAACGAGCTACTAGCATTTCCCGGCAGCTCCATGGCTGGATCAATTCACTTCAGGACACCGACATTAAAGGCCAACGGTATTTGACCGACAAGAGTAGACGAGCAGAGAAAGCAAAACGCGAACGCGAGGAGTTTTTGAAAGAGCTTGAAGAGTTTCGCAGGCGCGGTAAGACTTGATTCAGTTGAGCTCTGAGATCTGAGATCCCGAATTTGAGATCTCAGATCTCAGAACCAAGTACAAAACACAAAGCACCAAGCGCCAAGTACCAAGACCAAGTACAAAGCACAAAGCACCAAGCGCCAAGTACCAAGACCAAGTACAAAGCACTAAGTACCAAGACCAAGACCAAGTACAAAGCGCCAAATATCAAACACAAAACTCAGAAACCCAAAGCCCCAATCCTCATGCGTGTCATACCCCTTTCGCTCCCCACACCGTTTTACATTGGCCCGGTGAACGTCTATCTGATCGCGGAAGATCCATTGACGCTCATCGATACTGGTCCCAAGACCAAGGAAGCGATTGAAGCGTTACGAACAGGATTGCGCGCTGCCGGGTACCTTGTTTCAGATCTTCGCCGCATCATTCTCACCCATGCTCACGAAGATCATTGTGGTCTGGCGAGGTCAGTTCGCGACGAAGCAAAGAATGCCGAAGTATTTGTCCATGAATGGGAAACTGGCCACCGGCACAGCCGTCTGGAATACGAGGAGCACCGCATGCTCCTGGTTCGCGCGGGAGTTCCGGACAATGAAATTGAGGTCATGCGTCGAATGTATCAGGGGGTTCGAAAGTACGCTGATTCATTCGCTGACAACGAATGCACGCCATTATGGGACGATACTGAACTAGAGTTTGAAACGGGAAGTCTTCGCATACTTCATACACCGGGACACACACCGGGATCGTGCTCATTCTTGCGCGAGGCGGACCGGACGGTTATCGCAGGAGACTGCGTCTTGAAGCGGATTACTCCCAATCCGGTTCTGTCGCCGGACCCAATCGACCCCTCCAAACGGTTTCCCTCACTCGCGGAATATTTGGTGAGCCTCGCACGGCTTCGCACTTATTCACCTACACTCGTTTATGGGGGACACGGAGAACCGATACAAGACTACGAGGAGTTGTTTCATCGGTACTTCAAAGCAGTTCAGAAAAGGCAGGCTGAGGTGATTAGTCTGGTGCGAAAGGATGGCGCCACTGCCTGGGACGTCGCCTTAGCAATGTTTCCCGTGACTGATGACGTCCATCGTTTTCTCGCGGTCTCGGAAGCAGTTGCTCATCTCGACCTGGCCCATACCGAAGGCAAAATTGCGTTGGAATTGAGTGATTCCCGGGAAGTCTACAAGCAACTCTCGGCCAACTAGCTCCACCGACAGATTTTCCGCACCATTATTCGAGATTCCGTTAATTCCAAAAAGCTAATTGTCGCGAACTTTTTTGGAACTGAATAATGCGGCATGCGTGTAAGCCTTCAAACTCTTCCGGAGGAAAAGTCTGCATGAAAGCCAAATATTTAATTAGTCCCCTGGCCGCTATTATTCTCACTACTGGCATTGGTTTCGCCCAGCAAGGAGCATCGCCCGACACTCTTGATGAGCCGTTTGAGAACTCATTGTCGGTTTTCATAGATGGTGCCGGCTTCTTAGGCGTTTACGCGGAGGACATTAACCGGGAAAACATGAGCCGCTATAACCTGAGCCAGGTGCGCGGTGTTGGAGTGACACAGGTAATCAAGGATAGCCCTGCCGAGAAAGCCGGGTTGCGAAAAAGCGACGTAATTCTTCGTATCGACGGCGAGAACGTAACCAGTGTTCGTCGGCTCAACCGTTTGGTTTCAGAAATGGCGCCGGACCATACAGTGAGATTAACAATCAGTCGCGGTGGTTCAGAACAGGACATCACTGCGACTATAGGCAAACGCAAAGCGTTCAATATGGTTCAGGGTTTTCCTTTGGAGGATTCCAAGATCTGGAAATGGGAAGGGCCATTGCTCGACAAAGGAATACTTGACAATAGAGACGGGGACCTGACCTTCGCTCTGGGAAATAGCCGGCGAATTGGCGTAAGCACGATGCAGTTGACCAAACAGCTTGCTGACTATTTTGGTATCGCCGATGGTAAAGGTATTTTGGTGACGTCCGTTTCGGAAGATGGACCAGCAGCCAAAGCTGGTGTGAAAGCTGGTGACGTGATCACGGCAATTGAGGGGGAACCAGTCGACTCGCCCGGCGACATCTCACGAGTCATAAATCGGAAGAAGGAAGGCGATGTTGCACTTACAATCATTCGCAACAAGACGCAACAGACGATTCGAGTGACGCCCAGGGAGGGTGGTTTTTCCGGAGTTTTGGACCGACCCCAAGTGGGTCGCCGCATCGTTATCCCTCGGATAGAGTTTCCGACGATTCCGGAGGTGAATATCTCAATGCCGCGAATTGAAATCCCCGCAATTCCCTCGATTAACATCGAAATGCCGCGTGTGCGCATTACTCCTATGACGCGCATAAGAACAGCACCTCGTCCGATTTAATGTCTCGTTTTTCGTGGTAACCACCACGATGTTCAAGCAGGGTAAACTCCAAATGGTCCCAGGGCGCCGTTGCATTCTTGCAGCGGCGCTTTGGCTTTTTGCGAAATCTAATAAACGAATTAACTTCACGAAGCTAACGCACTGCCAGTCAGAGGCATCAACTTGATGCCTCTCGGAGCATCTCCTATACTGCCAAAGCAGTAACGAATCCTGTCGTTGGAGTCAAAATCGGCTTGCAGCCTACTGTTCACGAAGGACGCTTAAACGCCGACTCTTTTCGCTTCGCGATCGTCGCTAGCCGTTGGAATGAATTCATCTCAGGACGGTTAGTCGAGGGCGCGCTTGATGGATTGGAACGTTTGGGCGCTCAATCGGACCTTGTCGCTATATATCGCGTACCCGGAGCGTTCGAGATACCTCCACTCGCACTTCGCCTGGCGAAAGCGAGGAAATTCGACGCCATCATCTGCCTGGGAACTATCATTCGCGGTCAAACGCCGCATTTTGAGTATATCGCCGGTGAGGTGTCTCGCGGCATCGCTCACGCAGGTTTGGAAACTGGCTTACCCGTGGTCTTTGGAATTGTAACTGCTGACACTGTTGACCAGGCTATTGATCGAGCTGGCGTTAAACTTGGCAACAAGGGTTTTGAAGCCGCCATGACAGCGGTCGAGTTAGTGAATCTTTACAAGGAAGCGTTTGAGGAGTGATCGGTAATAACTGAGGAGATGAGATTTCGCCCAGGTGTTTCTAATCACGCGTCACTTTTTGTTCTGGTAATTTTTTATGGGTTCGCGACGTAAGGCACGTGAATGTGCCTTGCAAATGCTCTTTGCGGCTGACGTTGCCGAAATGCCTGCGGACGATGTGGTCCGAACCTACTGGGCTGAACTCGGAGAATCCGAACTCGACGAGACAGCCAGGGATTTCGCCACTCGTCTCGCGGCTGGAACGCTGTCAAATCTGGAATTGCTCGACGAGCGCATACGCTCGCGCGCAGAACATTGGCGTATCTCACGAATGGCGGTGGTAGACCGCAATATTCTTCGCCTCGCCGTATACGAGTTCCTTTACGAACCCACTCCACGCACCGTCGCAATTAATGAAGCCCTCGAGGTTGCCCGCCGCTTTTCAACTTATGAGGCCACGCAGTTCATCAACGGCATTCTAGACGCGATAAAGCGCGATCTGGATGAGCAGCAGCCTCAACGAAATGTCCAACACGAGTCAGAAGAAAGTGAGGCCGAATCTGATTCGATGGCCGAGGCAGAAGAGTAGAGTTGGCAACGCCGCCCCAGGCACAAAAGTCTATTCCCTAATACCCGGTTAACATTTAGTATTCGTTCGTGGATCAGAATCAGCGATTGATTTTGGCCGAACTTGAAGACCGAGTGGAGCAAATCTTCGCCGCGATCGAAGAGTTGCGCGAAGTACACGGCGATGGCAAATCCACGCGTAAGTTACTCGACTCGATTTTTCGCAATGTCCATAGCCTCAAAGCGACGGCATTGTCGAATGGTCTTAACGACCTAAGCGACATCTCCCATCAATTCGAGAATCTCCTCGACTCGCTGCGCACCGGCAAAGCGAAACTGAATGACGACGTCCTGGACGCATTAGAGGAAACTGCCGAAGCCTTATTCGCCGGACTGGAAGATCGTTCCAATTCTCAAAGCTTTACAAAGCTATTAAATCGTCTCGCTCAACTCACAGATACAGCAGACCGCTCCCATCATCTGGATGTCCAGATCGTGCTAAGTACACTTCCCGCTGAAATCTGCGCCTCACTGAGTGACGCCGAAAAGCACCGTTTGGAGGAAGCTGTTAGTGAGGGCGCAAGTCTGTACCTGATCAACACAAGCTTTGAAAGTACGAATTTTGGTCAGCTGTTCCAGGTCTTGAGAGATAGATTGACCGAAAAAGGAGAAGTTATCTCTACGGCCCCAAGAGTGGACAAGGACCAGCGACACAAGATCGACTTTAGGATTCTTTACGCAAGAGAAGCCGCTCTTAGCCAGGTAAAGGAAGAGCTATCCGGAATTTCCCAAATTGCAGTAAATGAGATCATGGGAACATCGGAATCAGCTGACGGCTGGCAAAGTCAAGAACTTGAACGTCAAACTTCCCCGGCAGTCTTACGAAGTGGTCAGCCTGCCACTGCAAAATTGATTCGAATCAATCTTGATGATCTCGATCGAATCATTGCCTCAACGCACAAGCTGTTTCGCAAAACTACTGAATCTCTGTTGCGAGCCATTAAGCTTTCCGATCAATCGGCCCTGACCCAACTAAGTAATATTGCCGACGAATTGCACAGCTCATTCATGGAGCTTGCAGCAGACCTGATCAATTTGCGCATGGTTCCGGTTGACGGAGTGCTGCAACGTGCTCTGCGGGCCGGTCGATCGGCGGCCCGAGTTGCCGGCAAGGAGATCGACGTTGTGGTACGTGGCCGAGGGCTCTTACTGGATAAGTCGCTCTGTGACGCGATCACCGACCCGTTGATTCACCTTGTGCGCAATGCAGTCGATCATGGTATTGAGGACGCTGAACAGCGCGCCGCTTGCGGAAAGAACAGGCGTGGAACTATCCGCATCGAAGCCACTGCGATGCAGGCACAAGCGCGAATTGCGGTCGCGGATGATGGTCGTGGCATCGACCCCGCAATTGTCGCGGATGCAGCCGTGCGTCAGTCTCTTTTGGCGAAGGGTTCTGACATCAATGTTGGCCAAAGTGTCCGGCTACTGTTTCGTCCGGGTTTCTCGACTGCCAGAGAAGTCTCCGGAATTTCAGGTCGTGGAGTTGGTTTAGACGTCGTCGAAAAAGCAATCGAGGAGGCAGGCGGCTCCATTAGGGTCGCGAGTGAACTTGGTAAAGGATCAACGTTTGAGATGAGTCTACCGATGACGTTTGGCTTGCTCAATGCTGTCTTGGTCAGCGCAGCCGGCCAGCGCTATCTCGTAGACGCGGGACACATCTTATCGAAAGAATCTTTCGCAGCCGATCACTTCGAAATCAATAAGTCAGACGCCACTATTAGTATCAACAACGAGCATGTGCCTTTGTTACGGCTAAGCGATCTATTGGGACAAGCCAGCGACGATGCCGAAGGACGTTCTGTTGTGCTGTGCCAGTTTGCACAAGACATGAAAAGTCAGTTTGCTTTACTTGTTGACGAGATCGGCGAGACGCAGCAAGTACTTGTACGCGACCTGGGCAGTCGAGGCGGCCGTTGGTTTGGAGTAGCGGGCGCGGCAGAGCTTAACGATGGGGCCGTTGTTTTGCTGCTGGATTTGATACGGCTAATCAACAGGACTCGGAGGCGTATGCCGTCTGAGAGAATAAGTTAATGCGCATTCACCCCAACCAGTTCCAAGATTTGGCGGCAAGTCAAGAACCTCACAAGAATGGGACAGTTGGGAAGGGGGCAAGCGGACCAATCAAAAATCTCACCATAGAAGTTCCGAGCGCGCCCCCGCCGGCTCTGCTACCACGCCCTCAACAAGCTTAAATTGGTCCAACCTCAATTCGATGGCAGTGCAGGAAACCCGCGGGGGCGCGCTCAGAATTTGAATGGTGAGATTCCTGAATTGTCCGCTTGCCCCCTTCCCAACTGTCCTATTCTGGTGAGATTCTTTTGATTGCCGCTTGCCCCTTCCTCACTGTCCTATTCTTGTGAGGTGCTTGTAATGCTCAGCCCTTCTCAACTGTCCTAGTCTGCGAGATCCTTGATGCCCCACTGACCAATTTCTAACTGTCCTATTCTCAGACTCACGCCCAATTAACCTTTGGATGCATCGTGTGCCACTTTGTAGCACGCTCAAATGCCAGCGCGACTCGCAGTGGCGACACTTCGTCATAGACCCCGCCAGTAAACATCAGCGCCGCCGGAAGCCCGTTCACAAAACCGCAGGGCACTACGACGGCAGGATGCCCTGTTAGGTTAGTTACCAACAAGCTAGCACTTCCGGGCGCCGGACTTACAAAGACGTCCCACTGCGACATTAGCTTCTCCATCTCGTGCATGAGTAGCGTCCG
>JBKOYD010000050.1:0-6045 GCA_046725195.1 Acidobacteriota bacterium | reverse complement strand
ACATTGAGAAAAGAGATCTCGTAGGATCTGCATATCCATGGTCGCCCCTGCGCAGATTGCTACACCGGTCGGATGTTTGTTCTCAGGGGATATTGTCGGACTAGTTACGAGCCACTTATGCTTTGGTTCTTCGACCAGAGTGTCGAGAAAGAATTGAGCAGCACCCTTCATTACCGGATAAACGCGCCGCAAAAACTGCTGATCGCCGCTGAACTCATAGTGGTTCCAGAGATGAGTGCACAACCAGGCGCCTCCAGTGGGCCAGAAGCCCCATAGTGGACCATCGATTGGTGCGGTAGCTCGCCAAAGGTCCGTGTTGTGATGACAAACCCAACCGTTCGCTCCATAGTGCATCCGCGCAATGCGGCGACCGTTTTCAACTAGTTCGGTAACCATCCGAGTCAATGGCTCATGACACTCAGAGAGATTAGTTGTCTCGGCCGGCCAGTAGTTCATCTCGGTATTAATATTGATTGTGTATTTCGACTCCCATGGGGGAGTCATAGATTCATTCCACAGACCCTGCAGATTTGCCGGCTGGGTACCAGGTCGTGATGATGAAATCAAAAGGTATCGGCCATATTGAAAGTACAATTCGGCGAGCTGCGGGTCATTGCCTTCCAAAAACTGCGTGGGTCTGACGTTGGTAGGCAGTTTAGCCGCTTCAGTCATTCCGAGGTTGAGGTCGACGCGACGAAACAGTCGCTGATGTTCTTTAATATGTGCGTCGCGCAACTGAGCAAATGATTTTCCTTGCGCCCGTTGGATGTAAGCCGTAGATAGTTTTGTAGGGTCCGCGCTCGTGTCCTTGTAGCTCCGGTAGCTGGTGGCAGCAGCAATTAGGAGCAACACTCGATTCGCATTTCGCACCACAATTCCGTTACTTTGGACCAGCGCATTTCCCCCATCAAGCACGAGCCTAGCGCGCGCTTCAAACTTCAAAGTCCCGCGTATACCAAACGCATCACCGTTCTGTCCTCGCAGAAGCAAAGTGTCTCCGCGTTCGGTCGTCACAGACGCACGTTGCGGTGAGGTCATGGTGGCCGTGAAGCTAATTCTATTCGGACGCTCGGCAGCCAGGTAAACGACGATAACTTGGTCTACCGGGCTGGAAAAAACCTCACGAGTAAATCTGATACCACTGACAAAGTATGATACCGAGGCGATGGCTGTATCCAGGTCCAGTTCACGACGGAAGTTCGAAACGACATCATGTTCTGAAAAATCTAACTTCAAATCACCTAACGGCTGGTAGGGCATCTGCTTTAACGGTCGCGCCATCATCTTTTTGCCGATCAGCTCACTTGCCTCGTTATAGTGACCTTCAAGAATCAGGCGGCGCGCTTCCGGTAACATTTGCAACGCTTCCGGATTGCTAGGATCGTAAGGTCCACCAGCAAAGAGGGTGTCCTCGTTGAGTTGAAGCCGTTCGCTTGTGGTCCTGCCAAATATCATTGCGCCTAAACGTCCATTGCCGACAGGTAATGCCTCAACCCATTCAGTTGCTGGTCGGTCGTACCAAAGTACCAGTGATCGACGCCTCGAAGTTTTTTTGTCAACGAATGGGGCATCGCTTATCTCTCTCGCTGGGATCGCAGGCAACGCAACCGCAGCCAAAGCACTCTGTGTCAGGAATCTTCGACGACTAATTTTTTCTTTCATTGCCTTTTCAAACGCGGACGGTGGAACGATAACTGGGCTGGACGGGATTCTTCCTATACCACTTAATGTGGTCGCATTGAAACAGGGCGACGCACTGCGACTCGAATTATAGTTGTCATACAAGTAACGGACCTCGGCATATCAGTGCCGCCGTCTAGCGAATTGGCTCCTGTTTAGACCGATTAATAAACGCTCGGACAACATTAAGTAAATTGCCTTTTCGAAGTTGCAGCCACCGAGGAAACTCAGCAGTTTTCCTATTCTTTCCCATTCCTTCCCATGCAGTATGCGTCGATTGCTGATTTGTTTGTCCATGTATTGGCCACCTGGAAGATCTTGCCGGAGCCTCTGCCTTATGAGTTTGTAGAGTCGATTCGGCACACCATCGGAAGGATGGCGCATTGTACTGCACCAATAGGCTTCCTGGCCGCAGCAATATTCTGGCTAGATGTTCTCGTCGGCCAAACGAGTGAAAAGCCCTTCCTTTTCAACTATCTGGGACGCGCCCCTCAGGTGTCGAATTCATAACTTCTCAAGTTTTTTCAAGAACACACAAACCGCTCTCAATCGCGTCTCAACTGAATAAGCTCAGTGAATATGTCGGTTTCGCGAACAAACGATCATCGGCATTGAGCTCTCAAATTTTCAGGCTAACAAAAGACGTTCTATTCATGCCTTCGCTACTTTCAGTCTCACTGTATCGGCAACTTTGTGGGTCGGGTTCAGATCACGGTGGCTAAAGCAGAAAGCTTTGATTCCGATCCAATTTTCAACAGGGCTCCATTTCTGCTTCAAGTCGTGAGCCAAAGAAGTTACGTCTGAAACTGAAATTGACGCCGCTCAATCCTCGGTTGCTCGCTGTATTGATTGCCCGGGTGTACGACCACCGAACGCTCTTCAAAGACGAGAGGAAAACTGGGAGGAAGTATGACGAAGAGAACTGGCTTAGTCTTCAATTTCTTCGGCGCCGTCTTGTTGCTCAGCATCTCGACCCTTGTCGGTTTTGCACAAACTAGTGGTGAGATGAGCGGCTTGGTTACCGACCCTTCCGGCGCGGCTGTTTCAGGTGCCAGCGTAACCATTACCAACAAAGCAACCAGTGCGACGCGCAACGTCACGACAAATAGCGAAGGGCTCTATTCGTTCCCGTCCCTGCTACCTGGTGTCTACGAATTGAGAGTCGAACAGTCTGGCTTCAAGACGGCGCGGATAGACAATATCAAGCAGGAGGTACAACAAACGACGCGACTGGACGTGGCGATGGAAGTGGGCCAAGTCGACGAGATGGTCACAATCAATAGTACGGCCGGATTGCTCAACGCCGAAAACGGTACGATGGGCACAGTGATCGAGAACAAGATTGTTACAGAACTGCCGTTGAACGGTAGACAGTACTTGAATTTGGTCGCGCTCTCGCCAAACGTGAATGTACTTGCGCCAGCGGCGGGTCAAGCGGGTGCCCGCCAGGGTGGTGAGCGCGCCCAACAGGCAATATCTGCCGGCGGACAGCGCATATTCTTCGACTACTACACTCTCGACGGTGTCAACAACATGGACGTGAACTTCAATACGTATGTTGCGCTGCCTTCCATTGATGCCATTCAGGAGTTCAAGGTTCAAATTGGCGTGTATCCCGCCGAGTATGGTCACCAAAGCACACAGGTGAACGTGCTCACCAAATCGGGAGGCAATGCCTTTCATGGCACTCTCTTCGAGTTTCTGCGCAACGACAAATTGGATGCGAAGCAGTATCAGTTTACAACTGCTC
The DNA here is from genome assembly GCA_046725195.1 of Acidobacteriota bacterium. Classification (GTDB taxonomy): domain Bacteria; phylum Acidobacteriota; class Blastocatellia; order Pyrinomonadales; family Pyrinomonadaceae; genus PSRF01. The sequence goes on along the minus strand of JBKOYD010000050.1, from coordinate 2,615 downwards.
GGCCGAAGAACCCGTTCAAATGGAATGACTATGGTTTCGAACTGGACGGACCAATCTACCTGCCACGCTTTGGCGAAGGTGGACCAAGCGTGTGGAGTGGTAAAAACAAGTTATTCTTCATGACGAATTATGAGGCCCTCCGCCGTCGACAGAGCGTATTGAATACTTTTACCGTCCCGACTACAAAGATGTTTGGCGGCGATTTCAGCGAGTTGCTTCCCTCTACGATCATCTATGATCCGAACACAGGTCTGCCCTTCCAGGGCAACATAATTCCGACCAACCGGTTGGATCCAATCTCAGTGAAGTTTTTGAAATATTACAATTCCTCTAGTGTGATCGGAACAAACAACTTCGCGCAGACCAGTTCCCAACCATTGAATCGAGACGCCTTTGTAATAAGAATCGACTTCAACGAGTCTTCGAAATCCCAGTGGATGGGACGATATAACTGGGGCGACGAAGACACGTCCACACAAGGTCTAAATCTTGCCGGGACGAAGGTCTTAACGCACTACAAACAGTGGGCTGTATCCAACACGCGCACCCTCAGCTCCGCAGTCGTGAACGAAGCCCGTTTTGGCTATACAAGTTTCTTCAACTCTCTTGGGACTTTGAGCGCCGGCACTTTGGACGTCGTTTCCGACATCGGCATCCCGAACCAAAAGTCGGGCGATCCAATCACGTGGGGAATTCCGAACGTAGCTTTTAACGGTGGCGGCTTCACCGGAATCGGCGACGCCAACGATGGTCCTTTTGCAATCGACAACAACACCATGCAATTCGTGGACAAATTGTCCTGGATCCACGGTACGCACACTTTCGCATTCGGGGCCGAGTACGACCGGCAGAATTACAACCAGCTAGGCAACCAGTTTTCACGCGGAGTCTTTACCTTCCAGGCAACTGCTACGAAGGATCCTATCACTGGTAACGGTGGCTTTTCCTTCGCAGAATTCCTGCTCGGCAAACTCTTTGTCTCCACAAATGCAGCAGCAGTTGCCAACGCTAAATTCAAGCGCGACGTCTTTCATGCGTTTATCGATGATACCTGGAAGGTCACTCCAAAGCTGACCCTGTCGCTGGGCGTGCGTTACGAATTGACGCCGCCTTTCACCAATACGTTGGGCGATTATTTCACGGTAGAGATACCTAAGATCGACTTTACTCCCAACCAACCGCAAGCGGATTGGCCGTTCTTTGTACGCCAGGGTGATGGCTGTACTGATCCTTACGAGGGACTGGCCATCCGTTGGACCAGCACCAAGGCTGTTTGCGGCGGCAGTTTGAACAACAATCTTAGAGAAACAAAGTTCCTAAACTTCGCTCCCCGAATTGGGGTTGCCTACTCGTTTGATGATAAGACAGTTATCCGTGGCGGGTTTGGCGTTTTCTACATGGAGGATATCGCAAACGCTGAGTACTTTGACATGGCCCGCAACATCGCGGCCCGTGTGGATCTCACTACCACGCCGGCGCTTCCGATAACCTGGCAAAATGCTATTCCGGGTGGAAGTGGAACCGTCGTTCAAGTGCCACCTCCATTTGCGTGGGCGGCCGCCTACGATCACATAACCCCCCGCACCATGCAATTCTTGTTGAATGTCCAACGGCAGCTCAGTTCAAACTGGGTTTTGGAAGTTGGCTACCTCGGATCGCAAAGCCGACACCTCTACGGCTTCCAAAACATCAACCAGGCCGCTCCGGGGCCGCTAGCAAGCATTAATTCACGTCGGCCGTTTGCGAATTATGGGGTACTTTCCTTCGTCAATGACACCTTCAAAGGAAGCTACAACTCCGGAAGCGTGAAGCTTACACGGCGTTTCAGCCAGGGCATCAGCTTGACTACGAATTACACTTTTGCCAAGTCGATCGATAATGCCAGCGGAACTCGGACTCAGGGACTCGACACGCTCTTTCCACAAGATAGCAGTTGCTTGCCTTGCGAGCGCGGCCTGTCGTCCTTCGACGTACGTCATCGGTGGGTTCTCGGAGCCGTCTATGATCTGCCGATTGGGAAAGGCAAGGCACTGGGGATTAACAACGGTTTCGCCGATGCGTTTGTGGGTGGGTGGCAGCTGAGCGCGAATTCGACAATCCAGAGTGGAGTGCCTCAGACCCTCACGACCGGTATCAACAATGCAGGTACCAACAATCCACTACCTGACCGCCCAAGCTACTCGGGGGTAGGCACCGGGTATCTCACGACACCCACACCAACCAGCCAGGGCTTGAGATGGTTTGACCCTGCGTCCTTTATCGTCTCGCCGCAGGGAACCTTTGGCAACGTCGGGCGGAATACGATGATCACACCACATTTACAGTCGATCGATATGGCGTTGTCCAAGCGTTTTACGATGCCTTACAGCGAACACCATATCGTGCAGTTACGAGTTGAAGCATTCAACGTGTTCAATCATCCCACCTGGGGGGCACCAAACGGAAACATTCTGGCTGGAGCGTCATTCGCTGGAGCGCCCTCGAATGCTGCGCATCAAGGGTTTGGTATCATCAGTACTACCGCACTCCCAATGCGCCAGATTCAACTGGGAATCAAGTATCTATTCTGAGCTTACTGGATCGCAGGCATCCGCGCCGTGCGCCTGATCGCGTGG
>JBKOYD010000108.1:0-40983 GCA_046725195.1 Acidobacteriota bacterium | reverse complement strand
ATCTTACTTTCCTCCATCTAAGTGGTAAGAAAACGACTTTCTCAATAACGTCGGCGAGGCGGCAGGCGTTGCCGCTAGGATGGTGTGCATTGATCGTTAGTTGTCCTGCCTCCGCGCGATTTCTGCAATCCAACGCTGATGCGCTTCAGCGGCTCGCCCACGCAACTACGAATACAGGGCGCTTACCGGCGAGTTCGCTGCAAGCGCTTGTTCGGAGGCGGTCGGCAATTTCTTTTGGTGATCGCTTTACTCCAAATCCCACCGACGGTAGTCGGTGGATGGTTCAGATCCTGCCTACTTGCACAGAGGCCCGCAACTGCCTTCGCGCGCAGCGCGCCGGAGGATTGTGAGTCCTGTCAGAAAGGCTGAGTGATGCATGCACAGTTGCGTATACGAAGCAATCAAATCGAGCTCTTACATGTTGCCTCCGGCGCGCTTCGCGCGAGTAATTCCGCAAGTACGTCCCTTGTAGGCAGGATATGAACCATCCACCAACTGCCGTTGGTGGGATTTGTTACTTTTGAGTCAAACCCTATTCGCGATTTGCATCTTCATACCTCCTTGGACCAATAGCCACCGAACGTTGATGCGCTTCAGCGGCTCGGCCACGCAACTACGAATAAAGGCCACTCACCGGCGAGTCCGCTGCAAGCGCTTGTTAGACGCCGACTTGGTCCACCCGGTTCTCGAAGTCGTTGTCATGATCGCAGGCGAACCGCCGAGCAGGCTACGACTGGATGAACCGCAGCGTATTAAGGTCAGGATCGTCGACGTAAAATTCCCGCGTGCCCCAGCTCTGGTCGATAGGCCCTTCATGTACAGCCTCGGGAGCGTCCGGATTCCCCGGCGTGTGTAGCCCTCGCTCCCGGAACCTCCGAAATAGTGCATCAACGTTTTTGGTCGTGATGACAATCGCTTGACCGAATTGTCCGTCCCCGCGATGGCTGGAGAGCCAGAGTTGGTCGCCATCGCGCGACAGGACGCTGAAGCAGGGATCGTTCAGATCGTCATCCCCATCCACGTGCTCGAAATCGAGTACGCCGGTGTAGAACGCGAGCGAGGTCCTCATATTTTTGCAGCGCACGGTTGGGATAATGGCCATCGTGTCTCCTCTCAGTATCTTCGACGGTAGTCTACCGCGCTGGGCGTCTACTACATATTAGACGGCAGATCCGCCGTCTAATGAAATTAAGTTACCAAATACCCGTCTAAGCACGCCCTTAGTGTTTATTATCCGCACGCGCAGCACCATGCATCTCCGGGCGCCTTAACCAACGCCGTCCGAGATCAAGAAACATACTCGCAGCAGCTAGACCAAGCTTTTTTCCATCCAGTCCTGTTGTCAACCGAAAATCTGCCCGTTAGTTTGAGGGCATGAGTTCAGTCGGCTTCGTCGGCAAAACAGGCAACGATCTCGAACTACAAAAACTGCGCGAAGCCTACGACAGTTTGAAAGATGTAATGCGCGGTATTGCCAGCGCACAGGCTTGTATCGACCGAATGAACTTCGGCATGGCAACGGACCATTTGAAAGCGGCGCTATGGCATGCGGGAGAAGCAAAGAAGGCAATTGCCGTCGTAGGGCAAGCCAAAACAAAACACCGATCAGCCTGAAGCCAAGTCAGTAGGTGTGTTGCCTTGCGTCTGGGGATTCGACGGAGTAGGATTTTTACATCCCCTTTTTAATATTTCTACACCCCATTATGTAGACGAGCTATGGTGGTTCAACCGTGACTTGTGGTTGAGTCACTCCCCCCGATCAATCGCCGATGGCACTGTAAACTACAGCTAACGTCGATCACGTGGCAGGCTCGATAGTACACACCGGGAGTTTCTAATGAGCTCTCATTGGCTCCCCACTGGTTGGTATCTGCTAACATTTGTTGCTGCCCTCTCCGTTTATATTCCGATCAATGTCCAATCCGCTGCGTCCATCGGGGGGCAAATCACCGACCAACACGGAGTAGTCTCTGCAGCACTGTCCTGCCGACAGTTAAAATTCGAAGAAATGCAAGGCAAGTGCTAACTAACATCGCGGCGTGTTGACGTCTTACGACTAGATACTTCGCATCATTCAGGGAAGGAGGATTATTGCTATGGCTAGCAAAATGGTACCAGACCTTTTGAATCAAATTACGAATCAATTTAGCGGCGACTCGCTGAATCAGATCGCCTCGGTGATCGGGGAAAATTCGTCAAAAACGCAAAGTGCACTTGGCATTTTGGTACCTGCCGTTCTCAGCAGTCTGGCCAGCAAGGCTACAACTACAGAAGGCGCAAACGACATCCTCGATCTCATCCGCAGAAACAACCTGACTTCGGTGAGCGTGGAAGATATAAATCGCCCGGGTGGCGTTACCAACCTGACTAACATCGGACGGTCGGTCGTGGACTCCCTGTTTGGGACTAAGGTCAACTCGATAATTGATTGGATTGCTTCGAACGTCGGTATCAATCGCGTGTCGGTGACTTCATTGGCCAGCATCGCAGTTCCGGCGATTCTTGGGCTAATTGCTCGTCGCCTGGGAAGTGGTGGCTTGAATGCTTCCAGCTTGTCAAATTTGCTGGGTAGTCCAAACACGTATCTACAGAACGTGCCAGCAGGACTCGCAAGCGCTCTCGGCCTCAGCGGTGCGGCAACAGCAGCACGCCACTTTGCCGATGATACCGAGCGACGTGTGACAGCAACCCCTGCTTACGCTGCTGAGAAGGCAGGCTCAGTATGGAAATGGTTGCTGCCGCTTCTGCTCGCCGCTGGCTTGATTGGACTAATTGCCTATCTTTTCTCGCAAAGGCGTGAACCATCAACTGCGGTGACTTCGCAGCCACCAGCGCGCACTGAGGCGCCAGCACCTGTTGCACCTGCGCCCGTCGCGCCCGCGAGCTCCAGTACGGACTTGGGAGCGTTCATCGATATTAAGCTCCCGGATGGGGTGAACCTTCACATTCCTTCAAATGGGGTAGAGAACAAGTTGTTGGCTTTCATCGGCGACCCGACCAAACCAGTGGATAAAACAACGTGGTTCAGTTTCGACCGCCTGGAATTTGAAACTGACTCGGCAACGCTCAAACCTTCGTCACGTGAACAGCTGGCTAACGTGGCGGCGATCCTCAAGGCCTACCCACAGGTGGAACTGAAGATCGGCGGCTATACCGACAACACCGGCGATCCGACACGCAACCTCAAGCTTTCGCAGGATCGTGCGACGAGCACTCTTAACGAACTCGTGAGTCTTGGAGTCGCAAAGTCGCGGCTCGCGGCTGAAGGTTATGGAGAGCAGTTTCCCGTTGCGGACAATGCGACTCCAGAGGGAAGACAGCGCAACCGGAGGATTGATATCCGTGTGACTAAGAAGTAACCCGGTCATGCCAACGTCAAACGAAAGGAGAAACACTGTCATAGCAACTGATTACAATCCTGAAGAGCGAAAAACAATTTCTGCCGCGCCGGTGATGGCAGGCTTGCTGGTTCATTGAACTGCTAAAAACACAGAAAGAGGCTGAAAGTGAATAGTAAGCGACTGACCGTCAGCATGGCTTTAATCGTGCTGGTCTGTTTTTTTCTGCCCTGGGTGCAGGTCAGTTGTGGCGCATCCCAAGATAGGCTAAGCGGGATCGATCTCGCACGAGACGGACATAACGCGCTTTGGTTGATACCGCTTCTAATGATTGTCCTGCTCTTTCTCAACATTGCTCGGGCCTGGAAGGACAGGCGCGAGATCTCGGCATTGATCACTCTAATCGCAGGCCTTGTTAGCGCTTATCTGATGAATCGTGAGCGGGTAAGAGCAGAGGACAGTGCAGGCCTCATTGCGGTAGGTCTCACAGGCTGGTTCTGGTTGGGCCTGGGTTCTGCACTTGGCCTGGTGATAGTAGCTGCGCTGAGGGTTCTGAAACGTACGCGAACAACCTAGTCGTGAAGAAAATGCGGGCTGACATTATCTGCGAATCATTTCAGCAGTGAATATGAAGAGTCTCGCAAAAATTGTCGGAGTTGGCCTGTCGATCCTTTTTACAGTGTTCGCGCTAACCTGCGCGGCAAAAACGCCTCCGGAAAATCTCGTGAGTCGAATGCCAACCCCAACAGGCCTCCCTTCACCTGCAACATCACGCAATCTTCCCCTTCGTACTTTGCGCGACGTTCCGTTGAGCGGCGGGGCGACGCGCTTTGATTATCAGAGCTTCGACCAAAACACAGGCCGACTCTACATCGCACATCTCGGCGATGGTTCGATGGCCGTATTTGACGTCCAGAAAGAAACACCCGTGAGCGATGTCAAGAATCTGGCCCGTGTGCATGGAGTTCTGGCGGTTCCCGAACTTCATCGTGTGTATGCTTCAGCGACTGGCTCCAACGAGTTGGTTGTCATAGATGACTCCACGCTGCAAATCATCGTGCGTGCGCCTGCCGGAGACTATCCGGACGGCGTTGCCTATGCGATCAACGCGAACAAGATTTATGTTTCTGATCTACACGGAAAAACGGACACGGTGATTGACGCAAAAACCAATCAGCGCGTGACGACGATTGCTCTTGGAGGAGGTGCGGGAAACACGCAATATGATTCCGTATCGGAGCGCATCTTTGTGACGGTGCATGGGCAGAATAAACTCGCAGAGATCGATCCCACCAAAGATGAGGTGGTCGGACGATATTCACTAGAGGGTTGCAGCGAACCCCACGGACTCTTGATTGATAGTGAGCACCGATTGGCATTTGTGGCTTGCGAGGAGAACGCTAAGCTGGCGGTCTTTGATCTTGAAGCGAAAAAAATGACTGCCATTCACCCTGTTGGCGCTGATCCGGACGTGCTTGCCTTTGATAAAGGCTTCAGTCGTCTTTACGTTTCTGCTGAAAGCGGGATCATCACCGTCTTCGACGAGCATGGCCGCAGCTTGGAGAAAGTTGGCGAAGGATTCTTCGCTGCCAATGCTCACAGTGTTGCCGTTGACAATCGTACGCATCGAGTCTACTTCCCGTTACAGAATGTTAGTGGTAAGCCCGTTCTTAGAATCGCTTTGCCCTCCGATAAGCAGCTATGAGCCAAGCATCGAGGCGTTGACCCCATAACGCTATTCCTTGACGGAGGACGCTCATCCTCAATCCTGTTTCCGACCTAACTAACGCTTGAGATGATAGGGCACGTTCGTCACAATCACTCCCTCTTTAAAAAGGAGAGCGCCTTTTAGCATTAAAGAGCTCTGATTGTGCAATAGGTGCTGCCACCATTTGGCGGGGACAAACTCCGGAAGAACGATTGTTACCATGTCATCCTTATGGTCTTTTTCTACTCGGGCGATATAACGGAGAAGCGGGCGCGTAAGCGCTCGGTACGGTGATGCCAGCACCACCAATTCGATATCACCTGCGAACTTCTTCCACTTCTCGCGCAAGTTTTTTGTCGCATCCTCATCGAGATCCACGTACACGGCGGTTACATGTTCAGGAGCAATTGACTTCGCATATTCGAGCGCGCGAATCACACCGCGATGAATTCCGGAAATCGGCACGATCACTTCATGGCGAATCGGGCGCAGCTTTTCGAAACCTTCGGTCGTTAACTGTTTAGCCACTTCCTCGTAATGTCGGTGGACAGCACGGAACATCATGACCAACATCGGGATCAGCAAGACGACGATCCAGGCGCCATGAACAAACTTAGTGATGATCAGGACAACGAGAACAATGAAAGTGGCTATGGCACCGACGCCATTAATCGCGATCGACTTTCGCCAGTGAGCCGCCTGTTTCTGTTGGTCGGCCCGATCAATTGGGTTCCGCCCAGCAATCAGTTCAGGGGTGATGCTGGTATGTATATCCTGCAGCTTTGCTCCTTCCTCCCACATCTGGCCGTCGTAATTCGTTTCAGAACTTCTTAGGCTGTTCTTTGCCAGGCGCGACGGTCCGATGACCAGGCGCTGCGCGCGTCCTTCCTTTAGCCAGTGACGCACCATGCCACTTTGCGAGAGTGTGAAAGAAAGAAAGACGCCGACAGCGTAGAGTGGTATCAAACGACTCGTATCGCCGCCAAACGCAACAACAAGAATGCTGGAGAAGACGGCGAGAATTATGATTCCATTCGAGAACACAAGCCGGTCACCACGGTTGGCAAATTGGCGCGGGAGAAATCGATCTCGTGCCAGCAAACTCGAAAGTCGCGGGAAATCAGCAAACGAAGTGTTCGCGGCCAGTACAAGGATTAACGCCGTCGTGCCCTGGATCAGGTAATAAAACCACCCCATCGAACCCGTAAAGATGATGCGTGCGAACTGCGAGATGACGGTCTCATTCTCATGCGGTTGAACGCCGTAGAGGTAAGCCATCACGCTGGTACCGATAAACATCGTCGCCAGCAGGGCCGCCATGATCGTCAAGGTGATCGCCGCATTCCGTGCTTCGGGTGGCTTGAACGCCGGTATACCGTTGGAGATCGCCTCGGTTCCAGTCAACGCAACACACCCGTTAGAGAACGCCCCGAGTAGCAAGAACCAGGAGAGTGGTTGAATGTGGTAGCCTTCGGCTAGCTTTATGTTCTCTGCTACAACAGGTACGGTAACAGGATTTACAAAGTAATGAATGATGCCGTAGCCAGTCATAAACAAGAAACTAATCACGAAGGCATACGTTGGACCGGCGAAGAGCGCACCTGACTCACGCACGCCGCGCAGGTTAGCAATCGCTATGAAGGCAATTAGCAGCAGGCATAGAAAGACCTTGTGATCGTTAAGCCACGCAAACCGCGTCCCCTGTGCTGCAGAGGTTATCGCCGCAACACCAGCCGAGATCGAGACCGATACTGTCAGCACATAATCCACAAGCAATGAACCCGCAGCCACTAGTCCAGGCGTGACACCAAGATTGTCCTTCGCCACGATATAAGCTCCGCCACCCGAGGGGTATGCATGAATAGTTTGTCGGTAGCTGGTAGCTACAATTCCCAGCACAATCGCAATGATGATCGAGATGGGCACAACGTAATGGTAGGCGTAGGTCTGACCCGCTGCTGCCGCCACAGCCAATACCAGAAGAATCTCCTCTGTTGCGTAAGCTGTTGAGGAAAGCGCGTCCGAGGCGAAGACGGCCAGCCCTGTCTTTTTAGACAGACGCTCGTGAATAGCTTGTTCGGTTCTTTTTGCTCTACCTACAAGCAAGCGTTTGATGGTTGCAACCAATGTTCGTTCCCTCCTCGGCATATGATCAAAACCTTGAGTGCAAACATCACGAAACATCTCAATGTTCGCGGCCCGTTACCGGCCCAAATCATCTTCACAACACTTTGCTACACATCGAAACATCAATCGTCTGGCCATCTTTCGGCAATCGGCAATTCATCACGGCTTATTTCTTTAAGCACCAGAAACTTCATAGGAGGCACTTCACCTTTGTTCCAGAGAAAGTCGGTCAATAGTCGTCTTGCCTGTGAGGTCCAGAAAGAGCTTTCCGGTGGAAGAGACTTCCGCGTCATTCGTTCGACGTAGCCCACCGCTTCCTCATCAATCCGAACTACGACTTCGTGCCTCGATCCAGTCGGATTAACAACGGTGAAGCGCCTTTCCTCCGGTGACTGCCATTCCCCCTGCTCCGGATCCAAGATCGTGAAGCCGTTCATAGTTATTGTCTGGATTGCCGCAGGTGAGGGCGTTTCCTCAATGGGCGTAGTCGGACTCGCAGCCGGCACGCTAGCCTTTTTCACAAGAGCGGCACCCACCGCGTTGCGTAAGGATTCGGGAGTCATTGGTTTACGCACAAAGTCGCTGGCGCCGAATTTCATGCTGTCGACGGCCAACTCAATAGACGCGTATGCGGTAGCCATCACGACGCGGGCATCCGGGTTTCTTTGCTTGATTTGTCGCAGCGTCTCTAACCCATCGATCCCCGGCATTCGCTGGTCCAGGACGACGGCAGCCCAACCCGATCCATCACCATAAAGCTTTAGACCTTCCTGTCCATCCCGTGCTTCCGCAACCTCATAACCGGCGGTTTCGAGCGTGAGGCGGATCATCCGACGAATATGCTCCTCATCATCAATGATCAAAATCCTCTTCTTCATCTGTCCTCCACTCCCCTGCAAGCTTCAACAGCGAGTCGCGGTTCGGCGCTCTTCAATGTCAACTTTCCGCCAGCGGGAATGTTTCCGTCGTTCTAAATAAATCTCTCAAAAACTCCTTGGCTTCTTGATCACGTTGAATTCACTCAATGGGCAACAGGTAAAGTGAAAGTGAAAGTCGAACCTTGTTTCATCTCGGATTGCACGCTTATCTGTCCGCCATGCGACTCAACAATCAACCGCGATATAGCAAGACCCAAACCCGCCCCGCCAGTTGCTGCGCCTGGCACCTGGACAAACTTGTCGAAGATATGAGGTAAATATTCCTGAGGAATGCCGCCCCCCGAGTCAGAGACTGAAACCGCCACGTAGTGCCCGCGCGATTCGGCATCAATTCTGATCTCACCCTGGCGCGTGTAGCGAATAGCGTTGATTACAAGGTTTGTCAGCACTCGCTCAATCTGCGAACGATCAGCCATTACCATAGGAAGATCCCCTGGCACGTTGACTCGAAAGGCAAGGCCTTTTGTTTCAACTTGCGGACGTAATTCCGCAGCGACACCGTCTATCAAGTCTCGGATTGGTAACGGTGCTAGCTCGGGTTGACTCTCTCCAGCTTCAATTTTGGAAAGATCAAGCAGATCGCGCATCAATTTATCGAGTCGCTCACAATCTTCGCGGCAAGCAGCCAATACTTCCGTTTGCTTTGCGTTCAGCTCGCCCGCTGCGCTCTCCAGTAGTAAATGAACACCCATTTGAACGCTGGTTAGTGGAGTGCGTAACTCATGGGAGGCAGTCGCGATGAAGTCAGATTTGAGTTGATCGATTTCGCGCAGGTGCGTGATGTCTTCAAGAAGGGTGACTGCCCCGAGCAGGTGTTTCTCGTTGTCTCGCATCGGAGTAGTTCGCAGCCGAAAGGATTTCTGCGAGCCATCAACCGGGAGCGGCAGCAGCGATGCCATACCTTCGCCGGCAACCGGCCGCTGCGATTGCAGCGCTTCCGCTACCGCACCGGCAATACGAGTATCGCGGGCCACCTCTCCAACGTGCTTACCGGTGTTTTCCTTTTCAGAACCGAATATCTCCTCCGCAGCAGGGTTCAGCTTTGTTACGCACCCTTCTGCGTCTGTCACAATCACGGGATCGTAGAGGGAATCAATTGCCGCCTCCGTAGTCTGTTGGGCCACCAGAAGCTTTCCCATATCTGATGTACGGAGTTGGCGAATGCGTTCAGCCATGCGGTTGTATTCGGCAGCAAGTACTCCAACTTCGTCACGCGAACTCACCGGCACTTTGGCGTTGAGATCGCCTCCAGCCATTTTTGCGGTGGTTGCAGTAAGCTGACGCAGCGGCTCGACAATTCTATTTGCGAGGAAGAAAGCAAGGAGTAGGCCGGCTGCGACTAAGACACCCGCAACTAGCAGTGTGCGATAGAACCACAGTTGCGCCACACCGGCGGCAGCTTCAGACTTCGCAAGCATGGCGCGCTGATTGAGTTGCAACAGGTGTTCACACTCAGCTCGTAACTTGTTGAATTGTGGTTCGAGACGTGTGAAGTATTCATCTCGCTCTGAGATTTCTTCATTCCTTGACGGCTGTTTCTGTTCGATGATTTGCGTCTTATTTACCTCGGCAATAAACGCATCGAACATTTGATAGTAGAGATCGCGATCCCGTCGAATGTCCTCTATGGCTTCCGGCTCTCCGATTTCCGTAATGTTGTTTGCTGCCTTCTGGAAGTTCGCGTCAAATCGCGCTCTATGCTCACGCAATTGCGCGATCGCTTTAACGCGCGCTCCAAGAAGTGCGAAAAGCGCGGCGGAGTCCTGACGCTCAAGACTCTCTTTCATCTCCTGGGCCGCCACTACTGAGTCATAGTTGTTCGATAAAATGCGACGGGAGACGCCACCCATTTCGCGCAGCCGCCAGGCACTCCAACCACCGAGCACCACAAGAGCGGCGATGAAGACCAGATACCCTAACAAGAGTTTGGCGCGAAGATTCATAAACAACATCGCCTCTTGCGCAATTCCCGACAGCTTGGCCTCAAAGGAGGACACTTTTAAGCCAAAGCAATTCCGAACCGTCAAATGTCAACAGTGGATGTCTTCTCCTTCTTAGATTCCAGCGGCACAACCTGCACGGTGGCGTCCCGCACTTCATGAAGAAAACGGTTGATGATTGAACCATGCAAGAGAATGTCCCAGCGGGAACGTGAGGTCTGGCCGAAAACAACGTGAGTGATGCCTTCGCGTCTTGCGAAATCAATTAAAGCATCAGCCACGCGCCGGGATTTCAGCTTAACCACTCTCGCTCCAAGCTCCTCTGCAAAATGAATATTTTCCTGAAGCGCTGCATAGTCTTCAGGCTTGATCCGGCCCATCTCTTCATTAGGCGTTTCGACATAGACTGCATACCAATCACTAGCGAGGCGTCCGGCGATGCGAGATCCGACGCGTAACAACTTTTTGGCACTGCCGCGAGAGGCCATTGCGACCATGACCTTCTCGGGAATGACCGCTTGCTCAAGCCCTTCGCGTTCGCGATAGTCATGCGCCTTGGCTGCCTGATCAGTCGCAACTTGCCTCAAAGCAAGTTCACGCAATGCCGATAGATTTCCTTTGCGGAAGAAGTTATTGAGAGCCTGTTCGATTTTTACTACGTCGTAGATCTTGCCCTGCCGCAGACGTGTGCGGAGCGTGTCAACTGAGACATCGACATTTACAACCTCGTCAGCACGTCTGAGGAAATAGTCCGGGACAGTCTCGCGCACGCGCACTCCCGTCGTGCGATTCACTACATCGTTGAGCGATTCGAGGTGCTGAATATTTACTGCGGTGATGACAGAAATGCCGGCATTGAGTATCTCCAGGACGTCCTGATAACGTTTTCGATTCTTCGAACCGGGAACATTTGTGTGAGCGAGTTCATCAACGATCGCGATGGCGGGATGTCGCTGGATCACGGCATCGACGTGCATTTCTTCGAGCGTGACACCGCGGTACTCGATGTGGCGCATTGGCACACATTCCAGATCGCCGATCATGATTCTCGTATCTTCGCGCCCATGAGTTTCAACGACCGCGACAACAATGTCCGCGCCTTGCTTTTTCAGCAGATGAGCGTCTTCCAACATCTGATATGTTTTTCCTACGCCAGGGGCGGCGCCGATATAAACGCGCAGTCGGGGTTGCTCGCCGTTCTTGAGCCTGGCGAGTAGAGATTCCGGAGATTGGCGTTTGCCGTTTTCGTGCATCCTTAACGGCTCCAGATAACCGAGTGTCATTGAGCCTCAGCAGCACTAATGCATAAAAAAGCGTGCTTCTACTTCCTCATGGGCCGTGTGCGATCCAAATCCAAGTTAAGTTCTAAAACGTTGACTCTCGGCTCTCCCAAAAAACCAAATTGCCTGCCTTCTATATGTGCAGCCAAAAGGCGCCGCAGTTCGTCTTCACTCATACCGCGTTGGCGCGCCACGCGTGGAACCTGAAACTCAGCAGCGGCCGGAGAAATATGGGGGTCGAGCCCCGAACCGGAAGTTGTCACGAGATCGATAGGGATTGACTTCCCAGGATTCTCCGCCTGAAGCTTCTCAACGTCGCCTCGTACGCGATCAATTAACTTCTGATTAGTTGGCCCAAGATTCGATCCAGACGACGCACTAGCATCGTATCCATTGGTGCCGGCAGCTGAGGGGCGCGATCGAAAATATCCTGGAGAGGAAAACGGTTGACCAATCAAGCGCGAGCCGATCACGGCCCCATCTGCTCTCTGGATCAATTGGCCGTTTGCTTTGTCGGGGAAAATGACCTGAGCCAGCCCTGTCACAACCAGCGGATAAACCAGTCCTAACAGAACTGTAGTAACAACTGTCATTAGAATCGCGGTCAACAAATTCTTCATCGCTTCACCTCGGAGCTAGGCCAGTCCAATCGCATGAATCAACACGTCGATGATCTTAATGCCGATAAAGGGCACAATGATTCCACCCAGCCCATAGATCAGCAGATTGCGACGCAACAAAGTGGCTGCACTCATGGGCCGATACTTGACTCCCTTTAGCGCCAGCGGAATCAGGGCGATGATGATCAGAGCGTTGAAGATCACAGCCGAGAGAATTGCTGATTGCGGCGTACGCAACCCCATGATGTTCAGTGCATTCAGGACCGGAAAGGTTCCGGCAAACATCGCCGGAATAATCGCAAAATACTTCGCAACATCATTGGCGATTGAGAAGGTAGTCAGGGCGCCACGAGTCATTAGCAGCTGCTTACCGATTTCGACAATCTCAATGAGTTTGGTTGGATTGGAGTCAAGGTCCACCATGTTGCCGGCTTCCTTTGCCGCCTGTGTCCCGGTATTCATCGCAACGCCAACATCAGCCTGGGCCAGTGCCGGCGCATCGTTCGTACCGTCGCCGGTCATCGCCACGAGTTTGCCGCCCTCCTGCTCCCGTTTGATCAGTGCCATTTTGTCTTCAGGAGTCGCCTGGGCCAGGAAATCGTCGACACCGGCTTCACGAGCAATTGTTGCCGCAGTGAGAGGATTATCGCCCGTGATCATTACCGTGCGGATTCCCATCTGCCGCATCTGATTAAACCTCTCGATCATTCCCCCTTTGATGATGTCCTTCAGTTGAATCACGCCCAAGGGCATCCGGTCTTCGGCCACAACTAATGGCGTACCACCCTCTCTTGAGATCTTTTCGACGATTCCACTCAAATCGTTCGGGGCAGATTTGCCGAATGAATTGAGATACTTCGCAATTGCGTCGGCGGCTCCTTTGCGAACCTCCCGCCCGTCGTAGTCCACACCGGACATGCGGGTCTGGGCCGTGAAAGCGATGAAGTGCGCTTCGTGCGGCGCGAGTTCGCGACCACGTAGACCATATTTCTCTTTCGCGAGCACGACGATAGAACGGCCTTCCGGCGTTTCGTCCGCGAGCGACGATAGTTGGGCGGCTTCGGCTAACTCTGTTTCATTAACTCCCGGCAGTGGAATGAACTCCGTAGCCTGACGATTGCCGAGCGTGATCGTCCCTGTTTTGTCGAGCAGGAGAGTATTAACGTCACCTGCGGCTTCTACCGCGCGCCCCGACATTGCCAGTACGTTATGCTGAATCAAGCGATCCATACCGGCGATGCCAATTGCAGAGAGAAGTCCGCCAATCGTGGTCGGGATCAGGCAAACCAGGAGCGACACGAGAACGAAGATCGTTTGTGGCGCACTCGAGTAGATTGCAAAGGGTTGCAGGGTGACAACAGCGAGCAAGAAAATGATTGTGAGCCCCGCCAATAGAATATTCAGGGCGATTTCGTTGGGTGTCTTCTGCCTCTCAGCACCTTCAACGAGAGCGATCATGCGATCTATGAAGGTCTCGCCCGGATTTGAAGTGATCCTCACCTTTATCTGATCTGAAAGCACTCGCGTCCCACCAGTGACAGCAGAACGGTCACCGCCAGCCTCGCGAATAACCGGAGCGCTTTCACCTGTGATCGCTGACTCATCAACCGAAGCGACACCCTCAACAATCTCGCCATCACCAGGAATGAACTCGCCTGCGGAAACAATCACGAGGTCGTCCTTGCGAAGCTCTGGTGCGGGCACGTCTTGTGTTTGGGAGCCAGATACCACACGGTGCGCGATCGTCTCGGTCTTCGCCTTTCGCAGGTTGTCGGCTTGGGCTTTTCCCCGTCCTTCGGCCATGGCCTCGGCGAAGTTTGCAAACAAGACCGTGAACCATAGCCAGAGCGTGATCTGTAACTCAAACCCGATATTCGTCACACCAGGAATCGGCGCAATGATTCCCCGAATCAGTTGCAGAGTAGTCAAGACACTCCCCACCTCCACGACAAACATGACGGGATTACCCATCATCTTGCGCGGATTCAGTTTGACGAATGAATCAACGATCGCTCGTTTAACGATCTGCGCGTTCCAGATAGCGGTCTTCTTTGATTCTTTAGTCATAGGTTATTGTTCAGCTAACCTCACCACTGCGGTCGAGACTGCGGCAAAGGAAACTCCAGTGGAATGAGGTCAGTACCGTAACGCGGTAGCGTCGGGTCGGCGATGGCAATTGACTCTTACGCTGAACCGCAGCGACTTCATTTCCTTCAGAATACGTGCGCGGTGAGTACGACCCGACGCTACCACCTTTCGGTACTGACCTCATTAATCTCCGATCCTCATTTCCACAAGCTGAAGTTCGTCGCAGATCAAAACGTCTTCCCTGCATTCATCAACAAATGCTCAACTATCGGCCCCAGACTCAACGCCGGGAAGAATGTAAGCGCGCCCACGATGACAATCACGCTTACCAGCAGTGTGGTGAATAGCGGCGTTGTCACAGGAAATGTCCCTAATGATGGGGGAACGATTTTCTTGCGCGCGAGATTGCCGGCAACTGCGAGCATCGGAATGATCATCATGAAGCGCCCGATCAGCATCGTCAGGCCGATCGTCGTGTTGTACCAGAGCGTGTTCGCCGAAATGCCAGCGAAAGCTGAGCCGTTGTTGCCGGCGCCTTCTGTGAATGCATAGAGAATCTCAGACAGCCCATGCGGTCCTGGATTGGCAATTTGCGATGTGCCGAAACTCGGAGACATGACTGAAATTGCAGCGAAGATCAGAATCACCAGCGGAAAGACCAGGACTACGAGCATTGCCATCTTTACGTCATATGACTCGATCTTCTTGCCAAGATATTCTGGTGTACGCCCAACCATGAGTCCGGCAATGAATACCGCAAGCACAACGTAAATCAAGATGCCGTACATTCCCGCTCCGACTCCGCCGAAGACCACCTCGCTGAGCATGATGTTTGATAGCGGCACCATGCCCCCGAGTGGGGTATACGAGTCGTGCATTGAGTTGACCGCACCGCAAGAAGCGTCTGTTGTGATTGTGGCCCAGAGTGTGGAGTTAGCCAGACCAAAACGTACCTCTTTACCTTCCATGTTCCCGCCCGATTGCTTTGTACTGGTCGTCTGGTCAACTCCCGTCAATAAAGGATTTCCTTTTGCCTCAGCCCAGTAAGCGACGGTGACTCCGGCGAAGAAGAGCACAGCCATTGCCGCAAACACGGCCCAACCGTGTTTCTGCGAGCCCGTCATTCGCCCGAGCGTATAGGTGAGACCTGCGGAGACCGCGAAGATAGCGATCATCTCCAGAAAATTTGTGAAGGGCGTCGGGTTTTCAAACGGATGTGCGCTATTGGTATTAAAAAAGCCACCGCCGTTCGTACCCCACTCCTTTATGAATTCTTGGGAAGCAACGGGCCCCTGCGCGATTGTTTGCTCCGTAACAGGCTGACTCTCTTTTACCGGGTTGCCCTGGGCATCGGTAATGACGTTACCGTTTGCGTCTTTCTTGTCGATCTCAATGGTGATGCCCTTATCCATCAACTGAGCCTTATCGTAGGGCCGTAAATTCTGAGGAATACCACCGGCAACCAGCACAAGGGCGCCGATGATACAGAAAGGCAGGCAAACCCAAAGAGCTGCGCGGGTCATGTCAACCCAGAAGTTCCCGATCGTCTGCATTTCGCGGCGCGCGATGCCGCGTATGAAAGCAATTGCCAAAGCTATTCCCACTGCGGCCGAGACGAAGTTGTGATAAGCGAGGCCAGCCATCTGGGTGAGGTAGCTCATCGTTACTTCGGGAACATAGCTCTGCCAGTTGGTGTTGGTTATAAACGATGCCGCTGTATTGAATGCTGAACCGACGAAAGCGCCGGTGCTACTTGCGCTCGCATCAACGCCTGGCAAATTCTGCGGATTGAACGGCAAGTAACCCTGCAGACGCTGAATCAAATAAAGAACCAACATCGACACGGCGCTGAACAGAAGCATCGTTACGGCGTATTCAGTCCACCGCATCTCTCGTTCTTCATTTACGCCAGTAAGCCTGTAGATCAAACGCTCAACTGGTCGGAGCACTGGATCGAGGAATGTCCTCTCGCGATTGAACACGTGAACCATAAAGAGACCCAGTGGCTTCGTAATTGCCAGAATGATCAGAAAGAAAACTAGAATCTGTAACCAACCATTGAGCGTCATAACGTCTCCGCTTGTTCAGAGAGCTTCACCCCGAACATTTCCCTCTAAAACTTCTCTGGGCGAAGCAACGCATAAGCAAGATAAACCAGCAGCAAAGCAGATATAGCGAGACTCACAATTGATTCGAGATTCATCGGATCCTACTCACTTTAGTTTCTCGCAGGCGCGCACGTAGGCAACCGCGAGGAGAAAAAAAATTATCGTCGTAGCTGTATAGATCAGGTCCGGCATTGTGTGACTCCTAACCCTTCCGCAGCTAATTCACTCAGTGATTCATGACTTGCGTCCTGCACCAACTTAATGCGCTTGAGTCGAACGGCGCGCTCCTTTCGACGCTGGCGGAGAATACGCCAGACAATGAACTGCGCTATGTAAAGGGAGACGAGTAGATGAAAATCACTAAGGAGGATAACCATCCCTCGCTGCCACTTCCTGAAGAATTCAGTCATCGTTGGATTTCCTTTGCTCAGCTTCCACGCACTCGGTACTTGTCAAACGACTTAACGGTCAAACGTAAAGATCGTCGCGAAAATCAGGAGATGTTGACTGGGCGTTAAGCCAACCACGCCTGGCTGCACTTCACGACCTCGAAAGAAACCGCCATCAGGCCCACGCGAATCGTCGAAGCGATGCTCCATTCGAAAAATTGTGTTGGTCCACCGATACGGAAGGCGATATTCGAGCGTAGTCGTGAAGGCTTTGACGGTTTGCCTGGCTAACGTCCATCTTCCATCGCGATCCCAGAAGACCTCAGGCCGAAACGATATACTCCAACGCTTGTTCATGGTCCAGCGCACAGGCAACTGGCTTGCCATCATCAAAGCGCGGGGACTTCCAGGAGTATCAACGCGTTCCTGCGAATATATGTATTCGAATGCAAGCGTGACTCGATCAGTTTTGCGTTCGACGATCGTGTCTGTCAGGAAGCGCCAAAACTTGAAAGACTTGTTCGCTTGATGAGGGCCGAAGAGAACCGTCTCCTTTACAGTTACGCGCGGGTTCACCTTGTACGCAATTTGGCCGCCTGAACTTGGGACGTTGTTCGCCCTCGCCAGGTGCCAATATCCATTGACTACGAAGAATGTGCCGGTGAGCTTCTCTGTGAAGGGATAACTCGCGTTCGCGCCCATCATAAAGTATGGCGTGAAGTCGGCTCCCCACGGTCTGGTGTAGTTGAGATTATCCTTGGCATAGAGCGAATCGTAGCCGATCAAACTGCTGAAGATTCCGGCTTGCAGAGTTAGTCCCTTGTCGACCGGCGCAAGATAGGACACATTGGTCGGCCCGAGCTGGCGCAAGAATTTGAAACCGGCTATGTTCGGGGCCGTCGCGGAAAACCCAAAAAATTCAGCGTCCTTGCCCGCTTGAGCCGTCGCTTCTAAGCCCCAGCGTGATTGCTCTGTAGCCTTCTTTCTTACGTAGAATGCAGCCATATTCAGAAATACACTGTCCACGCGAAAAGCAGTCCCGCGACTTCTGAAGAGGTGATTTGCCGGATGATTGAAATCGAGTAAATAGCCAAGGTCAAAGAAACCGCCATAGTGCCATTGAGGGTCCGATGACGTGTTGGGCGGTTCTTGGGCTGACGGCTTACTCTCACCTTCTACAGGGAGTTTCCCAACGGTCCCGGTCGGGCTCAGCGATGAATCATCGTTAGTGATGGCATCATTTGAATCGCTCCCGGACTGAATGCTCACTCGAACGTCGGACTTAACCCGTTCGCCGTGATGTTTATCTCCTTGTTTGAGCAACAATCGCTCCCGTTCGCTTTGTCCGTTTGACTTAACTTGTTCCACACTTAAAGCACCAGTCGCCGATAAACTGCTGGCCAACTCGGAATCTTTAGCTGTAGTGGCAGCGACCCCTTGCCCCTGGGCCGACCAAAGGGCGCCGCAAAGGAGTGTCACAAAAATTGACCTTATTGACCCCTTTAGTAAGTTCAACCTCTGAGATTCTTGTTCTACTGCTTTGTTAATCTCTGACCAGGTCATTGCTCTTTCATCTTCTTTGGCGTTGAAACCTGCGTGTTGCTTCTTTGCTGTCTGTCCAATAGATCGAGACAATGAGCGCCGAAAATGAGAAGAGGAATGGTTAGAAAGAGCAGAACGGTACCGTCACGCTGCACTGCGAACCCATGCCAAGTGGGACCACTGAACCATGCGATTGCGGTAAAAATCGTTCCAATCAGAGGCGAGATAATTCCGCCGCACAATCCGAATACCGCGCCGCCGCTTTTCCACGACCAACCTTGAAGGCGGAGTTCTTTAATTACAGAACGCGATGAACGATCGTTATTTCGCAATGCAGATTCACGCATCTATCTTCTTTTCTTCCACAAATGCCAGAAGGCGCGAAACACACGCTTCGCGCCCTCTCAAAGGCATCTATTCGTGTCCTTCCCTTAGCCTGCGAGGTTAGCTGACGGGCTCGGACTTTGGGGAAGTGTCCTACGTGAATTCCACGATACGCCCCGTGTCTCGTGTTAACGAGATTAGTTGGTTCCCCCGCGCTGCTCCTCGCGATGCGATAGCACCCGTGAACAGCTTCGGCAGACAAATTGTCAACAAAGAAAGATTACGCCTTGCCATATAAAAAAGGTGTAAAGAGTCCATAAAAAGATCATAAAGAGCCGCCGGCGACTTTAACGCACACGACTAGTCAATTTTGCATACGTTCAGTGTGTTGGGATGTATGGTGGGATAACCTAAGAAATCTGTAACGAGAGTTGAATTCGAGTGTTGTTGCAATCAGCCGCAAGCTCGATCTGATGTTGTAGACTTTTATCCGCCGGGCATGAAACGGTATCCAACCCACGGCTCAGTGACGATATAGCTCTTTCCGTTTGAGTCCGTTTCAAGTTTCTTTCGCAGGTTACCGATAAAGACGCGGAGGTACTGATACTGCTCGACGTAGTTACCGCCCCACACAGCACCTAACAAAGTGTGGTGCGTGAGCACCTTTCCAGCGTTATTCATGAAGTAGACTAGTAGATCAAGCTCCTTCGGCGTTAAGTGAATCTCACGATCGCGGACGGTGACGCTCCGCGATTCGAGATTCACTCGAAAATCCCCTGATTCCAAAACTGTTTTTGAAATCTCATTTGTCGGGTAAGCAATGGCCCGCCGCAAAGAGGCTCGCACTCGTGCAAGAAGTTCGTCAATCCCGAAAGGCTTGGTAACAAAATCGTCTGCACCAATGTCCAATGCTTCGACTTTGGTTTTCTCTTCACCTTTAGCCGATAAAACAATGATTGGTTTTTGGGATATCGCCCGCAAGCGTCGACAAAATTCCAGTCCATCCATATTTGGCATAGCGAGGTCTGTGATGACGAGATCAGGTTGCCAATCGGTAAACGTATCCAGCCCGGCCAGGCCATCAAAAGCAACGCGTACGTCGTACCCCCGCGCCTTCAATCCCGTGCGAAGCACCCGGGTAAGTTGCACTTCGTCATCCACAACCAGAATACGCGGCTTATCGTTCATAAGCATAATCGCTGCCGGGTGTGATTTCTTCGTCTCCAATCGGCAGCGTAAAGGATACACGAGTGCCTTTATCATCAATAGTTGCTGATTCGATCCAGATTCTGCCGTCGTGCGCTTCGACAATCCCTTTTGCAATTGCCAAACCCATTCCCGTCCCTGAGGGTTGATGGGTACTTATATCTCCGTCACGTGTGGCGCGAAAGAACTTGTCAAAGACGCGCTCACGTAAGTTAACCGGAATCCCTTTACCCTGATCCTCGACTGTCAGCTGGATCATGCCATCTTCTGAACGCCGTGCTGTGATGTGGATCCTCGACCCTGGTGGAGAGTATTTGGCAGCATTGTCAACGAGTGTGTAGAGCACCTCGCTAACCGCTCGCTCATCAATACGAACAAGAGGTAACTCTCTTTCTATCTCGACCTCAAGACTGTGATTCTTCGTAAAGGGTTCAGCTCGCGAGAGCGCGGTCGTAATAATCTCGTCCATTGCGCCCCAATTGCGACGCAGATGCATTTCTCCAGCTTCTATTCGGGCCAATTCAATCAACCCGCCAATAAACCGATTCAATCTGTCAGTTTCCTCATCAATCACTTCCAGCATTTCAAGACGAGATTCCTGGTCCAGAGTCACGGGTTGCTCCCCATCCATTCGCCCATGCGCTTCGTCGAGTATTGTAGTGATTGACGCTTTAATAGATGTGAGCGGTGTCCGCAGGTCATGTGTAACCGCATCAAGCAACGCTGATTTCAACTTCTCACTTTGCCTCAGCGCTTCTGCCTGGCTCGCGCGCTCAAAGGCTTCTTGAAGTTCGCGGTAAAGGCGCTCGATTTCCCGTTTCCCGGATTCGGCTTCCTCTGCTCGCTTCTTTGCGCGAGCTGAGAGCTGACCCACGGCGAGAGCAGTAGTAAAAAAGGCTATGAGAGCAATCCAGTTCTGAGGATGCGCTATTGAAAAAGTGTAGAGTGGAGGAAGAAAGAAGAAGTTAAGGCACAACACCGCCAATGCCGAGGCCAAAAGAGCGGGGCCGCTGCCCCAGAAGAGCGCGATAAACAGAACCAGCAACAAGTAGGCGAACGCGACAGTCGTTGAATTGATCTGTTCGTGAAAAGGAGCGAGAAATGAAGTAACAATACCGACACCAACCAACGGCCCAAGATAGGCAAACCACCTGATTTTCGAAACCGTGCGCAAGTGAGATTCTCTCAATAAGTAAACACGCGGGTGTCGCTGTTGACTGCACCGTGGTCTACACTTTTAACCGATGCTTTCAAATTGTTTCTGGCGCTTATTTTCAAATTGCTCCACCTCCTCGTGTTTTTGTTTGCGAATAATTCTATTCCTTTATGGGCGGAGCGGCTAATTCAATTATTGTCTGCTGACTAAGCCGCGGGAATATGGCAACCATATCTACTATTCGGCCGCGAGGCATCGTTGCGCTAAGCATCTTCTTCTTGGTTGGGGCGGTATTCTTTCTATACGCAGCATCTCGGATTCAAACTGGAGCGGCGATCAGGTTCGGCCTTTGCGAGTGTCTCGAATGGAGGACTTACGGTGCTGCTGAGTGGTCCCAGAAGTTCGGGTTCCCGACCTATGCCCGATAGACGCCGACAAGAGCCGAGGCGGATGGAATCGAATAGTTCTCAGGGTAGATGATCTGACTTCTCTCGTCGCTACGGTGAAAAAAGAGGGGCCGCAATTGACATTTCCGAATTCATGCGACCGGACCGCCCCCTATGGATCAGACTGAATGGTAATCCCTTTCATTGCAGCCCGGCGGTTCGTTTTTCGTTGGCCCTCGGTGAGATTCGACTTATTCTCATTAATTGCATTTTCCCAATCGCCATACATCGGGTTAGGCACCACGATATAGCGCAAACCAAACTCAGCGCTCTCTCGATCAACCTGCGCTTTGCGATCGGCAACTGATTTACCTGCAAAGTCATCGCTGAAATCGTTTAGGTTGTCACCCACGAGCAATGCAATGCGATAATGCGAACGAATGTTCTGCCGTCGAGATTCTTTGCTCGCGCTCGCGTCTTGTTTCCGAATCATCACCGTCTCTTCCGTGACTGCAGGAAACCCGAGCTTTCGCAAATTTGCGATAGTTCCCGCCTTCTCGCCTTGTCGGCGATTGGTGATGTAGAAGACATGAACTCCGCGCCTAAACGCATAGCTAAGAAAGTTAACTGCGCCGGGCACTGCGCCAGCCTCGGCTCGGTCGCACCATCCCAGCCATGCTTCCGAAGTGTAAGCAACTCCACGTAGCACAAGTTCGGCCTGAAATCGACTGTTGTCCAGCACGGTCTCATCAACATCCACAATAACGGCTGGGGGTTTTGCGGACGCGCGACTTGCGCGACGGGTCTTGTGATTTCCCAGGACTTGATCAAGCCGCAACTTGGCCAGGCTAAACGTCTGGTAAGCAAGTGCTCGATACTCGGCGGATGATTGCGTCCATAAGATCGCTCCCGTCTGATACTCGTTGTCGGCCCCGCTTTGTTGGCCCATCGATTGGCTTTGTGACTGCGCTAGACCACCAGCCGGCAACAACAGCACGCAACTGAAGAAGGCGACATTTAGTAGCATTCCGCCGCCACTAGAGAAAGGACCCTTGAACATTCCTACTACCTCACTATTCTCGAAACTTATGAGCAGTAACGTCATGCCCTTGCGATGTGCATGTGCGTCAGGTGTCATTCTACATTCTTCTAAATAACGGCTCGTTCGAATAGGCGTTCTCAAATAAACAAGTCATCTGTTCCTTTTGGCCAGTCATGTGCCTAATGTAACCACTCGTTAGAAACTGATGACCTAGACAGGCTCTCCAGTAGGCGTTCATTGCATTGGCTCATGTCTGGTCTTACATTTAGCACATATCGCTATGCTCGAAGCAGTTGCGATAATGGTTGCAAGACGCCTCGACGCATTGCGTGTAACCCATGAAAGGTGCGAACAGAATCTTCGCGAGCAAGAAATCAACAAGTTGGCCACTGAGGCGCAGTTGCGTGCACTCCGCGCACAGGACAACCCTCATTTTCTCTTTAACGCCCTCACAACGATCAGCTATCTGGTACAGACGGCGCCGGACCGGGCACTCGAGACGCTAATAAAGCATTGTTGACGAGGACACCGTCAGGATTTAGAGTATGCAAGAATATGCAGATGCGCATATCTGCGTGTCATAAACATTGAGAAGCAAATGCGAAGAATGCGGGGCGTCTGAAAAATTGAGACAGCAACTGAGCGACTTCAAAGCGGACTTTTTCAAAGCCCTGGCTCACCCGTTGAGGATATCTATTCTGGATGCTTTACGAGAGGGCGAGTTAACGGTCAACGAGATCAGCCAACGGTTTGATGTTGAGCCGGCAAACGCCTCGCAACAACTTGCCGTGCTACGAAACAGAAATATTGTCGTCACTCGCAAGGAGGGTGCGAACGTCTATTACGCAGTGAGCGACAAGAGCATATTCAAGTTGTTGGATGCAGCCAAAGAGATTTTCAACCACCACTTGATCGGTGTCCGCAGCATGCTTGAAGAGATACATGGTGTTTTGCCAACTAAAGCGGTACGCCGATACTCGTCACAACGGGTTCGTTAAAGATCGACGGAGGCGTCGACGGGAACGATACACACTATATCAACCACTCCTGCGAGCCTAATGCCGATGTTTTCGTTATTGACGGATTCCTGATCGTCCTTGCGCTACAAGAGATCGTGCCCGGAGAAGAGATTACGGTCGACTACTTAAACTCTTTCGCAGAGGACCGAACGGTCTGTCAGTCGCGCTGCTTCATGTCGGCAAAGGATTGCTCAGGAGGCAGCGTAAAAGTTTGGGCCTA
Source organism: Acidobacteriota bacterium (assembly GCA_046725195.1). Lineage (GTDB taxonomy): Bacteria > Acidobacteriota > Blastocatellia > Pyrinomonadales > Pyrinomonadaceae > PSRF01. Next base: position 17,552 of record JBKOYD010000108.1, on the reverse strand, counting down.
CAGAACCGCAAGCACATTTCATTTCGTCCTTCCTTAAAACAAAGACTGTGACAACGCCGAATGAAAAATGGATTCCAAAATTAGTTCTATGCTTGCGAGCCGGCTACCCACGTCACGACCTCATCGCGGATCTGATTGCCGGTGTGACTGTCGGATTGGTGGCACTTCCGCTGGCTATGGCGTTTGGGATCGCCTCTGGTGTCACCCCGCAAGCGGGAATTTACACTGCCGTCGTGGGCGGCTTTCTCATATCTGCCCTGGGCGGTTCGCGCCTTCAGATCGGTGGCCCAACCGGGGCGTTCGTCGTGATCGTAGCGGGAATCATCGCGGCGCACGGAATGTCCGGCCTATTGATTGTGACAATGATGGCCGGAGTGATCCTCATGACCATGGCGGTTACGGGTCTGGGGACGGCTGTGAAATATATCCCCCGCCCGGTCACAATCGGCTTTACGAATGGCATTGCTGTCTTGATCGCCTCGACTCAGATCAAGGACTTCCTTGGCCTTGAGACTGGCGCAATGCCGAATGAGTTCGTACTGCGCATGCGCGTTCTGGCGGGTAGTCTCGGCAGCATTCGCTGGCCTGCCTTGCTGATTGCGATAGTTTCGTTTGCCATTATTCTGCTCCTGCCACGAGTGACGAAGCGCGTTCCCGGATCCATCGTGGCCCTTGCACTGGCTACTCTCGCCACCGCCGCTTTTGGACTTCCAGTGGAAACCATCGGTAGTAAGTTTGGTGGCATTCCGACGGGGTTGCCACACATTTCGTTACCACAGGTTCGTCCCGAACTGATCGTCCCTCTGTTGCCTGCGGCAGTCACTGTAGCCATGCTGGCCGCCATTGAGAGCCTTCTGTCTGCTGTGGTCGCTGATGGCATGACGGGCGACAGACACAACTCCCACGTCGAACTGCTCGCGCAGGGAATTGCCAACCTTGCTGTCCCCTTCGTGGGAGGTATACCGGCCACCGGCGCGATCGCGCGCACCGCCACCAACATTAGATCGGGCGCTCGCAGCCCCTTCTCAGGAATCGTTCACGCACTGACGTTGCTCGTCATTTTGCTCGTCGCCGCTCCCCTGGCGCGTTTCATTCCGTTGGCCACACTGGCAGCAATTCTTTTCGTGGTGGCCTACAACATGAGTGAGTGGCGCGAGGTAAGGACAATACTTAAACTGTCGAAAGCGGATATAACTGTGTGGGTGATGACCTTCGCTCTCACAGTACTGGCCGACCTGACTGTTGCGGTCGAAATCGGAATGCTCTTCGCCGCGCTGCTTTACATCTACCGCGTCTCACAAACCACTACCGTGGCTCCGGTTACGGAGGAGTACATCGAGGACGGGCGTCCGCACGTCCTACAAGACAAGCTCCTGCCTCCCTACGTCCTGGTGCTGCGTATACATGGCCCGTTTTTGTTCGGGGCCACAGAAAAGCTGTCTGAGGCGACAGTCGACGTAGACTCGCTGCCACCAGTGGTGATCTTGCGTCTCAGAAACATGACAGCCATCGACGCTACGGGCCTGCACGAGTTGGAGAGGCTCACCGATCGGCTGCGCGCCGCCGGCCGAACGCTCTTGCTGTGTGGGGCCCGCAGCCAACCGGAAAAGTTGTTGAGGCAGTCGACTTTCCTCCAGCATCTCGGCGAGGAGAACATGCTTCCCCACGTTGAAGCGGCACTATCACGCGCCCGCGAAATTCACGAGGGACGGGCTGGCGATCCGCTCGTAACAAAGGTTATCTATCAGACATAGTCAGAAGCTCGTCTGTTGCTCTACGATGGTTTTCGAACGAAACAACTGTCTTGCCTCTCGATTCATGCCAGTTTCTATCGGGCCCTTGCGCCGTCCTCTTCGCACGCGTATAAGTAGCCTCTATTCAAACACATGCTTAAGGAAAACGTACAAAGGCTTGCTTCGTTAATAAACGACAGGCGTGAAGAACTACTTGACGACTGGCGCAGTCAGGTTAGGCAACTACCCGGAGCCGAACACCTGGATGCTCCAACAATCAATGATGAGGTACCACAACTGCTGGATAGTCTGGCTAAGGAGCTGGTCAGAGGCTTCGAAGTAGCTGATGCTCAAGTAAGCGCCGCCTCGGCTGAACACGGATTGCTACGTTGGCAGGCAGGCTTCGACGTTATCGAAGTTGTCGCCGAATACAACATTCTGCGCTGTTGTCTCCAGGAACTAGCAGAGCGTAATGGTCTGATGCTGACCGGCAAGGCAGCTCGAATTGTGAACACCGTTTTTGACGAGGCGGTGGGTCGTGCAGTTAAGGCCTTTGAGACAATGACGACGATTGAACTCCGACACCGCCACGAGGAACAGATCGCGTTTGTTCTGCATGATTTGAGAACTCCCTTGGAGGCAGTCTCATTGGCGACTACGTTGCTGGACCGGTCGCTTCGGTCGGACGCCAAAAATCTGGCCGTCGAGTCGGCCCTTTCCGTCCTCCGAGGTAATATTGATCGGCTCAACGATCGGATCAGAAATGTCCTTCAAGGAGCAAAGGGAATCGGCCGGGCGTTCCAGCCACAATTCACCATCCTCAATCTTCGAAAACAAGTTGATGAGATGATTCATGATTTAGGTCCGATTGCCGAACTCTCACAGACAAAGATAATCAATGACGTGCCGCAGGATGTCGAAATCTACAGCGACGCTCGTTTGCTGGCCCAAGTAATACAAAATCTCCTTTCGAATGCTCTGAAGTTCACCAATCAGGGCACGGTCGTCTTTGGAGGGCAAAAAGAGGGGGATGGCTCGGTCACGTGCTGGGTTACTGATACCGGCAAGGGTATTGCCGCAGACGTCATAGATAAAGTGTTCGACAGATTCGAAACCGATGGACCACCAGAGCGACGCGGTATTGGACTGGGGTTGGCTATAGTTAAGGAGATTGTCGAACTACACGGGGGTGAAATTAGTGTTAAGAGTCAAATAGGCAAAGGTTCGACTTTCACGTTCAGAATCCCCGGCCTGCTCTCTGGGTGATTTTTTTGATCTCGCCGTTTCTGCCTCCACAGAACTATCACTTCCCTATTGAGAGATATCGTTGACTGTTCCTTTGATCTCTCTGCTTTTCTCAAGCAACTTCGCGATGGTCGTTTCGAGGACGACAAAATCAATCGGCTTAGTGAAGAAAGCAGTACAGCCAGCGGCAATCGCCAACTCATAGAATTCGTCCCGGTCCTGGGCTGTAAGCATGATGATTGGTATGCGATTTAATTTCTCGCTGAGCTTTCGCACACGTCTAGTTAGTTCCGTTCCGAGGAGGTCCGGGAGATTAAAATCTGTCAGGATTAAATCTGGTTCCTCTTGAGCCGCTAGGTTTAGTGCGTCTTGTCCATTCCCTGCCGCCAAAACTCGATAACTGAGGCTCTCCAGTAAGAACCTGATCATCTCGCGAGAGTCCTTATAGTCTTCCACGAGAAGAATGGTTTGTAAGCTCGAACCGGACATCTGCAGGGTTCTCCGAACAGGCTCAAATCGAGCAGCAAAGCCGAACACACTTTACGCAATCGCACTCCGCAAGAGCTAACCTTTCCCTTCTCTCGCGCAAGGTTGTGACAGTCGACCATCGCTTAGCAAGCGCGTTGACGTATTGGACCAGCAAGCCGGCTGGAGCGTAACGAGGGGAGTTCACCGCTAAGACGCCTAACAAGGTGAGTAGCAGGGTCTTTGAAGTTTGGCCTGGTAATCTAACAATTATTTCCCAGCAACTCGGTTCTGAAGCAATTCGATGATCTTCGTATGCCCCCTTTGTGTTGCCAGGCTGGCTGCGGTAGCACCTGACGAGACGTATCTATAACCAGTCTTCGCACCCGCCTTCAGTAGCATTCGAGTGATGTCAACATCGCCATTCGCTGCCGCCAACATCAAGGCTGTCCCGCCATCGTGTGCTCTTGTGTTGACCCGCGCCCCGGCCTGAAGCAGTGCCTTCACGCTCTCGCCGTGAGAGTTGGCAACAGCAAACATCAACGCTGTCCGGCCTTCGGCATCCTCGGCATTCACGGCGGCGCCGTCAGCCAAAAGTTGCCTTACAGTTGTGGTTTTGCCCTCAAGCGCTGCGATCATCAAAGGGGTGTGTCCACTCTTTGATTCTTCGGCCGCACTCAGGTCGGCGCGAGTTGGCATAACCTTTTTCCCCGCGGCATACCGCACCGCAGCCCCGTAAATTGAATTGGGGTCCAGGTCTCAGAATGATGCTTCCGAAACCTCAGGCAGTTGCCGACTTTGAGATCTCCTCAACTACTTCAGCGGTCGTTTCAGGTTCTCGGGCACGCGTTGCGATATCAGCCTGGGCGATGATCCCGATGATCCCGTTGTTATCATCCACAACCGGAATACGCCGTACCTGGTGCTCTTCCATTGCATCTACTGCTTCCTGCAGATCATCATCCGCATGACAGGTCACCGGATTGCGTGACATTACTTCCTCAACGGTAACCGACGGGATATGGCGTGCCGGGGCCACTACTTTTACTGCCAGATCGCGGTCCGTAACAATGCCCAGGAGTCTTTTTGTCTTTTGATCTGCTACGACCGGAATGGGACCAACGTCTTCGTCACTCATTAATTGAGCTGCCTGATCCACTGTATCACCGGGCAAACAGCAGACCGGGTCCTTTGTCATTATCTCTTTACACTTCATGTTCATTCCTCCGGTTGTCTCATTCTCTCGCTTGTAAGCGCCACTCTCGCCTTCTGTGGCGCCACCGATTACACCTAACTCCTCTCCTAAATAGATCAACTCAGAACCACCAGAGTCTTCATAGCCGGCCGCGCCTCGATCGCCCTGACCCCACGAAGCTTCGCCATGGACCATCGCATCCGGACTGGCATCCTTCATGTCGGAGACACGATAGACCCCAGACTTTTCTATCTTATCCTTGCGGCCTTGCCCGCCCCCGGGCATCCCGCTTTCGCGTTTCCGAACTGCCTTAGTATTTTTCACTTTGTCGTCCGAGGTTCTTTTCCTTGTTCTCCCCATAACAACCTCCATTGCTACGCATGGTCCTTCACTTCCGCAACGCCCGACTCATGGGCGCAATTAGCACAGCAGTAAAAGGTTTTGTTAGCTTCGATTCCGTGACCAATGATTCTGCAGCCGCAGTGGTCGCAGATTGGGGCCAGTTTATGAATCGCGCATTCGAAGCTATCGAACGTATGTTTTTGGTTTGCTGTAACGACCTCAAATGACAGGTAATAGTCGTTGCCGCACACTTCACACTTTGCCATATCTCTCCTCCTTGCAAGCGGTGAGCTATGCCTATTGAAGATCGGCGGGTTGCTTTACTTCATTACCTTCACGCACCAGCTCCTGCTGCTTTCGCATGTGGCGCGCAGATGGCTTTGAAAGTGTTCGCGACCTCGGCGTAAGAGACGTCGGTGGCCTTCTTGTCCCGACCCTCTCCCGTATGAAGCAAAATGTCGCTCATAGACAAAATACCTCGTAGTTTGTTGTCTTCATCCACCACGGGAAGTCGCCGGACGCGCGCCTGCTCGAATATCCTCAGCGCATCGCGAATACTCGTTTCCGGTGCGCATGACTGCACTTCCCCGGTTGTCACTTCGCCGGCTTTGATGCCCGCGATGTCCTGATGATTGGTGGCCGCCGCGATGCAGATGTCGCGGTCAGTAATCATGCCAATCACCCTGCCGTCATCATCAACAACGGGAAGTGCCCCGCAGTCGCCATTCCACATCTGCATGGCGGCTGCTGCTAAGTTGGTTTCAGGTGTACAGGACTGAACATCCCTGGTCATCACTTCTGCTACTTTCATTTCTACACTCCTTATTTATTGCAATCGGAAATTCCAGATACGCGGGACCTCTTCACAGTGAACGCGCCGATGATTTGGAGCAGCTAGTCCGCATCGTTTGATGGGGGGAACGCTTCTAAGAGGGATAGGAACGTTTTTAGCAGAGAACTATGGTTTCAGCTAGTCCGCATCGTTTGATGGGGGGAACGCTTCTAAGAGGGATAGGAACGTTTTTAGCAGAGAACTATGGTTTTTCTGACACGAAAGCGGAGGACTTTGCAGGCACTGATCACAACTGTCTTTAAATTAGTTTAAAGGTAGGGGCGAAAGTATTTTACACAGCATGAGCGTCATACTCCTCAATCCCGATTATCCAAGTGAGCGACTCTACAACTCGGTAGCACGTCTCCTGGCAGCTAATGAGCTCTGTTCAATCGCAACACAGGGAGAAAATGGAGAGGTGCATATTAATACCGCGTTCTTCGGCTTTAGCGATAATTTAGATCTCTATTTCCTTTCCAATCCTGCTTCGCTCCATTGCCAGAATCTAAGCCGTTCGCCACAGGTGGCCATCGCTGTCTTTGATAGTCAACAGATTTGGGGTGCCGCGCATAAGGGGTTACAGCTGTTTGGCATCTGTGCCCTTGCGACAGGCGTTGAAGAGAAAATCGCATGTGAGCTTTATTCGAGTCGTTTCGCGCACTATATGGAGTTCCGGAATCGCTTGTCTCATTTGCGCTTCTATCGGTTTACCACGGCAGTAGTCAAAGTTCTCGACGAGGATGAATTTGGTGAGGAAGTCCTTGTGTCGGCGCAAGTCGTTAGGTAAAGGGGGACATTATGGAATCATCAAAAACGCGACGCGACTTTCTTCGCGCGACAGCACTTATTGGGACAGGACTGGTGTTGAGCGGTTGCACTCGAGGAAATATGGCGAACTCAGAAGGACAAAAGAAGATTGAACCTTCTGCCAAGCCCGATGAGAACAAGATGGGCGGCGAGATAACCGCTACGGAAGATCTTATGCGTGAGCACGGAGTGCTGAGGCGAGCCTTACTGGTCTACAGCGCAACGGCAGTCAAGCTGCGCGCTAACCCTTCCGCCGTTCCCCCGGATGCACTCCTAAAAACCGCGAAGCTGTTCAGGGCGTTCGGCGAAGAGTATCACGAGAAGAAACTCGAAGAAGCCTACATCTTTCCAGCGGTCAAAAAGTCAGGCGGCGAGGCGGCAACTTATCCAGACATCCTCGTCGTCCAGCACAATCGCGGCCGCGAGATCACGGATTACATCATCAGCGTGACACAGGGCCCGAAGTTGGGGGCAAGTAACGCCGAACCATTGGCAGAGTCTCTCGAAGCCTTTGTTTTGATGTATCGCAACCACGCTGCGAGAGAAGACACGATTATCTTTCCAGCATGGAAGCAGACGATGACAGGCGAGCAGCTCGACGAGATGAACGACAAGTTTGAAGACATCGAGCACGAGCAGTTCGGTGAGGACGGTTTCGAAGATGCGGTGAAAGAGATCAGTGCGATTGAGAGAAGCTTGGGACTTGCTGACATCGCGCAGTTTACTGCACCGCCACCGCCGAAGGGGTAAAGAGTCACAAAAGAATTACTGATTCTTGAGTCGACCAACGAGCCCGTTCAAACTGAGACTGGCCATAGCCACTAAAGCTCTGACCGAAAGATCACCCGCATTCACTAGATTCCGGCAGGTCGCCCTCCATTGCCCCGTAGTCTCGTCAACCTGACGCCAAACTCTGAGTTGGTTTGCTATAGCGATGACGTTAAGCAGTCGCTCGTCGTAGCAGATCGATAAGCAATTAACACAGAGCTTGACTAGTACAAACAATATAGTTGATGATGTCAATCATATTGTGTTGGGGGGGGGTAGATCGAGTAAGGCGAAATCATGACCAAGACAGCTTCGCCTCAGCGCGTAGAAGCGGTGCGACGCTTCAATCGTTTTTACACACAACAGATCGGCGCCTTGCGCGGAGGGTTGTTGAACAGCCCGTTTTCTCTTGTGGAGGTGCGCGTCCTTTATGAGCTTGTTCATCGTAAGGCCCCCACGGCAAGCGAGCTGGCGAGAGACCTGGGGTTGGACGCTGGTTATCTCAGCCGCATCCTGCGCGGCTTCAAAACGCGCGGCTTGATCCACCGCAAGCCTTCCGAATCCGATGGCCGGCGAAGCCACTTATCGTTGACAAAGAAGGGTCAACAGACGTTTGCTCCGCTCGATGCGCGTGCACGAGAAGAAGTCGGAGCAGTGCTGGGCAAGCTTGCCCTGGTCGATCAGGACCGCCTGGTTGAAGCCATGCAGGTCATTGAGAAGCTATTGGGCAGCCAACCTGGGAATAAAGTACCCTATATCATCCGGCCGCATCAGCACGGCGACATGGGTTGGGTGGTCCACCGTCACGGGGTCCTCTACGCGCAAGAGTACAACTGGGACGAGCAGTTCGAAGCGCTGGTTGCCGAGATCGTCGCGAAGTTCCTTCGGCATTACGACCCCAGGCGTGAGCGCTGTTGGATCGCTGAAAAGGACGGCGAGATCGTCGGCTCAGTGTTCCTCGTCAAGCGCTCAAAGACTGTGGGTCAACTGCGACTGCTGCTGGTTGAACCCAAGGCACGCGGGCTTGGCATCGGTGCTCGCCTGGTAGGTGAGTGTGTGCGTTTCGCTCGTCAGGTTGGGTATCGCAAGGTCACACTGTGGACAAATGATGTACTGCATGCTGCGCGACATATCTACGAAAAGGCCGGCTTCCAATTAGTCCATGAGGCACCGCACCACAGCTTTGGCCATGACCTGGTAGAACAGACCTGGGAGTTGAAACTTTGAGGTCATCCGCATTTTTGGCGAGCGGTACAGACAACGAGTGAAACGCGCTAGGATTACGTGGTACGCGATCCACGCTAGCAGAGGGGCTTACCCCGCTGACCCGTCAGGGCTGGCTAGAACAACGGTGTAGCCATCTGGATCGCGCAACCAAAGCTCCCAGTGGTTTGGACCACCGTCACCGGACGGCGGATTGCGATGGCGGGGCATAACAACCTCCGCCTTCATTTCCGCGGCGCGGACGATGGCGGCATCGAAGTCGTCAATTTCGAACCACAGCAACACGCCGTTGCCATAGGGCTTATCATTCGGATCACCAATTGGCCCATGGTGATGGTCGACCTCAAAGCGGTGGAGCTGGAGAATTAGCGCCCTTTCTGAGACGAGGCGCTCATATTCGGCACCGCCGTGGGCGCTCTCGCAACCAAGGAGACGTTGGTACCATTGACTGCTGGCTTCGACATCGGTTACTGCGATGAGGGGTTGAGAACGCATTTGAACCTCCATTTCCATTCGGTACGATTTTGAACTCATATTCAGCTTGGCAGCGGTGTGACAGTCATCAGATTTCTTGTTAAGTATTCACGCCATAATCATCGCCTCACGATTGTCAGGTCCGCGACAAATTTCTGTTGACGGTTAAGTGAATCAGGGATAGAGTTCGCCTTCTAATTGTAACAAGGTTCCTCCCGACGAGAGTTTTCCACCGGTGGATCTCAATCGCCGTACGAAGCAAACAATCGTAAATCGCCGAACTCCGTAGTACCCGCGCAAGAAGAAACGCTTGGGTTCACCCGACCATGAAAGTAGCGCCCCCGACGACTCGAAATCTCTCTTGGCCCATTCTGAAGGAGTAGGCAAGCGGCAGGAAGGTTCAAGAGATAACATCACGGTGGCGAGACTAGACGGCGACCGGACGTTTCGCGTTTCCTCCCGACTTTTCGTGATACGCCGCCAGGAAAAAGCGTTACTCGTGCCCTTGGCTGCAAGAGTTGCAGACGATATTACATGGACTCCACTCGCACGATCATCGCTTGCACTTGAAAGGCGCTTGTCCAGGTGTTTCGCATTGTTATCAACTGTCCCAATGCGTCTTGTATTCACCTTCCGCCGTGAAACCCAATTCATGTCCAGTTCCTTGAGTTAAGGAGTCAAAATGACAGGCAAGTCGCGAAGAAGTGTTGTGTTCTTATTAATCTCGGTGTCTTTGTTTCTTTTATCGACTGCATATCCTTTTGCGCAAACGGACCTCAGAACAACTCCCGGCGGATCTGGCGGCGAAAGTATTGGCACAAACAACCAAGGACAGAAAAAGAGTTTCATGTCGAACACCTTGCTGGTGAAGCTTACAGGGCAGGCCCGAGCAAGCCTCAAGGTCACGGGCGAAGACGTGAATCCCGCGGCGACGGGGATGACATCGCTTGACATAATCTGCCGCGAGCACGGCGTCAAACGCTTCCAAAGCATCATCGCGTCAAGCACGCATCGAGATCCTGCCGCGCCGATTAACTCCTGGTACAAGATCACTTTAACGAGCGGCGGGCAGCGACTCACTCTAATAGAGGAGACTAACGACGATGCGATAAACCTCGCCTATTCGGGCGCGGAGCCCCTGGGGCACCTGATGACGCGCCTCAAGCAAGAGCCCAGCGTCGAGTCCGTGGCACTCGACTATGTCGTGCAGTCAATGTTTGTCCCGAATGATCCTTATTACTCAACGCCTTATCCAACGTCTAAGTACGGCAACATCTCGCAGTGGGCACCGCAATTCATTGGGGCGGACAAAGCCTGGGATACTGGCCTGGGCGATCCTTCCATCATCATTGCCATCGTGGATACGGGAATCGATGACACGCACCCTGATCTCGCGGGCAAAGTCGTTTTGACGAAAAACTACGTTAAGGGCGAGCGCGCATCGGACTCGTTTGGTCATGGCACGCACGTCGCTGGCATAGCTGCAGCCACCATCAACAACGGGACTGGAACAGCCGGAATCTGTGGACGCTGCAGTCTCATGTCGGTCAAAACCCTAGGCGCCGATGGTTCCGGGTTGACCTCGAACGTTGCTTCCGGCATCGCCTTCGCCACTGATCAGGGAGCCCGTGTCATCAACCTGTCGTTGGGAAGTTCCTCGCGCACAACCCTCATACGCGACGCCCTCGACTATGCATTGAGCAATAACGCTCTCCCAGTGGTGGCCATGGGCAACGCCAACTCGGACTTCGTGGGAGATCTTGCCTACTGGTACAGCGCGTTGAGCGTGGGAGCAGTGGATCAGCAAGGAATGAAGGCTTCCTTCTCGAACTTCGGCCTTCAAACCGATGTCACTGCCCCGGGGGTGGCAGTTCTTTCCACCATGCCCACTTACCCTGTGACACTGAATACACAGTACGGCTACAAGACGAACTATGACGCGCTTTCCGGCACCTCCATGGCGACACCGGTTGTCGCCGGACTGGCCGGTCTGCTTTTGTCGATTAACCCCGGCCTCACTGCAGGCCAGGTGAAGGGCATGATCGAGTCATCTGCTGGCGATGGCGCGAGCTTCGATCTGATTTCCGGGTTTGGGCTCGTGCATGCCGCTGCGGCAGTCGCTCTGGCGGGCCAAGGCGATAACGCCCCGCCAGGGCTGAACTCGCTCTCCCCCGCCTTCGGTTCAGTGCTGATAAGAGATGTTACTTTCTCGACCGCCGTGGTCGATAATGTGGCGGTCCATCACGTTGACTTCATCAGCTCCGGGGCGAGAATCTTCCTGCCTGCGACATCGGTGGGTTACAGGGGCGGAAAAGGCAAGAATGCCACGCCTGGAATTCCACCTTGGCAAACACTCTTCTCAACCACCACTCGCTGGAATGGAGTGTTTGACATCACAGCGATTTCATTCGACCGGTCAGGCAATGGTTCCAGCCCGAGCGCCGGCAACTTCGACATCGAGAACGCGTATGTGACGAGGGTATTCACGACACATCTATGCGATCCGAGTCGAACCGGCTGCCCCAAGAACGCCTGGGATGCAACGTTCTCCCTTACCTATCCCGCTATCGCCAGGCAACGGATCGAGTGGTTCAATTCGAGTTTCTCCAGCAATTACGCTGGCGCCGTGTCTGGGCGGGTGAGCGACGGCCGGCATATCTTCTCGAGCGGAGTGTTTCCGCGATATTGGACAGGCAATGTCTTCGAATATGATTTCGGACGGCCGATCTTCTGCGGCGGTTGCTCCACGAACCAGATCGGCGGAGCGCTGGGGGATATCTATCTTTGCTTCAACAAGGATTGCCCTATCACTGCGGGAACGGCTGAAACCGATCTGATGGTGACCATCACCTACCCGCAGTAAGCTTGATCCGGTCGTTGCCGCGATTGGCTCCCAAGTCGGGACGAGTACGCACAGATGTCATCGGCTTCGGCGCTGGTGGTCAGGAAGATTACGCAATAGGCTCGGAAGGGCATCATGATCACATTGTCTGCTGTGACACTGTGCGCCTCCGGTGCCAATCCCTTCGTTCTCGTTGGTCAAGTCTTCTTAGGCTTAATTGCCCTCATCATCCGGTCAGATAGTACGTGCGCCCAAAGCTTCTTCCCGTTATTTCGCCGTAGTATGATCCCCGAACGTGACTATGTATTAACACTCACATGGAAGTTACGAAGGGCGAAAAGAATCGTGGCGGCACAGCCCAGCGGCGTTGCTATGAAATCTCTACATCGTGTTTGACGCTGATTGCTGTCGCACTCTTCGTCTGTGAAAAGCAGGTGACGTCCGCTGCGCCTTTGCAGCGCAAGCCGGCACAAAGCGCCAGGCTCCTTCTTAAAGTTGTCGACGAAAACGGAGTCGCGATAGCTGACGCCCGGCTCACTCTCTTGCAAAGCGCAACCCAGACGCTTGTGAGAGGTGAAACCGACCAAGCCGGGCGGCACGAGTTCAATCTTACCAATGCGGGTACCTATCAACTCAAAATCGAGAAAGAAGGTTTTTATTCTTCTTCTACGAACAATGTATTCATCAGCGAAACGTCGAGTCTCGAAGTGATGATCTATCATCAACAGGAAATTGCCGAAACGGTCGATGTCTATGTCTCGCCGCCAGCGATCGATCCAGACAGAACTGCTGCCGTCGAGACAGTGACCAGCCGCGAGATTCTCATGGTGCCGTATCCCTCTTCGCGTGATTACCGAAAAGCCTTGCCGCTCATTCCTGGCGTGCTGGCAGATCCGAGCGACCAGATTCACCTTGGAGGCTCAGCCACTTATCAGGTTTTTGATCAGCTTGATGGCTTTAATATCACACATCCGGTAACTGGTCTGCTCGAAATGCGAGTTAGCCCGGATGCTTTGCGAGCCATCGACGTAGAAACGAGTCGGTCATCGGCACAGTATGGCAAGGGTTCCGGCGGAAATCTGAGTCTGACGACCGGCATGGGTGACGATCATTATCGTTTCTCGGCGACAAATTTCATCCCTTCGCTTCAAAACAGCAAGGGGCTGAATATAAATGAATGGACTCCGCGCGCGACCTTTTCCGGTCCGTTGCGTAAGAAGAAGGCCTGGTTTTTTGACAGTGTCGACGGCGTGTATGACCTGACAATCGTTCCGGAGCTTCCTACCAATGCAGATCAAGCCAGTTCGTGGCGAGTTGACAATCTATTGAAGGGGCAGATCAACTTAAACGAGAGGAATATCCTTACAGCAGGTTTCCTTGTTAACCGTTTCCATTCCGAGCATGAGAGCCTGTCAGGATTCAACCCCCTGGAAACCACCACTGATCTCCACGACTCCGCGTATTTGGCCACGCTCAAAGATCAGTTGTTCGCGTCAAATGGCGCACTCATCGAAATTGGTTTAGCAGTAAACCAGTTTCATAGCGACGAGAAGCCAATGGGAAGTTTGCCCTACCGGCTTAGCCCCGAGGGCACAAGTGGAAACTTCTTCAGGACCTCCAACGCAACTGCCCGGCGTTGGCAATGGATTGCAAATCTCACTCTGCCGTCGTGGCATTGGCGAGGTACGCACGAGTTTAAGTTTGGAGTTGATCTCGATCGGATCAGCTATGATCAGTCGGCCATCCGCGATCAGATTCTCATTGTGAGAGAGAATGGCACTCTCTCGCGTCAAGCCACTTTCGTTGGCGGCCAGGTGATCAGTCGTCATAATTTCGAATCCAGCGCCTATGGGCAAGATCGCTGGTCTATCTCAAAACGGCTACTGCTGGAAGCAGGCCTGCGACTAGATCGCGATAGTATCATTCGTCGCACTTCGATCTCTCCTCGAGTTGCCGCCACCTACTTGCTAACGGGCGATGGTAATACGAAACTGTCGGGCGGTATCGGCCTCTACTACGACGCCACGAATCTCGACCTGATCACTCGTCCGCTCGCAGGGCAGCGCCTGGATCAGTTCTACGCAAGTGACGGACTAACGCCGGTTGGACCACCAGTAACAACTTTCTTTCAGGTTAACGAGCCCGGCTTAAGGGTTCCGCGTTATTTGAACTGGAGCTTGGGGCTAGAACATAAGCTTCCTGCCGAGATCTATCTTGATGCTGAGTTTCTTCAGAAGCGCGGCCACGACGTCTTCGCGTTTTTCAATCGCAGCCAGTTAGGTCAGGGGGACGTCGGATTTCAATTGAGCAACGATGGACAGGATCGCTATGACGCTTTACAGATCACTTTGCGCCGCGCATTTAAAGGAAACTACGCCATACTTGCAGCCTACACTCGCTCGCGCGCGCGGTCGAACGCGGTACTTGACCCGCGCATCGACAACCCGGTATTTGGCCAACAGGCAGGCGGACCGCTTCCCTGGGATGCGCCTAATCATCTCATCTCATGGGGCTGGATGCCGTTGATCAAGAAGTTCGACTTCGCTTATTCATTAGACTGGCGCAGCGGATTTCCCTTCAGTGTCGTGAACGAACAACAGCGGCTAGTAGGCGACCTAAACTCACACCGTTTCCCCGCTTATTTCGTGCTGAATACGCATCTCGAGCGACGCTTCAGTCTGTTTAGTTACCACCTCGCACTGCGCGCAGGATTCAATAATGTGACCAACCGGCAGAACCCAACCGTTGTGAATAACAATGTGGACTCGCCAGAATTTCTGACTTTTGGCGGTACTCAACACAGGACCTTTACTGGACGCATTCGCTTTCTGGGTCGGAAGTAGCGGTCACGGTAGAAGCTACTACCTGTGGACACTGCTTTAACCGGCTATTTAGATTACGGATGGTTTCGAAGTTGCGGTGACAGAGATTAATGCGATCGAGGGAAGTCTTGGACTTGCTGATATCGCACAGTTTACTGCGCCGCCACCGCCAAAAGGATAAGGCGCTCGATGAAATCACTTCAAAGGCTTCTGACTACTGGCGCACCTGCGTCCGTTCTTTTGATCCGTCTCATGGTGGGAGCAGTGTTTCTCTCAGAAGGCATTCAGAAATTTCTCTTTGCAGGCGATCTCGGAGTGGGTCGCTTTACCAAAATTGGGATACCTGCGCCTCAGATAATGGCTCCTTTCGTAGGTGTGGTTGAAATCGTATGTGGAACGCTGATTATTCTTGGTCTCCTGACTAGATTGGCTGCGATCCCACTAATCGTTGACATGCTGGTCGCCATCTCCGCGACGAAGATTCCCTTACTGCTGAAGTCGGGCTTCTGGGCGATGGCTCATGAGGCGCGCGTTGATTATGCGATGTTGCTGGGCGCTATCTTTCTATTGATAGTCGGAGCAGGAAGATTGTCAGTGGATGCAAAACTCTCGCTGGCGCAAAGGCGCGAGCAGAGATGAGCGCGACAAGCACTCCGCTTGGGCAATTCGCAGACGGTTGGCCAAAAATAGTGTCGCCTACAGTAATATTATTCAGCCGAGCAGAATAATATGGCGCGAAAGATCGTTTAATAAGGCGAGCAGAAAACGACCAACTAAGCGCAACCAATCACCGCTTTCGCTGAATATGCCGAAGAACACTCCGAAGCAACTCGCGCAGCTCGCATTCCGCTTTGTCCTGACCATTGGCATTGTAAATCTCTTCGCCGATCTGACCTACGAAGGCGCGCGCAGCATCACCGGACCGTTCATGGGGTCGCTCGGCGCCAGCGCTACAGTAATTGGAATCGTCGTTGGGTTCGGCGAGCTATTTGGCTATGGTCTTCGTTCGGTCTCGGGCTTTCTTGCCGACAAAACACATAAGTACTGGCTCGTCACGATGGTCGGATATGCCATCAACATGCTCGCAGTTCCGGCGCTTGCCCTAGCCGGCAACTGGCCCGTTGCTGCAGCTCTCATCATTGCTGAACGAACTGGACGAGCAATCAGAAGGCCGTCGGTTGAGGCGATGCTTTCGTACGCGGGAAAAGAGATAGGTCACGGCTGGGTGTTTGGCCTGAATGAAGCACTGGACCAGGGCGGCGCAACAGTTGGTCCATTGATTGTCGCATTGGTTTTGTATTTGAACGGAGGGTACCGGCACGGTTTTGCTGTGTTGCTTCTCTCGGCTCTACTTTGTCTGGGTACGTTGGTAGTGGCGCGGATCTTGTATCCTCGACCTCACGAGCTGGAGGGCAGGTCCGCGCAGTTCCTGGAGACCAAGGGTTTTCCAAAGACGTACTGGCTCTACGTGGCAGCCGGAGCATTTATCGCGGCGGGCTTTGCAGACTTTGCGTTGATCTCATTTCATTTCCAAAAATCCGGTAGTGTTTCTCAGAATATGATACCTGTGTTTTATGCGGTGGCCATGGGCGTGGGAGCAATGGCGGCTCTTGTGTTCGGTCGTCTTCTCGATAGGATCGGCTTCCCGATATTGATTCTCGCGTTTTTCCTCTCCGCGTTATTTGCACCTTTTGTTTTTCTCGGAGGCGCGAGCGTTGCGTTGGTTGGCATGATGCTCTGGGGCCTTGGCATGGGGGCGCAGGACTCTCTATTAAAAGCTGTTCTGACGAAAGTGGTTTCCGCGGGAAAGCGAAGCACGGCGTTTGGTCTTTTCGATACAAGCTTTGGCGTCGCTTGGTTTCTTGGCAGTGCTGCGATGGGATTTCTTTATGACCAATCCATCAGCATGCTCATAGTCTTTTCCGTGATTGCTCAACTCATCGCGCTACCGGTTTTCCTCTGGGGAAGAAGAGAATGGAAGGACGCTGCGTAGGTCAAGACTTGTTCAATCTGCAGTCTATGCTCTTAGGGTTCTAGCTTCTCTGCCTTACCAGTGGATATATCCACAACAGCTTCGCGTCGATCAATTAAGTGCCGAGGTTTTTTACCAACCCTCCAATCCAGTAAGCACAGCGAAGCACCCTGCCGATAATTCCCATAATCCTGGACTTACAGATGTAGCCGAAACTCTTAAGCTACTTGGGAAGGCGAATGCTAAGATGCTGCATATGGAGCGATGAATCCAACCGATCCAAAGCATCAGAAGAAGTCCAACCTGTTCAGAAGGATTCCGTGGCAAGACGTGTGTAAGTTCCTTGCGGGCGCCTTCTTTGTGAGCGCTGGGATTCTTTTCTATCTTTACTTGACCGGTGTTTCGGTGCCCCTCCTGGGTACAAGCTTTATTGAAACGCCGAAGATCAGCGGCGTCCGCTCCATTGTCCATGCCGTTCTCTTCCTGACATTCTTCTATCTCGGTTTCATTCGAAAGTGGAAAAGGCCAAATCGCGACCGCTAAGTGGTGGCAGCTGTCAGTACCACCTTGCGGTAGCGGGTGGGTCCGAACATTGATTGTCGATTTTGCCAATTGGCCTCCAATCCCGAGCTAACAATTGACAATCGAAATTGGCAATCGGCAATGTTCGGACCCACGCGCTACCGAAGCTGTGAAATAAATAGAAGAAGTATTGATTGTGGGTCTTCGGCGCGTAGCGCCGGTATGAATTTAGCCCGGCCTTTCAAGGCCGGGAAGATTTCAATAACAAGGCTTGGTCGCGTAGCGACGGCTGAAACCGCGGCGCTTTTT
>JBKOYD010000028.1:0-13510 GCA_046725195.1 Acidobacteriota bacterium | reverse complement strand
TTTTCATCCGTGCTTAGCATCGTAACAGCGAGTTCCACTGGACGCAAAAGATCAACCTGTCTCGTCGATATTGATTGCATGCGCTAACGATCACGCGGAGAATACCGCCAGATATAAAGCCAAACAAATAGGAAAAGAAATGTTCTGTCCAAGCAAGAGAAGTCAGGAGTCGATCGGAGCAGATGAAAAAGATCGTATTTTGGGCCTGGTCCAACAATCATTACCAGCCACCGACGGCAGAAACATCATTGCAACACTACCTGACTCAGGGTTCTCTTAAGTGGTGTATCGTTTGTCTCGAGGACAAGAACGTTTAGGATTCAATTGGCCCGCGACTTGAAAGGAGAGGTGTGATGGTAAGTCTGGCACTATTTGTTCAACTGGAGGCCAAGCCGGGAAAGGAAAAGGAAGTGGAAGACTTCCTCAGAAGCGGATTACCCATCGTGCAGGAAGAGCCTGCGACTGTAGCCTGGTTTGGGATTCGCATGGGACCATCGACGTTTGGAATTTTTGACGCGTTTCCCGATGAGGCGGGTCGCCAAGCACATCTGGAAGGAAGAGTTGCAGCGGCCCTGATCGCAAAAGCTTCGGAGCTTCTTGCGAAGCCGCCGGATATTAAGAAAATCGAAGTTCTGGCCGCCAAGCTTCCCGAATGAGGCGAACTTGGCCTGGCAGCTGAGCCAAAACTAATTGCCAAATCTCGCCCTGTACTCAAACGCTTTTGGGAGCCAGATCCTCAACTCGCGGGCTTCGAGGTTGGGTGCTGCCCGTTCAGCAATTCTGTCGTATGTTCAGTGATGCTCGATGGAAGTGATAACTTGGGAGTGGCAGGCGTAGGTAGTATTTCCTGATCGTCTCCCAACCCCAGGGGCGTAGTCCGAGAGACAGTTTCCCCTGCTGTGTGCCTCGCCTGAAGCGGAGTGAATCCGGACTCTATGAGAGCGGCAATGCCCGATACCAACCACATAACTCCCCAGCAAGCCATCCAGCCAGCAAAGATCATCCAAATAATGATCCAGTCCGGTTTATTACTGAACAGAGCCAGCGCTGCGCCTACCAACGCTGAAGCACCGATCAATCCAGACGCGCGAACGATTTTCGTCAGGCCCTCGCTTCGCTTTTCCAATTTATTCTTACCTGCTTTGGGCTTCTTCGCGGCATCTTTGTCCGATTGGGCGGGGTCAAGTTGTTGCGCCAGCGCCAAGGCAACTGTTTCCAGATTGGTGCCACAAGCGCGACAAAACTTTGCGCCATCAAGATTCTGCGTCGCACACCGGGGACAGTACATAATTACTACCTCTTATTGAAGACTTGTACGAGGCGACCTCAACACGAGGTTTCAGAATTACCGTCGAATTATCTCTTTAGGCCAATACCAACTGCAGTTCATTATCTTCCATTTAGATCAGGGTTCCTGGGTAACGCCAGAATAGGCGGTCGATCCCTGGTTGTCTAGACGTCAACGATCACAGCATTTACACGTCAATCTGACGTGGCTGCGATGCAAGGGCGGCAAGATCAAGCAATCGCTCGTAAGAAGCGTATTGGTCAGTTTCGGTATCAGAGATGCCTGAGGATAGTCTGTAATTATTGAAAAGGCTTGGTAGCGCATACGGGACTCGAACCCGTGATCTCTGCCTTGAGAGGGCAGCGTGTTAACCAACTACACCAATGCGCCGCAGCAGGTCGGCATTATAGGTGGGCGGCTGGTTGGTTCGCAAGTTGCACGAAATTCGGGAAGTGTCCTAATTTGGTTCTACAGATTAGGACGCTACTGAAATTCAAAGGGAGTATCCCAATTTCATTTGTGCGTCCTCTGCGTAGCAAGCTGCTTTTCGCGGCTTTAACTGCTAAAGGATAACAACTGCGGATTTGCTATACTGCAGATGCTCGAGCACTACTTAATCACCCGCAGTCATGAACTTCTAGTCGTCTATGCCTAACTGCCGAGTTGGTGCCAGCCATACCGCGCGAGAATTGCAGAATCGTTTTTCTCTTCCTAAAAACAAACGGAGCGTGCCATGAACGTCGTTGTGTT
This sequence comes from Acidobacteriota bacterium, assembly GCA_046725195.1. GTDB lineage: Bacteria > Acidobacteriota > Blastocatellia > Pyrinomonadales > Pyrinomonadaceae > PSRF01. The sequence continues at coordinate 11,472 of JBKOYD010000028.1, read as the reverse complement.
GCGCGAGACACAGGCGGGTGAGGCACGTGTCGCGTTGATGCCGGAATCCGTTAGGAAGCTCGTTGCGCTAAAAGCCTCCGTCAAAATTGAAAGCGACGCCGGTCTCACTGCCGCGCGCACCGATGATGAATATCGTGATGCGGGCGCGGAAGTCTCCAGTGATAAAGACGCGCTGCTAAAAACAGCGGACGTACTCGTCGTTGTAAATCGGCCGGCGCCAAACGACTTTTCGCGACTGAAGAACGGTGCAGTAGTTATCGGATTCCTGCGTGCACTCGATGAGCCAGCCGCATTGTTGCCCGCGGTCGAGCGCGGTCTCACAACATTCTCCGTTGAACTGATTCCGCGAATCACTCGCGCACAGGCTATGGACGCGCTTTCTTCGATGGCAACCGTCGCGGGTTACAAAGCTGTTCTCATCGGTGCAGCGTACATCCCACGCATGTTTCCCTTGCTGATGACCGCCGCCGGCACTGTACCGCCAGCGCGCGTGCTGGTGCTGGGGGCGGGTGTAGCTGGCTTACAGGCGATTGCAACGGCGCGGCGCCTGGGCGCTGTGGTCGAAGGCTACGACGTGCGTGCAACGGCAGGCGAACAGGTCAAATCACTCGGAGCCACGTTCCTTGAAGTTGATCTCGGTGGCATTAAGACTGAAGACGCCGGTGGTTACGCAGTTGAGCTATCTGACGACGCAATGAACCGCGGCCGCGCTTTGATTGCCGAACACGCGAAGACCGCGGACGTAATCATCACGACGGCGCAGGTACCTGGCCGACGCGCTCCGCTTTTGATTACCGAAGAAGCCGTAAATGGCATGAAGCGAGGAGCAATCGTGATCGATCTCGCAGGCGCAACAGGTGGCAACTGCGCATTGAGCAAAGCAGACGAGACGGTTGAGCGCAACGGCGTCACCGTAATTGCGCCAACGAATCTTGCCGCGACGGTGCCGGTGCACGCCAGTCAGCTTTACTCACGTAATATCACCGCATTCTTGTCGCCGCTAATAAAGAATGGACAGTTACACATCGACATGAATGACGATGTTGTAGGTCCTTCATGTGTCACGCACCAGGGCCAAGTCGTGAACCAGCGCGTGGCGGCGGCACTCGAGCCGCGAAGTGAGAAAGCGTAATACTTAGCGAGAGTAACGAATGGAGGAATGCACATGTCATCTGAAAACTTAGTCTCAGCTCTCTATGTTTTCGCACTTGCAGCATTTCTCGGGTATCAAGTCATCTCGCGAGTGCCGCCTCTGCTTCACACGCCGCTGATGTCGGCAACAAACGCCATCTCCGGAATTTCTTTAGTTGGTTCAATTGTTACCGCAGGTGCGCACTACAACACAGTAAGCACGATTCTGGGCTTCATCGCTGTTGTCTGTTCCACAACGAACGTGGTCGGTGGTTTTGTAATCACCGATCGAATGTTGAAGATGTTCAAGAGGAAAGAATTGACGAAGAAGGAGTAAAGAAAGGGTCTTTGGTCTTTGGTCTTTAATCGTTTGACTTTAGTACTTGGCTGTCAAGAGCGAAAACCAAGGTCTAAGACCCAAGGCCTAAGACTCAAGACCAAAGGCCTAAGACCGAAGGCCTAAGACCCAAGACCTAAGACCCATCTCCAGTGCAAACCTATTTCATCGAACTTAGCTATCTGCTTGCTTCAATCCTGTTCATTCTGGGATTGAAGGGCATGAGCCACCCGGAAACCGCAAAACGTGGGATGCATCTGGCCGAGTTTGGCATGTTGATGGCCATCATCGGCACGCTGATGCACCACGAGATTATCACTTACACATGGATTCTTGCGGGGTTAGCCTTAGGGTCGGTCGTAGGATTGGCGATGGGCTTGTGGGTCCCGATGACCGCGATGCCCCAACGAACTGCGCTGTCGCACGCGTTCGGTGCATTTGCCGCTGCGCTTGTTGGCATTTCAGAGTTCTACAGAAGCGGCGGACATTTGGAAACCATCACGATGAGTGCACTTGGCTTTGAAGTAATGCTTGGCGCACTCACGACTACCGGCAGTCTGCTCGCATTTGCAAAGCTGCAGGGATTGGTACGCGGCACGCCCATGACTTACAGGGGCCAGAACATCTTCAACATGGCCCTACTCGCGGTTACCGTTGCTATCTTCATTTACCTGATCGTTGTTCCTGGCTCGATGCCGTTGTTTTTCACAATGGTGGGCCTGGCATTCATTTTTGGTTTGCTGCTCGTGATGCCAATTGGTTCAGCAGACATGCCGGTCGTCATGTCGCTATTGAACTCGTATGCTGGCCTCGCTTCAGCTGCCACGGGATTCTTACTGTCCAACAACGTTCTGATAATCGCGGGAACGCTCGACGGTTTTTCAGGTTTCATTCTCTCAATCCTGATGTGCCGGGCAATGAATCGTTCGATGACGAACGTGTTATTTGGTGCTTTCGGCAGCGCAGCAACAGCCGCAGCCGGCGGCGACCAACATGGAACTATGCGCGAAGTCGGCCTCGAGGACATCGCTACGCAACTCGCCTACGCCAACAAAGTAGTCTTCGTTCCCGGTTATGGCCTGGCAACCGCCCAGGCCCAACACGCAGTGCGCGAACTTGCAGACGCGCTCGAGAAACGTGGTGTCACAGTCAAATATGGCATTCATCCAGTAGCGGGTCGCATGCCGGGACACATGAACGTATTGCTTGCCGAAGCAAACGTTCCCTACTCTGCTCTGTACGAATTGGAGCAGATTAATCCTGAGTTCTCGACTACCGACGTTGCAGTGGTTATTGGCGCGAACGATGTCGTAAATCCAGATGCCCGCGACAATCCCGGCAGTCCAATTGCCGGCATGCCAATCCTTGAAGTCGATCGGTCTAAGTCAGTTGTGGTTCTGAAGCGCGGACAGGGCAAGGGCTTCTCGGGTCTTGAGAACCCTTTGTTTTTCAAACCGGTAACAGGCATGCTGTATGGTGATGCAAAAGACACGCTGACCAGATTGGTGCAAGCGGTGCAACACGCGTAACCTTTGCTGCAGCTGCTGCGTATCAGACCAGCTCCCCGAATGATCTCTCAACAAAATCGAATTCATACTGGAGAAAGCATGCGAAGATTCCTGACGGCATTTCTGCTGACGAGTCTGCTCGTCGGCATTGTTCCTATAACGTCCGCGCAACGCAGCGATAGGGCCAAAAAAGGCGCGGCATCTGTCACTACGCAGCGCGGCGTCGATACGATTGCAGCATCACAACTGAGAGACTATTTGACGTTCATCGCCTCCGACGAAATGGAAGGACGAGACACGCCTTCCCGCGGCTTGGATACAACGGCGAAGTTTCTTGCGATGAACCTCACGCGCTGGAGCTTCAAACCCGCGGGCGACAGCGGAACATTCTTCCAACGCATCGAGCTGCGTCGCGATCGCGTTGATGGCGGACAGACAAAAGTTGAGTACAACGGCCGAACACTAACTGCTGGAAGCGACTACCTTCCTCTCGGAGGCTCAGGCGACGTCAGTGGTCAACTCGTTTTTGCTGGCAGCGGTTGGCTTATTAAGTCGAAGGAGATAGATGCTTACAAAGGCATTGATGCGAGCGGAAAGATCGCGGTTATTTTCGGAACCCCCAATTTTCCGCCTCGTGGTATCTCGCGCGTTGATCTCGGCAAGCAAGACGAAAACTATCTGAATCCGACAGACTATGCTCGCAAAGTAGGAGTTGTGGGGCTGATTTACGTTCCCGACTTTCAGTACCTCGCAAACTGGGACCAGAATCGCCAGCGGATCATGGAGCGCGGTTCAACTGTCGTTGCTAAATTCCAAACGCAAACGCAAACGTCAACGCCGCTTCCAGCGATTGCAGTTTCACCTCAAACAGCGAATGCGCTCTTCGCTGGCGAATCACCGAACGCAAGCGCGATCTTCAATGCAACATACGGAACTCGTCTGCCCGCGCCGTTTATTTTGAACGTGCAAAAAAAGGTGACGCTCAGCGTGAGTGGGAGGATGGAGACTATTCCGACGCAGAATGTGGTTGGTGTTTGGGAAGGCAGCGATCCCGTGTTGAAGAACGAGTACGTTGCACTTGGAGCTCATTACGATCACGTAGGGTTCTGTCCTCCAGTGGGCTCTGACTCCATCTGCAATGGCGCTGACGACGATGGATCGGGCACGACGGCGCTGCTGGGGATGGCCGAAGCACTTGCTAAGGCTCCCACTCGTCCCAAAAGGTCAGTGCTGTTCGTCTGGCACTGTGGTGAGGAAAAAGGCTTGTGGGGCTCGCGCTACTTCACAGAATACCCAACCGTCCCGCTCGATCACATCGTCGCGCAAATCAACATCGACATGATCGGACGCAGCAAGAAAGACGGAGACACCAATCCGCGAAACGCTGAACTGACAGGGCCTGATGCGGTTTATTTGATCGGGTCAACAATGATGAGCACGGAGTTGGGAGAAGTCGTAAACGCTGTTAATAAGTCGTACTTGAATATTACGTTTGATACACGCTACGACGATCCCAAAGATACCAACCGGTTCTTCTTCCGTAGCGATCATTACAACTACGCTCGCAAGGGAATTCCGATCATCTTCTTCTTTGATGGAGTCCACGAGGATTATCACCGGGCCGGCGATTCGCCTGACAAGATCGACTACCAGAAGATGGAGAAGATTACGCGCACGGTCTACATGACATTGTGGGAGCTTGCGAATAGGCCGACGAGACCAAAGGTCGACAAACCCTTGCCTGCGCAGCTAACGGGCAGCTAAGTACGAACACGTTCAGCAACGAGACGACGATAGGCTTCGGCGCGTGAGATTCCCAACTCACGCGCCGCTTTCTTTAAAGCCGCACGATGATCGATTCCGTCTTGCTCCATTTGATCCACCAAAGCCGCAACACTATTCCGTTTGAGATTCTCATTCGCTTTTCCATCGATGATGTTTCGGTCGATCAGAACAACAATCTCTCCACGTGGGTTTTCCTCAGTTGCGTAATATGAGCTGAGTTCACTTAGCCGCCCGCGCCTGATTTCTTCATGCAATTTTGTCAGCTCCCTGGCAACAACTGCTTCGCGTTCGCCGAGAATTTCGTATGCGTCTTTGAGGGTGACGGCGAGCCGGTGAGGCGCTTCGTAGAATATGAGAGTGCCAGGTACTGAACGCAATTCGCCGAGACGAGCCTGGCGTGCATTGGAACGGGCGGGCAGGAAACCTCCAAAAAAGAACTCATCCGTTGGTAGACCAGCGGCTACCAACGCTGAAACTAATGCACTCGGACCAGGTACTGGAACGACTGGCACATCATTCTCGATGGCTGCTCGAACCAACCTGAAGCCTGGATCACTAATGGATGGTGTACCCGCGTCTGACACCACGGCGATGTCACTTCCCTGCTTCAAGGAGTCGATCAATTCGACTGTACGGCTTTGTTCGTTGTGTTCATGATAGCTGACGGTTTTTGTTCTGATTCCGTAATGTTGGAGTAGCTTGCGCGTGTGGCGTGTATCTTCACAGGCGATTAGATCGACGTCGCTCAGGATCTGGATAGCGCGATGTGTGATGTCTGAAAGATTGCCGATGGGAGTTGCTACAAGATAGAGAGTGCCTTGCATGAGGGTATTCTGGCATTAAGATGGAGTAAATGGGAAAAGTCCATGGGTACTTACGTGAAATAGGTCATTTGGAGAATGGGTCTTCGGTCTTGGGACTTTGGTCTTTGGTCAAGTTACCTGCCAAGGCCTGATCCAAGACCAAAGGCCTAAGACCAAAGACCAAAGAATGACAAAGCCTCGACCAGATGTGCAGGCCGAGGCTTTTAAGGAGGAAACTAGCAGGTTACCAGCAGGATTACCGAGGGAATGGGATTCTTCTCAACCAGTCGTTAATGCGATCCTGGTCATCACGGCGTCGATAATCGTCATCGCGACGTCGATAGTCGTCATCACGACCGTAACCACCGTAGCCACCGTTATATCTGAAGCCGTAGACATCGCTTATATAGCGTAGCTCTTGTTGAATCTGCGACCATTCAGAGCCGAGCCGGCTATCGAACCAGCGCGGACGCGCGACGCGATCCACTTGCTGCGCCTGTTGAAGTACACGTCGAGCTTCATCAGCGCTGCGATTCAGATCTCGACCGTTGCCAACGCGCGATTTAAGGTCTCTTACAGCGTTGCGAAACTGATGGGATTCTTCGTTGATTCGATCCTCACGTTGCGTCCCATTGACGCGGCTGCGATCAAGTGCCCGGTCCATATCTCGCTCAAAATCTTTTGCTAAGCGATCCAGCCGATGCACAGAGTCACGCAGCGATCGATCGTCGTAACGTCCGTATCCGCGATTGTCGGGATAGCGATTGTCGGGATAGCGGTTATCTGGATAGCGATTATCTGGATATCGTCCCCATTGGGCGGCAGCAGCGGCCGGCAAGCACAGCGCTAACACGGCTGCAGCGAGTATTGAAAACTTCAGTGTGTGTAGGTTCGTCATTTATGTCTCCTCAAGAACTCACTTCGGGTCGTGCGCATCGGCGCTAACCCCTGCTGTTGACGCTGCTCTGGGGATTCAGTCCTTAGACAGCGTTTCGCTGAAACAGTCTTCGGCAAGTGGTGTGCCTTTGACCTCCAGCCGGTGCAACCTGACGATTTCAGGGGAAAATCAGGGAAGGAGGGGAGGTCCGGGCATCTGCTAACGCCAAAACGTGCAGTTGCTAACGGAAAACGTTGCGCGCTCAGAAGGGCCTCTCAGCGGCGTCGATCAAGGAGAATGAAGATGTGATGGCGTAGGTCAGCCTGGTGAAGGTTCGTACGCGGGCCACGTTTTTTCGTTACAAAGGTCCAGTTCGGCGCCCCTGTGTTTGACTTCGCCAGTAACAACTCTTGGCTGGCCGATTTTATTCCCATATGACGGATATTGGCGCACGCGAGTCCGCCGCCTCGAACTATGCCATCGCGTGGAGTACGAGGCCATCCCGCTTCGACGTACAGTGTGCGGACTCCATTTGTGAGTGTGAGAAGTTCACCGACCATCGTGCCTGCACCTATGCGAAACCGATGGCCATCCTGCTTCGAAATCTGGATACTTGCGCCAGCGCGATTTGCTTCACCAGCCAGTACCGTAAAGCTCGTGATCAACCATTCGACTCCGGCTTTGCGAAGCAAATCATTCGAGTTTTTCAGAGACAAATACTCAGCAATGTCTCGTCTGCCTGCGCGGCGAGCTCTTTGCTCGGCATCGGCAAGTGCTGCTGCCCAGGCTTCATCCAGTTCGCTCATAATGAAAGGAAATTGGTTCGTCCCGCAATTCCACCACTTCGGCTGTTGCTGAGGCGCGTTGCCACATTTTGAGCATGACACATACTCTCGACATTCGGTCAGAATGTGGCTCGCCGCGGAACTGGGGCGATGGTATCATGACGCCGAATCGTCCCCCACTACTAGACGCAATTATTGAGGCTGTTTTCCTTACGCAAGGCCTCATCTATGCAAGACGAGTCGAGATGAGAAAAACATATCGAGTTATGAGCTTGTTACCCCCAATTCTTATCAGCGGGCTGTTTCTGCTGACAACCGTAAATCCTCTGGCGCAGTCGACGAAGTTGCCGTCGCCCAAAAGCCACATCAGCGATCTTGCCGGCGTTCTCGACGAACAGACGAAGGATCGACTTGAACACCTGCTGCAGAGTCTAAAAGAGAAAAGCAAAATTGATTTTTATGTCGCGACTGTAGACACAACAGGTGGCGAGGACATATCAGACTTCTCCGCACAGCTTGCGCGGGATTGGAACATCGGTTCCAGGACCAGCCGCGGTAAGAGTCTATTGCTGCTGATTTCCACTTCGTCAAAAAGTTCGTTTACGCAGTTCAGCCGAATGGTCCAAAACGATTTACCGGAAGGTGTGTTGGGTGAAATGCGCCAGCACATGCGTGGTCCTCTGGATGCGGGACGATTCGATGAAGCGGTGGATAGTGGCGTACAAATGTTTGTAGGCGCCTTGGCCCAGAAGAATGGCTTCAGTCTTCCTGAACTGGATAAAGCAGTCGCGGCAACTACAGTGGACCCAAAGACGGAGGGATCAGCCGAGTTGCCGCAAACGATACAAATCAGTGCAAGCAATCTGGAAAAGACACGGCCCAGGATCGTTAAGGACGCCCCAAAAGAACTTAAGTCTGATGACCAGGTCTCCGACGTACCTAAGGCTGAACCGATAAAGCCTGCAGCGAAAAAAGAGAGTACGCCAACCAAAACCGTTACTCCTGCGAAGAGACAGAGGGAGACAACTGTCGATGAAGATGAGGAGGAGGAAGTTGAACTAACGCTTACGCTGCCATTAAATAAGCGTGCGGTTGTTCTGAAAGAGTTTCTCGACACTCACCCCAACTCCAAGTTCCGTGCGCGAGCGACAGAATTGCTGATCAGTACGCACGCCGGACTAGGCGATCAAGCATTAAAAAACGGCGACACGGCGACCGGGGTTGAGCAACTTTTGCGCGCGATTAATGAAGCGGACGCTAGTATTTCCGACAAACTGTTCTCGGGTGTCATTTCCCAGATTCCGACAAATCTCTATGTGCGGGGCGAACGAAGTGCGGCTTTCAAGGCGGCCGAACTTGTTGAGACAAAGTTTGGAACTGACGCAAAACGACTTCTCGCTGTCGCTGGGTTTTATCTGGGAATTGAACGAGGTGATGAAGCGGTTCGGCTCGCGGAGGCTGCAGTTAAGTTAGCTCCCGACATGGCCGAAGCGCACCGCATCCTCGCGCTGGGTTTTCACATCTCCTTGCGACTTGACGAGGCAGCCGGGGAATACAAGCGAACACTTGAATTGGATCCAAGTTCGAAGGTTTCACGCGGCAGCCTGGCAGATCTCTATCGCGCCGGAGGTAAGGCTGATGAGGCGTTGCCTCTTTATAACGAACAATTGACAGCCGATCCGAAGGACCGAGCAGCGCTAGCCGGGAAGGTAATTTCGCTTTTTGAACTCGGTCGTCAGGAAGAAGCGAACAGCGCACTTGCCGCCGCCATCGCCGACGAACCGCGTAATCTGCCTTTGCTCGCGGGCGCAGCCTACTGGCTAGCAGCGCATGAAAACAGCGAAAAGGCTTTAGATCTTGCACGGAAGGCAGTCGCAATTGAGCCGCGCTACACGTGGGCGCAGATCGCGCTGGCTCGCGCATTGTTGGGTCTAAAGCGACCACTTGATGCCGAGCGTGCAATGCGCTTCGCGCGTCAGTACGGAAAGTTTCCGACGCTTGATTACGAACTCGCGAATGTCCTTGCCTCAATGGGACTTTATGACGAAGCTGCCGAGGTTTTACGGCAGTCGTTTGCGATAAGAGATAGCCAGATCGAGACTCAATTGGCCGGGCGTGTACTCACGAGAGAATCAGGGTTTCTCGAATTGTTAGCCCCGGAACGTCGTGCCAGCATTTATCAAGCGACACCAGCGGACTCTGCAGCAAACGCAAAAATGCTGAAGGCACTCCTTGCTTTCAATGTCGCTATCACTCCAGCAAACGACGGAGAAAAGGTCGACGAAAAACTGGCGGTTGCGACTGCCGATGAGTTCGCCTCTGGCTCGGACAGCATGGGTATTTTCCGTCAACTTTATGTGGCTAGTCGCCTACTGCGAAATGGTATTGGGGCACGTACGGCGTTAGAGCTGGTGGAGGAGGCACGGAAATCTTCCGACGCAGCCCTCAACGTTTCGGTTGTGACGATGGCGGTCCAAGCCGACGAATTCAGAGAACTGCGAGCAAGGGCCATCGCTGCAGGAAACATCCCCGACGTGGCTGAAGCGCCGCGCGATGTATTGTCGCGTATTTTGAAAGGTCGCATTGAAGACCTCACTGGATTGGCACTCTTCAACCAGGAAAAATATCCGGAAGCGGTCACTCATTTGAAACAAGCGATTTCAATCCTGCCGGCGGGTACTCCGTCGTCACGAAGTGCTTCCTGGCATCTGGGTGTCGCCCTCGAGCAATCGGGAAATAACGAGGAGGCTCTAAACTATTACATCAAGAGTTACAACGAAGGGGAGCGAGATCCTATTCGACATTCTGTCATCGAACAGCTATACCGGAAGATCAACGGTTCGACAGCAGGACTCGATGAACGAATCGGGGGAACTGTCGCGAGCGATGCTTCGACGGTCACTACTCCGGCAAAGGTTGTCGACGATGCGACTTCTGCAAAGCCAATCTCATCGGCGGAAAATACAGCATCAGCTTCGTTATCTAATGTAGCTGCACCCGCGCCTGGTCGTGAGAAACCATCAACGCCCTCATCCCAGGAACAACCAAAGACGGATCCGACTCCCGTCGCCACTCCTGAAGCGATGACAGCTGCAGTTACGACGCCCGCACAAACAACGTCGGAAACGTCTGAACCTACATCCGAAGCTGCCTTGAAGAACGCGGCTTCCAGACTGCGTTCAACAATCAAGATCACCGGACGAATTCTGGACGCCGATAAAAACGGGGTCGCAAACGTTGTAGTGGTATTGATTAGTCCTTCGGGCACCGTGTTGGCTTCGACAACAGATAGAGCAGGCAATTACTCATTCACTGTTGCGCCCTCACAAAAGACGTATCGCGTCATACCTTCCAAAGATGGATTCTCATTTGCTCCGATTGATAAGATTTTTGTTGGCTTGATTGAGGATCAAAGAGAGATAGATTTTGTGGCCTCACCTAATCGTTCACCTTAGTCGAACTACCTATGTAGCTACTAAATAGAAAAGCTCGGGGAGTTGGTCCCCGGGCTTTTCTTCTTTCGATGTGCTTCAACCTTACTTGTTCGCGACTGGCGCAACGGGCTTCCCATCAGAGTCATAGACTTCAACCTTGCCATACCCTGCCAACGCCTCACGTGCCTTGGAAGCGTCACCAACTGCAACCACTTGAAGGTGGGCCAGGTCGATGTACTGCTGCGCCACTCTTTGCACGTCGTCAGCAGTGATAGCCGAAACTTTTTGTGGATAGGTGTCCCAGTAATCAGCCGGAAGGTTGTAGAGCTTCTGCGTGATTATGTTTTGCAAAAGGGACTGCGGCTGCTCGAGCGAAAGGGCAAAGCTGCCCACGATCGCCCTCTTCGCATTCTCCAGCTCTTCAGCTGGAACTTTTTCATTACGCAAACGGTTCAGTTCATACATGAACTCTTTCATAGCTCCGCCAGTAACGTCGGTACGCACTTCTGAGCTTGATTGCCAGATTCCGCGATACTTAGAACCACCAAAGTTACTATAAGCACCATACGTGTAGCCGTTCGCCTCGCGCAGATTCAGGAATAGTCGTCCGGAAGGACCGCCTCCGAGAACCCGATCCGCGAGTAGCACTGAAAAGTAATCCGGACTCGTACGCTCAATACCCAAAGTGCCCAATTGCAGAACCGTCTGGACCGACCCGGGACGATCGATGAGCACAATCTTCGCGCCCGATTGCGGAGGAGCCTGTGGAATCGTTACCGCCGGAACTTCGGCCTTCTGCCAGGTGCCAAATG
>JBKOYD010000127.1:0-15813 GCA_046725195.1 Acidobacteriota bacterium | reverse complement strand
AAAAACTTTGTCAAAAAAACCAGAAGTTACGATCTTGCTGCGCAGAGGCCACGCAGAGAAAAACGATTTCATGATTTCCAGACTTCCAGCCATTACTCTTCTAGTACTTCTTGCAACTCAGGTCACGTTTGCTCAATCAACCAACGGCGGCGGTGACGCAACGGCAAAACCTGATGAGCGTCCTGCTCAAGCTCTGTTTGAAGATGCGAATGGATATCTGGGACGGCGATATCAGGAATTCAATAAACAGAAGCTACCGTACGATCCACAGCTTGAAGCACAGACAAAAAAAGAGCAGAAAGAACTAGCGATAAAGAACGCCGCAATACTTCAAAGTCGCAAGGATCTTTCAAGTGACGATCTCTACTACCTCGGCATGCTTCAGCATCTCGCTGCTGATGCCGACGCCGCCTTAACTACAATGCGTCTTCTATTAAAGGATGATCCTGACGGGCAGAAGGCCCAGGCTGCACGAAACGTTGTTGTGCTATACGCGGTCAAGAAGGATCTGATTCCGGAAGCCAATGCCGCAGTTGACGCGTACGGACGTCATCAGCCTCAGAATCCAGACGATCGTTACCGGATGGAGTTTCTAATAGCCGACGCTTACCTCCGCGCGAAAGACTACGTCTCGATGGTTGCGCACGCCAAACAGATGATGGAAGCCGCGAAAGCATTCGCAGTGGCAAACAAGTCAGAGTCCTTCAAGCGTGACGATATGCTGTTGAAGTCAGGCCTCATCCTCGCAGACGCGTACACTCGATCAAATCAGCGAGAGTTGGCGGTGCGTACATTTGAGGACTTGCGGCGTATGTCAATTTCGTTGCCCTCCGGTAATCTCTACAAGCAGGCAACGATTCGCCTGATGAATACTAAATCGTCTACGAATGTTCAGGAGCTCTTCGACACTCCGTCATTATCAAGCGAAGCGTTACCAGACATTATCGCAACTCAGTGGATCGATCGTGAGGCAACAAAGCTCGCGGATCTCCGTGGCCACGTCGTGTTACTTGACTTTTGGGCGCCATGGTGTGGACCATGCCGTTACACTTTGCCAAATCTGGCCAAATGGCATGACGCATTTAAGGACAAAGGGTTAGTTATCGTGGGCGTGACGAGGTACTATGGACACGACGACAAACGACAACTGACACCGGGCGAAGAGCTTGTGTATCTTCGCGAATTCAAGAAACGAAATCGACTGCCGTACGGAATCGCAGTCGGTGATTCCAACGTCAATGATTTCAACTATGGAGTGTTTAGTATCCCAATGTCGTTCCTGATCGATCGTAACGGCAGGTTGCGCTACATTTCACCTGGGGCAGGTGAAGACGAGATTGCCGCATTGGGTCGGATGATTAAGAAACTGGTAGAGGAACCGGCCGAGGTGAAAAGCGTCTCGGAAGTAAAGGACAGGCGTTAGGAAGGAAGACCATAGCGTTAAATTTATATGGACGGTGAAGGCATTACATTATTTCGGATAGTGATTTCATTTGCGGCGGGCATTCTCTCGTTTCTATCTCCGTGTGTACTGCCGTTAGTACCCGGTTACATCTCACTCATTTCTGGTGTCAGCATTGATCGACTAAAAGAAGGCACAAGTAGTAGACGTGCCGTGATTCTTAATTCGCTCGCGTTCAACGCCGGATTGTCAGTCATCTTTCTTGTTCTTGGGACTACGGCAGGATTGGTTGGTGCAGCAATTACGAGCAATCCGTGGATTCGAATCATCGGTGGCATCGTCATCATTGCTTTTGGTCTGCAACTGATTGGCCTTTTGAAGATCACAGCTCTTTATAAGGACACGCGCTTCTTTTCGGATGAAAAACCTCGCGGCATGCTTGGTTCCGCTACATTGGGGATGGCCTTTGCGGCTGGTTGGACGCCGTGTATTGGCCCAATCCTCGGAGGAATAATCGGATTGGCCGCGACGAGTGGTGGTTGGCGAAGTGGATTTGTTCTTTCGGCCTTCTATTCCGCAGGACTTGCACTGCCGTTTCTTCTAACGGGGCTCGGAATCAACCAGTTCCTCGGTTTCTACAAAAACTTCCGCAAACATCTGCATAAGGTCGAGGTTGCTTCGGGTATCGTACTAATTGTTGTTGGGCTGCTGGTTATGAGTGGCCAGTCAACATTACTCGCGACCTCGAGGTTCATGGCGTGGATACCAAACCTGGAGGGCATGTTGAAGTTGAAACAACAGTCTCCGGCTGAAGCGCCTGCACCAAGTGCGAAGTTTGAGCCGCTTCCTGATGTTGAGTTCCAAACACTGTCAGGCAAACCTTATCGCTTGACGGAGCTGAAGGGACAAGTGGTGCTACTGAACTTCTGGGCCACATACTGCATCCCGTGCCGCGAAGAGATTCCTGCACTCAATTCATTGCAGCACGAGCTCGAGTCTCAGGGACTGAAGGTCGTAGGGGCATCACTCGACGACAGTGCTGACGGCGTGAATGCGTATCAAAAGGAAGTAGCGAAGTTTGACTACGAAGTTTTGATCGGCGGCAGCGAGGCCAAGGTGAAGTTTCAGCAGTCAGTGCTGCCGACTACTTATCTAATCGATCGACAGGGACGTATTCGACAAAAAATAATCGGAGCTCGGGATAAGGCCGCATGGGAGGCCGCCGTCAAGCCGCTTTTGTCTGAAGCGCCCGCGACGGCCAGCGCCGCCAATTAACCAAGCGATTTTCATGGAGTAATAGCATGAAGAAAATCCTGATTCTCTCCATTCTCGCTCTCGCGTTTTCATCTGTCGCCGCTCGCGCACAGGCCGGTCATGAGTACTCTCCGCTGGTGGAGAAGACCGTTAACTATAAAAACTGGGCTCTCCCAAATCTCAAATCAGATAAGCCCGACGATCTGCGTTCGCTCATGACCGGGAAGAAGCTCGTCATGATTGTTTACTTCGCGCCATGGTGTGGCAACTGGCGCAATGAGGCCCCTATTGCGGCGAAGTTATATGAGAAGTACAAAGAGCGGGGGTTTCAGGTCATCGGTGTCAGCGAATATGCCTCACGCGAAGACGTGCGCAACTACTTTGGTGAAGCTGGGGCACCCTATCCCATAGTCACTGAATCCGAATCCCGCGATGATAAGCAGAAGACCGCTCATTACGGTTATCGCCAACTCACGGGCGACACGCGCAATTGGGGTTCGCCCTGGAATATCTTCCTCGAGCCTGCAAAGCTAAACGCGAAAAGCGACACACTCACTGAAAAGGCCTGGGTGGTTAACGGAGAGCTGATGGAGGATGAAGTGGATAAGTTCATTTCATCGAAAGTCAGCGCTACAACCGCCGGCGTGATAGAGCCCTGTAAGAACTAACTATTTTCCATATATCATTTGCCATTTTTCATTTGTCATTTTTGACGAAGGCCTTAGGACTTTGGTCTTAGGTCTTTGCGAGTGACATTAGCCGTCCGTTTGACTTCAAAGTCATATGACCAAGAACCTCTTCAAAATGACAAATGAAAAATGTCAAATGATATATGACCAATGATTCAATCCTTCACCTTTGCGCAGGAACACCTCGATGCTAATATTGCCCGCTCTTTTGGCAACCAGCATGAAACTTCGTCTGCTATATCACGGTCATTGCTTCGACGGTGTCGCTTCGGCGGCCACGTTCACGCGTTTTTACAAGGAACGCATTCATCCCGACGCTGAGGTCAATTACACCGGACTGCTACATCGTCCCGGTAACCTTTTTGACCTCGCAATGTTTGATTCTGAGGAGAATGCGATTGTCGACTTCAAGTACGCTGCGTCGGAGAAGTTGACATGGTGGTTTGATCATCATGAGTCGGCTTTCCTCACTCCTGAAGACGAGGCACACTTTCGAGCGGACACTTCCGGCAAGAAGTTTTTGGACCCAACACGTAAATCGTGTACTGAGTTCATTGCAGACGTTGCCCACGAAAAGTTTGGATTCGACGTAAAACCAATCGAATCCCTGGTGCACTGGGCCCATATCATCGATGGCGCACTTTATGAGTCGCCGGCTCAGTGCGTTGAACTTAAGGAGCCGGCTTTGCAGTTGATGCAGGTGATCGAAACCGACCCGGACGACGCGTTTATCGAACAGATCATTCGCGATCTGACCGTCCAATCACTCGAGCATGTGTCAACTAGCGCTGAAGTGCAGCGTCGATTCCAGCCAATACTCAAGCAGCATTTGGAAACCCTGGAGGCAATCAAACGAAAAGCAACGTTTGCAAACGGAGTGGTTCAGTTTGACTTGATCGATGAAGGTTATGAGGGCTTCAACAAATTCATTCCGTATTATCTCTACCCGGAAACTACCTACTCAGTAGCGCTCACCCGTGGGCCGCAACGCACAAAGATCTCGGTCGGCTCAAATCCATGGACTCCAAAACCGCGGACGCATAACATCGCCAGGATTTGCGAACGCTACGGTGGCGGTGGCCACGCCGTGGTTGGTGCAGTCTCCTTTAAGCCGGAAGAAGTCTCACAAGCTCGCGAGGCGGTGAAGGAGATCGTTGCGGAGCTATCGACGTAAGGGCCCAATCATTTGCCATATATCATTTGACATTTTTCATTTGTCATTTTGGAGAGGTGGTCCATGGGCGGTTGTCCGTAGTCAGTTGCTACAGCCAGACCAGCTACAACCAACAACAGACCACCGACCACGGTCAACAGACAGTTCTTTAAATGACAAATGAAAAATGTCAAATGATATATGGAAAATGATTCGCTTTTCCCAAGCGCTTCTTCGCCGGCAGTGGAATCCGGTGTAATCCCTACCTAATCCAATGGATCCCTCCTCTCTCGAAGCACAATGGCAATCACAAACGGAGCTCCGACAGCGTATTATCAGGTCCATGCTCCTGATCGTACTAGTTTTCGTCTTGCTGCTGCTGGCAATCTGGTTTTGGATCACTCAGCCCCTGTTCATGCGAGCATCAGGCGCAGCCCAACAATTAGTCGAACCTGCTCGACTTGAAGCACACGTGCGCAGACTCTCTATCGAACTAAGCCCCCGCGATGAAACCCACATCGAGAATCTGGACGGGGTAGCCACTTATATTAAGAACGAGTTCTCACAAACGAGGGCGGTTGTCTCTGAACAATCGTATCGCATGGATGGCAAGTCATACCGTAACGTAATCGCTCAGCTTGGACCAGACACTGCAGAGCGCATCGTCGTCGGTGCCCACTATGACACAGCGGGACCCTTGCCGGGCGCTGATGATAATGCGAGTGGTGTAGCCGGATTGATAGAGCTCGCGCACCTGCTTGGCAAACAACAGCTTCCGATGCGAGTTGAGTTAGTAGCTTTCACTCTGGAAGAGCCGCCCTACTTCCGCACTACTGGTATGGGCAGCTCGGTTCATGCTGAATCTTTGAGAAAGCAAAACATCCGAGTGCGTGCAATGCTCTGCCTTGAGATGATTGGCTATTTTAGCGATGTCGCAAACAGCCAGCTTTTTCCCGCGGCGATCCTGCAAGCTCTTTACCCTTCTAAAGGTAACTTCATTTCGGTGGTTGGGAGATTTGGCGAGGGATTGTTGGTGCGCCGCGTGAAATCCGCAATGCGAAAGGCATCGCCACTTCCTGTGCACTCGATAAATGCTCCGAGTTTTGTTCCCGGCGTCGACTTTTCAGACCAACTGAACTATTGGGCGGCGGGCTACGACGCAGTGATGATTACTGACACTGCGTTCTATCGCAATCCTAACTATCACACCGCATACGACACCGCGGAAAAGCTTGACTATAAGAGGATGGGTAGGGTCGTTGAAGGTGTTTACGCGGCCGTACTTGAACTGGCACGGCAGTAGTCATTGGTCATATATCATTTGACATTTTTCATTTGTCATTTAGAGGGAGAGGTCTTTGGTCTTGCGCCTTTGGTCTTGGACACGAGTGGAGCGCTGTAAAACGGCAAAACCTAAGACCAAAGTCCCAAGGCCATCTTTTCAAAATGACAAATGAAAAATGTCAAATGATATATGGAAAATTTAAATGGAAAATGATTTACTTTTTCAAAACCGCTACCTACCCATTAAAGCTTCAATCTCCTCCGCCTCTTTAGGTACTTTGTTCGTCAACACACGCGGGCCATTCTGAGTACACAGCACGTCGTCTTCGATACGCACGCCAATGCCTAGATACTTCTCAGGAATGTCCTTTGTGTCAGGCGCAATATAGATACCCGGTTCGACAGTCATCACGACGCCGGGCTCAAGCGCGCGTGACTCCCGACCGTAGTAGTAACGGCCTACATCGTGCACGTCGATTCCCAGCATGTGTCCCAGCCCATGCATGTAGAATTGCTCGTACTTTTTCTCTTTGATTAACTCTTCGGGCTTACCCTTTAAGAGACCTAACTCAACCATACCTTCCGTCAGCACCTCGATTGAATGTTGCTTCAATTGATCGTGTGTGACGCCGGGTCGGACCATCTCCACACAAGACACCTGCGCCTTAAGTACAAGGTCGTAGATATCTCTTTGTGCGGCTGTGAAGCGACCGTTTATTGGAAATGTCCTGGTAATGTCAGACGCATAGCCCTTGTACTCGGCGCCTGCATCGACAAGCAACAAATCGCCATCGCGGAGTTGGCCGTCGTTATTGATGTAATGCAACACTGTCGCATTGGGACCACCACCGACGATCGAAGTATATGCGGGACCCGCGGCGCCACGTTGGCGAAATATCTGCTCGATGAGTGCCTCAACCTGGTACTCCTGCATGCCCGGGCGCACCGCCTTCATTGCTTCGCAGTGTGCCTCAGCTGCGATGTCCGCAGCGATTTGCATGAGTTCGAGTTCTTCGCTGCTCTTCAAGACGCGAAGCTCATGAATGATTGTCGCAGGATCAACAATTGTCTGCGGAGGGTGAATTGGTTTTCGGTTCAACGCTCGCATTCGGGCGACTTGACGAATTATCGTATCGTCTAAATCTCGATTGACTCCCAGTCTGTAATAGAGGATGTCAGCGCCGTCGAGAATCTCTTGAAGCTTCTCGTCAAACTCCGCTATAGAGAAAGCTTCGTTTGCGCCAAACTCTTTTTTCGCCCCTTCAACTCCCGCACGACGACCGTCCCAAATCTCTCGTTCAGGATCGCGTGGTCGAACAAACAAGGCATACTTGGGATCTTGAGCAGGTTTGACCACAGCAATCGCCTCCGGCTCTTCAAAGCCGGTTAAATAATAGAAGTCAGAGTCCTGGCGAAAACGATAATGAGTATCATTGGACCGTGTTGCCTCGCGCGCGCCGGGAATAATGGCTACTGAATTTGGGGCCATGCGGCGCATGAACTCCTCGAGTTGGGATCTGATCATCGAACTCTCCTCGGCTTGTCGCTGTCATTTCGGACATTCATTGTACCTGAGGCTTTGGAAGGTTACGAAATTGGCGTCGATTCAAATCAGACCCAAGGCAAGAACAAGTTGAGAAGGGGGGCAAACAGCACATCAAGCACCTCACAAGAATAGGACAGTTGGGAAGGGGGCAAGCGGCAACATCAATCACCACACAATAGAAATACCGAGCGCGCCCCCGCTTCGTTTCGCATCCGCAATGATTATGGCTTTCGAGTTGGTTGTTGTAGCGGAGAAAAGTAAGCGGCTTGAATTGGATCGAGCGGGGGCGCGCTTGGTTCTTTCTTTTTGTCTGGTGCTTGAGTTTGCCGCTTGCCCCCTTCCCAACTGTCCTATTCTAGTGAGGTGCCTGACATTGCCGCTTGCCCCCTTCCCACCTTGTCCATTTCTTGTGACGCTCTTGTGCTTCTGTTCTTGTCAATGATGTTAATTCTGTCTAGCTTGATGGATAATTAGGACCGACATGAGTATTCAAACTATTCCATCAGAACAGACGCGAGAGATCATTTCGTACGATCCGGCGACAGGCGCGGAAATTGGACGCGCAAAATTGATGAAAGCGGCAGAGGTACGCGATGCAGTGAATCGTGCGCGGGCAGCTCAAACGTCCTGGGCTGCTCTTTCTTATCGCGATCGAGCTCGCTTCATATTGCGTGCGCGCGAAATAGTACTTGCGCAACTTGAAGAGATTGCCACGCTGGTCTCGCGCGAAACTGGTAAGCCTGCCGCTGAAGCAATCTCCATGGAGATCGTCCCCACTCTGGATCTCATGCACCACTTCGCCCGCATCACCGAGCGACTTCTAAAACCCCAATGGATCGATATCGGACAATATGGATTGATGGGTCGCTCATCACGCATTATCTACAAACCAAGGGGGGTTATAGGTGTGATTTCGCCCTGGAACTTTCCCTGGGCCACTCCACTGGCTGAAGTCGTGATGGCCCTAATGTCAGGTAATGCGGTCGTTGTAAAACCGAGTGAGTTAACTCCGCTGACGGCGTTGAAAATCGCCGGCATATTCAGGCAGGCTGATCTTCCTGAGGACCTTCTTGAAATCGTAACCGGCGATGGATCGACGGGCGCTGCACTGATCGATGCACCGGTAAACAAGATAATGTTTACTGGTAGCGTGGCGACTGGAAAAAGAGTCGCCGCGTCCGCAGCTGAACATCTAATCCCAGTGGTACTTGAACTTGGCGGCAAGGATCCAATGATCGTTCTGGAAGACGCCAAACTCGCTAACGCCGCCCGCGCAGCGGTATGGGGCGCGTTCTGCAACTCCGGACAAGCATGTGCTTCTATAGAGCGTTGTTACGTTCAAGAGTCGGTTGCGCCACAGTTTATCGAGTTGGTAGTAAAAGAGACTCGCGCCCTTAAGCAAGGCAACGCGGTGGCAGAGAATATAGACATTGGCGCAATGTCAAACGAAAGGCAATTGACAATCGTCGAGAAGCACATCAGCGAGGCAGTCAAACAAGGCGCGAGAGTGTTAACTGGCGGCAAGCGCGCACAAGAAAAGCACGGTTGGTTTCATGAACCGACGGTTGTAGTTGACGTGGACCACTCAATGGCGTTGATGCGTGAAGAGACGTTTGGTCCAGTGCTGCCAATCATGACATTCAAAACTGACGATGAGGCCATAAAGCTTGCCAACGACAGCATCTACGGATTAACCGCTTGTGTTTTCACCGGCGACATCAAACGGGGACGTCGAATTGCTGAGCAGCTCGAGGCAGGCACCGTAATGGTAAACGAGGTGGTCTACACACATGCGGTGGCTCAAACTCCGTGGGGCGGCGTCAAACACAGCGGGTATGGTAGAACACACGGACGCCTGGGATTACTGGAATTAGTAACACCGCAACACATCCACGTTTACAGCCTTCCGTCTTGTCCAGATGTATGGTGGTTTCGTTACACAAAGGAAGCCGGCTCACTCTTTCGCAAACTCGCGCGGCGTTTTACCACCGGGTCGGTGTTGAGCGCCATGCCACTGCTACCGGCAATGCTGAAGCGACTCCTCGAACGGCGATCCTGACTTTCAGTAGATCCGCCACTTAAGTAACTCTCCATTTGCATCGCATCTTCGCTGGGACCGCGGGGCGTCTCGCCCGCCCCGGTTCGGTGCAGACACGCTACGGGCTTTCAAGGACGGCGCCCACAATTCCGATCGTACTTTGTAGTGTGAGGTTGGCGGGCGGGACGCCCGCGGTCCGACAGGAGGCGCGTTATCAATTGGAACCAATCACTAAATTGGAAACCAATCATTAAAGGGTACCGTCATTTGACCTTTAGTAGTAGCTTACGCTTGTACTAAGCCGCGGAAGCTGAGACCGCGGGGCGTCTCGCGCGCCCCGATTCGGAGCAGATGCGCTACGGGCTTTTCCGGGTGCCAGTTCCTATAGTACGTGTAGCGTGAGGTTGGCGGGTGGGACGCCGCGTTCCAGTGGTTGGCTTTTACTTTTCCACTCGTCTGCTTTAGGATTTGCGACTCGTATTTGTCTGTTGGTCAGGAACTGTTGAACAGTGTCTTTATGGAAAACCTACATGCACCGGCGCGAACGCTGGTACCACGAACGCGATAATAATCGGCTTGTTCGCCCTTTCGAGTGGGGACTCTCCTACATCCTCGACCACGTAAACGGCGATGACCCGCGAGATGTATTTCGCCAGCACACGGCACGTATTATGCCGGCAACCGACGAGTTTTACGCGCTGCCAGCAATCACCGATTATCGACTGGACGATGACCAGTTAACGTGGACCAGTTCAGTAAGCACGCCATCCAAAGAAAACAATCTGGCGCGAGCGCGATTCTTCCCCGCCAAGAGTAAGAATGGAAAGAGACCGCGTAAAGCTGTCGTGGTGCTGCCACAGTGGAATGCACAGCCCGAAAGTCACGTCGAGGCTTGCCGCATCTTCAATATGATAGGAATGTCCGCGCTGCGACTGACGCTTCCCTATCATCAGCAGCGCAAGCCCGCCGAAATTGAGAGAGCCGATCATCTGGTCAGTACAAATGTCGGACGTACGATTCAATCGATGCGGCAGGCGGTTCTGGATACTCGGGCAGCGGTTGCGTGGCTGAAGAACGAAGGCTACGAGCGCGTTGGAATTCTCGGCACAAGCGTCGGCTCGTGCATAGCATTTCTCGCGTTTGCACATGAACCACACCTCGACGCCGGCGCTTTTAATCACGTTTCCGGTTATGTTGCAGACGTTGTCTGGCACGGCCTGTCGACTGCTCATGTACGCGCCGGCTTTGCCGACCACATAACGCTTGATGAATTGCGAAATTACTGGTCGCCAATAAGTCCGCTTCCTTTCATGCCTCGTGTTGCGAGTATGGGCCACAGGCCGATGCGCTTTATTGTTGCCCGTTACGATCTGACCTTTCCGATCGATCTATCTCGCGCTGCTATTGCAGAAGCTCGCCGGCACAATCTGCCGCTTGATATCGTTTGGCTTCCCTGCGGACACTACACCACCGGCGAGATGCCCTGGAAAGCGATCGATGCCTGGAAGATCGCGACGTTTTTCAGGAGGCAGTTTAGAGCTTAGTATCGGCGAGAGCTCGGAAGCGTGAGTAGCGGAATCATTTGCCATATTTGCCATATATCATTTGACATTTTTCTTTGACATTTTCGCAAAGCGGTCTTGGGTCTTAGGGCTTTGGTCTTTGCTTGTTCGCGAGATTTCCAAAGGCCCAAGACCAAAGAAGGCTTTGGTAAAAATGACCAATAAAAAATGTCAAATGATATATGGCAAATGATTTTCTTGGATCTTCGATAGCAATTACTTCGCCAACGGAAACACCGGCTCAATATCCACCGGCACGTCCTTCAACTTATCCAGTGCCTGTTGCATCGGCGGTCTAACCACTGCAAACTTGTCCAGCAACGCCTTGGCTTTGTCATACGAGCCTTCCGCCTCAAGCGTGAGCAGATCGTGCGTTAATTTTCGTACGCCCTCTTTGATCTTCGAATGATCCACGCTAAAGGTTCCAGTCTTCTCGTTGAATTTTATCGAGCCCTCATCAGTCAAATAATTGAACTGCATTGCCACACCTCGGCCATGCGCTTCAGTAATCCCAAATCTGACTGAGCGAAACATGCTTGCTAGATACGTAACGTAGAGCGTACGTTCCATGGTCTTTTCGATCATTCCATGGTCGATCATGTACTGCAGCGCCCAGAGTCCGGTCATATCGGCTTTTGCCTCTTCAATCGCGGAGTAGAGTTCCTTTAGCTGTTTCCGAACAGTAGTTTCCTGGCCGTCTACTGTTATGTTGTGAGGGCCAAGTCCATGCATCAACTCATGACAAAGAATGTGAGTGAAGAACGAATCGAATGCGAGCGCTGACTGTTCGGATGGATCCAGCACGACACGAGAGATGGGGATCAATGTTTTATTAAACTTAGCGTCTTGTACGTTCTTTAACATTACCCGCTTGGAGCCTTTCTCTTTAACGACTCTTTCATCGTTGGGAAGATTAAAGGCCGCGGTTTGCACCCCACTATTACCTTCGCCGGATCCGAAGACTTCGTTGACGACGCGAATCGGCGATGCCGCGCCGAGTTTAGGATTCCGGTAACGCGGATCAATCGGCAAGTTGTTTTCCAACTCCTGCAGGTAGCCGCTAAACTTCGCAAGCTTCGCCGATTCAGCATCGTCTCGGAGCGTCACATAAGCCTCAAAAGCCGCCTTGTAGCTGAATAATTCGTCTTCATAAGTCTCGTATGGGCCGATTGTCAGATCGATCGGAGAGTCGAGATCCATCCACGCCACATCGCTGGCGTAGTAATCATCGTTGCCAAAAGCATCTGCACGTTTGGTAAGGAAGTTTTTAAGCGTAGCGTTACTTGTAAGCGCAGCCGCTTCGCGAAGTAGCTTGGCCGCTGGTTCAAGAAACTCTCGATACGCCTGACTATAAGGAACTGTGGTTAACTTTCCGTCTGGTCCGCGGCGAATGAGATGGAAGAAGCCTGTGGCCTTCTGTTTCTCCGCATCGGAGAGACCCTGTAACCACGTGTTGAACTCATCTTTCGCCATGTCGTCTGGATAGTAATTTGCCCGTGCCGGCTTCTCGTGAGGCACCCCGTCAATGAAGGGTTCGTTCTTGTCCAAACGAGACCACGGTCCATCGTTGATGTAGAAGTAGTGAAGGCGTTCGCGGCCCGCGGCAGTCTGATCAGACTTGAGCTTCTTTTCAAGTGCTTCATTTCCACTCCATACCTGACGCAGAAACAATGAATCGAGTAGCTTGGCTGCCTGAATGATTTTCTCGAGCGCCTGCCGATCGTTTGGTGAAAGACCCGACGTACTGGCGGTCAGGACGGTAGGTGCAAAGCGCGCTATCTTTTTGCCGAGTTCCGGATCACTTCCGGGCCTGCTCTGTTTGTTTTGTGCTGTCAACGTAGTTAAGCCTAGTGCAGGTATCAGAAATAGTGAGATAGTCAGTTTCAATGAAGTCATAATTGTATTCGTCACTTGTATTCATAAAATCCGATGTTGGTGAGTTGTCGGAAGTTTACCATACGTGGTGACAACTGCTCGGAATCATCCCGCGTTGGGTAGGGATGCCACGGGCTTGTCCCGTGGAGTCTCACGCCAGCTGCTACTTAAGAAGCAACCAAACGATTTCTAAGATGCCAAGGGCTTGCCCAGTGGCATACAAGAAATCTTTGTGTGACTCTCAACACATGATCGACAAGTGAAGTTTGTTGGACCTTACAGAGCCTGCCGGTTCTTCAGAATTTTTACAAAGGAAGCCGATCGTAATTCCTCTATCGTGAGCCCAGATAGTTTGAGGGCCTCTCCTTCAGTTATAGCGCCGCAATTGATCGCTCTCAGAAAATAGTTCAGCAGTCCCTGTCCTGTGGCAGCATCGTCAAAAACGTCGCCCACAAGCGTGGCTTTTGCTGCCTTCTCCACGAAGTTCTTCAACCGTTGGGAAGCGGCTTCCAGGCTTTCAAGGAAAAAAGAATAGACAGCAGCGTACCGAGTTGGTAGTTGGGCGGGATGCAGATCCCAGCCTTGATAGAAAGCATTGGTTAATGAGTGCCGGATATGATCGTAATGAAGTTTCCAGGCACGATGAACCACCTCCCGATTTTCTTCGATTTGCTCCTCAGTCAGAGGTGGACCACCATCCGCGACACGGTGTGGTGCGACGGGCATGATGTTGGTAGCACCGTCCGACATCCAGATACCCGTGCCGGCAAACGATACCTGCATCATGCTTTTCGCAAAATCGCAGGCGGGATGGAGCATATGTTGGTGCGCTGCTGTGATGTTGCAGGCGGCCGTGTAATCGTAAGTTCCAAAGTGGGCAGCAACACAACGGCCTTGTGCGGCAGCAAGTAGAACGGGGAGATTGATTTCGCCTCGATGGTTGATGATCGATTGTGTGGTTTCAATCATCATCTCAAACTTCAGACTTCCCTTAGTCAACCCAAGTTGTTTCTCAATACGCGCCAACAAGCCGGCGAGTGTTGCGACCTGTTCCGATATAGTGATCTTCGGCAACGTAACGACGAAGTTAGCCGGCAAACGCCCACCATTTAGGTGGACTAATGTTGAGACAAAAATATCAAGAGTTCGAAAACTGCGGGCACGAAGCTCCTCATTGAATGGCTTGATTCGAATACCAATGAACGGCGGCAAGGTACCGTTCTTACTTCCTTCAGCAACTTCGGCTGCCGCTGAAGCCGCGTGTCCGTCTTCCTCGCTGTCGGGACGATTTCCATAACCATCCTCAAAGTCTATGCGAAAGTCTTCCACCGGTTCGCGTCGTAATTTCTCGTTAACTCTCTCGTAAATTGTGTGGGCCAACCACAGGGGCTTATTGTCTCGACGTATCCGTTCCGAACCGGTTTCCAGATCAGAAATGAGTTCCTTTGCATCATCGAGTTTGTCAGGAAGATCCGTTGCGCCGGGCAACTCGATTGCTTTTGCGAAGACAAGAAAATTCGGCGCAAACTGATCCAAAGCACGTAATGCCATAGATCCCAAACGCTTTGCCGAATCCGACTTAAATAGGTGTGCGCCGCCATAAACCGTGTGTACGGGCTGACGTCGTCCACCTTCACCCGGATAGTGTTTGGCGGATTCTTCGTTGGCTCTGCGCAGCACGTCGGTTAAATCTCGAAGAGACTCTTCTGAAAGTGAAGATTTCATAATTACCCTCGACACTGGATGGGGAAGCGTGAAGCGACTCTATTACAGGAGACAGGGAAAGTGAAAGCGTGGCGACCGAGGAGCCAACGTACGGTTTTGTTCAATGACTAAGACGCCGGGTATTGATGCAGTTAGTACTAAGCGCCAAACGCTATTGACACGGCCAATTGAGCTTCGCTATTTTGTTCGTAGCCCTTCTCATTCGCCTCTCATTTCTTGCCCAAGTTTTTACCTCTAAGATAACCAACGATTTCCTATGTTCGTTCGGAGAAGTCCTATGACGAAAGCAACTCTAGTTTTTGCGTGCGGCGTAATTTTCCTCTTTCAGTCGGCTACGAAGGCCGATTCAATGGTGGATCAAACCAGCTATGACGCCAATCACGGGGGCAGGATTGAAACAAAATACGATGGCTTCAATCTCGAAACGGTAATCAGGCTTCAGAAGATGTCGGTAACGTGTTCCAGCTTCAAAGAGAAGTTCAAAGACGCCTGCGCGAGCATTGACGTAGTGATGCATCTTCCTGGTGCACAGCTCGATAAGGTTCGCTACGTTACCTTCCAGATAATATTCGAGACGAAGAATTGGGATCAGGCGCATGGATTCGATCAGCGCGATCTATCAATAGTTGCAGATCTTGAAACTTTCCGGTTTGGCCGAATGCGTCTCGTGCCTCGAACCAATACTTTGTTGTCAGAAACTATGGTTGAGACTTTGGAGACAACAGTTCCATATCCGATCTTCAAAAAGATTGCGATGGCGCAGTTCGTTGAGCTGCAAGTAGGTCGTAGCAGGGTTCAATTGAAGGAAAAGAATCGCGCCGCCCTGCGCGATCTGAATAGTCGGATCATAACTACTCAATAACTCTTTTGTAGGGGTGGCACTACGTGGCCACCCCTCGTTGCGTTTCCAAGCACCATCGATCAATCGCAAATGTCCGTGTTTCTCAAATGAGCTCGTTGGGCCAATGACGGGTGGCCACGGAGGGCCACGCCTCGTTGCATTTCCCGCCGCGTCAATGAATCGCAACCGTCCGTGTTGCCACAAGGAGCTCGTTGGGCAACGAGGGGTGGCCACGGAGGGCCACTCCTACAATTAAGCCTCGACTGATTGTTCATCCGACACCTGTCGCTTCCGTTTGAATGTTTTTGACAACAAGTCAAAGATGCGTTCTGATTCTTTCGTGAGTAGCGGTCCAAGAACGGCAAGAATCAATACGTAAAGCGCAGCGAATGGCTGAAGTATGGGCAGCAAGCCGCCTGCCTTGGCGACGTTGGCCATTATTAT
>JBKOYD010000081.1:0-39410 GCA_046725195.1 Acidobacteriota bacterium | reverse complement strand
CCTCTGATCAGGGGAACATGCAACAAACTATCACCACACTTTCCAATCAGGTTAACCGGCTGAACGACAAACTCACCCAGATGCAGGAGGACGATCGTTATCAGTTGGACATGGAACGACTGACTCGTGCTGAGCAGCGCGCTGAACAAATACGCTCGCAGTTGATTGATGCCCAGAGCAAGATTGCCGATTTTGAATCGAGGCTCGAACAGATTGACTATGCGTTAAAACCTGAGAACATCGACCGCGCGACGCAGGGTTACGGCACCGTGCATCCTGAGGAGGCACGTGACGCGCGCAGGCGTCAGTTGGAAAGTGAAAAGTCGCGAGTGCAGGCACAGCTGAAGATTATTGAGACCAGTAAGTCGCGCCTTGAGGTGTCAGTTGCAAATGCTGATTCGGAAGTTGATCTGCTACGCACGAAGCTAAATCAGCGGCGGGAGCAGATGGATTCGACACCGGCTACCGAATCCCGGCCCCGTAAGCCGGATCAGGATTGATTTAGCCTGTCTTCTGCAGCCATTTACCTACCACCTTACCTAATCCTGTTGACTGCTTGGTGAAGCCGAGCTTTTCATAAAACTCAACCGCGTCATCTGAAAAGAGATAGACGTGTTGTCCCTCCACCTGACTCTCCAGCAGTTTCATCATCGTTCGTCCTACACCGAGACGTCGGTAGGTGGAAAGCGTCCAGACATCGACGATGTAGGCATTACAAACTCCGTCTGACAAAATCCGTGCAGTGCCAACCAGATGTCCATCCTCATACGCGACTACAGTTGCGTAACTGTTTTGAAAAGACGTGCGGAGCTGCTCTGGTGTTCGGCCATTGTCGAAGTTGTCGGCCGCGAGTGTTGCCTTCATTTCCTCCCAATCAACACCGTTCAGGTCTGTGCTGTAATTTATTTGTTTGGACATTTCATCTCTTGTTAAGAGCCGCGCTAATCTGCCCGGCTCATATGCATTGCGACGGCCCTCCAAGCGCCGCCCTGGTTGATGAAGGTCAACGTATAAAACGCGGTAAACGCACTGTCGTCGCGTTTATCAGTTGAACCTGGAATTGCCGAGCGTTGTCGCAGCGACTCACCACGTACAATCGCCGTGTCGCCATAAACAACGATCGTTACTTTGGCAGTTTCCAGTTTCGAGTATTTGAGCTGGCCCGAGCTCAGAGCGTCGATCAGTTGTTTACGAGTCATTTGCTCGCCAGTGCGATGGGTCCAAATGAAGGTTGAGTTCGTGAGCGAGGCAAGTCTTTTGACGTCACTGGCAGCTATAGCTTGATGGAAAGCAATCTCCGCAGCCGCAACATCTCTTTTGTTCTCTTCCTCCGAGCGAGGCATACGCGTCGATTGCCAATTAACGACCTGCCACTTTCCGTCGCGCTTTACGAAGGTACCGCTATTCAAAAGATTCGCGACTTGTTTTGTTCCGTCTGATTCGGTTGTAGCGACCAGGCGAAACGCAACCACAGCAGTGTTTCCATACTGCTGGATGCGAATGTCTTCAGCTGAATAGACTGTCTTGGCATCGTCAGATTCTGGTGGTCGCGCGGATCTTACATCGCGCATAACCTCGGCTTTTGTGACGCGGCGTCCGGCCGAGCGAGTGTAAATCAAATCGTCGGCCCAAAAACGGTCGTGCGCCGCAGCGTCGTTGGTTGAAGCCCCGGCGAGAAAATCATTCAAGAGCTTCGTTAGCTCCGCAGCGTCGGGCGCGCTTTGTCCACAAACTCCAAAAGCTGTTATTAAGATGAACACCGCGGAGGAAACAATCTTCATATATTTGACCTCCAACAATTGTCGTTGATTAGCCCATGAAGCGTAGTAGTTATTTGATCATAGAAATCAGAGGTATACTCGACGGCACAGGCAACTGTTTTATGATACTTTTCAACGCGAAACTTACGGCGTCTTTGGTCTTTATTCCTGTTCTGGTGTTGGCGCTGAATCAGAGTAGCTCGTGTCGCAGTGGCACGCCTAAAGACTCGGCAGCATCAAGCGCGAATCGTGGATCGAGTAACATCAACTCCATTCCTACAAGACCACCTACAAATATCCCAAACGAGAATATGAACCGCTCATCGGATGATGCAAATAGACGCGCGGACGATCAAATCTGGGGCGGCCCCCACGTGCGATTGACGATGAAAACGGGCGGCGCCGAGTTGGAGTTTGACTGCGCTCACGGAGAAATAACGACACCCATCGAGCCAGACGCCGAAGGACGTTTCGACGTTCCCGGAACCTTCGTCCGAGAGGGAGGACCGACTCGCACCGACCGTAGCAGGAGCGGTCGTCCGGCGCGTTACAGTGGACGAATTGAACGCGATACGATGACACTCAACGTTAAGCTCGTAGACACCGATCAATCGATAGAGACATTTACGCTCACCCGCGGCAGCGAAGGCCGCCTTTGGAAGTGTCGCTAAACGAAAGATAAATGAGAGTGAGATTACGATTTCCCCAATCGCGCTTCGGACGCATGTCTGTGCGCTGGAATCTGGTTGTTCTCATTTGTGCGCTGATAGTAACGTCCCTCGGGCTGACTTCGTTTGCACAGAAACGCACCACGATCCGTGTATCGCCCGGTGTCGAGAAACGTGCGCCGGTTCTTACTGAGCGAGAAAGAGAACGAACCCGCTCGCGGCAGAGGCAGTCGTCAGGAAGCATGCGTAATCAGGGAGCCCCATATAAACCTGTTAGCGCCACCACCGACACTGTAGGGCAACCTTCGCCTGGTGCGATCGGTCTGCAACGGGCTACGTTCGAGATCATGATGGCACAACATGCGGCTCCAACAATTAATCGAGAGCTGCGAGTTGTTCCTGAACGCGAATATCCTGACCGTCGAGTCCTGCCTCAAGATCCAAATGCATTGCCGGTAACCGGCACTTCGAGAGCTTTCATTCCGGATAAATCAGGCAAAATAAGAAATGGGCGTCTAAGTGCCACAATAATAGCGGCTGGAAGCACTCAGATTTCCACGACTGCGACTCCACAGACCGTCAGCACGCCAAACTTCCTGGCCGCAACGCTTGCAGATACTGGTGCCTTTCCACCAGACACTATGGGCGCGGTTGGACCAACCCAGTTTATCGCTTTCTTGAACGGACGAGTCCGCAGTTTCAACAAGACTACCGGCATTGCGGATGGCTTTCTTAACGCGGATTCAGATGTCTTTTTTGCCTCAGTGATGTCCCCCTTTCCCGCCGGAGGACTCAATTTCACTAGCGACCCTCAAATTCGCTACGATCGCCTGAGCGGCCGTTGGATACTCACCATAATCGATGTACCCAGCACTTTACCTTCGAGCATAGGTGACCTTCCAAATCGACTCCTGATCGCTGTCTCTGACGCCGCAAGTAATGGAATCATTTCGGGAAGCACAGTATGGACCTATTACTTCATGCAACAGGACACCGTTGGCGGTATTCCGTCCACCGGTGAGTTTCTGGACTACCCCTCCTTAGGCATTGACGAGGACGCACTCTACATTGGTGGCAATATGTTTGGCGCAGTCTCAGGCTCGTTCATTGGCTGTTCAGCATTTGTTGTTAGAAAGAGTTCCATCTTAAGTGGTGGTCCGATCGTCGCCACCGCATTTCGCGGGATAGTAACGGGCAGCGGAGATGGACCGCTCTCACCCCGCGGCGTTGATAACTACGAGACTGGAACTAACGAGGGCTATTTTATCGGGATAAGTAACGCAGCGTTTGGCCGTTTGAACCTTCGTCGGATAACCAACCCGGACACCGTGCCAACAATCTCCGCGGACATTCCTATTACCGTACTGTCAACAAGGTTACCCGAAACAGTTCCACACCTTGGCAACACCGGGGGGACTGCCGGTCAGCTCGACGCACTCGATGACCGGCTGTTCGCTGCTCATATACGCAACGGCAGGCTCTGGACTGCGCAGAACATTGAAGTAAACGCCTCGGGTATTGCTTCCACCACCGGGAATCGGGACGGAGTGAGATGGTACGAACTTAATGGCATTCGCAGCAGCGACAACGGTGGTACTCCCGTAGTTGTTCAGTCAGGAACCATCTTCGATCCGGCAGCGACCAATCCTCAGTACTTCTTTATTCCAACTGTTGGTATCTCGGGCCAAGGCCACGCTGCCTTTGGCTTCAGCAGCGCTGGACTTGCCAACCATATTGACGCAGCCACCAACGGGCGGCTCCGAACAGACAGTCTCGGTACTACCAGCGCCGTAACGCTTTACACGGCAAGCAGCACGGCTTACAACCCGCCGGCAGATCCTGGTCCACCACGTCGATGGGGTGACTATTCTTTTGTCTCGCTTGATCCCAAAGACGACATGACGTTGTGGACCATTCAGCAGTTCTGTAATGCCACGAATTCCTACGGAACACAGGTGGTAAAATTACTTGCACCTCCACCCGCAACGCCAACATCTTCTGATGTAGGATCGATTAAGCAGGGTGTAGCATCAACCAGTGTCACCATCACTGGTACTTCAGTGGCGGGAGCGGAATTCTACGATCCAGGACCCAACATTGTCGGCGCCGAACCATTCAATCACATAACGGCGACCGTCTCGGGAGGTGTAACTGTAAATAGCATCACCTATACGGATCCGACGCATGTCACGATAAACGTATCGACTGTAGGCGCTTCACTTGGTCCAAAAAACGTTACGATTACCAATCCTGATGGCCAAAGCGCGACAGCGAATAATCTATTCTCCGTGACCGTTCCAGGTGTCCCACCCCTTCTTATCAGCGAATTTCGTTTGAGTGGACCAACGGCACTAACCGACGAGTTCATTGAGGTCTACAACAACAGTGGATCGGA
Organism: Acidobacteriota bacterium; assembly: GCA_046725195.1. GTDB lineage: Bacteria > Acidobacteriota > Blastocatellia > Pyrinomonadales > Pyrinomonadaceae > PSRF01. The sequence continues at coordinate 34,587 of JBKOYD010000081.1, read as the reverse complement.
TCACACGGTAACCGGTGGCGGTACGGGCTATGCCATAGCAGCCTCGGATGGAGTTGCGCGTTGCGTCATACCGAACGGAACAGTGATTCCTCCTCGCGGCCATTACCTCTGTACGAACAGCACTAACTATTCGCTGGGAGCCTATGCAACGGGTAATGCAACCTACACAATCAACATCCCGGAAAACGCAGGAATCGCTGTTTTCAACACGTCAATACCAGCCAATTTCAACTTCGCTAATCGTTTCGATGCCGTTGGCTCAACGAGTGAAGCGAACCCGCTCTACAAAGAAGGAAATGGCTATCCCGCTTTGTCGAGTTTCATTGCGGATTATTCGTTCGTCCGTGACGAGTGTGGTAAGGCAGGCTCAATTTCGATTTTCGGTGCGTGTCCGTCGGGCGGTCTGTATGTGGATACTGACAACAATGCCTCAAACTTCTACTACGTAGATACAAGCGGAACGAGTGCTGGTGCAGGGCAACGGCTGGGAGCGCCCGGCCCACAAAACTTAGCCTCGCCTATTCAGCGTACTAGCACATTCGCAGTTCCGCTCATCGATTCAACATTAAGTGCATCGTTGCCGCCCAATCGGATTCGCGACTTTACCAGTGTTCCGGCACAAAACTCTACATTCGGCACGATTGAGTTTCGGCGCCGTGTAATCAACAATACCGGAGCCTCCGTGACGCGTTTGCGCTACCGTATTATTGATGTCACCACATTTCCCGCACCTTTGGGTATTGCAGACCTCCGCTCGCGTACATCTGCGCTCGTAGTTGTTTCCGGTATTAACGACTCCACTACCTGTCTTGCGTCAACTGGAGTAGCCGCGACGCCGTGCACGATAAATGTCCAGGGAACTACTGTGGAAACTCCGCCAAACCAGTCAAACGGCGGAGGATTCAACTCTTCATGGTCTTCAGGAACCGTCACATTAGGGACGCCTCTTGCAGCCGGCGCCTCGATCAACGTCCGATTCCTGTTTGGGATTCAACAAACGGGGAATTTCAAGTTTTATATTAACGTCGAGGCCCTGCCGTAATAGGCTTGTTTGCACCGAGAAGGGAAACAGAAATCGGGTGGGTCTTTTTTGTTCGTTCGAGCCTTGATGTAAAGTTGGCACTTTCAAGCCTACTGGTTAGGATTAATGTATGAATAGTTCCAATTCCGATCAATCCGCCGCAGTTGATACATTTCGCTCATTGCACGCATCCGGCTGTTTCGTTCTGCCAAATCCCTGGGATCTTGGAACTGCCGTTTATCTTCAAAGCCTCGGGTTCAAAGCGCTCGCTACCACCTCAGCCGGCTTTGCTTTTAGCCAGGGACTTCCTGATGACGCATCCGGAATTCCTTGCGACGCTGTGCTCAAGCACGTCCGCGAACTTGTGAAGGCGACATCGTTGCCGGTGAATGCGGATTTCCAAAATGGTTACGCCAATCAGCCAGAGAGTGTCGCTAAGAACGTAGCGCTTTGTGTTGCGACGGGTGTTGCGGGTCTTTCAATTGAAGATGCGACAGGGGACAGGACTAATCCTCTTTATGAGTTGCAGCTGGCAGTTGAAAGAATTAAGGCTGCGCGGCATGCGATTGACGAATCTGAGGTACCGGTTGTTCTGACTGGACGTTGCGAGGCATGGTTGGTGGGCCATCCTAACGCGTTTGAAATCTCGCTTGAACGCCTGACGGCATATTCGGAGGCTGGAGCCGATTGTCTCTATGCACCTGGAGTGAGCGACCCGAAGGAGATTGAGTCGATCGTGAAAGCTGTTTCGCCCAAGCCCGTGAACGTGCTGGTGTCGAGGCCTGACCCGAACTTCACAGTTTCACGACTGGGTGATTTGGGTGTCCGCCGTATCTCTGTCGGGTCTGCACTCAGCCGTGTCGCGTGGGGAGCATTCATGCGGGCGGCGCAAAGCATTGCGACGACGGGTTCCTTTGATGGATTGGCGGAAGGTTCCCCCGTCGCTGATTTGAATAGCTTGTTTCGTAATCGTGCTAGAAGGTCCGCTACCATACCTTAAGTAGCTAGTGGTCCACTGACCTCAGGGATCGTGTAATAGGACAAGTTGGGAATGGGGCGAGCGGACCATCAAGGATCTTGTCTGAGAATGTTCTGAGCGCGCCCCCGCCCGATCCGCTACCACGGTCTAAGTAGCTTCAAGCGGTCCACCTCAAGTTGAAAGTTGGTGCCAGGAAACCGCGGGGGCGCACTCAGAACTTTCTATTGGGAGATCCTTAATGAACCGCTTGCCCCTTCCCAACTTGTCATATTTCTCCAGTGCCACCTGGATCTTTTTGTCGGACCGCGGGCGTCCCGCCCGCCAACCTCTGACCCTTTGAAGCAGCGCAAATCCGCAATCTGTATTTCCATTCCGCAATTCCGCAATTCCGCAATTCTTCTTTGTATTTGGTGCTTTGTTCTTTGATCTCTTGGTGGCGTAGACTGTGGTAGATGGGAATGCATCGCTTTGTCTAACGAAATACAAAAGTACAAAGCACAAAGCACAACAGACATGTCAACGATTCCACAACGCGATCTGTATCGCATGATTAATGAAGCGACCGACTCTGGTGAACAAGTGGTTGTGGCTACAGTTGCCCATACGCGTGGTTCAACGCCTCAACAACGAGGTGCGAAGATGCTCTTCTTCCAGAATGGAGAAGTGGCTGGAACAGTTGGCGGCGGTTGCATAGAAGCAGAAGTTTGGGCAGAAGCTAAGGAGGCCCTGCGGTCTGGTAAGTCTCAGTTGCATCACTTTTCGCTCACCGCAGACGAGGCAAGCGAGGAAGGAATGGTCTGCGGTGGCACGATGGATATTTTTATAGAGGTGATGGGTCTTAGGTCTTAGGTCTTTGGTCTTGGATGGTTTCCATTTCCAGGACGCAGCAAAGACCCAAGACCAAAGACCTAAGGCCGAAGACCAAAGACACCGACATGTCGCAAAACCTCCTATCAAACTACAAGGCCAAACATCAGCATCCGCTGAACCGTTTGTCGCACAGTATCGGTATACCGATGATTGTTGTTTCGCTGCCGCTCTTCTTTTTCAGCTGGCGGTGGGCGCTTGTACTGTTTGTAATCGGATGGATACTTCAGTTCGTCGGTCACGCCATAGAGGGAAACCAGCCTGCCTTTTTCAAGCACCCAGTCTATCTGTTAGTCGGCCCCTTGTGGGTCATTCGCCGCTTTGCTTCAGCGCTTGGCCTGCTTAGACCGCCAACAACGAAGTGAACAACCTCCGTCAACCATCATCCATGGAAGACCAACAGGACCAACAACCCTCACAATCCATTACAAAAGTAATTGCGGACGTGCTCCAACGCGGCGGAATTGCCGTGGTGGTTACCCTTGTACGCGCGGCGCATAAAGTTGGCTCAAAGATTCTCATTGACGAGACTGGCAATACTGTGGGAGGCCTCGGCGATTTCGAACTGGATTCTCTTGTGACGAAACAGGCCGCAGCCTTTCTCGCATCACGCGAAGAGACGCGGATGTTCAGCGTCAGTGACTTTGTTCCGACATTTCCCGCCGCTCGCGAGACTTTTCTGTTGTTTGAGCGGCTGCAGCCGACGCCGCGTTTGGTAATTTGCGGAGCCGGACACGTGGGTGCATCGCTCGCAAAGCTGGGTACTTTCGTCGGCTATCAGACCACACTAATCGATGACCGCCCCGAGTTCTTGAGCCGCGATCGCTTTCCTGACGCACAGATTGAACTTGTGGTAACCGACGATTGGGGTTCGGCCGTGCGTGAGGCGATCGGAAACGGCGCCGGAGTTTCTGTCGCGGTTGTTACGCGCGGCCACAATGAAGACGAGCAATGCATGCATGCGGTTATCCGTACTAGTCCTGACTATGTTGGTTTGATTGGGAGCAAACGACGCACCTCGATTGTTATTGAGAGATTGCGTGAAGCAGGCGCAACGGAGGAGCAACTTAAAAAGATTCGGGCACCTATCGGACTAGACATTGGCGCAGTAACTCCCGAAGAAGTAGCCCTCGCGATTATTTCCGAGATTGTCGCCGAGCGTCGTGGAGCAAAGGGCGGTTCAATGTCGGCGTGGAGAAGAGCGTGAAGAATTGCGGATTGCGAATTGCGAGATTGCGAAATGTGTCCGATATGCTTCAGCTGTCGTGTGGTCGTAAAGAAGCATCAATCGAGCGATACGACAAACTAAAGTCTATTGGACAAATTTCGCAATCTCGCAATTCCGCATTTTCGTAATTCCTATTTGAGATACTTCTCGGGCAGCTGGTTCTTTGCATCCTCACCTTGCCAGAAAATCGTCACAATCCACCAACGAGTGCCATCGTTCATCAACTGAATACTGTTAATGCCGCGCTGAAAAGGCTTTGTATCGTCGCGCGAGTGACGTGATTCATAAGTGCTGAACACGTGTGCAATCTGCCCAAACAGTTCCGTACGTCGCGCCGCTTCTTTCTCGAAGAACCCTTCGCTATTCATGCGCGGTTCGGCGCGCGCGATGTATTCCTCCACCGATAACACCCTTGATCCATACCCGGCAGGTTGTCGTGGGCCAGTAGGAATTAGACGAGCCCCGGGAATGAATAGCGACCGCATGCGATCCCAATCCCGTTTTTTATCAGCCGGCCCCGATATAACGTCGTAAACCGCCGCAATAATGGCGTCGATTGTTTTAACGTCAGCAGAATTCGCTGGTGGACTGACTGGTGGCGTGGCAGTCGGAGCCGTTTGCGTGGATGCGGCTTGGGGCGATGGCTGCGGGTTCTGGGCCAAGGCAGTGCTGATGAGAAGGAAAAGGATGCTGACAGGAATGACAAGCGCTCTCAACGTTACTGAGACTGATTTCATATAGACTCTCCTTCTGGTTTTGTGAACCGGAATTAGATCACGGTCATTCTCGCATTTGTTTGAAAAGACTGGAACCGAGTTACGGAACCAGCAGCGGCAGCGACTGTACTTATTTAGTGGATCTCTTCTTAATGCAGTTGTTACCCTCCGATTTGTTGTGATCTTCGGTAATCAACAGTCAATCCTGTTCCGCTAACGTTCGCCCAGTGGTGACGAAGAAGTTCAAATGATACATTGAAGATGTGCTTGAGCTCTTCATCACTTTCTTAAGAAACTCATTCTCATGCCCAGCGAAATCGCTCCTGTAATCTCGTCCCCTCCAACCGCAACTCGCCGAAGCAGAATGTTTCGAGCGCTTTCTCATCGAAATTTTCGTCTGTTTTGGACCGGCGCATTTCTCTCCAATGTTGGCACATGGATGCAGGCAGTAGCGCAGGGATGGCTGGTGCTGCAGTTGACCAACTCTGCCTTTTGGCTCGGACTCGACGCTTTTATGGCAACCGCGCCTGGGTTTGTCCTGACACTCGTTGGTGGTGTGTTTGCTGACCTCTTCGATCGACGTCGCCTGTTGATTTACACACAAGTTATAGCTGGGATTGCAGCGATTGGCCTCGCTGCCCTCGTTGCCACTGGAGTGGTGAATCGTTGGATGGTCCTTGGGTTCTCGTTTGTGACCGGCTGTTGTATGGCACTCGCAAGTCCTTCTTATTTGGCTATGACCTATGATCTGGTCGGGCGCGAAGATCTCGCGAATGCCATCGCGATGAATTCAACTCAGTTTCAGCTTTCGAGAGTAGTGGGACCTGCATTGGCTGGTTTGGGTTTCAGATTGTTCGGACTTGCCGGTTGCTTTTTTGCCAACGGTCTCTCTTTCGTCGCAGTTGTTATCGCACTCTGGATGGTGCGACCCGAGCGCAATCCAAACTCGGCCCCGCACTCAGTGAGTGACCGGCGCGCCTTGTGGGGCGACCTTATCGAAGGCTTTCGTTACGTGCGGAACCGACCGCGAGTGTTCTCTTTGTTGCTGCTCTCGGCGGTCAACAGTTTGTTTGGCGCACCTTACTTCACTCTTGTTCCCGTCTATGCTCGTGACATTTTTCGTCTCGGCGAGACCGGTCTTGCCTTAATGATGGGTACAGCCGGAGCGGGAGCTTTTTTCGGAGCTTTGCTTGTTGCCTATCTTGGTGATTTTAAGAGAAAAGGTTGGTTCGTACTTGGTGGCGCCATCGCTTTCGGAGTCTTCATTAGCAACTTCGCCCTCTCGACTCACTTGTGGCTGTCTCTAGTTTTCCTGTTTGGATTAGGTTTCGCGCTTGTGGTGTCGGTCGCGATTACAAACACTCTACTCCAGAAGCTCGTTATGGATCAGATGCGCGGCCGAGTTATGAGCATGTTTATTCTTTCCTTCATGGGCACCATGCCGATTGGCAATATCGTGGCCGGCGCAGCCTCGCATCGTTTTGGCCCTCAGCATACCTTGGCCGTCGGCGGACTTATTGTCACGATCGTTGCTAGTGGTGTAGCCATTTTCAACAAACGACTGCGGGAACTTTATTAACCCCCATTGCAATCAGGATCCCTGTAGGGCAACACCGGGGGCAAGCCACCCTTCCTGACCTGACAAGTGGGCACTGACCTGACAAGTGGGATTGAGATCCTTGTAGCAGAACAGCGGGGGCAGGCCACCCTTCCTGACCTGACAAATGGGAACTGAGATCATTGTCGCTGTCAGCGCAAGAAGCGTCCAAGCGCTACGTTCTACTAGCGTCAAGAGGGTTTGACTTCTCGTAGTGTGGAGACTCCTATGCGACTGCGAACTCGATTTACGCGGCTTTTTCTGTTGCTTTCGATATGTTTCGGTCTGGCTGCGATTGGCAATGGCCAAGGTGTAATTGTTCCAGGTCCTTGCCAACGGTGTCCGCCAATGCCGCGTCCGATACCCCCAATAAACCTGCCGCGAGCTTTGCCTGTTAAATCGATCAAAATCGATACCAAAATCAGTTCGCAAGTAGCGACGACGCATGTCGAACAGGTTTTCCGAAATAACACCGGGGCCACTCTGGAGGGCACGTACTTCTTTCCGATCCCGGAATCTGCCTCAATAGTTGAGTTTGCTATTTGGGATGGAGATCGGCGACTTGTGGGCGAGGTAAGAACACGCGAAGAAGCGCGACGCATTTATGACGAAATCGTTCGTCGTCAACGCGACCCAGGACTGTTGGAATACGCCGGCAAAGATCTGTTCCAGGCGAGCATCTTTCCGATCCCTCCAAATTCCGATAAGAAGCTGGAGATTACCTATACACAAGTGGTTCGTGCGGAGGCAGGCACGGTTGCTTATCGGTATCCACTTGGCACGGGTCGACAGTTGACTGAGATAGGATCGGTCGCCGGACGAGTGGAAGTCGAAAGTAAGGAACCTTTGCGGAATGTCTATTCGCCGACGCATGCCATTGACGTCAAACATAGTAGTGACCGGCGATCGTTGGTTTCGTTTGAGACTGGAAGTGGGAAAGAGCCTCAGGACTTCCAGCTTTTCTACACTATCTCGAAAGAAGATTTTGGACTAACTCTTCTGACTTATCGTGAGGCTGGAAAAGCTGGTTACTTCCTCTTAATGATCTCACCTAAAGATGATTGGTCGGATCAGGAGTATTCGGCCAAAGACGTTGTATTCGTGCTTGATACCTCCGGCTCTATGTCAGAGGAAGGGAAAATGGAGAAGGCGCGTTCTGCATTGCTATACGGCATTCGAATTCTTCGCCCACAGGATCGTTTCAATGTCATTTCCTTTGCTGGTGAAGAACATTTGATGGAGTCAGGTTTGATCGCTGCGGATGACAAAGGTCGTCAGCGTGGCGAAGAGTTTGTAAAGGCACTAAAACCGGCGGGCGGTACGAATATTAACCAGTCTCTACTGGCATCGCTTCATCAATTCGGTGATGCAGGACGTGAGCGTCCTAAGATCCTTGTGTTCATGACGGACGGGTTGCCGACGGTCGACGAAACTAATGTCGCGAAAATTGTTGAGAATGTTCGAAAGGCAAGCAAGCCTGGCGTACGCCTGTTTACTTTTGGCGTGGGTTACAACGTCAACACAGCATTGCTTGACAAACTTGCTGCTGAGAATGGCGGCGTCGCCGATTATATTGAGCCGAAGGAAGACCTGGAAGTTAAAGCGTCGAATTTTTTCACGAAGGTCAATTATCCCGTCCTAACAGACTTGCAGCTCGACATGGCAGGGGTTCAGACTGATTTGGTTTACCCACGCAATGTTCCCGACGTCTTTCGCGGATCACAGGTGACGCTGATCGGACGTTATAGCAACGCCGCGAATATGGATTCAGTTCGATTGAAACTGAGTGGTAGATCAGGTGGAACGACTCGAACTTACACATACGATAGTCTACGCTTCCCGCTTCGCGCGGAGACCAACGAGTACCTGCCTCGTCTATGGGCCACTCGGCGTGTAGGTTGGTTGATGGAACAAGTGCGTACGAATGGAGAACAAAAAGAACTGCGAGATGAAATCGTAGATTTGGGAACGCGCTATGGAATAGTCACTCCCTACACATCATATTTGGCTCTCGAAGAGGGAGATGTGAGCCGTCAGATCACCGCTGTACCCATCCAGCGAGGAACTATCGGAGGTGGTTTTGCAAATAGAAGTGCACCAAGGGCCGCTAAGGCCCCCGCAGATGCGTCGGCCTCTGTGAATACCGTGACAGGCGCTGAGGCGGTTCAGCAAAGCAAGTTTGCGCGGGATCAGCAGGACACTGAACGCCTCAAAGATGAGAAGCGCTCAGATGCGATTCGGAGAGTTGCTGGGAAGACCTTTTACCTGCGTGACGGTGTGTGGACTGATTCCGAATTCGATCCTGACTCACGTTTGCCGGAAGTGGCTTTGAGTTTTGGTGGTGAGGAATACTTTGCGGCACTGAAGCAAAACCCTAAGCTCGGCAGCTACTTCTCTTTGGGTGAAAGAGTGGTAGTGGTTTTTGAGGGCCGCGTTTATAGAGTGAATTCACCGACGCCATAGCAAGCGAGAGAGCGGTGATGATAGGTCACGCGTCGCCTTGTCCGACGCGTGGCCTTCTTACTTTTTCCCCTTGGTAAGAAACCGCCAAACCCTTGTCTTGAGAGTTGAAACTAGGGTACAAAATTCGAAACTTTTAGCGCAGCCTTGTTTGGTTCGAACGGCGTTTTGACATGCCTTTCGAATTCAGGTGTGAACAGATGAATACCAGATTCTTCAAGTCAGCGATTTTTTTAGCCTCGATAGTTATCTTGCTGACAGCGGTCGGCTCAGCAAAAGTACAAGAAGGTTGGGTTGCCTCCCGAGTAAGTACTGGTGGACAGGATCTGAATACGGTGTACTTCCTCGACACCAAGCGTGGATGGGTTGGCGGCGACGGAGGTTACCTCGGACGAACCGAAGACGGTGGCCAATCGTGGGTGCGCCAAACGGTGGGCACTACGGCAGCCATCAACGACATCTATTTTCGGGACGAGGCAGCAGGATTCCTGTTGGCCGGAAACTCAATTTTTGTCACCCATGACAGTGGAACACATTGGAATCAGTCTCGGAGCTTTCTTCCTGCGGAGTTTGATGGAGCTGATGTAGAGCTGTACAGCGTTCGTTTTTCCAGCAAGAAGAAGGGTTGGGTAGTAGGTTCGATCAGCCGCCGCGACCGCGTCGTGGATAGCATCTTGTTGTACACAGATGATGGTGGTGACAGTTGGCGACAGAAGAGAGCTCCGAGCCGTCTTGAGCTAATCCATATCGATTTTGTCAGTGACAAGCGTGGCTGGATAGTCGGCGACGGCGGCACCATTCTCTTTACACGCGATGCGGGTGAGACTTGGACGAAGCAGAACGCAGGAACTACTGGCACTCTTTACCATGTCGACTTTCGCAATGATGAAAAAGGCTGGGCCGTAGGTGAACGTGGCACTCTTCTACGAACGACCGACGGCGGTGAAACTTGGAGTGAGGTGCCGACGAATGTGAAGGTAACACTTTTGAGCGTGCAGTTCCTGAATGATGACGACGGTTGGGCGGTCGGCCGAGGCGGTACGATTCTTAAAAGTGAAGACCAGGGTAGAACCTGGTTACAACAAGATTCGACAACCAAGCAAAACCTTTACTCGCTTAATTTCAACAAGAAGATCGGATGGGCAGTTGGTGGTGACGGCATAGTGCTACGCTATGAGCGTTAGCGACGTCGCAAGCAACCTGTCTTGGATAAAAGTACATCCTAAAGACCGAGGTTAAACGGATCGCCGCAAGTATAGCGACGACCATAACACTCGGTTCCTCCTGTGATTTGCGCCCGGCATGTCGGCCATGCCGGGCGTTTTGTTGTTTGTCAGTTCTTGCTGCCGGTGAAAGGAAGCGAAGGCGAGTTTGCTAGCGTCAGAAAGCCTTCGGTCTGATCGCCGGCGAATCGAGCGGATATTTTTGCCTCAACTGCGTGGCCATCCATCTCTAAAGAAGTTGTGGCGTGAAACGAATTGTCATCCTTCAATTCAATCGAATCGAGTTCAGCCTCACCCATTTCGGACGTTATTCTGGCAGCAAATCCCGAGTTTTGGCGCGAAATAGTCAACGTAGCTGGAATGCTCTGTCCGAGCGGCGTTTCAAATTCGATTGACCAGGAACCCGCAATATCGGTAGGACCCGATGACGCGGCAGGCTTTTGTTTTCGTTTACCAGCAGTGTTGTAGATCTCGACATCTTCGCAGTAAGGGTGGATTTGATCTAAAACCGAGGCGCCATCCCCAATCACAACCAACGCTGCTTCGTCTGGCTCTACATACTTCAAGGCGACACGTTGAATGTCGTCGAGCGTTACAGCCTGAACCCTGTCTCGATATGTTTGCAGGTAATCTCCAGGCAGGTTCAACATTTTGATCTGAACAAGCTGATCAGTCAGTCCTTCCTGCGTCTCCAAACGAATCGGAAAAACACCCGTTAGATACGACTTGGCATCTGTAATCTCTTTTTCCGACACTCGCTCGTTGCGAATCTTATCCAACTCGAAGAAGAACTCCTTTAGTGAGTCACCCGTGACAGGAGTACGAACCTCAGCAGTCGCGCGAAAGGTCCCAGCACTTCTGCGGGCATCGAGATTTGTGTAAGCCCCGTAGGTGTAACCTTTCTCCTCGCGCAGATTCATGAACAAGCGAGAGGATGCTGTTGCCCCAAGCACCGTGTGCATAAGTAGCATTGGGAAATAATCCGGACTCGTTCTCGTGATTCCACTATTCGCAATTACGATATTTGATTGCGCCGATCCGGGCCGGTCGACGACGTATGCCTGCCGTTTGTTCCTGACTGGTGGTGCTGGAAAATTAGCAACAAGTTCTTCTCCCTTTTGCCAGGTAGAAAACAATGAGTCGAGTCGCGGTACGATTGTGTCGTAGCGAATATCCCCGACTGCGATGAACACTGCATTATTTGGGACAAGGTTGGCACGATGAAACTGGACAAAGTCGTTCCGCGTCGAGCGGTCGATCGATTCCGGTGTTGGGGCAACAATCGAGTAAGGATGATCGCCAAACATTACTCGCGAAACCATCTCGCTAGCTAGAAATGATGGTTGTGCGCGTTGTTGACGCAAACTCTCCTTCGTATTCTGCTTCGCTAGTTCTACTTCGTTCTCAGGAAATGACGGTTGCAGAACGACCTCCGCCATCAAAGCCAGAATTTGATCGCTGAACTGTGAGAGCGCCGAGGTTGCGACTATCGTGTAATCGGAGTTTGCTCCGGCCGAAAGACTCGCACCTATGCGTGCAACCTCGTCAGCGATCTGTCGGCTCGTCTTTGAGTCAGTTCCCTCTGGCAGTAAGCCGGCAAGCAGATCGGTAAGACCAGGCAATGTTGGTGGGTCGAAAGCACCGCCAACACGGAATGCCAAGCGATAGCTAACGAGGGGTAAGCGGGAATCCTCGACCACTACAACGGTAAGTCCATTTCGCAGGACTGTCTCTCGGGGAGTGGGAATTGTTATTGGCTGTGGTGGTAGCGGCGCGGGCGCCTGCCTACGAAAGATTTCCGATTGACTCATGTCTTATGGATGCATTGATCCGGTCCCGGGTTCGGTTGTCTGCGAAACATCGGCGGGATCCTTCGGCTGTTCAGGAAATGTTTTAGGTTTTATTTGAGGGACGTCCAATTGTGCGGGCGACTCTGGTTCTGGCGCCGGCAAATCAGGAATTTGTTTCGCCGGCGACGAAGGTTGGTGCGGCTCACCAGGAGCCTGTGGTGAAGCAGCCGCTGCTGATTCTTCCGGCTCATGCATTGAGGCCGCAGGAACAATGTCGAGCGCGACGCGGTTCTCAACATCAATAAACCGCGCGACGGCCGCTTGGATGTCCTTTGCAGTAACCCTCAAATAGTGATCCAATTCAGAATCGAAAAGCCGCGGATCGGAGTCATAGAGAGCAAACTCCGCCAGACGTTGCGCGCGATACATTGTTGACTGCCGTCCACGTACGACGTCATTGCAAAGCGAATTTCGCAGTTTCTCCATCTCGTCTTCAGAAGGACCGTCTGTTGCGATTCTGTTAATCTCCTCGAAGATCTTCTCGCGGATTGCAGCGACCTCTTCGCCGGGTTTCGGCAACGCGAAAATGTACAGCGCCGAAGGACCTCGACGTTCATCAACTCCACCTTCTATGGAGACGACAGACTCATCACCCTTAACCAATTTTTGATAAAGCCGAGAACTATCGCCATCGAAAAGAAGTGTACCCGCTAGCGACAGTGCGTAAAATTCTCGTGTACGTCGTGCGGGAATCTTCCACCCCAGAACAAACGCAGGGGCCGGAGCTAGCGGGTCCTGAAATAACTCCTCGCGGATTGCGACGCCTTCGGATTCGGATACGTCGACTGATGGTGGTGCAGGCTGCGCAGGGATGGTACTGAAATAAGTATCGACGAGTCTACGAGCTTCAGCGCTGTCGAAGTCACCGACCACTGTCAGCACGGCATTATTAGGAGCGTAATAAATCCGAAAGAATTCTCGCACGTCATCGATCGTTGCTGCGTCGAGGTCTTCCATCGAGCCGATCGTCGAATGCGCATTGGCCTGATTCGTAAATATCAACTCATTCATCCTTAGAAACGCATTGACGTACGGCTGATTGTCGTAGCGCAGCCGTTTTTCTTCCTGTACCGCGTTGCGTTGATTGTCGAGATTCTCCTGTGTCACCTTCAATGAGCGCATCCGGTCGCTTTCCAACCAGAAAGCAAGAGGCAAATAGTTTGCGGGGAGCGTTTCGAAGTAGTTTGTGCGCTCCGTTGAGGTGGTGCCATTCATGGTTCCACCGGCATTGAAGATGTATTGGAAGTGAGCAGCTTTGGGAACGTTCTCTGAGCCCTGAAACATCATGTGCTCAAACAGATGAGCAAAACCGGTGCGACCTTCTTTTTCGTTTCGCGACCCGACGTCGTAGTACACAGCTACGGACACGACGGGAATGGCGCGGTCTGGACTGAGCACGACACGCAACCCATTTCCCAGGGTAAATTCCTCAATTGGTGTGGGAGCTAGTTCAAATGTTCCTGACACGACATATTTTCTCTACTGCAAATAAAGGCGTGCTTTACCATTCGAGAGGAAGGGTAAAGCACTGCTTTGGGGGTTAAGAGTAAGAGCGAACGCGAAAGCCTACACCGTCTTGTCTGCAATGAGGCCGCGGAGCTCTGCTCGAAGCCTTTCTATTTCAGCGAGCTTTTGTCTTACGCGTTCAAATAGAGCTGATTGGGTCTTAATACCTTCGTCGATCAGAAAGCCTGCAGCCTCAGCACGACTCCGGAATACTCCGGCCTGGACCAACGCTTCCAATTTCTCCTGGGCTTCAGGAGAGATTTTCACTGCCACTACGTAGTCGTCTTTGGCGGAGATTGCCTTCTCAATAGTGCGGCTGATGTCGCGCCCGATCGCACTCAACGACTCGGGGATACGCGACGCAATATCGCGAACTGACGAGGCTGCACGGCTTGTTTCTTCTGATGCAGATTCTGGATCGTCGTCGCGAAGCATCAGGTCGTCTACTCTGTCATGCGAAGGGGGTTCTTCTTTGTGATACGGACTGCTCATTTCGTTAAGACTCCTTTAATGGCTAACGAATTCTACTGAATTCTACCTGTCCGTCGTACGATTATCATCAGGAGTATGTTCATTCTACGGAGCGTCGGAAACAACCGTCAAGCAAGCACTGAGAAGCGCAATGCCCAGTTCGAACCCAATCTGGGAATTTAGCTGAGCTTACATTAAGCACAACCTTGCCCGGCCAGTTGGCATCCGTTATATTGCAATGGCGATGCGATCAAATAGTTCGCAAATTGAAAGACCGTAAGAAATTTAGAGGTTTCGTAGTGAAAAGAATCCCTACTCACGTGGCTCTCATTCTACTGGTTCTGACTTTAGTCGTTCCCAGTTTCGTTTTAGCTCAACGAACTCAGACACCATCTGGCAGTACCTCAAGCAGCACTAATCCTGGGACTGGTTATCCAGGCCGTCGGTCATCGAAAGGCGCACCCAGCAATGCGACCGTCGCCTTGGAGCGCGACTTCGATGAGGCGCTAAAAGTAATCCAGGATGAATATGTCGACGGCAGGAAGCTCAACTACAACGACGTTTTCAAGTCGTCGATCATCGGAATGCTGCGTTCTTTAGATCCGCATTCGAACTATTACGACCGTGATGAGTTTGATGAACTGAAGACGGATCAACGTTCAGAGTATTTTGGCATCGGAGCGTCGATCCAGAATTACGCCTATGGTGATCAGACCGATACTTACATAACGGCTACGTTCGATAATTCGCCCGCGGGACGAGCCGGGCTCCGGTATGGCGATCGAATTATTGAGGTCGATGGCGTAAAGATGACCGGCAAGACGTCTCTTGAAGTTCGGGATAAGATTCGTGGACCGCGCGGATCGACAGTAAAGTTGACGTTGGAACGAGCCGCCGACAAGCGCATCGAGAAGGTCGACATCATTCGCGACGCTGTTCCGCAGCCTTCAATACCTGATTCTTACATGTTGAAGCCAGGGGTTGGTTACATCGACATGACCCGCGGCTTCAATTACACGACTACAGACGAATTGTTGGACGCACTTGAACGGCTCCATGCCAAGGGAATGACTTCGCTGGTCCTTGATCTTAGAAATAACCCAGGCGGGTTTCTCGACCAGGCAATACACGTTGCGGAGGTGTTTCTCCGCAATGGTCAGTTGATTCTTACCCAGAAAGGTCGAAACGGGTACCGGGACAATACGTATGAATCCCGCAACAATGCGCCTGACATGACCCCTCTGGTGATCCTCATCAACGAGAATACGGCCTCAGCGTCGGAGATCGTGGCCGGAGCAATGCAGGATCACGACCGGGCCCTGATTGTTGGCCAGACCAGTTTTGGTAAAGGTCTGGTGCAAAGCATCATCCCGCTGGAATATGGCGCCGGCCTTACTCTTACGTCGGCCAAGTACTACACGCCGTCTGGCCGACTCATTCAGCGCGATTACTCCAATGGCGGCTTCTACGATTACTACACGCACGGAGCAGGTGTTGGTCGTGACCCGAAACAAGAACCTGCAAAGCCGTCGGGCCAGGAGAGGAAGACGGATATTGGTAGAGCCGTTTATGGCGGGGGCGGGATTTCGCCTGATGAGAGTGTTAATCCACGAACAGTGAACCTTACGCAGCGAAGGTTGTTAAGTCCGAGTTTTGCTTTCACGCGCGAGTTAGTTAATGGACGTATTCGCGGCTTTGAGTCCAGCCGGATTCCTCGTGGCATTGACTACCGTCATGAGTTCCAACCTGACGAATTCAAGATTACAGACGCGATGTTCAAAGCCTTCAAGGATTTTGTTACGAGCGATCCCGCTTTCAAAGTTTCCGCAGCGGTGGTTGATCGAAATCGTTCCTTCCTCGAACTTGATCTGCGATTCAATATCGTCACGGCAGCGTATGGACGTGTTATCGGGGATCGAGTCTTTATCATGACCGACGATCCGCAGGTCGCCAAAGCCATTGATGTGTTGCCAAAGGCGCGCGATCTGGCGATGGGCACATCAGTCCAAAAAGTAGGACCTTAAGTCCAGTCAAATTGATCTGTAAAAGGCCGCGAGACTCTGCGGCCTTTTTTCTTTTCGTGAAGGGATTAACGTTTCGATTGAGACCTTCGCAGACGGGCCGTGCGAGTGAACGCTGTTTCAAGCATAAAACAGAGTCTTGCGTCTAAAACCAGGTGTGTGATAGGTTTGAACTGATGAAAGAGGGTAAACCCATACATCGATCAGCTAAGACGCTGGTCAATACGGAAGAGTTAGGACGGGCTGTGCGCCGCCGTCGCGAGGAGCTCGGTCTCAGCCTGCGTGATGTTGCGACCGAAACGGCCGTCTCTGCCTCAACTCTTTCTCGCATCGAGAACGGTACGGGAAAGCCGGACGCTGATAACATTGCCAGATTAACCTCGTGGCTTGATGTACCGATGGAACGTATTCTAAGAGGCCGGCATCCGCAGGCTGAAGCATCGGAGGCGGTTGTCTATTATCCGCAAGAGCCGATGCCTGAAATTGTTGAAGCCCACCTTCGCGCTGATCGGAATCTGACTCCCGAAACTGCTGCAGCGCTTTCGGAGCTGTTTCGTGTCGCCTATACGCAGTTTAGTCGGAGCGGTGCAGAAAAAAGTCCCAAGAGGCGTCGCTGAGACGTTTCTTCTGAACTAAGAACGCTCAGTTATACTCATTCCGTGTTGGTTGGCGATTTACCTCCTGGCGAGAAGTGGCGAAACTTCGAATTGAAAGCGCTCGGGTTGCGCGACTTCGCCAGAGTAAGGACAGATCTTCCCCTAAATCCCTTCGAGCTTGCACGTTTCGCAAATCTCATTGTTCTGAGTTTTGACCAGGTGCAAGGTCTAAGCGAGAGTACGAGAGAACACCTGCTTGGACCAGCAGCCGAAAAATGGTCAGGTGGTGCCTGCTCGCTTCCAGATGGCACGAAGCTGGTCATCCTTAATCCCAAACATGGTCGCGCTCGTACTAATGCAACGCTAATGGAGGAAATTTGCCATGTCTTTCTCGGACATCAACCCAACCGGCTTTCAATCGTGACGACAGATGAACGTGGAAAGGTGATGGCCCGCGATTATCGGAAGACTGACGAAGAGGAGGCGTACGGCGTAGGAGCGGCAGGACTAGTTCCCTATGGTGCGCTGAAGCGACTTCTGTTGCAGGGAAAAACTTCAGCTGAGATAGCCAGGCATTTTCGCGTCAGTCGGGAACTGGTCGAGTATCGAATGAAAGTCACTCGTCTTTGGCATGACTATAAGGATGTTCGACGGGATCAATGAGATTTCTGTCTTTCGCCGCAAAGCATCTATAATCCTAGCCCGAAGCATCATTCTTCCATAGAACCGAAATCATGACTGAACAATTTGCAGCAGCGCAAGGTCTCACGACGATCGACAAGTTGCGCATGTTGCTGGACATTACCAAAAAGATCAGCCGTTCACTCGACCTTCAGGAAGTCCTCAACCTGGTGATGGACACGCTCGATTCGCTTATTCCTTACGACGCTGCAGGCATTTTTGTATTGCAGTGTACCGACAAGGAACTCGTGCCCGAGGGAGAAGAGCCTTGTAGTTTTAAAGCGGAAGCGGTAAGAGGCTACGACATAGATGAATTGTTCGATCTGCATCTCAAATTAGGCGAAGGGTTTATTGGAAGCGTCGCCGTTAGCGGCGAGCCGCTGATCTCTCCCGACGTTCGTAACGATCCGGTATATGTAAACGCCCGTGACGAAACTCGGTCGGAGATGGTCGCACCGATCATTTCGAATGATGAAGTAATCGGTGTCTTCGATCTCGAGTCCGATGAGCTTAACGCATACTCAGATGACGACCTGCAAGTCCTGATGTTGCTTGCTTCACAGGTGGCAATCATTATCGAGAAGGTAATGTTGCATGAACAGCTGGTTGAGAAGAAGCGTTTGGAAGGACAACTCGAAGTAGCTCGTCAGGTTCAGTTGGCGTTACTGCCACCGAGTGACCCGCAGCTTTCAGGCTATGACATCAGCGCCTACAACTTTCCCACGGAAGAGGTCTCTGGCGATTATTACGACTGGGTGCGGATCTACGATGATCAAATCGCCATCGTGATCGCCGACGTATCTGGTAAAGGTGTGCCCGCCGCTCTGCTGATGGCGTTTCTTCGCGCGAGCCTGCGCGCTGCCACGCGAGTTGGTTATGCAACACATATCTCCATGGCCAAGGTTAACTATCTCTTGTGGGAATCAATTGAAAGAAATCAGTTTGTAACAGCCTTCTACGGAATTCTGGACGCCTCAAACAAAACTTTGTCTTACTCGAATGCCGGGCACAATCCTCCAGTCTTGATCAATGGCGAAGGTAAAGCTCGCTTTATTCAACCGGGTGAACAGCCGTTAGGTATGTTCCAGGATACCCGTTATCACGAGTATTACTTGTCGTTTGAGCCCGGCGACGTGCTAGTGCTCTATACGGATGGCGCGACTGAAGCTGTGAATACTGCAGGAGAGGAGTTTGGTCGCGATCGACTCGTAGAGGCCATTACAGCGGCCTATGATCTCCCGGCTCGCGAGCTCATCTCGAGGCTGCAGATGGCCGTTCTGGGGTGGACTGATAACGTTGGGGCCACCGACGACGTTACCTTTTTCGTGATTAAGGCGCTCAAATAGCAAACGCGGAAGATATTTCTAATCTTCCGCGTTGCCAATTCCCAAACTATTTGTGATGCTAGTGTGCGGTCAGCGAGGAGTGCGCGTGATCACCGCCCGGCGCGAGGGGAGCGCGATAATCGCCAAAGTGAAACTCAGCTTCGGCCTCCGATAAAGCATACACATCGAAGCCATATGCATCGAGATAGTCTGCTAAATCATCGGGGGAAAGAAGATAGACGGCAGGCGAGTAACCCGCTTCAACACGAATTTCCAGCAGGCGCTCGATTACTTCAAGTGGTGCAAAGCAGCTAACAGGATCTCTGTACGTTGCCATGGTTCCAGCGCCTTTCTTGTCAAATTACGGACACGGTCCATATTTCCGATTGCCATGTCCTCGCGAACGACTACTTTGATGTACGCAAGCACTAACTAGTTTGTTCGAGAGTAACAAATATTCTGTTGCTGAAGTTTGTCCTACATTCTGATGTACCAGCCTAAGCAAAAGTTTCGAATCAAAAAATGACTAATGAACCGCCAATCACTCCAAACACTCAACCTCTAACCCAACAACCTCTTAACTTCATGGCTATCCTGCGCGAGATGCTGCGAGCGTCCGACAAGGTTAGCGATCTGATTTTCAGCCCCGGCCGGCCTCCGCAAATAGAGCTTGCCGGTAAACTTGTGCCGGTTAACGTGGCAGGCCTCGAAAAGCTGACTCCGGCCCACACTGCTGGAATCGCAAAACTGATTATTGGGAATCAGCAAGTAGCCATCGAAAGCCTGGAAAAGTCCGGTTCTGCCGACCTGTCGTTCAGCGTGCCTGGCGATGCCCGATTCCGCGTCAATATTTTCAAACAGCGCGGGAGCCACGCGATTGTCATGCGGGTAATTCCGATGCGTCCGCCGCGGTTTAGTGACTTCAATCTCCCAGAACAACTGAAGGAAATAGCAGACATGAAAAATGGGATCGTGCTGGTCACAGGACCCACTGGAAGTGGCAAGAGCTCGACGTTGGCAGCAATAATCGACCTGATTAACGAGTCACACTACTACCATATTGTGACGATTGAGGATCCGATTGAGTTCTTACATACCCACAAGAATTCCACCATTCACCAGAGGGAATTGCACTCGGATACGCCCAGCTTTTCTGTGGCTCTTCGCGCCGCGTTGAGACAAGCTCCAAAAGTAATTCTGGTTGGTGAAATGCGCGATCGGGAGACGATTGAGGTTGCTCTCGAAGCCGCAGAAACTGGCCATCTCGTTCTCTCCACCCTGCACACCATTGACGCATCAAAAACCGTAGATCGCATTATCGGAGTCTTTCCAAAGTCCGAAGAAAAGGCCATTCGGACTCGCGTCGCTCAATCGTTTCGATTCATTATTTCGCAGAGGCTTATTCCGCTCGAAGGGAGCCACGGAAGAATTGCTGCAATCGAGATTTTGAAGTCGACCATGCGTACTCGAGAATACATCGAAAAGGGGGAGTCAGAAGGGAAGTCGCTAGTCGACGCGATGGAACAGGGTGATCAGGACGGAATGCAAACCTTCGATAGCGTAATTGAGAAGTTCATTAGAGACGGAGTTGTTAGTGTTAAAGGAGCGTTACCGTACGCGACCAACCCGAACAATCTGTTGCTCAGAATCGGCGATCTGGCTGGTGCGCCGCGTGCCCAACAAGCACCGGAACCTCAGAAAGATGAAACTTCTATGCTGGATATAATTGAACGCTAGCTCAGGCGCTCAGGCCATTTTGCGATCATCGTGACAGTCGAGTAGATTTTTGGTCATGTTCACGAAAGTGCGAAGCCTTTTATATGGCTTGATGTTTCTGCCAGCCCTCTTGTTTTTCCCAGTCTCAGTGTCAGGCGCTAACCTCTTTGATGATGACATTCGCATCGATCTGCCCGCGGATGCGCAAGTCCAGATCCAGAATAACTTTGGAAATGTGTCTGCCGAAGTTTGGAACAATAGGTATGTCTCCGTGTCTGCGACCCTGGAAGGCAATCGCTTGGCACCTACAAGATCTCCCATTCTGATCGACAATCGCGGGTCCTCACTCACCATCTCCGTGGTACGAAGGCCCATCGACCCGGTCGCAGCCATTCATCTAAGCGTAAAAATTCCCGAGGGTGCTCGTTTGGACGTAAGTACTACGAGTGGAAGTATTGTCCTGGTTGGAGTGCCGGCCAGCGCTACGTTGAAATCTCAATCAGGAAATATCCAGTCGACGGTACTTGATTCAGCCGACGCGGAAATAAGTGCGCGTTCTGTTCGCGGTCACATCAGATCTGAAATAGGTACTAAAACCGCAGTTGATACTCGACTTTTCCAAACTCGTCTTGGAAATGGTAGCAAGAAACTGGATGTGCGAACTGATAGCGGAGAGATTCTGCTGACACAAACGACGGGTTCAGGGCTAACGAATCAATCCACCCGCCAAGATCCGGAACTGGTCGGTGGCAATAATGCTAGGCCTGCAGCAGGAACACCTGCCGGCGAGATGCGGAGCGATGAAATCAGTGAAGGCGACGTCATACGTGTCGATTCACAATTGGTCACGCTCAATATGAGTGTTATAGACCGGAGTACTAATCGCGGACTTACGGGTCTGGTCCAATCTGATTTCCGCCTCTTTGAGGACGGACAGGAGCAGCGCATTGTTCAGTTTGAATCTTCGTCGGCGCCCTTTGATTTGGTTTTGCTTATTGATTTATCTGGCTCGACCAAGGATGTCGTCACCCTAATTCGCGCCGCGGCTATTCGTTTCATTGATGCGGCCCGGCCTGCCGATCGAATTGCCGTGATTACTTTTGCCGGAGCACCGACCGTCGTATCCCGGTTGACTGCTGATAGAAATTTGTTGCGCCAGAGGGTCGGCACAATCGACACAGCCCGTGGAGATACGAAGCTTTACGATGCGACGGACTTCGCGATGAATGAAGTGCTGAAAGAGTCGAAAAAGTCGCGACGAACGGCGATTGTGTTAATGAGCGACGGCCTCGATGGAACCATTCCAGGAGTTAACGGTCAACAAGGTTCCCAGCATTCTTACTCGGACCTGTTGAGGAGCATCCAGGAGTTCGATGGAGTTCTCTATACTTTATGGCTTAACACAGAATATGAGTCCCTTAGCCCGCTTGACACTCAGCCAGAAGCTTTTGACATGGCGTTCGATCGCATGAAGGAAATGGCTGACGCGGGTGGTGGCGTTTTTTATCGAGTGGAAAAATTGACCGATCTTGCGGGCGCTTATGAACAAGTAGTGGCTGACCTCGGTACTGTTTACAGTCTCGCTTATCGTCCTTCAAGCAGTGCACGAGACGGAAAGTGGCGAGCAATTCGTATTGGAGTCAATCGTTCAAATGCCGTGGCGCGCGGCAAGCGCGGGTACTATGCCAATTAGTGATACTTTCTTATTACGACCCTCGAAGTTGCGCTATCGTTTGTTCGCGTTAGGGATTCTCACCATCACTCTTCTTCTGGTTGGACACGCCAGGAGTCAGGACCCGGTCGAAACGATTCGAATTGAGTCGGATCTGGTTGACCTAAAAGTGAGTGTCCTGGGATTTGCTCCTAACTTACCCACGCCAATGTTGGAACCAAAAGACTTCCTTGTACGGGAAGATGGAATGGTACAAGAAATCTCATTCTTTGCTGCAGCGGACGCTCCATTTGATTTGGTCCTGTTGCTCGATCTCTCCGGTTCTAATTCCAAAAATCTGAAGATGATTCGAAGTTCAGCAAAGCGCTTCGTCGATGCCGCACGTGATGTAGACCGAATAGCACTCGTTGCTTTCACTGAGCAACCAGCGCTCTATTCCTCGTTTACTTTAGATCGGCGGAGGCTCAAAAAGGTCATTGACGAAATGGATGAAGCGGTTGGAGGCACGAACTTTTGGGACGCGCTCAACTATGCACTTAAGGATCTGGTTGTTCAGGGCCCCGGGCTTCGCCGTAGCGCGATCGTTGTCATGACCGATGGGATTGATAACGCCCTCCCCGATGTTCCTGGTCCAGGGTCTCGGATCCCTTTCGAAAAACTAATTGAAAAGGTTAGGAATTCTGAAGGCATCGTTTTCCCGATCTACCTGGATACTGAAGAAGAGAACGTCAAGCATTATCGTATTCCGCGGGCCGCCTACGCCCAGGCGCGCGAACAACTCGCCCAGATCGCCGCGGCGTCTGGCACGACTATGTATCGCGCTGCCAAGCTAAGTGATTTGGATCAAGTATATGCCCAAGTGATCCGTGACCTCAGCACGGTCTACAGTATTGGCTACCGTCCTTCGAACAAAACCGCTGACGGAAAATGGCGAACGGTTGATGTTCAGTTGGTAAATCGCCCAGGTCTTTTTGCCAATACCAAACGTGGGTACTACGCAAAATTACCGCAAACCGATCCTTAAATAGTGGCTCGCTGACCACGCAGTTAAAGGGAAAAGCTTGTAAATGTTGTTGGCCGGACTATAATGCTCAGGAGACTACCGGCCACATTCCAATCGAATCGGAGGGTCTTTCCGTGAGAAAATCTTTTTACTTCCCAGCCTTGTCGACTTTATGTGTACTCATAATCTTCTGCTCATTAATTGCCATAGCTCAAAATCGGGAGAAGTTTGTAATTTCGGCCAAGGCCGGCGGGATCAATGCGGTCACGGGCCAGGCCAAGGTTAATTCAAAAGGCGAGTCTGATTGGCAACAACTGATGGTCACGGACGATTTGAACGCTGGCGACAGGGTTCGAACAGACAACGACGGTCGCGTAGAAATCCTACTGAATCCGGGTTCTTATCTCCGAGTGGGCGGCAATTCCGAAGTCGAGTTAGCGAACAATTCATTGGCAAATGTTGAGGTTCGTTTGATTAGAGGCACCGCCATCGTCGAAGCAACCGGTGCGGATGGGCTTGAATTAAATATCAACATCAGCACGCCGCATACGAGGCTAGCCATTGTTCGGCAAGGCCTCTACCGGCTGAATGTCGTCCCTGGTGATGCAACTGAGCTGATCGTCAGAAAAGGTCGCGTAATACTCAACGATTCGCATACCAAGGTGAAAGGCGGGAATAAAGTCGTTTTCAGCGCGACGACGGTCTCAGTTGCCAAGCTGACCAAAGAAGAAAACAAGAAACAGGAAGAGGTTGATAATTGGAGCAAGGAACGAGCTGAAACTCTGGCAAAAGCAAATCGCCGCATCAGCGACCGAATGTTGACTTCAGCCTTTTCTTCTTTTAACGGTTTCGACTTGTCAGGATTTGGTTTTCGAAATTCGGGATTCTGGTTTTACAACGCTCGAGCGGGTTGTTACACCTTCCTGCCATTCGGGTTTGGATGGGGTTCCCCATACGGGTCCTCCTATTCGACCTCCATTTATACGGGAGCTACTATCCTCGGTAGGCCGTCCCCAACCTCGACGACGGGAAGCTGGCCAACTCAAACGGGCTCTGCCGGCGGGAGCAATCCCGCGCCGGCGGCAGTTCCCACTGGCTCAATTCAGCGCACAAATCCTATTGGTTCACCTGCTTCAGGCGGTATGGGAAGGGAGCCAAGTCCAAGGATGATTGATCCAGACACTGGTAATCGCATGCCGAGAAAGAACATTGAGCAACCGGAAAGGCCAAACTAAGCGGCTTTACGAACGTCTAGGTGCAACCAGCAGATCGTCTAACTCTTCATTAATCACCGCTTTTATTTCTGACTGCTTTAGCCCTGCCAGGATCATCTGGGTCAAGGCCGTTCTCAGTTGTGCCCGGAGCCGATCATCGGGTTTTTCATTCAGCTTCTGAGAAATCACCACGGCGCCCGAACCATGCCTCACGCGAATCAGACCTTCTTTTTGCAAACGCCGGTAGGCAAAAGCTACTGTGTTCAAGTTCACGTCTAAATCCGCCGCAACCTGACGAACCGGCGGCAACAACGTCCCCTCCACCAGCTCACCTCGCGCAATCAGAGTCTTGATCTCGTCTACCAACTGCTGGTAGACAGGCCGCGCATCTCGCTCATCGACGGTTACGAACATATTGTCTAGTGCATATATACAGTTGACAATTGCGGGTTGTCCACTATTTTGTTAGATCGTTCGCTAACGAAATCGCCGACTCCGTTACCGCTGCGAGGCCGATTCCTGAGGTGATTGTATCGCCCACAATAAAAAGATTCGGTAGAACGGTTCGATGAGAGAAAGCTTCAAAGGCTTCAGGGGTACGCTCCACACCTAAAACCATACCAAGCTTGCGTCTTGTAAGGTCGTAAAAAGTTCGAGGGTTTGCCGTCTCTATAACTTCGATGTCACCGCCGAGTTCAGGGACGGCTTGATGGAGCCGAGTCCAACATAGTTCCAACGCACTTTGATCGCGCTCCTCGTAGTCTTCCTCACTCTCCTGGAATGAAAACCACTGCATGACGTCAGTAACGGATTTGACTGTAACCGATCTCTTCTTGGCAGAAGCCTTTTGTTCGATTACGGAAGGCGCGGCAAAACTAAATTCAGTGAAGTTACTTTCCGTGTCACTTGTATCTTTGCCCGCCGAGCGCCCCGCCACCAACAAACGTTCTGCCGGCAAACGAGTCATCGCGGTCTCTTCCATGCTGGCATAAATCAAGTACGCACCCCTACTTTCAAGCGTCGCCAAATACTTCTTTATTGCTGGTGGCGTTCTGTTGAGGCCCACAAGCTTGCCATACGTGTCCCAAATGGTCATGTTGCTGACGATCGCGCGTTTGGCGATGATAGTTTCGCCACTCAATAGATCGACCCCAATAGCCTGTCCCGCTTCGTCGTATGAGAGCCGTAGAACAGGAGTATCTAGCCGCACTGTGCCACCGCTTTGTTTGATTGCATTTGCGAGAGACTCCGCTAATCGCGCCGGTCCACCTGCGATGGAGTAGAGATTGCTACGCGGTAAGCAGACCGCAACGCAAGCTGAAGGAAACGAACATCGATCGATGGGTGTCTGAAGAAACGCACGAAGTTGAGCGTCGATGAAAGACTGGAATCGCTCGGAGGTTTCGCCGAGATGGTCTAGCGCAGTTGTTTTACTTAGGCGCTGGATGTCTTGAAGAAGATTGGTGGGGCGGAAAGCTCGAATCTTTTCGAACGCGCCCGATTTCCGATTGAGTTGGCCACGCCGTGACACTTCCGCGGCTGCCTTCTCCGCAGTTTTATAGAACTTTATGGCTTGGTCACGACATTCGGGAAACGACCGCTCAAGCTCGGCAAAGAAAGCGTCGTTCTTGCTGAGTTGTACATCAGAGCCATCAAACAAACGCACAACGTAGTCAGATTTGAGTAAAGAGGCTTCGGGAGGATCGACTGACAATTGTGAAAAGAGTCGATCGTACACTTCGTCTGGCCCGAATGAAGTGTAGAGTCCCATACCCGGATCGAAGGCGTGTCCTGAGAATTCGACGCGGCCGATACAACCTCCAACTTGGGATTGCCTTTCCAAAAGGCACGTGTCGACGCCGCGTGCTGACAGCAGCGCGGCTACGGTCAAACCGCCGATGCCGCCGCCTACAACGACAACGTCATATGACATAGCTTCAGATCAAGCGACTAATAAGATGTGACAGCAGTTCAAACGCCGCAGGGGCGGTGGGGACGACCTTTTCACCTTTGTCGAAGATCGCTTTGTCGATAAACGGCGTGAGGAGAAGAATGAGCGACTGGACTCCATTGAAAACAAGATGAATGACAAACGACGGTAGCACCTTACCAGTCAGCCCACGCACAACTGTCAGACTAATGCTCAGGAGTGTGATGACTATGATGACTGCGATGTTATTGGAGTACTGAAAGACGTGAACACCCGCGAATAGCATTGAGATGATAGCAATTGCCCAGCCGATACCCAGAACGCGCTCAACCGCCGAATAGAGCACTCCGCGATAGATGACCTCTTCAACGAGAGGCGCTGTAAGAATTGCTATCAAGGCGGTTGCCCATCGGGCTTGTGTTGAACTCTCGACGAGCAAGTCCAGTTGCGTCTTGTTTCCTCCATAGAGACTTGTTACCAGAGCGCCAATACCCAAAAGTACGCCCGCTAACATAGCGCTTATCAAGCCCCACTTAATGGGGCTGAGGGATTTCGGCCATTCAAAGCCTATTGTTTTCCAGAAAGGATACCGCCCTCCTTCTGTAACGATCAGCCACACAACCCCAAGCGTTATAAGGTGTGTCGGAAGAACGCCCAGGATCGACAAGAACAGCAAAGTCTTGTCGGCCATAAGTTCGTCTGCTCGAGGCGGGCCCGACTTTATCCATGTGTAGGCGAGATACGGAAGCGCCACAATTAATGGAACAAACACAAGCAAAAGTACGCTTGCCACCCAAATCAGAAAAGCCTTCAGCAGTCCAAACCATGCAGCGGCGCGAGGACTTGGTGATGGTGGAACTTCCTCAGGAAACCCGGGTGGTTCTGTTGCTATTGGTGTCAGAAGCGGAGAAGGTTCGTTTGTAATCACTGGAAGGCGAGTTTATGGGAGTTGCTTTGCTATGGTCAACTTGTCGCGCTGATGTCCGACAATCTTCCTATTGTCGCTTGTTCACCATCAAAGAAGCTGGGGAGTCGTCCACACCTGGAGTGTCGAAGGTTCACACCGCAGGGTAATCTACTTCCATGAGTGGCGAACCCACTCGAGGGGCTGCGAGCATGAGACCTATGATGGTTTTGGCGTCTTGAATCTCTCCGTCCGTGATCATCTCGAGTGCTTCTCGAAGAGGGATACGCACCACTTCGATGATCTCGTCGTCGTCAAGTTGCTGCTTTCGCTGTGAAAGTTCCGTTGCAAGATAGACCCACATCTTCTCCTCGCAGAAACCCGGCGATACAAAGAATTCCGACAGCTTCTCGAGTCTTCCTGCTACCAGGCCCAACTCTTCTTCCAATTCGCGCGCTGCTCCAAGTTGCGGCTCCTCGCCATGTTGCAGTGTCCCGGCCGGAACTTCCAATAGATAGCGGACGGCGGGGTGACGATACTGTCGAACCAACGCAACCGAGTCGTCGGCAAAGACTGGAACGATTACTGCACTGCCTGGGTGGTGGACCACATCTCGTTGATAAATCAGTTCGCCTTCTTGCACCGTATCCACGGTTACGTCGAAGACACCACCCTGAAACACTTTCTTGCTGTCGAGTATCTTTGGCAGGTCTCTATTGGGTGTAGTCATTTTGTTTTTCCGTTTGGCTCAGAATTAGTGGTCTAAGTTCACCAAGCAAATAGAGCGAGCCTGTAATACAGATTAGACCGTCGCTGGGTGTTCTTTGTCGCGCGATCGTAAACGCGTCGGTACTCGATTGTGTTTCGACAACCTTTATACCGGCAAAGCGCCTTGCGATAGTTCGCAACATTTCGACTGAAGCAGCTCGTGGGTTCTTAATCGTAGTCAGGATGAGATAGTCAGCGAGCGGAAAAAGAATTTCCGCTATTTGATCGAGACGCTTATCGCGCATAGCGCCAAAAACAAGCGTTAGTGGCCGCATCGCAAACTCGTCAAGATAAGTCCGCAACGACTGGGCGCCGGCGGGATTATGTGCCCCATCGAGAAGAAACGCGGGTTGATGGCCGATAAGTTCGAGCCTGCCAGGATGTCTTGCGGCTTCGACACCGGCGACGATTGCGAAATGGGAAATGGAATGTCCGCGGCTTCGCAAAACCTCAGCTATCCTAATGGCCAACGCGGCGTTCTCAATCTGATGCAGCCCACGTAGGCCAATCCAAACCTCCCTATAGGAATGCAATTCGCTTTCAAGCGTTACGCAAAACTGGCCATTCGATTTGACTCGCTCTATTTTGATCTTGTAATCGTCGTAAACTGGCCTCACATCGGTTTCTTCACAACGTCGCAGTATTACCGCTAGAGCTTCGGAAGGCTGTCTGGCTATTACTGCACGCACACCGGGTCGAATAATTGCAGCCTTTTCTGCAGCTATACTTTCAAGTGTGTCACCCAAATAGTCTTCGTGATCGAACGCAATTGGGGTTATTGCGACGACCTCCGCGTTCGCAGCTGTTGTGGAATCTAGTCGACCTCCCAATCCTGTCTCTAGAATCGCTAATTGGATATTCGCTTCCCGAAAAGCCAGCAGCGCGATGGCCGTCAATTGCTCAAAGAAAGTAGGTAACGCCTGAATTTGTTGCGACACGAGGAGCCGCTCGGCGGCTCTGCGGACCGTGTCTGTATGGCGGGCAAAGTCCTCCCGCGTTATTTCAATGCCACTGATTCTTATGCGTTCGGTGATCGAAACAAGATGAGGCGAGGTATACAGACCACTTCGGATGCCAGCAACTCGACAAATCGAATCGAGCATCGCTGCTGTCGATCCTTTACCGTTTGTCCCAGCGATTTGGACAGCAGGAAACGAACGTTCCGGGTTGTCGAGAGCTTGAAGAAGGAGTTGAGTATTTGTGAGACCCAACTTGATTGTTAGGGTCTCGTGGCCCAACCCTAAGAGATACTGGACCGCCTCTTCAAAGTGCATCTGCGGCTTCACAGCATTATTTGAATGGGGATCCGCAAGAGGGTCGTCAACGCGTGTAAGACTAACTAGTTTCGAGATATCGCGCGGCGTCGAGCTCTTTCAATGTCCGATTCGCCGTGAATCTCGGGGTTCATCATGAAGCTCAGCAATTTGATCACGTAGTCCCTCAGCTCCCGTCGATCAACAATTGCGTCGATCATGCCATGGTCGAGTAGAAATTCGGATCGTTGGAAGTCTTTCGGTAACTTCTGGCGAATCGTCTGCTCAATGACTCTCGGCCCCGCGAACCCGATCAGAGCTTTTGGCTCGGCGATAATTACATCTCCAAGCATTGCGAAACTCGCTGTGACGCCGCCGGTAGTGGGATCAGTTAAGACCGAGATGAACGGCAAACGGGCTTCGTCAAGTGCCGCGAGAGCCGCGGAGATCTTGGCCATTTGCATCAGGGACAAGGTGCCTTCCTGCATGCGCGCGCCACCTGAAGCGGAGAAGATGACGACAGCGCTGTGTTCACTCATGGCGCGTTCTATCAGCCTGGTGACCTTCTCGCCCACTGCGGAACCCATGGAGCCGCCGATGAACGACATGTCCATTGCCCCGGCAACCACCGGGTGATCACCAACTGTCCCTCTCGCGTTAATGATCGCCTCAGGTAGTCCTGACGTGCCAATAGCCTGTTGCAGCCTGTCCGGGTAAGGCTTGCTGTCGACAAACTCGAGTGGATCAATCGAGATCACCTCGCCATCAACTTCTTCATACCTACCTTCGTCGAAGAGCAATGCGAGCCGTTCCCTCGCACCGATACGAAAGTGATAGCCACAGTGATTGCAGACTTGCAGGCCATGATCAAGCTCGCCTTTGAAAAGGTGCGCCTCGCAACCGTCACACTTTACGAAGACATTCTCCGTCTTCACGACGCGTTCTTCAGGTGGAACGGACTCTATTCGTTTGGTCTTCTTATTAAACCAGGCCATGGGAATGGGCGAAGCGTAGCATAGAAAGGGAGGGAATGGCGAAATTGCGTGATTGCGAAATTGCGGAATTTCGGTCCAACACCTGTTGCTTAGTGTCGCCGAATGGCATCAATGCTAACAAATAGCGCAATTTCGCAATCACGCAATTTCGCAATTCAAAACTCAATTCCTTGCTGGGCACGGATTCCAGCTGTGAAGGGATGTTTGATCTCGGTCATTTCGGTTACCAGATCTGCAGCGTCAATTAGTTCCGGCGGCGCATCGCGTCCAGTAACGACAATGTGCAGCGCGGGTTGCGACGCACGAACCGTCTTGAATTCTTCCAGCACTTCCGCCACTGGCAACATTTTATAACTGAGAACGTAGACGAGCTCATCAAAGACGAGCAGATCATAATTGCCGGACCTTAGCTTCTCGATACAAAGATTCCATGTCTCGCGCGCAGTCTGGATGTCCCGTTCCGGGTTCTTAGTGTCCCAGGTAAATCCGTCGCCCATAGTATGGACTTCGATGCCCAGCTTTTCAGCTGACTCATGCTCGCCGTAACGGTCGTTTCGCGATTTCATGAACTGGACCATGCAGCACTTCAAGCCGCGGCCGGCCGCACGCATCATCAGACCGAGAGCGCAGGTAGTTTTTCCTTTACCGTTTCCCGTGTGAACTATGAGTAGACCGCGCGTTTTTTCCTGATAGTCTTCGCGCCGCCACTTATATTTTTTTTCCTTCTGGGACATAGACTTCGGACAGTAGAACGCGGAGCCATGAATGTTCCTCACAGCTCCGCGTTTGTTGTTCCAGTCGAACTACACTACCGACTCGGGGGTTGATTCGATTTCGGAATCTCGAAGCGCATCTTCCCTCGCGTCTTTGAGACCGTTGGCGCGCTTTACGGCTTCCTGCAATAGCCCAACGATCGTGGTCTCGGCTTCTTCCCAACTTCCGGTGAGAGTGCAACCTGCCGCGTTGCGATGCCCGCCACCACCAAACTTCTCTGCGACCTTGGCAACGTTCACATCACCCTTCGATCTCAAGCTGGTGCGGTAGATTCCTGGCTCACATTCTTTGAGCATTGCGACAGCTTCCACCTCGCCCACAGTCAGTGGATAGTTTACGAAGCCGTCAGCGTCTTCATCGGAGGCTTTTGCTTGCTGTTGCATGTCGAGAGTCTGCCGCATGCAGGCAACATGGCCGCTTTCATCCCGTCTGGCTGTAGATAAGACTGCGCCCATCAATTGAATCCGGCTCCAGGGATAGCTCGCGAAAACAGCTTCCGCAGTTTTCGCTGGTTTCACCCCTGTACGCACGAGCTCAGATGCAACCTTGAACGTCCGCTCAGTCGTGTTGGAATAATGAAACGAACCAGTGTCGGTTATAAGGGCGGTATAAACGCACTCTGCAATCTCTTTGCTAACACGAACACCCGTTGCTTTGCAGAGGTTATAAATCATTTCGCCTACTGCGGAAGCGGTCGAGTCAATCCAATTGATCGTTCCGAAAAGTGCGGTGGTCGAGTGGTGGTCAATGTTAACAACGAACTGCTTTTCGAGATCAATCAAGCCCGGACGTGAAATGTCGGAACACTCGATTACAAAAACAGCGTTGTATGACGGGTCGACGGAAGGTGTTACACGAACCTCGTTTGCGCCAGGAAGTTGCTGATACGCATGAGGTACAGGATCGCGCATGATAACTTCGACCTCTTTGTCGAGAGCGCGCAGCAACCAATAAAGTCCGAGCGACGAACCTAAACTGTCACCGTCGGGGCGAATGTGTGAGGTGATCGCGAAGCGTCGTTTTGCCTCGATCAACTCAACTACTTGACTAAGCATGTGTTACTAAGAAGGAGGAAAAGATAAAGTTGCGAGTTTTGGACTTGGGCCTTTGGACTTTTGATCTTTCATCCCTGGTTACATGGCCTCAAGACTTAAGACCAAAGGCCCAAGACCAGCTCTCACTTCATCCTTAAGAGATCATCCTTCATCCTTTCCTTGGTTTCCTTGGCTTTCCCATTCGCGTTCAATCTGTTGCAGCAGTTGATCGACACGCTCACCTTCCTCTTCAACTCGATCCCGCACAAAATGAAGCTCGGGCGTTCGCGGAAGGTTCAGCGAAAGTCCGAGTTGTTTCCGCACAAAAGGTGCGGCATGCTTCAACGCAGCAAGTGCTGCCTTATGTTCGTCCTCATCTCCGGCGACCGTAACGTAGACCTTCGCCGCGCGCATATTATCCGACAGACGAACCTCAGTTACGGTAACCATCGTCAGTCTTGGGTCCTCGAGTTCGTACCCGACAATCTGGGAAATCTCTTCCCGGAGAATATCCGCAACTCGTTCCGTGCGACGCATAAGCCAGTAAACAGGAGCAGAATGCAGGAGCAGCAAAAGAGTATCTGTCTCCTGTACCTGATACCTGCACCTTTCTACAACTCGGTCGCTGCGACTCGCTCCACAACGTAAGCCTCAATCTGGTCGCCGACTTTTACGTCATTGAAATTTTCCAGACTGATGCCACATTCAAAGCCTTCGCGAACTTCGGATACATCATCCTTAAACCGGCGCAGTGAGGCTATGTTACCTTCCCAGCTGACCACCCCATCGCGAATCAGTCGCGCGCGCGCGTTGCGACGAACCAAGCCATCGATCACCATACAACCCGCGACTGTTCCGGCTTTCGGTACGCGAAACACTTCGCGAACATCGGCCTTTCCAAGAATCTTCTCCTTTTCGATCGCTTCCAGCATGCCGATCATTGCGGCCCGAATCTCCTCTTCAACCTTGTAGATAATTGAATGGAGCCGAATATCTACCGCTTCCTGCTTTGCGACATCGGCGGCGCGTGCTTCCGGTCGTACATTGAAGCCGATAATCACAACAGCCGATGACGACGACCCGGCTTGTGTAGCGGATCCGAGAAGAACGTCTGATTCCGTGATGGCACCAACTCCAGAACGGATCACCTTCACCTTCACGCGATCAGTCGAAAGTTTTTGTAGTGTCGATTTCAGTACTTCGACTGAACCCTGGACGTCTGCCTTGATGATCACCAGCAGTTCTTTTACTTCGCTTTCGCCCAGCGCTTCGATACCGCGCTTGGTGGTCTGCAACAGTGCCGCCTGACGGCTCAACATTTGTCGATGCTGAGAAATCGATTGGGCCTTAGTAATGTCCGACACGACCTGGAAGCTCTCACCAGCCTGCGGTACGCCTTGTAAACCCAGGACTTCAACCGGTGTTGCGGGTCCTGCTTCAGTTATTGGCTCGCCGCGGTCATTGAACATTGCGCGAACCTTGCCAGATATCTGTCCGACAATGAATGGTTCATGAATCTTGAGAGTCCCTTGTTGGACCAGCACAGTCGCTACCGCGCCGCGACCGCGGTCGAGTTTCGCCTCAAGCACCACACCAGAAGCCAAACGAGTTGGACTGGCACGTAGATTCAGAATGTCTGAGGTCAGGAGAATCGTCTCGAGCAGGGTGTCGAGATTTTGTCGCTTCTTCGCGGAGACCTGAACCATTTCAGTATCACCGCCCCAGTCGAGGGGCGACAAACCCTGTTGCGCTAGTTCTTGTCTGACACGGTCAGGATTGGCATCCGGTTTGTCGATCTTGTTAATGGCGACAATGATTGGTACGTTGGCGGCACGGGAGTGCTCAATGGCCTCGATGGTCTGTGGCATCACACCGTCGTCCGCTGCGACCACGAGAACCACAATATCCGT
The DNA here is from genome assembly GCA_046725195.1 of Acidobacteriota bacterium. GTDB lineage: Bacteria > Acidobacteriota > Blastocatellia > Pyrinomonadales > Pyrinomonadaceae > PSRF01. The sequence goes on along the minus strand of JBKOYD010000081.1, from coordinate 873 downwards.
TGCTTTCGCTCCGCGAGCACGCATCATTGTGAACGCCTCGTGACCAGGCGTATCCAGAAACACTACACGGCGAGTTTCAGCTGGGTTGTCTGGATTCGGAACCTGCACGCTATATGCGCCGATGTGCTGAGTAATACCGCCAGCCTCCCCTGCTGCTACGTCGGTGGCACGAATACCGTCAAGCAACGAAGTCTTTCCGTGGTCAACGTGGCCCATTACCGTAACGACTGGTGCGCGTGGCAGTTCGACGTCGTCAGCATCGGTAGCTATGAGTTCCTCAAACTCCTCTTCCGCCACCATCTCTTCAAACGGCACGAATGAGACGTCGTAGCCAAATCGCTTGCCGAGATCGGCGGCAACGTCATCCATCAGCGGCTGATTGATTGTTGCAAAAACGCCGCGCTGTAGTAACAACGTCACGACGTCCTTTGGTTTGATGCCGAGTTTTTCGGCGAACTCTTTAACCGTGGAGCCTTCAATCAAACGAACCGCTTTCAGTTCACCCGTTTCTGAAATCTCAAGACGTCCGGCGATACGATCTTCAAGTGATAGTGGACGTGGTGGAGGAATGAAATCGCCCTTATCGAAGCGTCCAGCCTTGCCTTCAATCTTCCTTCCACCGCGCGGGCTGCTTCGACGCGAACGACGTCGACCGGCGTCCGGAGGAGGAATGTAGGTCGTTTGAGGCGTTGCCGTTTCTCCAGGCGTTCCCAGTCGCTCAGCACGGGGAAGTGAGGGACGCTCCCTGACCCTTGTGCTTCGTTCGGCCCGCTCTTTCGGCATAACTGTCGGCGGCGGTGTTGGAGCAGGTGCACGTTCTCCTGGTCTGATACCTGCGTTGAGCGCAGCTGCGGTTGGGCGTAGAACTCTGAC
>JBKOYD010000036.1:0-32029 GCA_046725195.1 Acidobacteriota bacterium | reverse complement strand
CACTTTCCAGATTCGCCGAATCATTCGAATTTCCCGATAACAGTGCTAAAGCCCGGCGAGCAGTACAAGCAGATAACGGTTCTTAGATTTGCGGCGGAGTGAATCCGGGTTATGCGATTAGGAGGGGAAACTAGGCGTAGCGGATATGGAGCGAAAGGAAATCATTGGTCATATATCATTTGACATTTTTCGTTTGTCATTTCTGGGCAGGTTCTCTTGTCTTACGCCTTTGGTCTTTGAAGTTAATAGGGATCACGACCAAGCGGCTAAGACCATAACCAAAGTCCGTCTTTCAAAATGACAAATGAAAAATGTCAAATCATATATGACCAATGATTTCTTTTGGTTCGTAGTTTTAATGATCGTTTACTAACGGCCGTGAGAGTTCTCGTAAGCTTGGATGGCGTCTTCATGACGCAATGTGAGGTCGATATCATCTAGACCTTCCAACAAACAGTAGCGTTGAAAGTCTCCTACAACAAACGGAATTGAAAGGCTGTCTGAGTCTTCAAGAATTCGTTGCTCAAGATCGACCGTGAGTTCATAACCTTCCTGATGCTGCGCCCCAGTCATGATCTCCAAAACCTGGTGATCAGGGAGCGCGATTGGAAGCATTCCATTCTTGAAACAATTATTCGCAAAGATGTCCGCGAATGACGGTGCGATGATTACGCGAAAACCATATTCAGCGAGGGCCCAGGGCGCATGTTCGCGTGACGAGCCACAACCAAAGTTCTTGTCGGCTACCAGGATCGACGCGCCCTGATAGCGAGACTCGTTGAGAACGAATGACGGATTGAGTTGGCCATCTGGAAGATAACGCCAATCGTAAAAGAGAAACTCGCCAAACCCAGTACGTTCGATTCGCTTCAGAAACTGTTTTGGAATGATCTGATCAGTATCTACGTTTGCTCGATCAAGCGGAGCCACTAATCCCTTGTGTTGACGAAACGACTTCATAGACTTTGATTCCCAAATTAAGAGTACCTTGCAGGTAAGGAAGCTGACCTTGCCCCGCTAAATTGATCTCACTTGCATACTTGTCAGGTCAGGAAGGTGGGCTTGCCCCCGCGGTTGCGCTTCAGCAATCTTGCCCACTTAACCTGACCTGAGATTTGCAAGTGAGATCCTTGTAGGGTGAGAGCGGGGGCAAGCCCACCTTCCTGACGTGACAAATATGCAAGTAAGATCATTTAAAGCGCGAGAGCAGTTAACCAAGATCAAAGACCAAAGACCTGTCTACCTAAATTCCCAATTCCGCACGTCTGTAAAGTGACCCTTAATCGCAGCTGCAGCAGCCATCATCGGGCTTACCAGATGAGTTCGTCCGCCGCGGCCCTGTCGTCCTTCGAAGTTTCGATTGCTTGTGGACGCGCATCGCTCTCCTGGCTGAAGAATGTCAGCGTTCATTCCCAAACACATCGAACATCCAGCTTCGCGCCACTCAAATCCCGCTTCACTGAAGATGCGATCCAAACCTTCGCGCTCGGCGGCTTTTTTTACGTCCTGTGAACCGGGGACAACCAGTGCACTGACCGACGGGCTAATTCTATAACCTTTCACCACTCGAGCCGCAGCTCGCAGGTCTTCAATCCGCGCGTTAGTGCAGGAACCGATAAAGGCCCGATCAATTGATATGTCCTGGATACTCGTTCGCGGCGTCAATGCCATGTATTCCAAAGCACGTTCAGCGGCTTGTCGATCTGCCGCATTTTTGGCCTCCGTGGGATCAGGAACATGACTCGTCACCGGAACAACCATTCCCGGACTAGTCCCCCACGTCACAAACGGCTCGAGGGTAGACGCATCAATCTCGACGACGCGATCGAACACAGCATCCTCATCACTCTTTAAAGTTCGCCAATAACTCAGCGCCGCATCCCAGGATTCACCGCTGGGTGTAAACCTGCGGCCATTCAGATACGAAAACGTCGTTTGGTCCGGCGCAATCATGCCGGCACGCGCACCAGACTCAATACTCATGTTGCACAGCGTCATGCGACCTTCCATCGAAAGGGCTCGCACAGCTTCGCCGGCATACTCAATCGCGCAGCCTGTCGCTCCGTCAGTTCCAATCTTTCCGATAATTCCGAGCGCCAGATCTTTTGCGGTCACACCTTCAGGAAGAAGTCCAGATGTGTGTACCTTCATTGTGCTGGGTTTGTTTTGTGGCAGACACTGCGTGGCCAGCACATGTTCGACCTCGCTGGTGCCGATGCCAAATGCGAGTGCTCCAAACGCTCCATGTGTGCTGGTATGACTATCGCCGCACACGATGGTCATGCCTGGTTGTGTCAAGCCAAGCTCCGGGCCGATGACATGAACAATGCCCTGCTCAGGAGAGTGGATATCGAACAACTGCACACCAAACTCCTTGCAGTTGCGCTGCAGAGTTTCGATCTGTTTGGCAGCAACGGCATCCGCGATAGGTAGATTGCGATCTGTGGTTGGGACGTTGTGATCAACTGTGCCGAAGGTCAGATCCGGACGGCGCACACGTCGTCCCGCCTGACGCAAACCGTCAAACGCTTGTGGAGACGTCACCTCGTGGATGAGATGGAGATCTATATATAGGAGGGTTGGCTCGCTATGACCCTCACGAACGACGTGGTCGGACCAGAGCTTGTCAAAAAGAGTCGTCATAGAAAAATTGATCTTAGGTCTTAGGTCTTGGATCTTTGGCCTTGGGCCTTGGGTCTTAGGTTTTGGATTTCTTATATCACCTCAGAATTTAGCGGAAAATCAAAGACCAAAGACCAAGACACAAACACCAAAAGCCAAAGACTAAGGCAAGTCCCAAGAAGACCAAAGGCCAAAGACCCAAGACCTAAACCGCATGATACGCATGCCGCATGTCGACAATCTCAGCGACGGCTTCACACACCAGTTCCCCAATTTCGTTTGTGTTTGCGACGTAGCCGCCTGTGCCCGCAGCAATATCCGGAGTCCGATAGCCGGCTTCGATTACCTGTTCAATCGCCAGTTCAATGTCGCATGCGTCGGGCTCGAGATCTGCGGAATGGCGCAACATCATCGCAGCTGATGCTATAGCTCCGAACGGATTGGCAATTCCCTGTCCGGCTATGTCAGGGGCGGAGCCGTGAACAGGTTCGTAAAGTCCAACTTCGCCACCAATCGTCGCCGATGCAAGCATACCTAGTGAACCGGTAACAACTGCAGCTTCATCCGAAAGAATGTCGCCAAATAGATTTTCGGTCAACAAAACGTCAAAGCGTCGCGGATTCGTGATTAGATGCATTGCGCAGGCGTCGACATACAGATGATCGAGTGCAACGTCAGCGTAATTCTCGGAAACTCGTGTGACGGTCTGACGCCAGAGTTGCGAGGTCTCCAGCACGTTCGCCTTGTCGACGGAGGTCACTTTACCTCTCCGCTTGCGCGCTGCTTCAAAGGCAATCTTAGCTATGCGCTCAATCTCATCGACTGAATAACGCATCGTGTTGGTTGCGACGGACGAGCCATTTGCACTTGAGAAACCTCTCGGTTCCCCAAAGTAAAGACCACCTAAGAGCTCGCGAACGATTAGAATGTCAGTACCTCGACCCACCTCTGTGCGCAATGGAGAACAAGCGGCGATGGCCGGATAGGAGATCGCCGGTCGAAGGTTTGCATAGCCGCCGAGCGCTCGCCTCAGCAAAAGCAAACCAGCTTCAGGACGCTGATTTGCGGGCAAGCGATCATATTCGGGTGCACCCACCGCGCCCAATAACACTGCGTCACTTGCCAGGCACGCGTCGAGAGTAGTTCGTGGCAACGGAGAGCCGAATTTCCTGATCGCCGCTCCTCCGATAGGTTGTTCATCAAATTCAAATTTGTAGCCCTGAATTCCTGCAACGGTTTGTAAAACGCGCACCGCCTCGGCGGTCACTTCCGGACCGATGCCATCACCCGGAAGAACTGTAATTCTGAATCTCATTTATTGCCCCTTAGACAAATTCGTTGTCAGTAGTCCGTTGTCAGTTGTCTATGGTTTGTATGGAACGTTTGCTATCCACTGACGACTGACAACGGACCACTGACAACATGTTTTTTACGCTGCCGCTCCTACAGTCGATTTTTCGCTACGAGCCTTGGCACTCGAGCCAAGCAGCGAGATCAAATCCTGGTCGTATACGCGCTTTTTGCGGTCGGCCAAATCCGTAAAACTAATGTAGGCCGCATCGAGCTCTGACGCCGTGATGTGATAGCCAAGTTCCATGTAGCGAAGCGAAAGCGCGTGACGACCAGAATGTTTTCCGAGTACCAGCGAGTTTGCCGGAACTCCAACGGATTCTGGAGTCATGATTTCGTAGCAAAGCGGATTGTTGATAACGCCGTGCTGATGAATCCCGGCCTCGTGGGCAAAAGCATTCCGACCAACGATTGCTTTATTGGGTTGCACGTCGAAGCCGATAATATTTGAGAGTAGCTGACTCGCCGGGTAGAGTTCAGTTGTGACAATCCCCGTTTCAAATGGCAAACGATCAGCTCGCACGCGCAAGGCCATTGCAATCTCTTCGAGTGAAGCATTTCCGGCTCGCTCACCGATGCCGTTGATCGTACATTCAACCTGCCGGGCTCCTGCTTCGATAGCCGCTAAACTGTTTGCGACTGCTAGCCCAAGGTCGTTATGACAGTGCACGCTGATGGTGACGTCGCGGTCTCTTACAACTCGCTCGCGAATCTGTTCCACAAGGCGCGCGAACTCGATTGGAGTTGTGTAGCCGACCGTGTCGGGCACGTTTAGTACAGAAGCACCGGCGTCCACAGCCGCATCCAAAACTTCACACAGGTAATCGATGTCGCTCCGGGTCGCGTCTTCCGCGGAAAACTCTACATCCTCCGCGTAGCTGCGGGCCTGCCGCACGGCTGTGCGAGTCATCTCGATCACCTCAGCACGAGTCTTTTTGAGTTTGTGTTCAAGGTGAATGTCAGAGGTTGCCACGAATGTATGAATACGAGGATGTACAGCCCCTTCGAGTGCCTTTGCCGCACGGGCCACATCCTGTTTCGCCGTACGACAAAGAGCAGCAACAGTAACGTTTCGGCATTGAGCCGCCACAGCTCTAACAGCCGCAAAGTCACCTTCTGATGAAATCGGAAAACCAGCCTCGATGATGTCGACTCCAAGTTGCTGCAGCTTCACGGCCATCCGAACCTTCTCGTCAAGGTTCATTGAACAGCCCGGCGACTGTTCACCGTCGCGCAGCGTCGTATCAAAGATGCTAACTCGGTTTTGTGGCATGAGTCTCCCTCCTAGGCAAGCCTCGGAAATCCTAAGGTTTGATGGCCCCGAAGTCAAAGTTATAATCTTTATAGAAAGATAAGCTGCTGTGATAAGATAAGCGCGACTTGCCATTCCAATAATCTGCGGAGTGAATCCAACCTTGGATGTCAATCAGCTCGAAGTACTGATAGCAGTGGCCAAAGAGCAGAGTTTTTCGCGGGCTGCTCAGGCGCTACATCGCACTCAACCGGCGGTGAGCCAGGCCATTCGCAGGCTCGAGACTGAACTCGGTGAGCCTCTTTTTGATCGTTCCTCCAAAGATGGGACCTTAACTGCCGCCGGCCGTGTTTTATTTGATTTTGCTGAGCAAATGCTCAATTTGCGGCAAGGTGCGCATCGCGCCATCAAGGAACTAAAGGACCTTCATCATGGAAAGTTGTCGCTGAGCGCAAATGAGTACACCGTCATGTATCTCCTACCTGTCTTGACGGTTTTCCGAGCCCGTCATCCGCAAATCAAAGTTGAAGTAAAGCGCAGTTTGGCAAGCCGAATTGCTTCTGAAGTACTGGGACGCGGAGTGGAGATAGGCGTGGTTTCCTTCAAGCCGACGGACCAGGCAATTGCTTCAATTCCCGTTGTAATGGACGAGTTGGCCCTAATCGTGGCGCCGGGGCATCCGCTGGCAGAGAAGCAAATAGTTTCGGTTCGAGACCTGGGCGCTGAGTCGTTTATCGCTCACAACGTCGCGTCGCCTTATCGCGAGCGAGTAGTGAAAACTTTTGAGAAGTATAAAACGCCACTTAACATTTCGATGGAGATGCCGACACTCGAAGCGATCAAGCGACTAGTAGAACAAGATATAGGAGTGGCACTCGTGCCGCGATTGACAGCGCAGATTGAGATTCAACGTAAGCAGCTTGTAGCAGTAACTGTGAAAGAAATGCGGCTGGAACGGAGGCTCCAGTTGATCTATCGACGCGGAGCGACGTTGTCACATGCAGCGCGTGCTTTTTTCCGTGTCGCAAAAGGAACGCAATGAGTATCCACAGATTGCGCCGATTACACAGATTCTTTAACAGGCAGAGGCGAACCCTAAAGAGTTCGCTCGCTAAACCAATGTGCGTCTACCATTTCTAATATATATATCTGTGTAACAGGCGCAATCTGTGGATTAGCCTTTCCTGGTTTTGCGTCCATATCCCAACTCTGCACCGCCGGAAATGATGTGGTCCACTCCTGTTGTGAAGGTCGCTTCCGACGCAATGAACAAACACAACTTGCCTACTTCCGAGATCGTTCCCATACGCCCCAGTAACTGAGCTGCCTCGCCGTCTAAGCGACATTGATCCGGATCAGGTGCAGCGTCGATCGCTTCCTGCCATAGCGGTGTATAGATATTCCCGGGAGAGACTGAGTTTACGCGAACACCATATTCGGCCTCATCGATAGCAAGCGCTTTCGTGAATGCGGTTATGGCGCCTTTGGTAGCGACGTACGTCGCAGCGTGAAGCTGGCCCATCGCACCAACGAGACTCGACAGGTTGATGATGTTGCCCTGAACCTTGCGAAGGTGAGGCAAGGCAAACTTACAAGCAACGAACATGCTAACAAGATTCAGCTCCAGCAAGTCGCGGAAGTCCTGAACTGAAAAGTTGTCGATTGGTTGGTGGGGAGGGTGCCAACCAGCGTTATTTATCAAACAGTCGATGCGACCGTGTTTGGATATCGTAGCGTCGATAAGGTGCTTGACCTCATCAGCATTAGCAACATTGCACTGAACGAATGTCGCGTCGCCTTGATCAGATTTGCTTACGTTTGAGGCAAGAGCCTCACCTTCCACGGCATTGCGTGAACAGAAGACGACTTTCCAATCGGCGGCGACAAATTCTTCAACACAGCCTCTACCAATTCCTTTGCTGCCACCGGTGATGATTGCGACGTTCCTTGTGTTCATTCGGCTTAACTTTCTGACTAGTGCTTCTCGGAGATAAAAGCCAATCTGTAGACCAGACTGTCTCTCGCCTGCAAAACCAGCGTTACCACCTTTCGCGGACCTACCTTTAGTTCAGTGTCAACTGTCTCCGCTGTAACCTGGCGATCGAAGCTGATCGAGAAAACCTCAGTACCTCGACGTAGTAAAACTTGACCGGGAGTTATCTTCAGAGATTCTCCGTTTCCGAGGACCAACGGAATCTGTTCTCGAAACGCACCCGAATGCTGCACATCGACAACTATCTCAGACTCTGTGAACGTTAGTGTCTTCTCTCCCTGATCTGGAAACTCATACTTGATTGTGACAGCTCCTGATGGCAGATCTCGATTGCCTGCGAGTGGACCAATCGTTCTGTCGCTGATCTTGAACTCGGCGTTCAACGTGTCGCCTTCAAATGGGATCAGGTTTTGCCCCAGCACTGTTCCCCAGGTCGCATTGTTTGTGCCGGTTTGCGACTGCAAAACTGAACCCATGTCAGGATTCCAGAGCAGACCGAGTCCGTAGCGTTGCTGGCTGGTGAGGTGTGGTCCGGAATTGAATATCGCGTAATACGTGGGCCGATGAACGAATGTGAATATTAGCCGTTCGCGTTCATCAACTCGCTGATGATTAAACTTGCGTCCAAGACACGGCAACTGGCTGAGCGCAGCTTTGCGCTGGGCTTCATTGGGAAACCACTTCACGTGCGACCTATGAAGGAATGCATATGGGGAAAAAGTGCTGAAGGTCCCAACGGCCAATCCATTCGACGGCGGCCAGTTCGCTCCCAGCCTGGCTCGCTGGGTCATTCGGTTGCCGCGTACCTCTTCCGTGGTTGGCGCAAACGCGCGTGCCAATACGACTTCGGACGAAAGCAATCGTTGTCCCTGGTCCTCGAGACTGCGGCTGATACTCTCGGCGTCAATAAAGGGCTTCCGCTGTCGTGTTTCGATCGCCCGGTTCAACGTGAAACCCGACCCGTCGGGCTCGCGTACTGCGTTGTAAGCCAGCCATTCAACAAACTTTCGTTCCTCATCGACTAAGACTTTACCCAATGCTGTGCCACGCGAGTAGTGCCACGACATCCAAAGATTGCTGTGATGAGTACCCAGGTTATAGCCCCAATCCGGTCCTCTAGCCTCGTAGAAATAGCCAACGGGGCTTTGAAAAATCGACGAGTCTTGAATGATTCGCTGCCGTAGAAGTGATTCCAGCTGTGGATCTCGGTAGAGCGCAAGGTAAGCTAATCCGCCCGCCCAAACGTTCGTAAACTGATTCGTGAAGTCTTTACCGTGCTTGTAGAAGTCTGGGTCGGTAAGCACGAAGTGAATTGCCTTACGATCTGCTTTGACCACCCGGTCGAGTAGAGACTTATCTATTGGCGGTCCTTTCTGAAGCAACGAAAGCGTTTCGCCCATAAACTTGGTCGCGAAAGCCGTGGCAGCGAGGTTCCAGCGCTCAGGTCCATACTCACTGAAACGCCCATCGGGGCTTTGAATCCGGCACCAGAAATCGAGTGCCGCTTCTAACCGCACGCGCACCGCCGGTGAACCGTAATACTGGTTCCACGGCCGTTGCGTGGAATAAAAAAAGGCGAGGGAGAGAATGTTCTCCATAATACGCGCGTTGTATGGCTTATTGTCTTGTGCGTTACGCCAGACTGCTACGTCTATAAAACCTCGGTTTTCGCCCGTTTCAACAATGCTATTGGCTACTTTGTGAAAGTTGGCAAGATAGTTTGGCAGCGTTAGTTCGTCGTCCGTGAAGTCAGATGCTTTGAGTCTTGAAAAGTCGACTGGCGGAACTTTCGGCCACCGGTTCGGCGACGAACTTTGTCCAGCAGCAATAGAGACGAGCGGCAGCGCAAGAAGCATTGAAAGAAGAAGGCGTTTCGCATTCATAGATTGATAAGATTAGCTACCCTATCTCTCTCTTCAAATTCGCAATTCACAATTCGCATTTCGCAATTCTACTTGCTCTTCATCCACGGTGGTCCCACGTCGCGGTTACGTCTCGATTCCATTGGCGACAACCGGCCTGCGATGGTCTTTTCCTTCGAATGGATTGTGATCGAGCTATTGGCCTCAGATCTGCACACATTCCAGTGTTCTCAATAGCAGATTTGCAGGTCAGGAAGGGTGGCTTACTCCAGCTCTCACCCTACAAGGATCTTCATTGCATACTTGTCAGGTTGGGAAGGGTGGCTTGCCTCCGCTGTCGCACTACAAGGATCTCCATTGCAAATTGAAACACTTTACTTTGAGGTGACTCTAACGCAACAGCGGGGGCAAGCAACCCCTTCCTGACCTGACAATTGGCAATGGAGATCCCTGAAGCAGTTACTCAGCTGGTACCTCTTGAATGCGCCGCGCATATTCTTCAAATAGTCCCAGGTAATACAAGCGGGCGAGATCCTTTTCGAGTTTCTCCAGATCAGCTGTTTGCGCTGGCGAAGCTGTTTTCGCCTTTTTAATACGGGCGCGAATCTGTCTGAAGATCTTTTCTTTCAACCAGTAGCCATGGTCGTAACGTTCACCAATTGCCGAAGCCGACGCGAGCTTATCGATCTCGGCCGTGGTTAGCCCGCGTCGCCATGCAGCTCGATACACCGTCAATCCCTCTTGAAATGATTGGTTTGCGATTGAGGTGAACAACGCGTTAAGTCCCTTCCAGCCTTCTTTGCGAGTATCAACCAGTGGAACTACGTCAGGATGTGGTTGACTGGGCGTGCGGTAATCGAGAAGTGAGAACCTGAAATCGATCGTTCGATCGCCATCATAATCGTACTCGACAGTATCGAGAAAACCGTTGTTATCCGTATCGGTGTATTTGACAAGTTCTTCAACGCGGGGTGCCCTTGGCTTTGGCGAAGGAGTTTTTACCCCACCGTGGAATTCGCCGTTCTTATCAACAGTCCACGCGCCCCACTCGGCGCCAGCCAGATGCAGTTTTCGATCAAAGGCTCCGACGTACAGTTTACCGCCACCCGAATTGTCTTCATCAAACTCCCCACGGTCTCCAAGCGAGTCGGCCTGCGGATGGCCCGAGATTCCGGGACGCTCGCCGGGATCTGCCATTGCCTCCTCAGCATAATTACTTCGCAGCCAACGTTTAGTCGAGTACAGATCAATTTCCTTGGGGCCGCCGAAGCCGTGCATCGGGTAATACATCTCCACACGCTCCCAGCGATGATCGTCGTCGTCCTCATCAAAGACGAAATACATGTTGGTCCAGCCGGCGGTAAAGAAGGCGTCGTAGCTCTTCTCGTGCGGCATATACATCAGCTCGTCGATTTGGCGCCAGTTGTTCCACTGAAAGCAATCGTTGAATCTCGGGTTGCCTTTAAGAGCCGGATATTTGTGAACGAAGGAGCGATAAGGAATTCCAGGTCCACCAGAACCGCGCAGCGACATGTCGTAATCCGTCTCGTTCCCTTTAGTCGAATCGTTGTCGAGATCAAACGTTGCGAAAGCTTCGCTAAGGACGCCTGTTAGGTTTGTCACGCCCTTATCAAGCGGCGGAACGGGATCAAGCCAACGCATCGCCATTTCACTGACGCCGTCGCCGTCATAATCGAAGAACGCAAAAGGGTTTTCCCAATTCAGTCTGGGATCAGGAAGTGATTGTGGTGGTCGATGCACTTTCAGGAAGACCGCGTTGCCGTTGTAATCAGGAAGCCAGTCGGTGGTTCCTGTATAGGCCCAGTTGTCGTTAGCGAAATCAAACTTCTCCCAATCGAGCCAGCCGAGCACTCCATCCTTCTCGACGTCGATGAACACCATCCAGTGTGCTTCGGCGGCGTTCCATTTGTCGGTTGACCATTCGCGACCCTGAGTAACGAACGCTTGTAGATCTGCACGACCATCGCCGTCGTTGTCGGCCCACTTGATATTAATGTCGAGTGCAGAGTCGTAAAAACCGTCGCCGTTCTTGTCAATCTGCATTACATCCCCAACCTGATCGCCACGCGTGTCAGTTGGCAGCATGTCGCCGTTTTCATCGAGCCAACGAACGCGTTTTCCGTTCCACCAACGCTCCAGGATGTCGGGCTTACCATCCTTGTTGATGTCAAGGCGGATAATCTCATCGGAGGGTGCTGTTGATTTCAGTGCTGATTTGCGCAGCTCGTGAACGCCGTTTTGCGCAAACGAGGGCGCCACAACACAGATAAGGATTAAGAAAATTGAAGCTACAGTAGGTAACGAATTACGACGCATTTATGGCCTCTTAGAAACTTACAAATTGGTTCAGCAAAACTAAGATTGGTTCAATTGGTTTATGTTGATGCTGCCGAGTCGAGGGCTTATAGCACTTCACGTTTGAGCGTGGCAAGATGGCGAGGTGTACGGATGGAACAGGGCCAGATTACAGAACCAAGAGTCGTAGCCACTGCACGCAACTTCAGTAATTTCAATCACGGTCTCGATAATTCACTAATTCCGGTTCCTTCCAGGCCAGTGCCTGTGAGAAGAAGAGCAAAGAGATGAAACGTCGAAATTTTCTCTTTCTGTCAGCGCTTGCGTTGTGGCCCAGGAGCTTCACTCGATTGGCTCAGGACCGCCGGCAGAAACCTTCACAGAACACCGAATCCGCATGGAGCGATCTAAAGCTTTGGTATCGCCAGCCCGCAAAGGACTGGAACGAAGCCCTTCCGATCGGCAACGGTCGGTTGGCCGCGATGGTATTTGGCGGTACAGCCTCCGAACGAATTCAACTCAACGAAGACACTATCTGGGCCGGTGAGAAACGCGACCGCAACAATCCGGAAGGCGCAAAGAATCTTCCCGAGGTGCGCCGGCTGCTTTTTGCTGGAAAACCAAAAGAAGCCGAGGTCTTAGCGGAACGCACAATCATCTCCATTCCCAAAAGGATGCCGCCTTATCAACCACTCGGAGATCTGTTGCTCGCATTTCCGGGACACGAGAACGCCACGAGCTATATGCGTGAACTTGATCTCGATTCAGGAATCATACGCGTCTCGTATCGCCTGGGCGATGTTACATTCACTCGAGAAGTCTTTTGTTCCGCAATCGATCAGGTAGTTGTTGTCCATATCTCTTGTGATAAACCAAAACGCCTCTCGTTTGCTGCCACTCTAACCCGCGAACGCGATAGTGAAACTCGAGTTATCGAACCCGATCAGATTGTGATGGAAGGCGAAGCTATAACGCGAGCCGAACGACACGCAATGGAACGCAAGGTCGGTGTCAAATTTAAGGGCTCGGTGCAAGCCGTTTCAGAAGGCGGCACAGTGCGCACTCCGGTGGGTAACAAAGAGGTGCGCGTAGAAAATGCAAACAATGCTACGTTGTTGTTTGTCGCCGCGACCAACTTTCACGAGAGGAATACTGACGCCAAATGTTCTGAGTATATGTCGGCCGCGCGGCGAAAGACCTACGCTCAACTGCGAGCTACGCATGTCGCTGACCATCGACGACTGTTTCGCCGCGTTGAATTTAGTTTGGGAGTTTCAGCCCCTGATCTACCGACGGACGAACGACTCAAACGAATTCAAGCCGGCGAGAACGATCTTGCACTCGAAGCACTCCACTTCCATTTCGGGCGTTATTTGCTAATCGCGAGCAGTCGGGCGGGCACGATGGCTGCGAACCTTCAAGGCAAGTGGAACGACAAACTCGAGCCCTCATGGGACAGCAAGTACACAATCAACATTAACACTGAAATGAACTACTGGCCGGCGGAGGTCTGCAATCTATCAGAGTTGCATGAACCACTCTTTGATTTGGTTGAGAACGCGCGCGATGACGGCCGGAAACTCGCAAAGAACTTGTATGGCGTTGGCGGTTTCGTTATTCACCACAACACTGATCTTTGGGGCCATGCAGTTCCGATCGATGGTGTACATGCCGGCCTCTGGCCGATGGGTGGCGCATGGCTGAGCTTGCACTATTGGGACCACTACGAGTTCACACGGGATGGTCAGTTTCTAAAGCAACGCGCTTATCCCGTGATGAAGGAAGCTGCGCAGTTTCTTCTCGAGTACCTGGTCGATGACGGACATGGCCATCTCGTCACGGGCCCATCGCTATCTCCCGAGAATCAATACACGGCGCCGGATGGACAAGCGGTAAAGCTGTGCATGGGTCCAACGATGGACACTGAGATTAGCAGTGCCCTCTTTAGTCGAGTGATTGAGGCGAGTGAGATTCTAAATGTCGACTCGGACTTTCGACAGCGACTATACGCAGCTCGCGCCCGCTTAGCACCGCTCAAGATAGGAAAGCACGGTCAACTGCAGGAGTGGCTGGAGGACTACGATGAACCGCAACCTGGTCATCGTCACATATCACATCTCTTTGCATTACATCCAGGCAATCAGATTACTCTTCGTGGAACGCCGGCGCTCGCGAATGCGGCAAGGATTTCCCTTGAACGTAGACTGCAAGCCGGCAGTGGCCACACCGGTTGGAGTCGAGCCTGGATCATTAATTTCTGGGCGCGACTAGAAGAAGGCGACATTGCTCACGACAACATCGTCGCCCTCCTTTCAAAGTCAACCTTGCCTAACCTGCTCGACAACCATCCGCCGTTTCAGATTGACGGCAACTTTGGCGGAACGGCAGGAATCGCTGAGATGCTTTTGCAAAGTCATGCCGGTGAGATTAGTTTTCTGCCAGCATTACCGAAAGCATGGCCCAACGGTTCCGTTAAGGGGTTGCGCGCGCGGGGTGCGCTTCGAGTTGATTTGAGTTGGAAGGACGGGAAAGTGACTCGTGTAAGCTTACGCGCGGATTTTGGTGGGAGTTTCAAGCTACGGCCACCGCGCGGTCAACGCATCACTAATGTGGCGGGAATACGTGCACTGCCCTCACCCACGTCGGATAGAACAGTTCAGGTAAACCTGGTTAAGGGACGAGATTACCGAATTTCGTTTTCATAACCGATTGTAGTGGTGGCACTCCGTGGCCACCCGTCGCAATCTCCCCCACCGTCGAATAAGAATGTGACCGTGCCTGATTGATCGCGACGGGTCTTATGGTTGACGCAGGGTGGCCACGGAGGGCCACCCCTACAATCTGTTTTTTATAGTGAGCAAGGAGTCCGCGAGGTCATCGGACTCCAAAAGAGAGGATTAGATCTTACAATGCAAAGCTTCCGTAGAACGCACTGTTCTCGCCTGAACGACTCCAAGGCTCAGTGACCGCATTGCCGGAATACAATGCCTTCGTGGTGTAACCAACCTTTCGGTTTTCAAGTCCTACAAGTGGCGTGTACCAAACGAGGTTGGGCATCTTGCAGCAGAGATCGTTCGGCATTGCTTCAACGTTGATGGCGGCATCGTCTGCGGCAACGGCGTATGTGCGACCGTTGCGTGCAAAGCTAATGGGAGCATTGCGAACCAATACGATTTTCCCGAGCGACGCGGCGTATTTTTCTCTCAGCGCATTGAGCATTGCCAACGCCTGTGGACGGGAGGCAGAGTCGATAATTACTTCAGACTGACGTGCAGCATTGCCCTCTGACAGATTGGCATCTGCGCTTATGATGGCCATTGCACGAACACCAGTCAGATTCACGCCTTGCCATTCGCCCGAGGTAACATTCCACGCCATCATTGCGTCGCGACCCGTGGTAGTGACTTCGCCATTATAGTGACAAGCTCCGGCGAACACGCTCGCGGTACGAACTTCAACGTAATCGCCTCGCACGGAAACGTTTTCAGCACTTGAACTGAAAACTAGCGCGCTTACACCCACGAGCATGGCCAACGCCACAAACAACACTTTTCGCATCTTTTTACCTCCACAATTCTTGACTCTATGTTCTTGTGGCTTCGTGACTTTGTGGTTAATCCGGAGTCCACCTAACCACAAAGAGACAAAGAACACGAAGTATTATACGCCTTTGACGGCAGAACTGTAGCACGACCTGCCAGGCACGCATCTATCGGTATCAACTCGCTGATTGTCGGGGCCAATTACCTCCTGAGTCTCAGAGCACCAAACATGGTTGGCTGCGTCCAGGTACTCATCGGCGCTGGTCGCCAATTTGTCCATCATGAAGAATTTCTTGGAGCGCAGCGAGCCGCAGAACGGGGATTGGATTGCCGCAGCCGCAGTTGTTTCACTTGATTTGTCTGGCATAAGAATTCTCCAATTCGAAAACTTTGACTGTAGGGGTGACACTCCGTGGCCACCCGACGGTTCATGACAGGTATCGTCGTTTCGTGTTACTCCTTCGCTTTCTCGTGAGGCTTCTGTTGCGCAACGACGGGTGGCCACGGAGTGCCACCCCTACAATCAAGCTCCTCCGGCCTTCGCCAGCGCGCGTCGCACCAACGTTTGGGCCAGCGGAACCTTGTATGCGTTTTTTTCGAGTGGCTTCGCTTCAGCGAGAGCCAACTTGCTCGCTTCTGCAAGAACGTCGGGGCTCAATGTTTTGCCTACAAGGAACTTCTCAACGGCGGGTACACGCCATGGAATCGGCGCCACCCCGCCCAACACAAGGCGCACATCCTTTATCTTGCCGGCATCAAGCTGGACCGCTGCAGCTACTGACGCGAGCGCGAAATCCAACGAGTCCCTTTCTTTGAATTTCAGATAAGTTGAATGTTGAGTGAGCGGAGAAGCTGGAACAAATACTTCAGTGATAATCTCATCGTTCTTAAGTACATTCTCGCGTCGCAGATTTCCTTCTGAAGGCAACGTAAAGAACTTGTCGAGCGGGATTACCTTTTTGCCTTCAGCACCGACGACCGTTAGGCGTGCGCCAAGCGCAAGCAGCATCGGAGCGAGATCAGAAGGATGGACAATATAAGATGGTCCACCGCCAATGATTGCGTTGTACTTGTTCTCACCATTAGCCGCGTAACACTCCGAGCCGCCTTTCTTCAAACAGATCACTTCTTCAAGTCGGAAGTACCAGCATCGTGGTCGCTGACAGAGGTTGCCGCCAACTGTGCCCAGGTTGCGAATCTGCGGAGTAGCGATCGAATGAGCCGCTTCGGACAGACCGGGAATAACTTTTCGGATACCCTGGTGTTCTTCGAGTTCGCTAAGCGTTATAAGTGCTCCAATCGTAAGACCCTTCCCATCAAGGGAGAGTCGATTCAATCCACGAATGTTCTTAAGGTTGACGAGGCGCGTTGGCCGCGACGTGTAATCCTTCATCGTAGTCAGCAAATCCTGGCCACCGGCAATCGGCCGCGGTGCTTCGTCAATATCCGCTGAGGCTCCAGGGTTGAGCATCTTAACGGCTTCATTGATGTTTGTTGGATTGGTCCACTCGAAGGCTTTCATCTTTGTTTCCTCTCGATGTCCCGGCGAACGTTAAATCTGATCAGTTGACCTCGACGCTACGCGTCAGTATGAGTTGAGCCCGGCGTTTTAACGGCCTGCAAACACCTAGCCGCGAGCTGTGCTTATTGTTCTTTCGTTTAGAAGTCCCATCAAGATCTTGTCGGGAGTGATCGGCAACTCGCGCACGCGCAAACCGGTCGCATTGAAGACGGAGTTAACGAGCGCGCCAACTGCCGGAGTAATACAACCTTCGGCAATACCGATGACTGCTTCGCGCTTATCGTCGTCGTCAATGATCGGTACCATCTCCGGCATTTCCAAGCTGCCGGGCAACTTATAATCGCCAAATCCGGGATTTAGTTGCATACCCAGTTGCGCGTCCATAACTCGGCCTTCCCACAAAGCCATTCCGAGTGACTGAATCATACCGCCGTTAATCTGGCTTTCCATCGTGAGCCGATTCAGTGGCAAGCCACCGTCTTGAACGTGAACCATTTTGATCGGTTTGATATGACCAGTCTCCACGTCTACCTCAACTTCAGCAAAGCAGACGCCGTGAACACCGCGAGACGACAGATCCGAACGCCACTCGCCATGCGCTGTGATGCCGGCTGTGGGCAATGCAGAACACGCCTGCTTCCACGCGATTGATTGTCCTTTGGCTGAGACCTTGCCGCCGGAAAAAACAATCTCTTCGGGCTTGGCATTACCGAGTAACGGCGCAACCTTCTCTGAAACCAGTAAGCGAGCCTTTATAGCTGCGTCTTTTACCGACGGTGACAACGATGGTGCAGTGGTAGAGCCACCCGAAGGATTGGCGTTGCCGAGTTTGGAACTGCCGATCTGCTCACGTACGTCATTCATCTGCAGTCCGAATTCTTCAGCGACAATTGCTCGAGTGTAAGTACGTGTACCGGTACCGAGATCCTGAGTGCCAACTGCGACTAGCACCGACCCATCGCGAGATACAGTCACGTCGACTTTGCACTGGTTGTTTCCAGCTCCTCCCCAGGTACCAACGGCACATCCGATACCTCGTTTCAGCGGCCCAGCATTACCTCCCGCCACCGGATTCCTTCGTGACCATCCGATTTCCTTTGCGCCTCTATCCAACTGCCGGTGATAAACCGCATCGGCCAGGTTCTTCTTTCGGAAGGCGACTGGATCCATTTTTATCTTGTAAGCCAGTTCATCCACGAGTGACTCGATTGCAAACGACGCCTGTGGATGACCGGGAGCGCGCATCGCGATCGCTGAATCCTCATTCGTGTGAAGCGCGTAGATTTCGCGATAGAAGTCGCCCATTCGATAGATATAAGGCTGCCCGGCCTGAGAGCCTTGGCCGATTCCGCCCAGGCGATATTGTCGGGCCTGCAGAGCGACAACAGTTCCGTCATTTTTCACGCCGGCCTTCAGCTTCTGCCAGGAGGCGGATCGGTTTCCCGACATTACAAATTCGTCATAGCGGGTCAGCATTAGCTTCACAGGTAACTTAGTTTGCTTGGAGAGCCGGCACGCCAACATTCCTTCGACACCGATGCCAAACTTGGACCCGAATCCTCCGCCCATGTGTTCGACGAGCGCGGTCACTGAACTTTGCTGAAGACCCAACTCCTTGGCCGCGTCGCCTGGGATCGTAAAGGTGCCTTGTGTTGACGCGTAGATGGTCGCGCTGTCTCCGCCGCGATAATCAACGACCATCCCGTGCGTTTCGAGACACGAATGATGAATCCGTGAAGAAATGTATTCAGCCTCAACGATCGCATCCGCGGTGGCGAACGCTGCCTCAACTTTCTTGAGATCGCCCTGCGTCGCCTTTTTCTGGAGGTTGCTTTCCTCGGGTTCACCAACGACCTTCGGAGCGTCAGGTCGGATGGCATCATTTGCGTGTACTACGTGAGGCAGCACTTCGTAGGTGACCTTAATGGCCCGAAGCGCGTCGCCGGCAATCTCCGGAGTCGTTGCTGCCACTGCCGCAACAGGCGCGCCGGCAAATCGAAGTTCCGTTAATGGTCCTTGAATTATTGCCTGCACTCCTGGAATCTTCGACGCCGCTTCAGTTTCCATCTTGATAACGCGCGCATGTCCGTGCGGGCAACGAAGAATTCGCCCGTACAGCATTCCTGGCAAACGCTGGTCGTACGTATAGCGCGCAGCGCCCGATACCTTTAATGCACCATCAACGCGGGTAATCCTATGGTTGAGCAAGGTGTGCTTATCGTTGGGCCCCCATCCCGGCCCACTATCCTCATCAACTTCGATTTCCACCATTTGCTCGATGCCGTTGACGACGCGAGGAACCTTGATTTTCTTTTTTGGCTTAGGTGTTGGCTGTTGCTGTTGCATAAGCATCTCCACTTTGAGATCTCAGATCTCAAAAAAATCAATCGGCAGAGCTCATACCGCGCTTGGCGGCCGCTAAAGCTGCTTCAAACACGCGCGGGTAGGTTCCACAACGGCAGAAGTTGCCTTTACATGCCTCACGAACCTCCGCGAGGGATGGATTGCGGTTCTTCTTTAGATAGGCGGAAATAGTAGTGACGAAACCGGGAGTGCAGAAACCACACATCAGCGCATCTTTTTCCACAAACGCGGCCTGGACGGAGTTGAGGTTGTCAGGGGCTCCGAGTCCCTCAACTGTGGTGATCTTCCTCTTGCCAACATCGACCGCGAGTACCAGACAGGAATAGACGGGTTTGCCGTCGAGTAAGACTGTGCACGCGCCACATGTGCCAGCATCGCAGACCAGCTTTGGTCCTGTTAATGCTGGCTCAAGATGATTTCGCAGCGCGTTGAGCAGTGTCGTTCGTGGCTCGATCTGCACCGTGCGTTGTTGCCCGTTGACGTCAAGCGCGACCTTGACGTTTCCAGACAGAACCTGCGTGGCTGCCTGAGCTTCCTTCGCTTCTGCTTCGACCCAAAGCTTGTCGACTACGGCTGCGCCAGCGCCCGCAATACCGACTCCCTTCAGAAACTTTCGTCTACTCGGGTCGTGTGACTGTTGCGTCTCGTCATTGCCGTCACGAGATTTGGTCATTTCTTATCTCCTGCGGTTCCAGCGTTAGAACGTTATTGAAATGGACACGTCACCGCTTCAAACCGAGCGGTTCGGCAGTGGCTCAGCGTCAGACAATTGTCTTGACAACAAAAACTGCGGAGCCATATTGTTCGCGCTTCGGACAAAAACTGGCAAAACCATTTGCGCTTTGCCGCTTAAAGTTTTGAGAACAATATTTTAAATTAGGTCGCCTAAATTATCACAGGCGGTGAGCGACCTGCCAACCAGTATTTTTCAGTCGGCCATTAAATCTTCCCTGCGTTTGTCTTAAGTGTCTCCCACGGGACTGGATTCGGCAGACTTGATTTTTCTCCGATCGTCGACCCTTTGAAACTGCAGGAGCGCGGAATGGTACATTCAATCAGAACGATTGTTATCTTTGCACCATTGATGCTACTTGTGCAGCTTCCTGTCTCGGCTCTCAACCACCGACCCTCACCGCCAGCGAAAGAAGCAACTGATTGGTCTCGCGCCGTGGTCGAATCCACCATGAAGCGTTACCCCACTGCAAAGGATTTGGGCAGCTGGGGCTACGCAAAGTCGCTGTACCTTTATGGTCAGTACCTGGTCTTTAAAAGGACTCACGACCGTCGATATCTCCAATACATAAAGGATTGGATTGATTCTCATGTGGATGCGAATGGCGTTGTCACAAACACTAATGCGCAGGGAGTAGTCAGCGAAATTAAGTACGACAACCTCGATAGCATGCTTCCGGGCAACCTGTTGTTGCTGCTGTATCAGGAAACTAAGGATCCAAAATACAAATTGGCCACCGACCGCATCCGAAAGCGGTTTGATACCTATCCGCGTACAAAGGACGGAGGCTTTTGGCATGCAACAGGAAAGAGTCGCGAGTGGCAGTTGTGGGGTGACGGCGTTTTCATGTCGATGCCATTCCTGGTTAGGTACGGAAATTTGTTTTGTGACAGCGCCTACGCGAATGACGAAGCCACGAAACAGCTACTTGTATATGCGAGCCACTTAAACGATCCGAAGACGGGTTTGATGTTTCATGCTTACGATGAGAGTGGTCAGACAACCTGGGCTGACAAGGAAACTAAACACTCGCCAGAGATTTGGTGTCGAGCTATGGGTTGGTTTGGAATGACGTTGATCGAAGTCCTCGAACTCCTCCCCAAGAACCACCCACAGAGACCTCAACTGATCGCGCAGCTGAGCCAGTTAATTAAGGCCTGGGGAAACTATCAGGACAAAAAGACCGGGCTTTGGTATCAGGTCGTTGATAAGGGACTGGATCCGAATAACTGGCTCGAAACATCGAGCTCGAGTATGTACACCTACGTTACGGCGATGGCAATCGATCGAGGTTACGTTAGCAAGAGCTATCGAGACGTTGTTAAAAACGGTTACGCCGGAGTGTTGAGCAAGATCTCACTTGGACCAGATGGTTTGACAAACATCATTGACATCTGCGAAGGAACAAATGTCGCCGATCTTGTCTACTATTTCGCGCGCAAACGAAATACGAACGACTTTCATGGACTAGGCGCTTTCCTGATCATGAACGAAAAGTTCATGAACAAGTCACTAAAAGGCAGCAGCAAGACTCTGTGGCAACCCATTAGCGGAACCTAATCTGTTACCGCCAAAACGAAGGGCCCCAAAATTATGTTGCGCTCGGTAGTGCAAATCGTTTTTACGTTCGGTTTGTTTTTTCTAGTCGGCCAACCCTTGTCGGCTGCATCTCGAATTAAGGTCATCAAACTCGCTGTCACCAACGGGGCAAACTTCCCGCGTGTTGCAGAAGATGTCACCATAAAAGTCGCCGACCTGAAACCGATTGCTCCTGATTTTCAGGCGGCCAACGTCATCGTCACGACGAGCAACGCGGCGACGCTCGAAGAGGATGCTCGCACGATGGAGACTATTGAGTTGCCGTCGCAAGCAGATGATCTTGACGGCGACCAAAGACTGGATGAACTGGCATTTCAGATTGATCTTCAACCAAAGCAAACTCGGATCGTCACGATTGCCTATGGCGACGCCGCCACGATAGCTCGTCTGCGCAGCGATTATCCGGCGCGCACAAATGCTAAGTTCACGATGCGATTTGAAGGACTCGGGTGGGAGTCAGACATCAACGCCTGGAGAATATATTTCGATAAGAGAAATGCGATTGATTTGTTCGGAAAAAGACGTTCCGGTTTATATCTGGAGCTGTTCGGGCGTCCTGAATATGACTACCACGAAGAGTCGCCCTTTGGCCGCGATATTTACAAGATCGGAAATGCGTTGGGCATCGGGTCTGTCGGCGCACTCGTTGACGGTAAGGTCGTAAAAGTCGCCGATGTAACTGAACGCAGCTGGCGAATTATTAGTACAGGACCTGTGCGAGCGATCGCGGAACTCGAGTACAAAGGTTGGAAAGTCGGCAATCGTTCAATTGACTTGACGAGTCGAATGACTGTGTGGGCCGGCGAACGCGGCTTCGAGCATCGGATCATTGCGAAGAATGCAGATGGAATTACTTTTGTAACCGGTCTGCCACGTAAGCCGGGACTAAGTGAAGTTACCCAAAATGAAATTGGTCCTTCTCATCACCTCCTGGGCCATTGGGGTCATCATGTACTGATGACAGGCGCCACCGCCACTGAGTCGTTGCCAGATCAAAACCTCGGTTTGGTTTTGCTCTTACCTTCCTCAAGTTCGCCACTGCCCACCGATGCTGACAATTTGCTCGTGTCCGTTCCACTGAAAGACGGAAGCACGAGTTGGTACGTCTCAGCAGTTTGGGATCAGGAGGGCAGTGAGAACATGTCAAACACTGCTCCAAACGCCAGGTCGAAAAATAACAACACCACGTTAAACTTTCCATCGATTGCTGCTACAACTCGCGAGCAATTCGTTGCTTACGTAAAAGACCGCGCGATGCGTCGTTCGCAGTCAATAGGAGTCACCGTTCTCTCTAAAAGTGCAGCACCCCAGTCTGCTCCGCTTGATACGCTCGGACAATCATCGCGAAAGACTTATCGGCAGGCGATAGATCTGCTAACTCAAGCAGCCGAGCGTACCGCCAGAAAGTGGGAACCGATTCTTTCTAAAAGTAAGCCGGACGAACTCAACTTCAGCTCCGGCGCACTCGGTTTCTTTACCACTGGTGATCACATGACCGGCCAGTGGAATGAACAAAAAGGCTACGCCTGGACAGGCGGCTTTTGGCCCGCAGAGCTTTGGCGGCTCTACGCCCACAGTAAAGATGAACGCTTCAAACGTTGGGCTGAATTGTGGCACGCCCGTTTGCTTGGCAAAGAGGGAACCGAACACCACGACACAGGTTTCCTCAACTTCTACACATCTGCTTTTGCGTTCGACCTTACCAAGGATCCGAAGTATCGCGCGTCCGCCATTCGCGCAGCTGAGCGTTTGAAAGAGCTCTACAATCCTACTACTCAATTAGTCGCGTCCTGGGAGGTCAACGGTGACGATACGATTATCGACACGATGATGAACCTGCAGATCTGGTGGTGGGCGGCGAGGACAACCGGAGATCAGCAATGGCGTGAGCTCGGACTCAAACATGCGTTGAAGTCGGCTCAGTGGCTCGTTCGTAGTGACGGATCAACTATCCAATCAGTTCACTACAATCCAGGCGATAACCGGCAGCAGTTTTCACCTACAAGGGGAAATCTAAAAGTCGAGAACAACGCCAAACCTGGTGAGTGGGTGTACCGACATACGCATCAAGGTTTTTCTGCCGACACTGCGTGGTCGCGCGGAACAGCGTGGGCGTTGTACGGCTTCACCGTTGCTTACTCCGAGACGAAAGATCCGCGCCTGCTTGCAACTGCGGAAAAGATCGCCGGCTTTGTCATCGATCGTCTGCCTGAAGATGGCGTGCCCTGGTACGATTTTCATGACGAAGGGGTCCATTTCAGAAATAGAGATAGCTCAGCAGCAGCAATAATTGCTGGAGCGCTCTTGCGTCTTTCGGAAGCGACTACCGATCCAGGAAACAGGTCACTTTACCGTCGTGAAGGCGAACGCATCACGCAGTCATTGATAGACCTTTACCTCACACCGGTTGCTGGAGCAGATGAGACGCCGCCTGGTGTTTTGCGTCATGGTTCGAGCACGAGGCCCTACGACGGAATGACGACTTACGGCGATTACTATCTGTTGGAAACCTTGCTTTGGTTGGCCGATCACAAATCCCCATGATGTTGAATTTGATATCGCAGGGAAGAAATCCCTCGTTTTTCAGAAAAATCCTTGACGCTGTCCAAAATTGGTATTATAAGTGCGGAGCCTAGGTGCAGATTGTTATGACCAATTCCCAGCTAGCTAGGTTAACAATCATCCAGCCTGTTCGCTCCGGACAAACGACAGAACAGGTTGTAGCTCGCGTATACGAGTTAATTAAACGCGAGGAGTTAAAGCCTGGGGACCGCCTACCGCCCGAGCGTGAACTTGCAAAACAGTTAGGAATCAGCAGGCCGTCGCTACGGGCAGGTTTGAGCTCATTAATATCGATGGGTGTACTGATGTCGCGGCAGGGGGCGGGGACGTTCATTGTTGACGGACCCCCAGCCCTCGACAGTGAGCCCTTACGTCTATTGGCCGAACTTCATGGCTTTAGTTTCGATCACATGTTTGAGACGAGATCGATTCTGGAAGTCGGAGCGGCCGGCTTGGCGGCAGAACGAGCAACAGGCGATCAACTGGCGAGTATTTCTGAAGAAATTGCTGAAATGTTTGCGGCGTTGAAAGACCCTCAGCAGTTTCTCTTGCACGACATTGCTTTTCACCGGGCCGTGGCTTCTGCATCAGGAAATCCGACGTTGGCGACACTGGTGGAGATGGTGTCAGCGATCCTGTATGAACGACGTCGTGACACGATAGAACGGGCCCATGATTTCAATGAGGCTCTTGAGCTACACCGTCAAATCTATCGCGCCATACGCGCGCGAAAACCTGACGAGGCCCGTGAGGCAATGCGCGAACATATTGTCCGCGCACAAAGAGCGTTCGCACTCGAAGAGAAACAGCAGCAGGCCAATCGTCTGCAAAAGGATAGAGGATAAGTTTCCCAGATCCCCGAGGCTTGGTCGGCGGCCTCAGTTAGACAAGGTTCCCTAACGACCGACCAAAACCTAAAACTAGCAGTGCTGATATTTGGCATCGTCATTTTGTTCAAATTGTCCTAACAAAAGACAATTTAGTTCTAACTAAACGAGTCAAATTCCGGTTCATTAAAGCGTAATAGCCCAAGAGCATTCGCCACTTGAAGGAGGAGTCCCAATGCTTAGTTTCACCCGTCATAAGCTGCAAATTTTGTTCGTCGTGATCGCGCTACTTACTATTGGCGCAGGCGCCTACGGACAAACTGTTACTGGCTCAATCTCAGGAGTCGTGGCCGACGCGACTGGAGGAGTTATCCAGGGTGCTACGGTCACCCTCTCCAGCGATAAAACGATTCAGACACGCGTCAGTGCCACGAACAGTGAAGGCCGCTTCAGTTTTGCCGCATTGCAGCCGGGTTCCTATTCGCTGAAAGTCGAACAGCAGGGTTTCCAAACGCTTGAGCAGCGAAGTGTCATCTTGAGCGCTAACGAAAACCTTGCACTCGGTGATCTGAAACTCCAGCCGGGACAAGTCAGTGAAACTGTTAGCGTGACAAGCGAAGGCGCCATAGTCGAACGCGAAAGCAGCGATCTAACCGCGCGGCTGACAGCGGATCAAATCAACCTGATCGCGACTAAGGGACGCGATGTTACTTCACTCCTGCGTTTGCTGCCGGGAACCTCAAATAACGACGACATCGAAGGCGCTGGTGATGGCTTCGGCACCGACCTGCCGAATGTTTCAGGACAACGCGGCCGTTCGACCGTGCCGACTATCGACGGACTCTTTGCCGGGGAACCAAGCGGTTCCAACAAGCTGAGCTTCACGATAAACCAGGATGCGGTTGCGGAAGTTAAGGTGCTTCGCAACAACTACGGCGCTGAATACGGAAATAATGGGGGCGCCATCATTAACATTGTCTCTAAGGGAGGGGGTAAGGAATACTCTGGAAGTTTGTACTACTATCTGCGCAACGAGTCGCTCAATGCTTCCCCATTTTTCAACAACAAGGCGGGCTTATCGAGACCGCTCTATCGTCACCTGTATCCCGGCGGCAATGTTGGCGGACCATTGCCGCTACCGAGATTCGGTGAGGGTGGCGACTTTTGGTTGAAAAACAAGGCATTCTTCTTTTTCTCATACGAGAAGCCGCATCAGATCACTCCGAATGATCCACGTTTTGTGACAGTGCCGACAGCTCTGGAACGAGCAGGCGATTTCTCGCAATCCATTAATTCAAGTAACCAAAAAGTGTTTGTTCGTGACCCCACTAGTCCGGGAACGGGCTGCAGCGCAACTGATACGAGCGCTTGTTTCAGGGATCCAAGCCGCGCCACAGCCTCAAATCCTACAGGTCTGAACATCATTCCCCTTGCAAGGTTCAATCCAAGTGGAGTGGCACTCCTTAACTACTTTCCACTTCCAAACACCTTCGGCGGCACGGGCGGCAGTGCATTTAATTACGTAGCTCAGAGTCCTACCGACGTTCCGAAACGCAGCAAGGTCATTCGTTTCGACGTACGACCAACCAACAGTGACACCATCTACTGGAAGTATCAGTGGTGGACTTCAGACAATCTGGGTACGGGCACTTCAGGATGGCCGGGAAACGACAACAATCGCTGGGGTATCAACTCTCACTACCTTTACAAGGACGATGGCTGGTCAGCCAACTGGGTCCGAGTATTCAATGCAAGTGTCGTGAATGAGTTCAACTTCGGCATGCGACACGACTCCGAAGGCTTCATTCCTGGCGACGGAGAGATAGAACGGTTGCAGAGAAGCGCTTTGAACTACACCGCGCCCCAGCTTTTCCCGCAAAACAATCATCTCGGTACTATTCCAAGAGTCACAAATTGGGGCGGAGTTCGTGGACCTTCAAACGGAGTAGCAAATATCAATTGGTTGGACCGCTGGGGAGAGATTGGTAATGACTATATCCGACCGTCTTTCGCGGATAATCTTTCCATCATTCATGGCGACCACGCGCTGAAGTTTGGTTTCTACTATGAACGACTGAAGAACGGTGAGGCGCCGGGCGGGCAGTGGTCCGGCGTGTTCAACTTTGCCGGTAACGATAGCAACTTTACTACGGCTCTTGGTAACACGGGTTACGCATACGCCAATGCGATCATAGGTAATTTCAGAAACTACACGGAAGCAACAGCGCGACCATTTACAAACCTCAGGCTGACTCAGTTCCAGTGGTACGCTCAGGATCAATGGAAGGTGACCAGGCGCTTCACGCTTAATTATGGCGTGCGTTTTGGTTACCATTCGCCATTCCAGCAAATCGACGGACAAGGATCAAACTTCGATCCGACCTTGTTTGATCCTACTAAGGCCGTTGCCTTGTACGAGCCTGCCTGCACTGTTCCTGTTCCTCCAAGTCCGTGCCCGACGGCAAATCAACGCGCACGCAATCCAGTTACCGGTCAGCTTATTCCCCTTACTGGAGCGAACGCAGGTTTGATCGGCGCTATCGTGCCGGGAACCGGCAATCCAAATAACGGACTCGCCCTGGGCATTGACCCCAATACGCCTCCAGGATACAGAATCACCAGATCGATTGACGTTGAGCCGCGTGTGGGTATGGCCTGGGACATCTGGGGAGATGGTAAGACCGTACTTCGAATGCAAGCTGGCGTTTACCATTCACCGCGTGTCGGGGGTGGGACCACCGGCGGCAATTTGGTCAACAATCAACCAGCTAATCGATCGTTTAGCATCGACTACGGAAACATCAACCAGCTTGCGGCTTTGACGGGCACAGCAATAACAAGGCCGTCGTCATTAAATGCCGTTGAAGTGAACTCTCATACGCCAACCATTTACAATTTTTCGATCGGTGTGCAGCGAGACATTGGCTTCAAGACCGTGCTGGAGGCCAGTTATGTTGGATCGCTCGCGCGTCATTTAGGTCAGAGGATCAATATTAACGGAGTTCCAGACGGCGCGAAGTTGGGAACCAACAACATTAGTCCTGTGACCGGTAACCGGCTCCCCGATGAGTTCTTGCGACCTTATCGAGGTTACGGAGACATCAACACGGTTACCTGGGGTGGTACGTCCAACTACAACTCGCTGCAGGTGCAAGCGAATCGACGCTACACCCAGGGCTTCCAGGCCGGTTTGGCTTACACCTATTCCAAGTCGTTTGACTACGCCAATGACGACTCTTCGGATATTTCGTTTGGTCGACCTTACAAGGATTTCAACTATGGGCCTTCAGACTTCGATCAGACTCATATCTTCACCTTCAACTACATCTATGACATACCTGCCTTGAGCCGGCGAATGAACAACAACAAGTTCGTCGCTGCAGTTTTCGATAACTGGCAGATTGCGGGCACAACGTCCTACGCCAGC
This sequence comes from Acidobacteriota bacterium, assembly GCA_046725195.1. Classification (GTDB taxonomy): domain Bacteria; phylum Acidobacteriota; class Blastocatellia; order Pyrinomonadales; family Pyrinomonadaceae; genus PSRF01. The sequence continues at coordinate 4,058 of JBKOYD010000036.1, read as the reverse complement.
GGTAAACCCAAAAACTTAACGGTAACCTACAGCAGTACGGCAGCGACAATCAGTTTCGGTCAACCCTGTCCTGTTGGGTCCACTGCGGCAACTCGAACTCCCGCCCAAATTGCCGCCGGTACGGTGGCGTGCACTCCTCTAACCGATTTCACGGGTGGTGAGGTTAATGCGCGGCCCTTTGTCGTTTGTGATCCAATGAAGGGCGACTTCGGTGTCGATTCCACTGGAACCCCCAGGGCATTCAACACTGCGTGCTTCGTCAAACCCTTTGCAGCGGGCCAAATCGGTAACATGCCGAGAAACTCCGTACGTATGCCTTCCATCTTCAACAATGACCTGGCGCTTTACAAGAACATAAAAATGGGCGAGAAACGATCGCTCCAACTCCGATGGGAGATGTACAACATTTTCAACCACACCAACTTCCGTGATATCGATGCGGCCATGGCCTTTGGTCTGGTAGTGGCTAACCCGACACCCGCGCAGGCTTGTTCGTTAACTAATGTCTGCACGGCGAGCTTCCAGCAAACCAACGCCCGGTTCGGTGCTGCAACTGCGGCGCGGGCGCCGCGCATTATGCAGGCTTCGATTAGATTTGAATTCTAATCGACTTCTCCAAGGGGATCTCTCCTGACAGGACAGAGATCTCCTTGCTTTTTACTCCCCGCTCATTGAGGCCGGAGCAAGCCCGTCCTGTTCCCGCACGGCCTCGCGTTTCGGAAGTCAGGCTTCTGCAGGGAGGTACCTACGCTGATGTTCTCGATAAAAACAATCGTTGCGTCTTTGTTGCTTATGATTGTTTCGGTCTCGGTTGCCTTCTCGCAAGCGAATGCGAAAGTAAGTGGCACCGTGACCGATCCGAATGGGGCCGGCGTTCCGGGAGCGGTTGTAAAACTGACAAACCAGGCCACTAAGATTGAAACTGATGCGACAACCAATGAGAGTGGTTACTTCAACTTCGTCAATCTCAATCCGGCGATGTACACGTTGCGGGTCGAAGTGCAAGGCTTTAAAGGAGTGCAAAGTGCTCCCTTCGACGTCGGAGTAAGCGAGGCAGTAACGCAAAACATCGCCCTGACAGTTGGCCAGGTCTCCGAAACTGTCGAAGTGATAGCCGGTGCCGAACTGATTCAGCAAGCCTCTTCAGATCTTGGGACCGTCATTCCGGAAAAAGTAGTGCAAGACCTGCCGTTGAATGGCAGAAACTTCACCCAGCTGCTTACGCTAACGCCAGGCGTCACGCCAGTCTCAACATCACAAAATAGAACCATTGGCGGAGTCGAAGGTAACGTGGGAATTCCCGGTTCGGGTTTTTCTGATCCGTCATTTCACGGCCAGGAGAACCGATCAAAGCTCTACTTCTTTGACGGAATCATCAACACGAACGTAAGAGGACCAACTTACATCGTGATTCCTAACATCGACCTGGTCCAGGAGTTCAAGGTCGTTGGCCATGATTCGCGAGCTGACTACGGCGGCGCTGCTGGTGGTGTCGTAAACATGGTTTCGAAGTCCGGCGGCAATTCGTTTCACGGTTCTGCTTTCGAGTATGTGCGCAACGACGCCTTCGATGCTCGGAATCCGTTCGATGTATGTACTACCGCCAGATGCAAGCCGGGACAGGGCGTGCCGGATAGCCCATTACCGTTCCGGCAAAATCAGTTTGGCGCGACCATCACTGGTCCAATTTTCAAGAATCGAACTTTCTTTTCCGCTGGTTATGACGGCTGGCGATACAGCCAACCGACGCTTGCTTTGGCATATGTGCCTACCGCGGCTGAACTAAATGGAGACTTTACCAACACGCCATTCCGGCGACAGATCTACAACCCGTATTCTACGAGGTTAGTTGCAGGTAACTTTGTTCGAGATCCTTTTCGTTGCGATGCTTCAGGTAATCCGCTGCCGGTTAATGCTCAGAAGCAGCAGGATCAAACTATCGGTTCACCATGCTTCAAGATTCCCTCAGCATTGATTTTCTCACCAATGCAGAATTTCTTCCGCACGTATTCACCCACTCCAAACTTGTCGGGCGATCCGACAAACAACTTCGCCCAAATCCGTCCATCAACCAATGATGCGAACGGTTATCAAATCAGGATCGACCACCGCTTTGGCGACAACGACGCAATTTTCGTCCGCTACACGCAACAGAATGTGACCGTCTTCAATCCGATTGGAACAGATGGATCAACCGCAGGTAGCGGTAAGGGTCGAAACTACGGCGGTGCCTGGACGCACACTTTCAGTCCAAGTCTCATATTTGACTTTCGCGCCGGCTATGCAGGGCGGCCTGGGGTGGATTCAAGTCAGCAGAATCAACATAAGGCAGGCCTTGATCCGCTGAAGCAGTTTGGGTTTGTAGACGTCGACAAGTACCAGGGACTGTTGGTCACGCTGCAGAACTGGCTCGCCGGAGGAAGCGGCAACTTTGGGATTCGTGGTCCAGCGCTCAGAGAGAATCCTAACTGGAGCGTAACTCCGACTCTAAGCTGGCTTCGTGGTAACCACAGCATAAAGACGGGAGGTTGGTATATTGAAGCAAAGCGAATCCAGCTGAATACCTTCCAGACTTATGTTTTCAATGACGAGCAAACCCGTCTTCCCTCGGCGGCGTCGGGCGCAACGGGCTTGTCGCTCGCTTCAGCGTTATTGGGATTTCCCAATAACTTCAACGCACAACTTCCGGTCCCTCATGGCGGTCCAGTCCAGTTTAAATACGCTTCATGGGCGGCGTTTATTCAGGACGAATGGAAAGTAAACAGAAACCTCTCAGTGACACTTGGATTGCGCTATGACTATCTCACGCAACCGAGAACAACCGATAATCGGCTGTGGAATTCACTGGATCTCGCAAATCAGAAGTGGACGATTGGCGCCACCCAGATGCCTCCATTTTGTAGCGTCGCGCAGGGCGCACCTTGTATCCCTGATGCTTTCCAGAGCGATCCGCACTTCAGCAATGTCGTCGTGGCGGGTAAGAGATTCTTTGCTCCACCACCGATCAAAGATAACTGGGGACCAAGAATCGGTGTAGCCTGGACACTCAATCCCAAGACAGTCATACGGGCTGGTTACGGCCTCTACTGGGATCCGCTTCCGGCAAGAAGTCAGTACGCGCAGAATGATCTCGAAGCAACAGTGTGGCCCGATGCAACAGCATTCTCAGGCAATGCGAACGCTAGCGCGAATTTCACAAATGGCACAGCTTTCAACATCATTCAGATTCAGGGACAGGGATTTGGAACGCCACTGCCGCCGACCAACCCCTGGAACGTAGGTGGATTCCCGAATGATCCTCAATACAAGGATCCGTATTCACAACAATGGCACGTGGAAGTGCAACGCGAACTGACCCCGACGTCGATGATTTCCGTCGCGTACGTCGGTAGCAAGAATGGCAGGCTGCCGTACGCAGGTTTTGCGAACGCTGCAAACCGGGCTTTCCCGAATGGTACGCCGGCGCCAACAGTTGATGCTGCCCGGTTGATGCCCTGGGCATCGGCAGGCTTCACCTACACTACGAACATCGGCTACTCCAACTACAACGCGCTGGAGTCGAAGTTCCAACGGCGATTTTCAAACGGGTTCAGTACGTTGGTTTCCTACACCTGGAGTAAGTCGATTGACGTGAGTAGTGGCTATTTCAATGTTGAGAATGGTCCAGGCGGAGGATCCACCATACAGAACTATTACGACCAGAGCACAGCTCGTGGCGTGTCGTCTTACGATATTCCACACTTCCTCTCCTGGGCTACGGTCTATGAACTGCCAACGGGGAAAGGCAAGAGATGGTTCAGGAGTGGTCCATCCTCCTGGATTCTTGGCAACTGGCAGACAAACTTTATTATGCAGGCGCGTTCCGGTGCGCCTTACAATCTGCAGGTGACCGGAGATCTTGCCAATCTTCGTGGCAGTGCCCCAACGGCGCCAGGCACTTACTTGCGACCCAATCTGATAGCCGATCCTTTTGTGGCCGGGCCAGTACCGGCCAATCCAGATCCGCTCTGCCAGTTGACCATTTCGCAGAAAAATGCTGCCGGGCAGTCTGGAAAGGC
>JBKOYD010000017.1:0-37603 GCA_046725195.1 Acidobacteriota bacterium | reverse complement strand
TAGGAATCGGTGAGGCATCTTGGAAGGTCGGATATGCAAGAACCACCGGCTGCGGTCGGTGGAATTAGCGAACCTCGTTGGGCAGTTGGTCTGGTAGGTTGTGTATGAACGAACCACCGACTGCGGTCGGTGGGATTAGCGAACCTCGTGGGGGCAGTTGGTTTAGTAGCGTGGATATGAACGAACCACCGACTGCGGTCGGTGGGATTGGCGAACGTCGTGGGGGGCAGTTGGTTTAGTAGGTTGTGTATGAATGATGATTCATCTCAGCTCCACAGTCCGGGCAAATCATTTTCCCTTGAGACATTTGGTCTAAGCTCCTTCAACCCTCTTCCAACTTCGCAAGGTGATCCTGAAAATATTTGCGCCAGCTTTCCGGCAGCTCCTTAACTGCAATTGCTCGCCGTAACAAATCAGCGTTCTGTTTGTCCCACACGTATAGCCGCGTGATATCGCTAACCCTTACACCGCTTTCACTCGTCTCGATTAGTTCGAACTGATCGCCAACGCCAACTTCTCCCTCCTGTAAGACCGCAAAGTAAAAACCAGTTCGACCGCTTTGTAAGAATCTTCGCAGGATGTCGGGTCGACCAAACTTGATACCAAGTTTGTAACAGGGCATGCGTGGCTCAGTAACCATGATCTTCGCAGAGCCGATACGAAACTTGTCGCCGATGTTTATTTCGGATTCGAATAGACCTTCGGTTGTGAAGTTTTCACCAAACATGCCCCAGGGCAGCTCCATGGCCGGCAACTCGCGCTTCCAAAAGTCATAGTGCTCAGACGGATATGCGTAGACAGCCTTGCTCGGACCGCCATGAACAGAAAGATCCGCCTGACGATCACCATCAAGATTGAGTATTCGCAAGATAACGCGTCCGGCAACGGGTTCTTTGAAGATTCCTGTCGAAACAGGCTCGCCATTGTTTAGAACCAACCGCGGCAGACCGACATTAACCGAGACCAACTTCATGACAACCCCAGAGTGAAATGTTTTCTCGTCCGTACCTGAAGAGTATGGCTCATCCAAATTAATTCGCCCAGAAATTTATCAATTCTTTTAGCATGCGTGTCTTTCAATTTCCCATCCATGTCGAAAAGTCCCCGTGATTTTTTCTTGTGCTTAAGAATTCCTAAATTAATACCCGGCACCATTTTTGGGTATACGGACATCATATATGCATTACCGCTAAAAGTTATGATGACCCTAATACTTGAATGCATATAGTGTCATACATTACCAGTGATAAAGAGCAGGACCAGCCTGGCGTGTTGCGTGTGTTGCGCAGCAGAGATGAAGCAAGGGCGTTCTACAACAAGATCGCCAGAGTCTACGATTTCCTCTCTGAGAGCAGCGAAGAACCTATGCGGAAGTTTGGATTGGAGCAGCTGGGGGTTAGAGACGGTGAAAGCGTTCTCGAGATAGGTTTCGGAACGGGCACTTCACTCGTCGAACTCGCTAAAATGGTCGGGTCTCACGGAAAAATCTTTGGCGCTGATATTTCCGATCAAATGATTGACGTGGCGCGTCAAAAGCTCCGCGACGAACATCTCGGAGACCGTGTAGAAATGATTTGCGCGGACGCAACGTCACTGCCCTATTTGTCAGATTCCATCGATGCTATCTTTTCAAGCTTTACGCTTGAGCTGTTTGACACACCTGATATTCCTCTTGTGCTAGCCGAATGCAGGAGAGTCATGCGGCCTGGTGGCCGGTTGGCCGTAGTCAGTATGTCGAAAGAAGGAGAAAATGGAGCGGTACTGCACATCTTCGAATGGACGCACAAACATTTTCCGAATTTTCTGGACTGCCGGCCGATCTTTGTGCGAAAGGCTATGGAGACGGCAGGGTTTCAAATCGAAAGTACAGAAAGAAAAACTATGTGGGTGCCGGTGGAAATTGTTCTGGGTCGGAAAGGTACATCACCGTGAGTGTCTGATCGGCGTACCCTGGCGATCGCCGAACGTCTTTGGTAAAGAATTGGCAAACTTGGCGCAGTTAGCAATGAAGTAAAAGATTACCGACTTCTCAGGAGCAAAATCGTGAAGGTGTTAGCAGAGGTTTTCCCAACAATCGTTTTACTGTCGTTAGCATTGGCGGCGAACTTTCAGTCGACGACTAACCCTCACCGCAGCACCCCAGTCGCTGTTGGAGATATTGCACCCGACTTCACGCTCGAAGATCAGAATAAGAATAAAGTCACTCTCTCTGAGGCACGCGGAAAGAGTCCCGTGGTACTCGTCTTCTATCGCGGGTACTGGTGACCATTTTGTGCGCGGCAGTTAGCCGCCCTACGGACCCTGCTGAAGAACGGTGAGAATGTGAAGCTCTACGCGATCAGCGTGGACCCACCGGATGTAAGCAAGGACTTTGCAAAGAAGATCGCGGCGGATGGCAAAGGCGAGCTCAATTTTCCGATCGTCTCCGACCCTGAGCACAAGATTATCGATGCTTATGGTCTGCGCGATCCTGCGTACGAAGGACAAAAAGTTTACGGCATTCCCCACCCGGCTGTTTACGTCATCGACAAGACAGGAAAGGTCGCATGGGCCAAGATTGAATCGAATTACCGCGAACGTCCTAATAACCTGGAAATTAGAGCCGCTCTTGATGCCTTGAGATAACTTCGGCACTGCAATAAGCCACCTCTCCTTGACCAACCGCTTTGTGTTGAAGGGAGGGGCCCTGTCTGCCAGGGCGGCCCCTCCCGGTCAGTATCATTGGTTAGTGATGGTTGTCGTCGTCCCGTCGAATTTCGTAATGCTGACAGTGAACGGCTCATTATAGGATCTAGCTCTATCTCGCAGGACGCTTAGCGCGACTTTTTGCGTGGAATAGTTGATGTGAGTCGACACAAATTATCTAAGCAATAATCTATGGCATCAGCGTAATCTGTGGATAAGATCGTCTAATGCTCGCCGCATCCGAAGGCCACAAGAAAGGGGAGAAATACTACCAACAGCAAAGACGGTGTAGTCTCTGCCGTGAGTGGGATTTTCGCTCTTTGCAAATGCAGTCAGCGGTAACGGTAAAGCTTGATTCGTTGGATGCCGAATTTTCCCTGCACCAGACGTAAATGGCGACCCTGGTGTGTCTGATCGCCGTTTAGACGACGCCCGGCAACCCACTGCCCGTATAGATACTTCCCTTCCTCAACAGAAAGTAGTCCGACCAACTGATCGCCTGACCCAGCAGCCTCAAACGTAACTGTCAAACCAGTGCCTGCGAAAACATACTCGTCTGGGCCAATCGCTATTACAAGTCCGCCGGATAGCACGTTGGGAGTCTGAGTCGTCGGTCGATCGAAGCTTACATTCAGAATGTAGTTGCCCAATCTCAACTGCTGTGGCAAACGCTGCTCAGCACCCTCCGGCAACAGGCCTGCCATCACACCCTTTCCTTGATGGGCAAGCACGACGGGCGCTAGTTGCGTTAGTACTTCATAACTTTCCGTAAGCGCGGTGCTCGTCTCCGCGTCTAAAGAATCAATACTGAATGGACTGAAGCCAATTGCGTCGTGTTGACCGATAGCATAAAGAGCATTAACCGAGTCGAATGGACCCGGCATCGCTTCAGGAACGAACAATGGATTGCCTGACCGGTGAAACCTCCTCGTCCACTCAGCGAAATTCTGGAAGTAGATATCCGGACTAAGGAAACCAATGGCCGGAGCACCTGCCCTCCAGACGTCCATCAGGTGAGGCAGTGGCCCTGCGCTTGGATATTGACCAGGTTGATAGCCGGGACGGATTAGTGCCGCGTTCACGAACATCGGCAACGGGTATTCCTTTTTGCCCGCTTCAGTTACTCGATTCACATAACGCGCAAAATACCAGGCCATAAAGATCTCATCAGCTCCCGGTCCACGGCCAAAAATCTCCTCCCACTTCCCCTCTGTCCTAAAATTGTTTGCCGCCCACACGCTTCGAAACTCAGGAATGAGCTGGTCCTTGTTCTGTTGCAAGTAGTTCATCAAATCCCTCGGAACGCGTTGGTTGAATAACTCGTTCGCAATTGAGCTGCGATCGCGCGAGTCTGGAATCATCCCAATTTCATTTTCCACTTGCACCATGATCATTGTGCGGTTGTTCGCATCGACGTCACGCACATGTCGCATGAAAGCCGCGAATGCTCGTGCGTCAGCCTCGACGTTTTCTTTGCTAAAGGGTGAGAGTATCTCCATGCCGTTTCCCTTGGTGTCTTGTGACCGGGGGAAGCGCCGTTGATCTGTTTTTACCCAGGCTGGCGCATAACACGACATGCTGTTCTTCCAGGATGCAAACCAAAGCGGCACAAGCCGAAGGTTGTGCTTACGAGCCTCCTGGATCAAACCATCTACCAGTGTAAAATCGAATTTACCTTCAGTTGGTTCGATCAGCTCCCAATAGACCGGAACCAAAACTGTGTTGAGCTTGAGCGCAGCCAGCTTGGGCCAAATTGGTGCCATGTATTCGAGGTCGGAAGACGACGAGTTTCCGAGTTCGCCCGCGAGTACCAGAAAGGGTTTGTCGTCAACGATGAGTTGTGTCGCCGCGCCTTGCTTTCGGAGATAAGGTTGACGGCTTTGCTGCGCGAGGCATGGCACATAGCCCACTGCCAATGCGCAACACGCGATTAGAAGAGACATCAATCGCTGTTTGGCGCGGAGTTTATTTAGGATCATCTGGGTGGTTCCATTGATAGCAGCTGAATAATAACTTGGAGACCGAAGAGTCATCCACAGATGCACCGATTACGCCGATTTTTGAAACCGGGGACGAGGTTGGACCAACTACTTGAGCTGAAATCTGCGTAATCGGCGTAATCTGTGGATGATCCTCACCACACTCGCGGTACAAGTCGATACCGAACTCGCTCCTTATATCGCGTGTATCCTTCAAGTTCTCTAGTGAGCATCTTCTCCTCGTCAAAGAGGCGCCAAATCAAAAATGGAATCACGACGACGAACGGAAGCAGTCCCCAATAAGAGCCGAGCGCGAGAGGCGTGCCCAGCAGATACAGCAACGCGCTAGCGTACATTGGGTGACGCACGACTGAATATGGCCCGCTGTCGATCACCTTCTGATTAGCCGCCACTTCAATGGTGGCCGATGAATAGGTGTTTTCTCTATACACGCGAAAAATAAAGTAGAAACCGATCGCAACGAGAGCATCTCCCGCGATAACGATGTAGAACGGCACTGTGGACCAACCATAGCGGCGATCCAGTGCAGGCACGACCAATAGCCCGATGAAAGCCAGAGACGTGAAGACCATGATGACGCGTTGGCTGGAGCGTTTTTCCGCCGTCGGTCCCCCACGCAAGCGGCGCTTCAAGAGTTCCGGATCGTTTCTGATGAGATAGATTGTGGTTAGAAGCGAAGTGATAGTGAAGACAATCAAGTACACCGACGCCTGCCAGTAATCCACTGTGCCTGCAGTCACAAAAAGAACCACGCCCATCACAACCACGAGCATTAGGACTGCCAACAGCGCTTTAACGGCAAGACTCGACATGAACCAATTGACAACAAGAAACGGTACTTAGCAAGATCCGCGCATCAACATAATAAGTGGTATCCCCATTGTCAGCCATGCAGCTTCGAGCTATCTTGCCTATCTTAAGTAGACCAAACAAGCATTCATTAGAATGGACTGCGCAAACCTTGAGGCTTAAAAATGACAAAGCACCGGCAAAGATCTACCGTGGAAAGCGAACCCCAATACAGCGCTGAGTCGATCAAGAACGACATTATCGACCACCTCTTTTACAGTCGTGCGCGATTACCAGAAATTGCCACGCGCACCGACTGGTACATGGCCCTCGCCCTCACCATCCGCGATCGCCTGTTGGACCGTTGGATAAAAACGGTTCGCACTTTCATGAGGAATGACGTCAGAGTCGTGTCGTATCTGTCGGCAGAATTCCTGATTGGACCGCAAATGGGAAACAACCTGATCAATCTCGGAATTTACGACCAGGTCCGACAGGCAACCCAAGATCTTGGACTCGATCTCGAGGAACTCCTCGATCAGGAAGAAGAACCCGGACTCGGCAACGGCGGCCTCGGCCGGCTCGCCGCCTGTTATCTCGAATCGCTCTCTACCTTGCAGGTGCCTGCCATTGGCTACGGGATTCGCTACGAGTTTGGAATATTTGATCAGGAAATACGCGACGGATGGCAGGTTGAAGTTACCGACAAGTGGTTATCTCCGGGAAATCCCTGGGAGATACAGCGCCCGGAGATCAGCTTCGAAGTAAGTCTCGGCGGCTATACCGAAACCTCGGTCGATCCAAGTGGCAAGTACCGCGTGCGTTGGATTCCACGCCACGTAGTTAAAGGGCTGGCCTATGATACGCCGGTAGTCGGCTACAACGTTGGAAACAATAATCTTCTACGTCTTTGGAAGGCGGAGGCAACTGAATCCTTTGACTTCGAAGCTTTCAATGTTGGCGACTATTATCGGGCCGTCGAAGAGAAAGTCGCCTCGGAGACAATAACGAAGGTCTTATACCCTAACGACACGATGAACAAAGGAAAGCAGTTGCGGCTCGAGCAACAGTATTTCTTTGTTTCGTGTTCTCTGCAGGACATGCTCCGCATTAATGATCTCTCCGGCAATCAACCTGAAGAATTTCATAAGTTTTTTGCGGTCCAACTCAACGACACACACCCATCGATCGCAGTTGCCGAACTAATGCGCTTGCTCGTCGATGTACTTGCAATGGATTGGGATCGCGCCTGGCACGTTACCCAGCAAACCTTCGGCTATACGAACCACACCCTACTGCCTGAAGCATTGGAAACATGGCCATTGCCTCTATTCCGTGAGCTCCTGCCTCGCCATCTCGAAATCATCTACGAAATCAATCGGCGATTTCTCGAGGAGGTTCGTCTTCGCTTTCCTGGCGACGAGCAGAAGGTGCAACGTCTTTCGTTAATTGCCGAAGACGATCAGAAGTACGTGCGCATGGCCCATCTTGCAAGTGTCGGTAGTCATGCCATCAACGGCGTCGCCGCACTTCACACCGAGCTGTTAAAAAATAGTGTGCTGCGCGATTTTTATGATCTGTACCCGGCAAGGTTTTTAAACATCACCAACGGCGTGACACCCCGCCGATGGATGGTATTGAGTAATCCAGGATTAGCAGGGTTGCTTACAAAGTCTATCGGTGAGGATTGGATCCGCCATACAGATCAACTGAAACGTTTGGAAGAGCACGTTGCTGACCGATCTTTCGGCGAAGAGTGGAGGAGAGTCAAACGTGAGAACAAAATGACCCTGGCAAAGTTGATCAAGGCCAGGACTGGTCTTGTTGTGGATCCTGATTCACTCTTCGATGTACAGGTCAAGCGTATTCACGAGTACAAGCGCCAGCATCTGAACGCGCTGCACGTCATTAGCTTGTATCGAAAACTGAAAATAGATCCGGCGTTTAGCACAACACCTCGAACATTTATCTTCGGCGGCAAGGCTGCGCCGGGATATTTCATGGCCAAGCTGATCATAAAGTTGATCAACTCGATAGCGGATGTAATCAACAACGACAAGTCGGTTAGCGAACAGCTCAAGGTTGTGTTTTTGCCCGACTTCAACGTGAAGAACGCACAATCCATTTATCCTGCAGCAGATTTGTCGGAGCAAATCTCAACCGCGGGTAAGGAAGCATCCGGCACGGGCAATATGAAATTTGCGCTTAATGGCGCCCTGACGATCGGAACGTTGGATGGCGCCAACTTTGAGATGCGCGAGGCAGTTGGAGTGGAGAACTTCTTTCTGTTTGGACTTACGATTTCAGAAGTCATGAATCTGAGAGCCCATGGCTATCGCCCACGGGATCACTACGATAGGAACGAACAACTGCGCGAAGTGATCGACTTAATAGCAAACGGAGCCTTCTCAAATGGAGATCGTGATCTGTTTCGGCCGTTAGTAGATTCGCTGCTCGAGCGGGACGAGTATCTTTTGTTTGTAGATTACCAATCCTATCTTGATGAACAATCGCGCGCTGGTCATGCTTTTGGCGATATCGAGTCCTGGACCAGAATGTCGATCCTGAACGTAGCACGCATGGGCTATTTCTCATCAGACAGATCGATTCAGGAATACTGCGACAAGATTTGGGATGCTAAACCCGTAAAGGTTGGGATTTAGACATTAACATCCACAGATGACGCAGATTAAGCGTCTGGGCCCATTCACTTTTTAAATCTGCGTTATCGGCGTAATCTGTGGATGATTCTCACTGGAGTTCCAGTACCACGACTGATTTTGCCGGAATGACGAGAGCCAACTGCGAACCCTGAATCTTAAAGTTTTTGAATGAGGCTGGCTTGATCGTGTTCGGACTCTCGAAAGTATTCATGGCATTCATCTGTGACGAGGTGAGCATTTCACCTGTCACGCTCTTAATCATCGAGCCTTGCACAGTAGCTGAGATCTCCGCCGCTCGATTCGGATCAAGATTCACAAGCGACCAATGGAGTCTCCCGTCTTTATCACGCGACGCAGAAACACTGAGGGCCGGCACTGACGCCTGGTCTACTTTGTACGCCGGCGCGGTCAACTCAACTGGAATCAGAGTCGCTCCCTGATGCACCTTGTACATCTTGAAGACGTAGTACGTCGGCGTCAGAATCATCTTCTCTTTGTCAGTCAGTATCATCGCCTGTAGCACGTTGACCATCTGCGCGATATTGGCCATCTGCACCCGATCAGCATGCCGGTTGAAGATGTTCAGATTGATTCCAGCAACCACAGCATCACGAAGTGTGTTCTGCTGGTATAACGCGCCCATGTCTCTTCCCGGCTCGCGGTCGTACCAGGTTCCCCACTCATCTACCATCAGCCCCACGCGCTTCTGGCTGTCATATTTATCCATAATCGCGCTATGCTTCTCGATGAACTCTTCCATTCGCAACGTTCTGACAAGTGTCGCGTGCCATTCCTTGTCGCCGAACTGGATTGCCGAGCCCTTTCGTGACCAGTCGCTGGTCGGCAAAGTGTAATAGTGCAAAGACAGTCCGTTCATGTAACGTGCGGCCCGTGACATGAGCACTTCAGTCCATTCGTAATAGTCATCGTGCGATCCGACTGCTAACTTCTGAACATGGTTGCCGGAGTAGTTTTTGATAAAAGTTGCAAAACGTCGATACTCATCGGCGTAATACTCGGGGCGCATTTCACCGCCGCAACCCCAAGTCTCGTTTCCGACAGCGAAGTAGGGCACCTTCCAGGGTTTGTCGCGCCCATTCTGGCGACGCAGTTGGGCCAGGGTGGAATCGGAATCAGATGTCATGTACTCAATCCACTCCATCATCTCCTGTGGTGTTCCGCTGCCGACGTTGCCATTGATATAGGCCTCTGCGCCTAGCATTTCACACAAGTCGAAGAATTCATGTGTGCCGAACGCGTTCGTATCAACGCCACCCCAGCTGGCATTAGGTCTTTTGGGGCGCTTATCGCGTGGGCCAATACCATCGCGCCAATGATACTCGTCTGCGAAGCAGCCACCGGGCCAACGCAGCACGGGTACCTGTAGGTCTTTGAGCGCGGCGACAACATCATTCCGCAGACCGCGCGTGTTCAGGATTGGTGAATCTTCGCCCACCCAAAGGCCTTCGTAGATTAGCCTTCCCAGGTGTTCAGCAAACTGTCCGTAGATGTTTTTGTTGATAACTGGCCCAGTCTGGTCCGCTCGAACCACCAATGTAGCTTTGTTCGGTTCGCGATCTTGCCCGACTGCGTGATGAAAGCCGAGCATCAACCAACCACTTATCGCAAACACAAAAACCAAATATGCTGATGTGCTTTTTAGAATCATGTTTCTCTCACGGACGTTATTGTAGGGGCGGCCCTCCGTGGCCGCCCTTCGTCGAGATCCAGACTGCCGCCTAGTGGGATCGGCTCCCGATTTTTGCCTGAGTCTCCGAGATGGCGACGAGGGGTGGCCACGGAGGGCCACCCCTACAAAGTCTCGGACGCTTATGATGTCAGCTATCTATGCCGAGGTCTTTCCGTACCTGTTCGATGGTCCTACTCTTCCAAAGCCGATCAACGTTTTCCACAGTAGTAAATGAACGCGTCTGCATTCGGTCGATGTAAAGTGTTCCATTCAGATGATCGATCTCGTGTTGCAAGATACGTGCGTACCAACCCTGCGCAGTTATTGTGATTGGCTCTGCTCGCTCATTCAAACATTCCACGCGTACGATTGCACCGCGACGAACTACAGCGGCAAAGCCTGCGACGCTGAGACACCCTTCAAAAAAGTCTACGGTCGTTTCGCCGACAATCGAGATCTTCGGATTGATAATCACGTGGAAATCGACCGGTGATCTTTGGCGCGCCGCGAGCTGCTCGGAAGAAATGTCTTTGATGTAGTCGATGCGATCCTCTATCACTGCTAGCTGGATCGACTCACCAATTTGCGGAGCTGCAAGACCGACACCCGGCGCTGCACGCATTGTGTCGCGCATCTGTTCAATCAAATGTTGGGTCGAGGCACTTCTGATCTCATCGACCGACATCGGCCTTGCGATCTTCCTCAACACCGGGTCACCCGTCTGAACAATTTCCAGCGTCATTACTGTCGGGGTGGCCCTCCGTGGCCATCCTCCTCGCATTTCATGGGCCTTTCATGGGCCGACGAATTTTTGAAACTCAACGTGGGGTGGCCACGGAGGGCCACCCCCACAAATTTAACTCTCACCAGTCTATAATCTCAACGCTCTTCAAATTCTCACTTGCGAGGTACCTCACTATGCCTCAGTTCGATTTTCCTTTTCCACGTCGCTACAACACGCTTCGTCTTCTCGGCTATGACTACAACTCAACCTGGCAGCTTTGTGCGATCTCATTGGTCACGGACTTACGCCGTCCACTGTTCGCGGATGTCAATATGGCGAAGAGTGTTCTCAAGTGCCTACTTAGCCGTGAAACATTAGAGCACATGCGTTTGCGCGCGTTCACGTTGATGCCTGATCATCTGCACTTCATCGCCGGAGTACGCGAACCAGAAAAGAAGCTGCCAAATCTCATCGGCATCTTCAAGAGTTACACCACTCAGCAGTATTGGAAGCGCAGTCGTGAGATCGTTGAAAGCGGTCAAGTCATCCTGCCGTCGACTTGCGTTAGCAAGTCCGGTCCAAAAGAGGACCGTCCATTGATCGCCAGCTTGATGGACTGGCGAGCAACCTTACGTCCTGAGGTGGTGGAATTAAAAAACTGGCCTCGCGTTAAGCCAGAACATTTTCTCAAGAAGCGTCTTTGGCAAACGCGTCTGTTCGATCACATCATCCGCAACGACTTCGACTTGCAAGAGAACCTCGACTACATCACCATGAACCCCGTCCACGAAGGTTACGTCACAGTGCCTCAGTTCTATCCCTACACAGGATTCTTATTGTAGGGGTGGCCCTCCGTGGCCACCCCTCCGTTACAAATCAAGGTCGAGGCAGATTCACCGAGGGGTGGCCACGGAGTGCCACCCCTACAAATTGATTCACTTCTTAAATAGTTTTGCGAACGCCTGACGGGCATCCGTCGGAGGGCCTGAGGAAGTTTCGCGCTCGACTACAGTTCGTGGCGCGAAGAGTTCGCACGTGTTGCGCGCGTTTTTGTTCACTATGCGTGCGGGGATCGACTTACGACATTCGAAGCGGGCGGCAGGATCGAAATATGTGCACTGCCGGCAGGTGTGGAGGTCAGCGTTGCACTTTGGGCACGAACTCTCGACGCCGATGTTTGGTGGAGCCTTAGCTCCGCAGGCAGCGCACTTCACCGTCTCGCCAAATGCCATCATTTTCGGCGAGCGAGGGCCCTCACGATCCTGGGGTCGTGATTGTGGCTTTGATTGCGGCTTTGGTCGCTGCGGCTCGCGATCACTGTCCATATAGCCGCGCTGACGGTATTTGCGGTCGCTCATCTTATTAGCTCCATCGTGATTAAGTGGACGCGTCAGATCATACGTGAAATTCAGGCTCATTTGTAGGGGCGGCCCTCCGGAGTGCCGCCCCTCGTCGCATTTCACGCCCTTGGTGCCAATTCTCGCAAACCTCTCACAACGTGTACTTCGCAACGCGGAGTGGGCACCAACAATTATCTCTGCTGTTCTCGCTTCTCGGGAATACCTGGCTCGTCGAGAAGATGAGTCGAAGACGCTGGTCCAAGGACATTCCAGTCCTTCAATGCCCACACAACCTTCTTATCAGGAGTTACCTCGATCAACTGTACAACTGTGGGCCAATCAGCCGGAGGTAAACTTCCGCTCCAATTATTAATCAGCGTGTTGCCGCTAGCGAGACGAGAAACCTCCTGCACTGTATAAAGAGTTATTCCCGGCAGATCGTTCTTATTAATTTCCCACACTGTCTCGCCCTTCTTATTCACTTCGCGCACGTAGCCATGCTGGTTGCCGCTGATTAGCGTGTTGCCATTCCTCAGTCGCACGGCAGCCCAGGCAGAGGGCGCGTCGACCGACCAAATCGCGCGACCGTCGTGGTCGTACTCGACGACTTTTCCGAGATCCAAATGAGCAGCAAGGAATGTCCCAGCTCGCGTCATGCGGACATGTCGAAACTGACCGTGAACATTTTCAGGTCGACGAGTGGGCAGGATTAATTCTTTCTCGGCTTTATTTGTTTTCTTGTTGATAAGCAGCAGTTTTGCCGGATCGCCATTCTGCATGATCAGAACTCGATCCCTGCCGATTGGTTGTGCCGTATGAATCTCAGTTTTAGGAGGCGCGTCGTAGTGCCAAACGATCTTCTTATCAGGAGTTATCTCGCTGGCACTCAGCCGGCGAGAGAAGACTATGTTGCCGTTTGAGAGCATCGTGCAGTCGCCATACTCTTCCTTGGCAGGTATGGAGTAACTCCAAACGATTTGCCCTCCACGCACGATGTACATCACCTGCTCCGACTTGCCGCGCTGCTGCCATTCACCGCAATAGAGGAACGGATGTTGTGCCAGCCCTCTACCCGGCAGCAGTTCCTGTCGAGCGTGAGATCTGGAAAAATTTGCAGATGTAACGAGTAGACTGGTGAGTCCTAGAACGGTTAGGAGGATGAGAACTAACGGTCGCGTAACCAAGTGTGCGGCCTCCTTTGAAGCTTGTCACAGATGCGGCAACATCCGAAACATTTCACTTCTTAAACAGTTTCGCGAACGCCTGACGAGCATCAGCCGCTTCACGTGATTCGAATGCGGCGAATCATAAGTGAAATTGAGGGAATGCAATAGGTGAGCCTACGTCTGGTCCGTTTGAACGCGCGACCTCAGGGTACTCGCCGTCTTCTTAGAAACTCTCTGCGCTTCCTCTGCGTTCTCGGCGTCTCTGCGGTTTAAGTGCGCCCAAATCCTTTACCGCGGAGACGCAGAGAACGCAGAGAACGCAGAGAAAGTTTCATTCTGTTATCTGCTTGTCGAAGACGAGCAAGGATGCTCTCCGGTAGGTTGTGCTCTCGCTGCGCCGTCGGAACTGTAGCTGATAACCGCGAACATACAGACGCAACGTTAAGCGCATCTATTTTTTTTCAAATTAAGTAAAAACCGTTCCGCTACTTCGCGAGACGCGACTTGGGCCAGGACTGCCTCGTTCCAATTCAATCTCCACGCAGATTAACCGAGGGGTGGCCACGGAGGGCCACCCCTACAGTTCATCAAATCCAGATCACTCGGCGCGCAATGCTTTTATCGGATCCACTGAAGCAGCTCGTCGTGCAGGGAGATAGCTGGCCAGCAGCGCGGAGATTCCTAACACGCCAGCCACGGAGACAAGAGTTGTGAAATCCCATGGCGGGGTGCCAAAGAGTAATTTACGCATCAGCGTCGCAGCAAGCACAGAGCATCCTAGACCGATTAAAATCCCTGCAAGTGCCAACGCACCTGCCTCCTTCAAAATGAGCCGGTAAACTGTACCTCGTTGGGCACCGAGTGCTATTCGAACTCCAATCTCTCGAGTACGCTGACTCACTGAATAAGCAATCACTCCGTAGAGTCCAACTATTCCCAGCAGCAATGCCACTGCAGCAAAGCCTCCGACAAGCCACGTAGAGGAACGACGCAGGTAAACTGTCGGCGAGTTGTTGACTCTCTCCGTCATCGTTGTTTCATTCGAAGTATTGATCCTGGAGTCGATCTCATGGATGGCGGCGGCGAGCGTTGGTAATATCGACTGTTCTGCTTGTGCGGTCCGGACGACAACTGAAAAATCGCTATCGGGAGCTTGATTGAAGGGATAGTAAACGGCGGGCCAGATCTCCGAGTCCAGCGGGCCTTCTCTGATATCGTCGACGATGCCGATGATCTCCTTTATTGAATCTGGACTCAGTTTCGTGTCGCCAATTCGTTTGCCAATCGGATCCTCGCCTGGAAAATATTTCGTCGCGAGTGTTTGATTAATGACGACGACGCGAGGCTTGCTCTTGTCCTCAGAGTCGAGGAATGGGCGACCGCGCAGGAGTTTTGCGTTAAGAGTCGCAAAATAATCCGGCGTCACGTTTCGTTGATTTACCTCGTTGTGCTCTCCGTTGTAAGCGCGGCCAACAAACCTGATCCACTCTGTGTTGCCGTTGAAGGTCACCGGCAAAGTGCTCGTGAGAGCAACCGTTGTTACACCTGGCAGACTCTTGATCCGGTCCACGACTTGTCGACCGAGTGCCAAAGCTTGTTCGTCCTTGCCGTAACTCGCCTGTGGTGCGGTAACCCTCATTGTGATCAAGTGCTCGGGTTCGAAGCCCGTACCAACTTGCAGCAATCGATAGAAGCTTTTGCCGAGCAGCCCTGCTCCTACCAACAGGACCATCGCGGTTGTTAACTCCAGTATGACAAGTTTCGATCCAACTCGGCGCCAGACTCTTCCGGCTGAGCCACGACTGCCATCCGTCATGCCTTCTCTCACCTCTAAAGACGCCAGCCGCAGCGTCGGCGTTAGCGAAAAGACTACCGCAGCAAACATGGAAACAACGCCGGCAAATATTAGTACACGAGAATTCAATCCGAGCTCATCGAGGTAGGGCATGCCCGCCAACATGTCGGAAGGAATGAGTCCAATCAGAATTTGCATGGCCCAGTGAGAACTAACCAGGCCTATGGCACTACCTGAGACGACGATCACAAATCCTTCAGTCACGAACTGTCGAATCAATCGCGCCCTTGTTGCACCAAGAGCGCGGCGAATGGCCAACTCGCGTCTACGCGTTTCCGAACGAACAAGTAACAGACTTGCGACATTGACGCAGGCGATCAAAAGCAGCAACCCGGCGCCGCCAAGAAGGACCAGCAGAATCGGTTTCACATCTCCCACAATTAATTCGGAGAGAGGTCCGACGGTCGCTCCTTGATTCCGATTCGAATCCGGATATTGACTCTCGAGATCTTTCGCAATCATCTTCAGATCCCCTAACGCCGCTTCTTTTGACACACCCTCCTTCAAGCGAGCAATGCCATTTAGGCTGTGACAGCTCCGTCTTAGGAAGCATCCACCGGAAGGATGAAGAGTCACCCAAAACTCCGCGTTTTCAACCGGGGCGAAATGAAAGTTTTGAGGAAGCACTCCGATGATGATGTAAGGAGTGTCATCTAAATTTATCGGTTGGCCTATGATCTCTTGCTTACCACCAAAACGCTTTTGCCATGAGGCAAAGCTGAGGATCAACGTATGAGGCGCTTCAGGCAAATCCTCACCTGCATAAAAATCGCGACCCATGGCAGGCGTAATCCCGAGAGTGTGGAAGAATCCATCACTGACACGAGCACCCAGAATCCTTTCCATACCCGTTGATGTGCTCATCAGAAACCCGCGCTGGCTGTAGACATCCAGTGAATCAAAAACTTTGTTTTGTTTCTTCCAGTCGAGGTAGTCGGGATACGAGAGCGCAGCAAAGGGAATGTCTGGCGTCGTTTCAGTGACGAATAAAAGACGGGAAGGATTCTGGTATGGCAGGGGTTTGATCAACGCCGCGTCCACAAAAGCGAAGATCGCCACGCTCGCGCCAATGCCGAGGGCCACCATTACAGTCGCTGTGAAAGTAAATGCCGGATTCTTTCGCAACTGTCTCAGAGTGAAGCGGAGGTCCTGGACCATACTTTCGAGAAACGGGATGGTGCTTCGATCGCGGTAAGCTTCTTTTGTCGAATCAACGCCACCCAGCTTCATGACAGCGACTCGCCTCGCTTCCTGCGGAGACATACCGGCGCGCAGGTTATCGTCGATATGCATTTGGAGATGACTCTCGATCTCGTCGGCGAGTTCGCGTTCGCGGTCACCTTTTAGAAAGATGCCTTTAAATCTCAACAGCCAGGCGCGAAGTTGTCTCATGCCTTGTCCTCCGTCGGAGTCAGGAATTTAGCGAGTATTGAGGTGGTTCGGTCCCACTCTTCGGTTTCCTTTGCGAGTTGTCTGCGACCCGCGCGTGTGAGTTTGTAGAACTTAGCTTTGCGGTTGTTTTCTGAGACGCCCCATTCCGAGACGATCCATCCTTCCTGCACCAGCTTCAGCAACGAGGGATAGAGCGTTCCATAATTTAGCGAGAGTTGATCTCCACTTGTCTGCTCGATGCGCCGGGCAATGCCGTATCCATGAAGGGGCCCGAGCGTTTCAATGGTCTTCAAGATCATTAGTGCGAGTGTCCCTTGCCAGATCTCAGTTTTGTTTCCCATACGTGTGCGGCTCCTATGGCGTGGCCATAGGAATATAATCCGACTTGTATGGGAACACAATAGGAGAAGTGTAGAGGTGAGCCTCTCTCAGCAATCTGCGTCAGCTGCCTAATCTGCCGATGATCACGCCGTTTCTAAGGATCTGAACTTCCACTTCCCTGGGTGGTATATTATTTTCCTCACTTTCACATTGAATCGAAAACCACAATGAACCAGCGTCGAGAAGTTTTGCGGGGACTTGTTTGCACTGGCGCCATGCTGGGCGCCAAAAACCTTTTCGGTTTCCCTGCGTCACCCCAACGTGATTTGCCCATCGTGCGCCCCGCTCTTTCTCAACGGAAGTTTGTCAGTGAAGCTGTTGAGGCAAAAATAGTTGAAGTAAAACAAGCTATCGTTGATCACGAGTTAGGCTGGCTATTTGAGAACTGCTTTCCAAACACGCTCGACACCACTGTATCTTTCGGGGTGCGCGATAATCGGCCCGACACACTTGTGGTCACTGGCGACATCAATGCGATGTGGCTCCGAGATTCAACAGCCCAAATCACTCCCTATCTTTCCCTCGCGCGCAGAGATAAAAAACTGCAACGTCTGATCGCTGGAGTCATTAATCGACAGACGATCTGCATCCTCATCGACAGATATGCCAACGCGTTTAGTTTCGGAGCGGAAGCGTGCCCGTGGGGAGTTAACGACAAACCGCCGTTGAGTCCAGAGCTCTGCGAACGCAAATGGGAAATCGATTCACTCTGTTATCCCATTCGGTTATCACATTCTTACTGGAAGACGACCGGAGACTCGTCGTGTTTCCACAAAGATTGGCAGCAAGCTAGTAGGTTGATCGTCAAGACTTTTCGCGAACAGCAACGACTAAATGGGCCGGGCCTGTATAGATTTCAGCGCACCACAGATAATCCAATTGACACTCCTCCGTTCAATGGACTGGGTAATCCGACTCGTCCAGTCGGTTTGATTCACTCTGCCTTTCGTCCATCTGATGATGCGTGTGTGTATCCCTTTTTGATACCAGCGAACTTCTTCGCGGTTGTGGCGCTCAAGCAATTGGCAGAGATTTTCTCGACGGTTCTGTCAGATCAGACCTTCGCTGGCGAATGTCGCGCATTGGCTCAACAAATAAGTGAAGCAGTTAACATCCACGGCAAAGTACGGACCGTGCGACATGGAGTGGTTTACGCATACGAGGTCGATGGCTTCGGAAATCAACTCTTGATGGATGACGCAAATGTCCCCAGTCTCTTATCGCTGCCCTACCTTGGTTGCTGCGCTTTGAGCGATCCTGTTTATCGACGGACCCGCGCGCTGATTCTAAGTGCTGACAATCCTTACTTCTTTCGCGGCAGAGCTGGCGAGGGTATCGGCGGACCACACGTTGGTCTCAACATGATCTGGCCGCTGGGAGTGATTGTGAGAGCACTAACTAGTACTAATGACCAGGAGATTCTCTATTGTTTGCGAGTGCTGAAAAACACACATGCTGGCACCGGCTTTATGCACGAGGCGTTTGATAAGGATGATCCCAAGAAATTTACACGCTCATGGTTTGCCTGGGCCAATACGATTTTTGGCGAGCTGATTATTAACTTATACGAACACCGCCCCCATTTGCTGAAGGCGGATTTGTAGGGGCGGCCCTCTGTGGCCGCCCCTCGTTTCGATTCAAGGTTCCGACAAATCCACCGAGGGGTGGCCACGGAGGGCCACCCCTACAAAATTAATCTTCGTGATCGCTGGCGGTAACATCCGCAGATTGCACCGATTCGTAGAAGCACTATTACAACCATTCACTGTCTTTTCTGTTGCACTCTAAAACAATCTGATCTATAGCTGTGGCTCAACTGCGTCTGCTCTCCCCTAAAGTGCCGATAACTTAGGAACCCAAACACCTACGCCAGAGGTAAGCCGACATGTGGGACGTTCTCAAGCAAAACCTAACCTACAGCATACGTGCACTCTTAAAGACTCCCGGCTTCACACTTACTGGAGTGCTAACACTTGCACTGGGCATCGGCGCAACGACTGCGATTTTTAGCGTTGTGTATGCGGTATTCGAACCCATGCCTTATCCAAACCCAGATCAACTCGTCATGGTGTGGTCCCAGGCACAAGGAAACAGAAATTCAGTCGCAATCGCCGACTTTGTCGACTGGAAGCAACGAAGCTCATCATTTCAAGACCTGAATGCCTGGGCAGGCGCCTCATTCAATGTGGGCACGAGTGAGAGGCCCGAACAGGTCGCGGGCTCACAGCGAACGCCTGGATTCTTCACAATGGAAGGCTTGCCACTCATGTTGGGTCGCGACTTCCTTCCTGAAGAAGGTCAACCCGGCAGGGATCATGTAGTCATCCTCAGCAATCGGCTATGGAGTCGTGCCTTCGACTCGAATCGCGACATCGTTGGTACGCCCGTCCGGATGAATGGTGAACAGTACACAGTCGTCGGTGTCCTGCCACCCGGCATTCATGATCGTTTCAACTCGCAGTTTTGGGTGCCGCTCGTGGCCCAGACCGACCCGACTAAACCAGGCCCTGGTTCAGTACTGGTGATGGGTCGACTGAAAGATGGTGTGTCGTTAGCCCAGGCGCAGGCGGAGATGAACGGAATTGCGCAACAACTCCAAACCGAACGTCCAAAACCGATTCCTACTGGCGTGAGCGTCCAACCGTTACACCTCAATTTCCTGACTGAGGCAACTCGTCGAAACCTGTGGCTTCTATTCGGTGCGGTTGGGTTTCTTTTTTTGATTGCTTGTTTGAATGTAGCAAATCTCTTGTTTGCGCGTGGCACATCGCGTCAGCGCGAAGTAGCGGTCAGATCGGCGCTTGGTGCGTCAAGAGCTCGCGTGTTCTCACAGCTTCTCACCGAGAGTCTGGTTTTGGCAGTCCTGGGCGGATTAGCTGGCATTCTGCTCGCGGTAACAATCGTTCGTTTCGTACAGGCAGTCATGCCGCCCGTCGGCACGATGATACCTTCCGAGGCAGACATCAGAATTAGCGTTCCGGTGCTGATCTTTACGACCGCTGTAACCGCGTTGGCCGGCTTGTTGTTTGGGTCAGCACCAGCGTGGCAAGCGACGCGACTCGATCTCAACGAGGTGCTTAAGTTGGGAGGACGAAGTGACTCAGGCGGTAGCAAACGTAACGCTCGTCGAGTACTCGTAATAGCTGAGTTCTCGCTCGCGCTGACTTTGCTTGCGAGCGGAGGCCTTGCGCTTAAGAGCTTTTGGAACTTAACGCAAATAGATCTTGGTATTCGATCCGCGAATGTTCTGACGTTTAACCTGCCGGTACCGGCCCAACGTCTGAAGGGTCCTGATCAGATGAGATCGTATTACCACCAAATGCTCGAGAAGATCCAGGCTGTACCAGGAGTAAGAAACGCTGCAGTTATGACTGGCGTGCCCGCTGGTGGTCCAGGTTCGAGCGTGCGATTTAGCATTGTCGGACAGCCGGTGGCCAATCCGTCTGAACGTCCCTCAGCGGGATTGCAAATGGTGTCTGCCGGATACGTTGATACTCTTGGTATTCGCGTGACAAAAGGCCGTAGTCTAGATGAGCAGGACACAGACACGAGCACGCGTGTGGCGATGGTCAATGAAAATTTTGTAAGCCGCTTTTTACCAGGAGTTGATCCGCTCGGACAGCGAATCGTAATCAACGACTCAAGACCCAGTACTCCTCAAGGAGCTCCCCTTGAGTTCCAAATCGTTGGTGTCTTTCACAACCTTCGCGGGGCCGGCATGCGTGAAGACTATCCGGAGATCGATGTGCCGTTCTGGCAGAACCCAAGGCTGCGCGCTTCAATCGCATTGAAGACCGATGGCAACCCGAAAGCTTTTCTACGTAGCATCGCCGCTGCAGTAAATTCAGTGGATGCAGATATGCCGCTCGCAGGTGCAAAGACGGTTGATGAGATCATTAGTGAATCGTTGGCAATCCCTCGTTTCAGCGTCGTCCTGTTTGCAAGTTTCGGTGCATTGGGTCTTCTACTTGCGGCGGTCGGTATCTACGGCGTAATGGCGTTTGGCGTTGCGCAACGCACTCATGAATTTGGTGTGCGTATCGCGCTGGGCGCACAGCGATCCAGAGTCATAGGTCTCGTTTTGAAAGAAGGAACAACCTTGGCGCTCATCGGAGGATTAATAGGACTCATCGGCGCTTATCTGGTTCGGCGTGCGATGCAGATCACCTTGTTCGGTGTCCCGGCCGTAGATGTTCGTGCGTTTGGTGCGATGTTCCTGTTGTTGTTGGTTGTGGCGTTGGTAGCATGTTTGGTCCCGGCTTTGCGAGCCAGCAGGGTCGAACCACTCGAGGCGCTCCGACATGACTAGGTTGAATGACTGGAACAACAGCGGCCGCCTAGTTATCTGGGCGATATCTCTCTTCGCAAATAAAAAAGTAAATCCGTTGAGGGTGGATCTATTCCTAGCTGGCGAATCATTCCGACAACTTGACCACGATGCATCGTCGCGTGATTCGCAACATGCTGCATTTGATCGACCAGTCGCATCGAGCTCGGATCACCACTGAGCAGTTTAAAAGGAAGGTCGCTCGACAATTTCGCATCGTCCAGCTCCGACACATATTTCCAACGTCGTTTTACCACTTCGCTCCACCGATCTCTTAACACAGCAAGGTCAGCACACGATTGTGTCGTCCATTGGGACCACGCTTCGTCTTTGGCAGGAGATCTTCCATTCCATCGTTCTAGCCAGATCCATTCAGCACCTGCCATATGCAACAAAGTTTCGAAGATGGATTTGTGACTGATACCAACGTCGCGCCGCAACTTGTCGTCGGACAGTTTGGCTGCCGCATCCATTGCCAGGTTATTGGCCCACTCTGTGTATTTGAAGAGCTGATTGATGTCTGTCAGATCCATGCTTACCTCAGTTATCGTTTAGTAGTCGCAACTCTGAAGGAGTTGCGACGGTGGGAATAGCGAGCGCCGACGCAACTCCTTCAGAGCTGCGTCTTCTAGTTGTTGAATTCTGTTCCCAGGGTTGCCACGAAGGGCCTACTGCTACCCTAAGGTTGCGGAAACGGAGGTGGTACAAAAGCTGAGTTGAAACCCAATGCTGCTGGGAACGATGCTGCCGTCGGTCGTACACCTGTGCGCACCCACAAATCGATTGCGCCTACCGCCGTCAGGACTTGTGGTCCGGTGAAATTGCAGTGGCCGACACCAGTTGTGTAGGTCTGAAAGAGAAGATCCTCTCGACCTGTTGACGCAATCAGTTCTGCATAAGCCGATTCATTCGCAACGACAGTGAGGGGATCAATGATTGTGTGCATTGTTAGGACGGGATGCTTGATTTTTCCATTGTAATCAGTGTTGTGGCGTACGTAGTTGCGAGCCGACGGAAGCGCCTCGATATTTGTTCGTGCGTTCATTTGAGCTAACCACGCATCGACCACTGGAGTTGGAAGTCCTATAGACGCCAGGTAAGCCTTTTCAGCAGCGGTAAGATCGTAATGTTGATTCAGATTCTGCGAGAATGGTCCACCAGCGCGTCGCTGCAACTCGGCCCTCGCTTCTGTCAGATAAAAGAAATCGGTAAACACCCATCCTGGATAGAAGGCGGGAGGTGGTGGCGGAGTAATCCCCCGGCCCGGAGTACCAGTTACCAACCTGATGAATTCAAACTTCGGGAAGTTTGCGGCATTATTCAGCTCCGGAACCAGCTTAGCCAGCACTTCAGTTTCGAAGTCAATATCGTTTCTGACTTCGCCGACTGTGCCCCAGGAAGATGGAATACCAAAGACAACATCGTACGCAAGATAGGGTACTAGACTGCTGTCGAAAAGTCGGGTAGCACCTGCGCCTTCGCCACACATGCAAAGTGCCCCATCATAAATGCCGCCAAACTGCTCCATACTCTTGAAACCAACGAAGGCTCCGAAAGAAATGTCCCAGAGAATAGTTCGTTGAGGCTCAGCTACATTCTCTTTGAAGAACACTGCGAGGTCCTTCGTATCCTTAATCGCATCTTCGATGGACCAACCGTTATCTTTGAATGCCGAACCCGCCAATGCAAATCCCTGAGCCAGCAGCGGCGCTTCGAGAGCGGCGGCGGGTGCAAGTTCAGCGTTTCGGTTATCGATCTCACCCGGGTGATCAGCCTTGTCGCGATAGCCATGCGCATAGACGAGTAAAGTACCGTTCCACACCTCCGGTACCCTGATCCGGTAAGGCGCTCCGTTGATTTCCCCTGAGAGATCGACTGCTGCGACTGGTGCTTTTGCCTGAGTGGTTGGCAGGGAAAGAGTTAACGAGATAAGGATTCCCATCGATGCGAGTAGAGCAACGAATCTAGAAGTTCTCATTGGAGTACCCCTTTGTATTAGATCGCGGCGGAAAGTGCGGCGCAGCGTATCATCGAAGTGCCTACCGTACAAGGTCACCCCTGGTCTAATTGGAGCCTTAATTTGGGAAGCGGTGGCCGCTTAGGGCCAACCCCTACAATTTGCCGATGGTCCAATCGAAAAAGATAAACGTGGCTGTTAGTGCTCTTAGGTTTGCTTCGCGTGTCTGATTGTCTGTCCTGCCAATGAAACTATGACTGACGCCTGGCAGAACGATCAGCTCGTGCTTCACTCCTATTTTCTCCAACTTGTCAGCAAGTTACATAGAAGCAACGCGCGAAGCGCGTGTGAGCATAAAGCCTGGGGGTGGAGCGAGGCTTTGCGAGCGGAACCCCAGGATCGATTGCACATAAAAAATCGAAAGCCCGCACAGCGGGCGACAGACATTCCGTGCTTTGGATCTGCCGCCCGCTTCGCGGGCTGGACGGTGGGTGGCAGCGTAATCAATATCGGCTCAACGATCACTTCTGTTACGCCGCCGGCCGCGTGCAAAGATAGTCGCGCCTTCATTAGCAAGTCATAACCTTCTAGTTAGGTGGGTGGCCAAACCTGTAATTGGCGGTGCTTCAGTGGTGTGAGCTACGTTGGAGCGACTGCCAGGTAGCGTTCACGGATGATGTTTATGTGTCGCAATTCATGGCCTGCAATGTGATAGGCGATGGCTCTCACGCTCATTACGTTACCGTCCGCAATCCCAACTCGTGCCAGAGCTTTATCGCTGAGCGAGTTGAAGAATGACAATGTCGCTGCCCGGACCGTCGCCAATTCGCCAAGTAAATCGTCGAGCGTGCGTTGATTCGCGTCTGAGTAAAGCGCGTAACTGTCCTGATCAAACCCTGGCAATTCTGTCCTGTCGTTGCGAGCGAACCGCAACGCCCGGTACGTGTAGATGCGTTCATCATCGGCTATGTGCAATACGATTTCCTTGATGGTCCACTTATCCGGTGCGTACCTGTAAAGGAGTTTCTCCTCACCCAGTAAGGACAAAAACCTGCAAGTCATCTTCAGGTTTTCGCGCAAGTGCTCGAGCACGAGTCCATCGTCAGGTAAAAGTCCTATATATCTCTTCGCGTAAGGCGCGTACTCAACGTCTGTAGGCTTCTTAATTAGTCTCATCATTCCTCATCCTCATTACCCTAACTCGCCAATGAAGGTGAGAAACCGGGACCAGGGGATGCATTGGGTCCGCCGAACCAATGCATTTGTTCCAGCGCAGGGCAGAACACGAGTCTCCAGTTCTCACCTTCGTTCGAACGAAGCGCCGCGCGCTCATACTAGCACTCCGTTCGCAAGAGACATGGCCAAGTTCCTCAACACCTGAGCCATTCAACTCATCGAGCGCGGACAAGCTTAGAGAAGGCCTTTGAGAAAATCATAACGTTGGCATAGATCTGAGGTTACTTTTCGGTAATGCGCGTTTAGGAGCGGGCAATGAGCACGATGGTGATGGAGAATCGTAAACTCCAATGAGTGGTCACTAAGCGTTAATTGGTTAACTCTGCACAAACTTAGGTTTCTCGTCCTAATACGATTGTCCTACTGGAGTTTTCTAGTCAATGACCGAGTCAATTGCCGTTGCTGTCAGAACTGCTGAACTCAAGTAACTCATCGAGACAGTGGAAGTGCATCGCTGCATGAGATGAAATGTGTTCGACTTTGACAGCAATCGGCCGGCCTCGATATTAGTCTCGGGTCGAAGCTGGATTACAAAGGCCAACTTGTATTGCCATCCTTCCATCAAGGGTGGAGAATAGGCCCATCGTGCGTCCCAAGTCATAAGCCTGCCGTAAAATTTCCGTAACCTTTCAGAGGACGATAGTGGGCAAGGAAACGAGCATTATCTTCCACCCTTTCTGCCTGGACCGGGCGAGTGAGCGTTTGTGGCGAGGCTCACAGGTAATTAAGCTCAGGCCAAAAGCATTCGCAGTCCTCAACCTATTAGTCGAACGTCCAGGCCAACTTATCACTAAGGACGAACTACTCTCCGCTGTTTGGCCAAATACCTTCGTGAGTGACGCAGCACTGAAAGTCATCATCAGGCAGTTGCGGAAGGCCCTTGACGATGATCCAAAGACTCCACAATTCATAGAAACCGCTCATCATCGAGGTTATCGCTTTATCGGCAAGCTCGCTGACTCCGAACTAATCGCTGCAGATGAGACGATCAAACATGCTGCGGTCATCCAGTCTCTACCGCAGCACACCGGCGATCGTCCCTTCGGAGTTGTCGGGCGCGACAAAGCACTCGCGCTCATGCGCGGTTGGCTCCAAAGGATGCGCAGCGGCGCACGTCAGTTAGTCTTTGTCACCGGAGAAGCAGGCATCGGCAAATCGACGTTGGTCGACGCATTTGCGCAGAGCACCGCTGCGGATCCGCGTACGCGAATCGCTCGAGGACAATGTCTCGAACAATACGGAACGGGTGAAGCTTACCTTCCGATATTCGACGCTATTGGCCGCCTGTGCCAGGAGCAGCCACAGGTGATTGATGTGCTGCGTGCACACGCACCAATGTGGCTCTTGCAAATGCCGTCTTTGGTGAGTGCCTCAGAACGTGAAGTCTTGAGTCGCGAGGTTTCGGGGGCGTCGCGCGAACGAATGCTACGAGAAATTTGCGATGCGCTGGAAGTGCTGACAAAAGACCAACCGTTACTGCTTGTTCTGGAAGATCTGCACTGGAGCGATTACTCGACACTCGACCTGATCTCATACCTGTCAACACAACGAACGCCGGCGCATTTAATGCTGATCGGGACGTATCGGACTGTGGAGTTAATTGTGAGTGGGCATCCGCTCCGAGCCGTCAAGCAGGAACTGCTCGCAAAACAGCAATGCCAGGAATTGCCGCTTGAATACTTAAGCGAGAAAGCGATTGCTGAGTATCTCGCGGTAAGATTTCCTGCCAATCGATTCCCCGCCGAACTTGCGTCAGTGATTCACGAACGAACAGATGGAAATCCGTTGTTTATGGCTAATGCCGTCGACTACCTGTTGGCAAAAGGCTTAATCATCAAATCTGAAATGAGTTGGGAGTTGGCCGAAGAGATCACGAAGCTTGAGGTGGGAGTGCCCGACAGCATCAAGCAGATGATCGAAAAGCAGATCGACGATCTCGATTCTAACGAGCAACGAATACTTGAGGTTGCCAGCGTGGCAGGAGCAGAGTTCTCGTTGCTCGCGGTGATCGCTGGAGCGGGAGAAGATCGAGTGTCGGTAGAAGCGTTGTGTGAAAAACTGGCCCGTCAACATCAACTTATTCAGGATTGTGGTGTTCAAGAGCTACCAAACGGAGAGGTGGTTACTCGGTACGGTTTTGTTCACTCTTTGTATCAGAACGTGCTTTATGAGCGGATATCAACATCGAGGCGTGTGCAACTGCACCTTCAGATCGCTTTGGCTGGTGAGGCGATCTACGGTGAACGAGCCAGAGAAATTGCGGCAGAGCTGGCAATGCATTTTGAGCGAGGCCGGGATTATAAGCGAGCGGCAAGTTATTTTGAGCAAGCGGCAAAGAATGCCATCCGATGCTTTGCGTATAAGGAGGCAGTCAGCCTTTCACGACATGGGCTCGAGATGGTTATGAAATTACCGGAGGCTGCGGAGCGCGATCATCAAGAACTCAGTCTCCACCTTACGTTAGGTGTGCCGTTGATTGCGACGAAGGGTTATGCGCACGCAGACGTGGGTGACGTGTACCTCAGAGCACGAGAGTTAGCCATTGACACGCCGTATCTGTCTGAAGTTCTCTGGGGACTCTGGACATTTTATTTCTTGAGAGCAGACTTACAGACCGCACGCCAGATCGCAGCGGAATTCCTGGAGCTGGCTGAGCACCAACCGGATGCAGTGCTCGCGATGCGTGGTCACTGGGCGATGGAGACGACGCAGATTCACATGGGTGAGTTCGCGCTGGCGTTGGAGCACTTTGAAAAAGCTCTCCTGCTCTACGATCCTCTACAACACCTGGAGGATGCTTTCCGCTATGCACAGAATCCAGGAGTTGGTATGCCATGTCACGCCGCGTGGGCACTATGGTTTATTGGCCAACCAGATCAGGCGCTAAAGCGAATTGAAGAAGCCCTTGCCCGCGCGCGAGAGTTATCCGAGCCACACGGTCGCGCGCATGCCCTCTACTTTGCGTCGATCCTGCATCATCTTCGTCGTGAACCACGGTTGGCCCAGGAGCAAGCCGAGGCTGCCATTGCAATTGCTGGCGAACACGGGCTGGTTACATACGCGGCGTATGCGATGATTACGCGCGGCTGGGCGTTGATCGAGCAGGGACAGCAGAAAGAAGCCATTGAACAAATGCGGCAGGGAGTTGCTGCCCATCGGGCAACTGGAGCTGAGATTGGGCGTCCTCGATCTATGGCTTTGCTCGCTCAGGCTCTGGACAAGTCAAATCAAACCTCTGAAGGACTCCGCGTATTGGAGGAAGCACTGGAGGTGGCGAATCGAAGTGGCGAGCTGTACTACCAAGCGGAGTTATATCGTCTTAAAGGGGAATTGTTACTCAAACAATTTAATGCTCACGACCACGCGTCGCAGGCGACAGGTGGACACGGCGTTCAAGCCATCACAGTGACTCTGGCAGAGAGCTGTTTTGATGAGTCCCTCAAAATTGCTGAACAGCAGCAAGCGAAGTCGTGGCAGTTACGCGCGGCTATGAGCAGAGCTCGCTTATATAAGGACCAACGAAAAAGGAAAGAAGCCTCGCGTCTCCTTGGGCAGATTTATAACAGCTTTACTGAAGGCTTCGATACACCGGACTTACTCGAAGCTAGAGCACTGCTGCAAGAACTGTCGGAATCCTTCGCCAACTAAAGCCGACACCTCCTCTTTCCTGCTTGACTGGGCCTGCGTGCTTCGAGCTGATCGCGCGGTGTCAAATGTCGGGACGGCCCTCCGTGGCCGCCCCTGCGTCGCAATAACTGGTGATTGTGAGCTAAATGCGGTTGTTAATTATCACTATGGGGTGGCCACCGAGGGCCACCCGTACAAATGTCTGCAACCGCGCGAAACTGGAATTGTAGCACCAATTACAGAACCGGAATTGAATGTGAACGCCTCCTACGACGCCCGCATCCACTACTCGGCGTAAAACAACAAGTCGTCGCGAGCTTGTAGCAACCGACCACCTAACTGCAGCAAACTGTCTGCCAACTTCACCATTCGGCGATTCGGTATCGCAATAGGCCGCTGAGCAATCACACGTTCCATTGCTTCGTGCTCACGACCGCGCCCCAACCAGCAGGCATAAATGATCAGCGCTGCAGCCGTTGAGCGACTCACTCCAGCCTCACAGTGAAGTGATGAAGTCTGTTGTTCGTATGAACGAGAATTACGCCGGCGTATGCGGCACGGTGGTGAAGGTGGGCGAGCTTCGTGTCAGTCAAGTCGTGACCTTGGGAGGGTAGATCATCCACAGATTACATAGGGCGACTTAAGCCGCAACCAAAAATATAAGCACCGAAGGTGCGCAATAAGGTAGCCAGGGGCAAGCGCAAAGCGCGCCGCCCCTGGATCGAGAAACACGAGGTTCGAGCCCTGAAGGGGGACATAGAGTCCCATTTTTATGTCGCCCTTTCAGGGCTGAACCTTGATTAGCAAACCTGATCCAGGGGCGGCGCGCTTCGCGCTTGCCCCTGGCTACCTTATTTCGCCGCTTCGCGGCTCCGGACAATTTCTTGCCAAGCAAACAAGAAGTTGCTCGTTTGTTTCACAGATGGCTCAGTTATCAAAAACGCAATCAATCAACAGAAATGATTTCTGTGTAATCGGCGTAATCTGTGGATCTATCTATTTCGCAATTGCCGCTTGTCGAAGAAGCTCATACGGAATGTTAGATCCTGTAACCAACAACACGACACTGCGGCCCGGATAAGCCGTTGGGTTCTGCAGGAAAGCCGCCGCAGGAGCGGCACCCGCAGCTTCTGCTACCAGATGCTCCTCGAATAGCAGCGTGCGGATACCTTGAAGCAGTTCGTCTTCTGATACCAAACTTACTTCATCAACCAACTCACGGATCGCCCGAACATTGGGCTCGAGCGGGACACATGTCGCTAACCCATCCGCAATCGTATCGCACGTATCCGTCGTGACTACACGATCTTCCTGCCACGACCGGACGTACGAAGGCGCTTGCGCAGCCTGCACACCAATAATCTTGACATTCGGACTTCGCCGTTTTGCTTCCGCCGCCACACCTCGGATCAGTGCAGTGTCACCCATCGGCACGATGATCACATCAGGCGTAGGCAGTTCGTCCAGGATTTCAGCGGCGATGGTCGCGGTACCAACAGGGACCAACTCATCGCTTGCGTCATTCAGAAAATAATAATCGTTACCTTCTGCGAATGCCGCAGCCGCGTTTGCAAGAGATTGACCTTTCGACTCAACCTCCTTGACGGTCGCACCGAGTGCAACGATTCGAGCGCGCTTGATCGGATTTGGTGATTGCGGCAGGAATATCGTTGCGGGAAGTTTTGCGAGACGTGCAGCGTAAGCGACAGCCGCACCATGATTGCCGGTGCTGGCAGCGACGATCCCTTTTATAGATCGCTGTTCAAGATTCTTCATCAGGGCGTAGAGCGCCCCTCGTGGCTTAAATGATCCGGTTGGCAGCTCAGTCTCGAGTTTTAGATATATCTGAGTATCTGAATCGCGTCCGATCCGCTCTGCTGGTATCAACCGCGTGGGTCTAAGAAACCGCCGCAAGAACTCGCGTGCACCAGTAACTTGTTCGCTAGTTGGAATCAACTTGAAACTTCTCATACAGATTGTTCATATGTGACGAAGTCGGTATCGGATAGCACTCGTGAACAGCGGCGTAGCTCCTCGTGTTACTGCCCGGTTAACTTCTTCAATGCCTGCTTCGCGCTTTCCATCGTTGGATCAATCGCGAGTGCTCTTTTGTAATTTTCAATCGCCTTTTCTTTATCACCGCGCACCAGGTAGGCTTCGCCGAGGCTGTCGTACACATTTGCTGATTGTGGATACGCTTCAACGTTAAGCTTAAACACCTCAATCGCCTCGTTCAGTTGTTGCCTCCTTAAGAGGTTGTAGCCGAAGCCGTTGATGTCAGACTCGCTCGTATAGAGATCCGGGTCCGCAACACTCTTGAGGCTGTGGAACTCAGCAATCATAGCGTCGACGCCTTTTTCGTTTAGCGTTTTTGACAAAATATCTGTCAACGATTTTGCTTTGACGTCGAGAAGCTCAACTACAAAAATCAATGTCGCATCTGGAGGGATGACGTCGCCAGCGCCTTTGGATCCGTAAGCAATCTTGCCGGGAATCACCAGGATTGCCTGATCGCCGACGCGCAGTTTCGCGACACCTTCGTCCCATCCCTTGATCACTTGTCCGACGCCCAGTTTGAATGAAAAAGGCTGGTTGCGGTCATGCGAGCTATCGAACTTCACGCCGTTAGTCAACGTGCCGGTGTAATGAAGGATGACCGTTTCACCTTTTTTAGGTTGACGGCCCGTTCCTCTTTTCGTGATCAGATAAGTCAGCCCGGAAGGAGTTGTAACAGCAGCAGCTCCAGCGGCATCGGACACCGAGCTTCTACTAGTTGAATTGCCTTTGGTTGGAGTTCGACGGCGTTTGGTTTGTGCGTCTACTTCGAAGGCATAAGTCGACAGTAGACAGATTGTGACCAAGGCAATGACTAGTTTCGCTTTTATCATGGGGGCTCCGCACAAATGATTTTCGAGAGCGGCCAAATCTATCACAAACCGGTCTCTGCATTTCTTGCATTCTGGCAAAACTCATCATTGGTCTCTATCTAATTGCCCTCCGTTCACTGCAACCCTCTCATTCTCACCAGGCTTCAGCCTGGGGTCAGACGCAGTCTCATGAATCGCCAACCATTTCAACGGTTTCCCAAAACAAATCCCCACGGCAGTGTGGCGGATCGTTCAAGTCCTTTCGTGGGATTGTCTGCGTAATCAGTGTAATCTGTGGATGATTCAACCTAACCAAGCGAGTCAACGTGAGACATTTCTTTTTGATAGTCGCGATTTTTCCACTGCCGTTGCTAACCACGTCTCACGCGAAAATTTCGAATACGAATGAGCTGATCGCGGCCATGCAGAAGAAGTATGGACCGCAAGACTGGCAAACACAAAATTATTATTAAGGGTGGAGTATTCGCGCGTTATGTAGCTCCCGGTTTCATTGTTTACGCACGACGTAGCACTCTCGTTGCGGTCCCATTTGACCTCAAACGGTTGGAGGTTACCGGTCCGCCTGTGACGGTCCAGGAAAACGTTGAGGGTCTCAAGGCTAATGGCCGAGTCCAGTTCTCGATCTCTGACGGCGGTGATCTCGCATATGTAGAAGGCAGGGCAGATGACCCAAGGGACGCTGCGCAGTCTCTGGTTTGGGTTGATCGTCGCGGTAGCGAACAAGTGCTGAGCGAGACTCGCCAGCGATATTCCAAGCCACGATTATCAGCTGATGGTCATACTTTGTTTGTTGAGGTTGCAGATCCCGAAGCTGCTATCTGGTCGTACAACATCGATCGGGGACACCCCGCAAGTCTTAGTGCAGGGACCATTCAACGCCGGCGGTGCGAGATTCTCACCAGATGGTCACTGGATGGCATATGTTTCAGACGAGTCAGGTCGTACAGAGGTTTACCTGCGGGCATATCCACAAGCTGGGCCGCGAATTCAGATTTCAGTCGAGGGCGGCACAGCTCCTGTCTGGTGGCATAACGGCCGAGAGCTTTTCTTTCGCAACGGAGATCAAGTTTTCGCAGTCAGCATGATCGGCGCACAAGCTGTTGCTGGAAACCTCAGGTTTCTGTTTTCGAAATTCATTGCTGACGATGGTAGTGGTCCAGCCTACAACATAATCGCCGACTACGACGTCTCCTCCGATGGGCAACGCTTTGTCATGCCCAAATACACTGTCGAAGCTCGCAACCCTCCGAATGCGATCGTCATACTTAACTGGAACGAAGATCTGAAACGAAGAGTTGCAAGGGGGCAAGTAGCGCTGTTTGTAGGGGCCGCCCTCCGTGGCCGCCCCCTGCGTAGCAATGATCTCTTCATGCGATCCACAAACTCGTGAGGACAGTGTTTCCTCCGGAGGAGGAAAATGTTTATAGCTTTCTTCAGTCCCACCGCTTTTCGCTCCGTTAGAAGCGACATGTACAGCGTCGTTACGCCGACACATCGCACTCCTAACGGAGCGCTTTTCCATTAGGCTAGAAGGGCTATAAACATTTTGCTCCTCCGGAGCAGATCTGATTGTTTCACGAGTACTTACTAAAGGGTTAGAATCTCGCGTCTCTTCCATAATAGCTGCGGCTTAATACACAGGATCTATCGAATGAACATACCCACCTCCGATGCTTTCGTTTTCTTCGGTGCGACCGGTGACCTGGCCTACAAAAAGATCTTTCCGGCGTTACAGGCGTTGATTGAACGAGGTAACCTGAACATTCCGATCATCGGCGTGGCGCGTGAAGACTGGTCGTTGGACCAACTACGCGAGCGAGCGCGTGACAGTCTGGAACATTTCGGTGATGTTAACTCTGGAGCCTTTACCAAACTGTCTTCACTGCTCCAGTACATCCATGGCGATTATCGCGACGCAGCAACTTACGATCGTCTGAAGCAGGCGCTGAATAGAGCCGCTCGCCCGTTGCACTATCTGGCGATTCCACCCGCTGTCTTCTCGACCGTTTTACAGGGACTGGGCCAGTCAGGCTGCGCGAACAATGCGCGCGTTGTAGTGGAGAAACCTTTTGGCCGCGATCTCGCCTCAGCTCGAGCGCTGAATGCGACGTTGCATGAAGTCTTCCCGGAAGCCGCGGTGTATCGCATCGATCACTACCTGGGAAAGGAAGCCGTTCAGAACCTGTTGTATTTCCGCTTTGCCAACACCTTCCTCGAACCAATCTGGAATCGCAACTTTGTGGACAACGTGCAGATCACGCAAGCGGAGAACTTCGGCGTGCAAGGACGTGGTGCTTTCTACGAAGAAGTCGGCGCCATCCGCGACGTGATCCAGAACCATTTAATGCAAGTGGTTGCTCTGTTGGCAATGGATGCGCCCGCCGGACGACATCACGATGCTTTGCGCAGCGAGAAGGTGCAACTGTTCAATGCGTTGAGGCCAATTGATCCCACAGATGTGATTCGGGCGCAGTTCCGCGGCTATCGCGAGGAAAACGGCGTCGCACCGGACTCACAAGTAGAGACGTTCGCAGCTCTGCGGCTCTACATCGACACGTGGCGCTGGGCCGGCGTGCCTTTCTATATTCGCGCGGGCAAGTGTCTGCCAGTCTCAACCACTGAGGTAGTGGTCACGCTGAAGCGACCACCGATTGAGATCTTCGATACGATCGAAGCAGCAGAGTCCAATTATTTCCGATTTCAGTTGAGTCCCGACGTCAATATCTCGCTATGTACGCAGGTCAAGCAGCCGGGCGACGAGATGTGCGGCGAGACTGTCGAGCTTAATGCTCGGCACGCAAACGAACGTGAACATTTGCCCTACGAGCGATTGCTTGGTGACGCGCTGCGCGGTGACAAGTCGTTGTTTACGAGCGACGAGAGTGTGGAAGCAGCTTGGCGTGTGGTCGATCCGATTATCACCAATCCTACCCCGTTAACAGAATATGAATGCGGCACTTGGCCGACCGCAGCTGAAAGCATGGCCGCGGGTGTGATGGGTTGGCATAAACCGATGGCTAAAACACATTGACATCCACAGATTACGTAATCTGTGGATAGAAATTCTATGTCAAAAACGGCTCGTTACCGCACCTGCACTATATGCGAAGCGATGTGTGGCATCGAGATCACTGTCGAAAACCAATCCACAGATTACGCAGACCACACAGATTCGGACAAATCATAAGGAAAGAAAATCTGTGTAACAGATTACGCAGATTCAGAATTCCCCAAACGGCAGTTTGGGGATTATTCAAGTCCTATCTACAAACGACGTTGCTAAATCTCCTCCGCGCGCGAAGTGCGCCGGAGGGAAGGGGTGCGTCGCTATTAATAACGACTTGAACGATCCACGGACTGCCGTGCACTGGGATTCGCGTAGCGGCATATTAATCACTCCGGAGGAGTGACATGTTTATAGCTTTGTGCACCGCCCGGACTGTCTTCGCTCCGTTAGGAGCGACATATCTTCCTGGCATCGTGCAGAAACATGTCGCTCCTAACGGAGCGCGCACTTCTATTAGGCACAACCGGCTATAAACATTTTGCTCCTTCGGAGCAAGAACCTACGGGGCTCCGCACAGCAGGCTTTGCGATTGAAGTCGATGTAACCCGACAACTGAATTGAGTTTGTTGGCAGAAGCATCCGGTCTATAATCCCCCCACCAGTCCAGAACCACCTTAAAAGGAGATTCATCATGCGACGCTCAGTCGTTTTGTTCTGTCTTATTTTGACAGTCGTCAGCGCTGCTTTGTTCATCGGTACATCGCGGAGCCATGCCATTACATATGGGTTTGTGGATTCAAGCGGTACCTATAGCAACACGGGCGCGTTTATTGTCAAATCCCCCTCAACAGGGCAGATCTTCCCAATCTGTTCGGGGACATTAATCACTCCCAATGTTTTTTTGACGGCCGGCCACTGCACTTCCTTCTTCACCCAGGACCTTGCCCCGAGTGGATGGACCGCCTATGTGAGCTTTGATGGCTCAATCCCTTTTGGAGATTTGAGCAGCAACACGACCAAACTCGCTGCAGTAAGCGCCGTCATCACTAATCCTAACTTCAACCGGAGCCAGAGTGATCCGGGCGATATTGGCGCATTGATATTGGACTCGAATGTTCCAGGGTTAACACCCGCGACGCTGCCAGCTTGTGGCTTACTCGATCAGCTTAGGGTCCAAAATGGATTGAAGACCGCGGTGTTTACTCCTGTGGGATATGGCGTACAAAACCGTGTGGTCGGTGGGGGAGTTCCTTTCTTTCAAGATCTAAATCCTGTTCCAAGAATGTTTGCTTTCTCAAGCTTTAATTCGCTGAATCCCGGTTACCTACGTCTTTCTCAGAATCCTTCGACTGGAAACGGCGGCACTTGCTTTGGCGATTCAGGCGGTCCGAACTTTTTTACCGTGAATGGTCAACAGGTAATTGCCGCGATTACTATCACCGGCGATACGGTCTGCCGCTCGACGAATGTCGACTACCGTCTGGACACTGATTCGGCTCAAGCATTCTTTGCTTATGTGAATGCGACTTTCGGCACTGCGATCCCGATCAATTGTTAACTGAGACATAACTTACATTTGTGCTTAACACTTTACCTGATTCTGTTGTTACGGCTCGGTCGCAGGAGGTTCTCCTACCTATCGTTTGTTAGCGTTGGAACAGGGAGTTCGTTCCCTGTGTGCGAAACGAGTTTGCGGTTTAAGAATTCAACCTAAGCGGTGTGACCATCCAGATAAAGCGAGGAGAACGTGAGATATTGCTTTTTGATAGTCGCAATTTCTCTGCTGCCGTTGCTAACCACGTCACACGCGAAAATTTCGAATACTAATGAACTGATCGCGGCCATGCAGAAGAAGTACGGAAAATCGTGCTACAAGACCGCCACGTTCGTGCAGCAAACAACAAACTTTCAACCTGATGGGACCTCCAAGGTCGAAACCTGGTACGAGGCGATGTCGGTGCCCGGCAGTTTGCGTATAGACTTCACACCAACAAGTGCTGGCAACGGCATCCTCTTTACCGGCGGCAAAATTTACGTATTCAAAGACGGCAAGGTCGATACGACGCGGCCCTTGTAGGGGCGGCCCTCCGTGGCCGCCCTGCGTCGCGATCACAATTTCCTCTTCAAACATGATGTTGCATTAACCAGGCGGGAGGGTGGCCACGGAGGGCCACCCTACAATCAAACCTCCAAGGTCGAAGCCTGGTACGAGGCGATGTCAGTGCCCGGTAGTTTGCGTATCGACTTCACGTTAGGGTCGCTTCACCTATCGGAGAGATCGAAACGCCTCACGAACGTCGTCAGAAAGAAGTTTCG
This sequence comes from Acidobacteriota bacterium, assembly GCA_046725195.1. Lineage (GTDB taxonomy): Bacteria > Acidobacteriota > Blastocatellia > Pyrinomonadales > Pyrinomonadaceae > PSRF01. The sequence goes on along the minus strand of JBKOYD010000017.1, from coordinate 1,560 downwards.
GCTGCTCCCACGCCGCGAAGTGGATGCCTTTGTCATGCTTGTTGTAGTGAATGAGTTTGGGATAAGCGCGCTCTGCCCAACTCCGTGGAGCCTGATAGAGTTCCTCAGCAAATGCGCTCACAGCAACCGGTATGGAGACTCCTTTGGGAACAAAAAAGTCAACCTTATTCTCCCAATAGAGGCGCGCGGATGAAACACCCGTATTTGTTAGCCAGTAGAGCGTGATGTTCTCGAGGATGTCGTCTCGCGTAAGTCCTTCCGACTCACCGTCAAACACGCGCGCGATCAGTCGATAGCTGAGTTGATCGTGGTCGAGTATCCAGGCTGCTAAGCCAATAGGTGAATCGGCGATTCCGTAAAGTGTCTGCGGGCGGTTCCCCATCTCCAGCGCGTAGGCAAGTCCTTTCTTGTAGAAAAAGTCGAGCCGCTCAAACGCGTGTTTCTCTTCAGCAGAGAGATCAGGGGGAAGTGGGCCACCCTGAAGAGCTTTAGAAATCTCAGGTGGAACAGCGCCCGCCATGTTTGTGTGAATGCCAAGCAATTCCTGAGGAGCAAGCACTCCCATGTAATCAGTGATGAGCGAGCCCCAGTCGCCACCTTGCGCCACATATCGCGTGTAGCCGAGACGCTGCATCAATGTGATCCAGGCGCGAGCTATTCGATTTGGACCCCAACCGAACGCGGTTGGCTTACCTGAGAATCCGTAACCTGGCATTGAGGGAATCACCACGTCGAAAGCATCAGCGTGAGTGCCACCATGCGCTGTCGGATTGACGAGTGGATCAATGATCTTCAACTGCTCGATGATCGAACCAGGCCATCCGTGAGTAATTATTATTGGTAACGCATTCTCATGTTCAGAACGAACGTGAAGGAAATGAATGTCGAGGCCATCGATCTCGGTGATGAAGTTTGGATAAGAGTTTAGCCTCGACTCAACCTTGCGCCAATCGAACTCATTGGCCCAATAGCTGGCGAGCTTTTGCATAGTTGCTAGTTGCACGCCTTGAGAATCGTCGATGACAGTTTCCCGCTCGGGCCATCTCGTTGCATTAATTCGATTGCGCAACTCAATGAGTTCCGCTTCAGGAATATCGACACGAAACGGACGAATTGCGGTTGTACTCTGTTGCGTAGCACTGACTTGCGGCATGATGTACTCCTTACTTACGTTGCGGGTTTGTTTCTCTGGGGGTTATCAGAATCATCAACAGATTACGCCGATTACACAGACCAGGAAAGCGGCAACGTTTGGATATTAAATCTGCGTAATCAGCGTAGTCTGCGAATCAAATTGCAGGCGCTGAAGTTCGATCTGTCGCAATTCCGGGAAGATACGTGGGCTGAACGAGCAGTCTATGTCGTGGGCGCAAAGCGGGCAACTTGCTTTTCCCGCAATTCTGGATCGATCAGGGGAATCTTTACTTTGTCAGAATGCTTCGCCCCACCGGTAAGGATGGAACGCAAACGCAGGAAACCCAATTCAACAAGTATCAGAAACTTGGCGGTGGCTGGATGGCGCCTGAAGTGATCTTCATGGTCGATGGCAAGGTTGTGACA
>JBKOYD010000175.1:0-13209 GCA_046725195.1 Acidobacteriota bacterium | reverse complement strand
GATTTAGACTGAATAAGGAACACCAGGCATTTGAAGTAAATCTGAGTAAGCGGTGTAATTTGCGGATGGTTCTTACCGCACCGCACCTGCGACTGACTGCAGCCTTTGCTCAATACTCGGAATTGATCGAATCTGAAACTCGGGCTCAATGGTCTTTGCAAGCTTAAGTGCCTTTTCATAACTGGTTTGCGCTTGTTCGGGTTGGCGCAGGTCGCGGAGAATGTCGCCCAACGCGAGTTGCGTCTGGATTGAATTGGGGGCTAAGGCGACGGCGGCTTGGGCTTCCTGTAATGCCTGGTCGAACTGTTTTGCTTGAGCGAGGTTCTGGGCCTTCTGTACCTTGCTAAGAGCCGCAGCCAGCGGCAATTCAAACTTACCGTCAAAAACGAAGACGCCATGATCGATCACTGCCGTAGGCGTGAGGAGCTTGAACTGACCATACGGATCAAGGCTGCCGGGCCCGAATTCCACACCAGATAAGTCGCTGGCACTAATGAGCACAGGTCCGTTTATCGAGGTCGGAACATCAATAGGCAGGTTTAGCCACAAGGTTGTAATCGTAGGCAGAGGTTTGCAAGGAATACGATAGTATTCCGGTTCAGCCACGCCTTCTGCGAAATACAGGAACCAGCAGTCTTTCACACCACGCTCATCGAGATATTGCTTGACGCTCTTCAGCTGTTGACCCCAGTCGGAGTTTGAGTCGGTTAGATACTTGTAAGTCTGAGATGGGCCGCCCCAAAATTCATTTCCGTACGCGATGTAGTTTGGAAACGCCGAAAGGCATGAAACCACATGGACCAATAGAAAGGCTCCAACAACGTACGCCCACTTTCGACTTTTCTGGATCAACCCCCACGCAGCGCCCCCTACAGTCGCATACAGAAAAACGTAAACGATCAGAATGTGTCGCACACCGATGTTCATTCCCACAGTCAGTGCAACGATTAGATAGAAGATCACTGGAACCAGCAGAAAATAGATCTCGCGCCAGCGTTTGAGCCGACGCGTTGCGATGACAGCGAGACTCAAAAGTAAGAGGACAAGAACACCAATCGTTGACTTGATCAGGAAAGCAACAGGAAAGTAGAACCACACGTTATGTGCGTACACTTTCCCCAGCACGTAGCTCGTGTAGTAAATAGCCGTCAGTCGCACATCGGCCAATCCGTAGAGATACGACTCCGGCAATATCCGAAAGCGCGCCATCGTCTCGATAGGCCACGCTTCATGTGGTTTTAGTCCTTTGACATACTCCGCCATAGGTGGGTTCAAATGCAGACCACCTGGGCGTGCGTCGTAGCGAAATCTATAGAAGGACCATAGGACCACCCAACCGATCAGCGCGACGAGCGTCACTGAACCTAAGACCTTTAATGCTTGGCGAAAGATCTTGTTGCGATCCGTGTTGAAGAAGGAGCGAATGATCTCGCAAAGGGCGAGTAACAAGAGTATGGGAAGGATGAGAAGGCCTGTGTGTTTGACTGCCAGCACAAGTCCCACCGACAGTCCGACTGCCACCAGTCGTAAAGCCGACGGCGCCTTCACGAAGCGATAGAACATATAGACGCTAAGACACATGAAGCAGGAGAGTCCTACGTCTGTTGTAACAAGCGCGCCGTGTGCTAAGAGGTTTGGATCAAAGGCGAGCAAAATGAGCGCGATGAAAGCAGCACCGGTTCCAAACATCTCCCTGGTCGCAAAGAAGAGGACCAACGCGACCAGCAGGGTCAGAGTTGCTGCGGCAGTGCGCGTGCGCGCCAGAATCTTATCCGCGTCATTTTGATAGAGAAATTCCTTGCCGCGAAGAAATGCGTCCTCTTTGAAGAAGCGTTCTTCAAGAGCGGGAGTCTTTGGCTGCATCCATAGGAGCGGTGCGGTAGCGAGCAGTTTCACGAGGGGAGGATGTTCAGGATTAAGACCATAGTCGCCATGGGTCCAGGTGCGATATCCGGTGAAGATGTGATTTCCCTCGTCCCACGTCTGAGATTCCCTTCGTACTGAAAGGAACAATTGGAGGCCGATAACAATAAACAAAGTAAAGAGCCCGGCAAGTTCATATGCGGCGAGTCTTTTTCGGTGATGCAGATTCACAGAAACCTCCGAAACTGATAGCAATTCAAGATAGCGCTAAGGGAATATTTGATAAGTCTTTGGGTAGATTTGTTTTTGGCGTTTTGGAACATAGCCTCGGCAAATGGCTCGATCAACATAGAGTTTGGAGATCGCCCAGACCAATCATCGACGATGCGTTAGTAGGATCCAAGTAGCCGCGGGGCGCAACGAGTCGGACGTCTGGTGGCGCTGCCATGAGGAGTACGACAAGCGGTGATCTCATCCGCAGATTTACGCAGATGACGCGGATTTGATTAAGCTGTCTCACTCCGTCAGGAGTGACATATTTATAGACCAGCAACAGCGAGCTGCGGCACTCCGTCAGGAGTGCGATGTTGATAGACCATAACAGAATTCTCACATGCGGTTCGAGATCGCGTTGTTGTAGCTGCGCGCAAAAGGTAAGGTTTACCGATGCCTATAGACATGGCACTCCTAACGGAGTGCGAAACCTGTTTCTCGTTCGCAAGCTATAAACATTGCACTCCTAACGGAGTGCGAGAGGGAGTGCAGGTGACAATGAATCGAAGAGCAAGACATAATTCGGCCCAAACTATGAAAAACAACATCCACAAGGTTCTATCTCTGACGCTAATCTTTGCGCTGACAATTATGGCGTACGCGCAGGGACGTTCAGGCCCAGTCTCTCAACAACAATTCGACGTCATTATCAGAGGTGGCATGGTTTATGACGGAACTGGTCGTGCAGCAGTAAAAGCAGACGTGGGAATAAGGGGTGATCGGATCACAGCCGTTGGAAATCTGAGTCGTGCTACTGCTCCAACGATCGTTGACGCCAAAGGGCTAGCAGTTGCGCCAGGCTTCATTAACATGCTCTCTCACTCTGAGACTTCCTGGCTTGTAGATAGCCGTTCGTTGAGTGAACTTCGGCAAGGTGTTACGACTCAGATATTCGGCGAAAGTTCGATGGGTCCGCTTAACGATGAAATGAAACAGCGGCGACGACAGTCACAGGGCGATCTGAAGTATGACATCGCGTGGACCACGCTGGCCGAGTACCTCAACTATCTTGAAAAACGAGGCATCTCGCAAAATGTCGCATCGTTCATCGGCGCTCCCACAATCCGGGAATATGTTATCGGCCTCGAAGACAAACCGCCCACGCCTGCACAACTAGACCAGATGCGCGAGCTGGTACGTCGCGAGATGGAGGCTGGTGCACTGGGTATCACCACGGCCTTAATCTATCCGCCCGCATTCTTCGCTAAGACTGATGAGTTGATAGAGCTGTGCAAGGTCGCGGCGAAGTACAAGGGCAAATACACAGCACACATGCGTAGTGAAGGAGCACAGTTGATCGAAGCTGTGCAAGAAACGATTCGCATCAGTCGTGAAGCCGGTCTGCCGGCAGAGATCTATCACCTCAAAGCATCGGGTGAAGCCAACTGGCCTAAGATGGATCAAGTAATCAAAATGATCGAAGACGCGCGCAGGCATGGCGTGAAGATCACCGCCGATATGTACACTTACCCGGCTGGTGGAACAGGCCTGGATGCGTCATTGCCGCCGTGGGTTTTTGATGGTGGACGCGACGCCGCCTATAAGCGTCTTCAGGATCCGGCGATGCGCCAGAAGATCGCTGAGGCAGTTCGCACGCCGACAAACGAGTGGGAAAATCTGTACCTGTTGTCTGGCTCTCCCGATCGCATCATATTGGCAAGCTTCAGGAACGATAAACTCAAGCCGCTTACTGGAAAGACACTCGCCGACGTTGCCAAGATGCGCGGGAAAGATCCAATTGAGACGATCATGGACTTGCTACTCGAAGATCGCTCTCGCATCGGCACAATCTATTTCCTGATGAGTGAAGACAACATCAAGAAGCAGATTCGTCAGCCATGGGTATCGTTCGGTTCTGACGCAGCTTCGATATCTGCCGAAGGCGTCTTTCTAAAATCAGCAGCACATCCGCGCACATATGGCAATTTCGCGCGGCTGCTCGGCAGGTACGTACGCGATGAAAAAGTGATCTCACTCACCGAAGCCGTGAGGAGGCTGACTGGCTTGCCTGCAACCAATCTTGGTCTCAACCATCGTGGGTTTCTCCACAGGGGCATGTTCGCTGATGTCGTTATTTTCGATCCACAAACAATTACCGACCGTGCGACTTTCGAAAACCCACACCAGTACTCAGTCGGCGTTCAAGACGTTTTTGTGAATGGCATACAAGTGCTCAAGAACGGAGAGCACACCGGCTCAAAACCTGGAAAAGCGCTGCGGGGGCCGGGAAAAATCGGAGGCAATTAGAACTCGTCGCCACGGTGCACGAAGGACCAACGCGCGAAGTGCGTGTCAGAATAGAGCCTGGGACAGCGTGGTGTTGGGTGAGAGGCTTTCGTTCAACGTCTCTGTGTTTTGTCGTGCTTCATTAGTTCGGAAGATCGCTGTGTAGATCGAACCTGAACATTCTCACCTGGTTTAATTTCGTGACGAGGGGCCCTCTTTGATTCCATGGTGAAGGTTCTTAAGACAAATCTAATTCACCCGGTTGCCGGGTGAGAAGTGAACAATACTCTGACCAAAGACATTGTCTCAATCTCTATCTGTTTCCGCTAGAGTCAAAAAAACCAATCCACAGCTATGTCAGTTCAAAGGGTCCTCTGGAAATGAGAGAGCTCGCGGCATATGACGAACGAAGTCAACGCACTGATCCTGATTGATGAAGTTCCACGGATGATTGAATTTCCGCCAGCGGTCGTTCTTGCATTCGTCAGCATCTTTTGGCGGACCACAGCGCCGTTCGTTCGCGGGGATGTTGATGGTCGTCGGTTTACCTACTGTCGTGATGAGGGTGTCGTAGACAACGACATCCGTGGCATCGACGTTCTTTCCGCGATGAACGCGGCCATTCATCTCCTCGAAACCCTGGCCCGCCGTGAGCTTCGTTTCTCCGCCGCAGCCGTCCTCGACCGTTAAGGTGCCGCTCTTTACCACGTTAAAGGCGTGGCCCGGATGGTAGTGCAATGGGAGTTCCTCGCCTGGCTTTAGCGTGAGCATTCTCACCGTTACTTTCACAGGACCTCCGAACACTTTTGAATCGCTGATGGTACCCTCTGTCACGTTGCTCGTTGCGGAATAAACTGTGACATATAGAACCGCGAAAGCTACGCAGATCGCAATTGCGAATGCTCTACTGATTCTGTGTCGTTTCATTTTTGAAAAGCTCTCCTTTCAACACGTGTGGATCCAGTATCGCCAACACGTTTATCCGCCGAAGGCACGACAGACGGTAGCCAGGGGTGGAGCATGTAGCTCAGCGAAGTGCGGAACCCCTGGTTTAGTTAATCTGTGAACTCTTCCTCAACCTGCTTCAATCTCTAACGCCAACTGCACTGTGTCATCAAACGAGAGTTCTCTTCCCTTATGCCATTCCCGCTTGAAGGTTTCCGTCGAGAGCGCTTGTTTTGCGGCACCGAGGTAACGGTCGAGCAGCGCATCCCAAAACCGGACGTGAATGTCTACACCAAGTCGCTCCCACTCCGCCTTTACAGCACCGACAAGCTGGATTGACAGTTGGGCCTCACCAAGACCTGCTAGCGACATAGCAACTCCCTGCACTTCGAAGCTAATTTCGACCTTGTCGCCAATCGCGTGAGCCAGCACCAGACTCTGCTTGTACAGGTTGAGACTGTCCGTGCAATTCCCCAAAATCAATTCACAATCTGCCAGATAGTGCCAGCCGAAGTGTTCGCTCCGCTTATCGTTGTGCTTCTCCGCAAACTCAATTATCTCCTGAGCCATCGGTTTGGCTTCGTCCGTTCTGCCCAACGCAACCAGGACCTGGGCCAGACCAACCATCGCGCGAATAACCAGATGCTGATCGCCAGAGCCGCGTTGAAGTCGCAGACATTCTTCAAACGCTGTACACGCTGCCTCATCTTCGCTCCTAAAAAAATGAGTCCAGCCGATGCCTTCAAGCGCTAGTGCGATCTCGCGCGTATCGCCCAAATCTCGCGACATGCTTCGCGCTTCCTCGATCCAGGCACGCGCTTCTGATGTGTCGCCCTGCAATGCCAACATGTGCGCTGCACCCCAAAGTGCTCGTGCTCTTGATGGGCGAGATGGCTCAACAGCGGAAGCTGTGAGCGCCGCTGTCAGGTGTTCGCGACCTTCGGCGATATGCGTTTTGACTATCCAGAACCAGGCAAGAGCGCCGACGAGTCTAAGATACTTTTCTGAATCAACGTCACGTGCGTATTCCAACGCGACGCGCATGTTGTCGCTCTCTATTTCCAGCTCAGCAGTCCAAAGCTCTTCATGCGAGGCCCGTTCTGCAAGGCCGTGTTCGGCCAAATCAAGCATCGCATTGAAATGTGCTTCACGCGCGTGCTCCGCCTCGCCACTTTCATTGAGTTGCTCGAGTAAAAACTGTCGAACTGTTTCAAGAAACGAGTAACGTATCGATGCGCTCTGGTCACTTGCCACAACAACAATCGATTTGTCTACGAGCTGCGAATGTAGATCTAGCATTGCGAATTCGTCTAAGTCAGGAACGACGGCCGATGCCAGCGCGAGGGTCCAACCGCCGGCGAAAACTGACAATGCTCGAAGCAGTCGTTGTTCCTCACTTGCGAGTTGGTCATAACTCCATTCGATCACTGCCCGCAAAGTTTGATGGCGCGGCAGCATTGTTCGACCGACACTGGAGAGCAATTTGAAGCGATCGTCGAGCTTTGTGAGAATCTGTTCGATCGATAGGATCTTCACGCGCGCAGCTGCCAACTCGATGGCCAAAGGGATTCCATCAAGACGGCGACAGATTTCAGCGACTGACGCAAAGTTTGCAGACGTTAACTCAAATGAGCTACGTGCAATCTGGGCGCGATCCACAAAGAGTTTAATAGCGTCAGCGGATCGCACACTTTCAAAACTCAGAACGGATTTAGTATCGGGAACAGCAAGGGGAGGCAGATGGATCACTCTTTCGCCCTGCACGTTCAACGCTTCTCGGCTTGTGGCGACGATACGAATTTCCGCGCAGGAATTAAGTAGACCATCCACAAACTCTGCGCACGAGGACAGCAAATGTTCACAATTGTCGAGGACTAGGAGGACCTTCTTGTCAGAAATGTGAGCGATGACTAAGTCGATGAGATCCTTGTCTGCTTCCTCCCGCAGTCCAAGAACCTGCGCGACTGCTCCAACCACTCTGCTCGTTTCCGTTAATGGTGCGAGATCGACAAACCACACGCCCGCTGGAAACTTGCTAGTCAGACTTTCTGCTACTTTGATTGCGAGCCTTGTCTTACCACAACCACCGAGCCCGGCAAGCGTAAGAAGTCTTGAATTCTCGAGCACGCGAGTGCAGTCACTTAGCTCCTGATTTCGACCTATGAATCGAGTGCGGTCTTTAGGAAGGTTAGTTGCGACGCGGGTTTTGGGCGCTTCGAATGAGAGAGTAGCGGCGTCAGTTGAAGGAGAGTTAATTGCCCTGACAAAATCCGCGGCCGTCGCATAGCGGTCTGCAGGATTCTTCGCAAGCAACTTCCTAATCGCCTCGGCCACAATGGCAGGAACCTCGGGCCGATTCTCAGAAACAGATCGTGGCTCGACTGAGATGTGTTGATATGCCAGAGAATGTATTGGACCAGTGAACGGCGGCGTACCGACCAACATCTCGTATAAGACACAGCCCAGGCTGTAGAGGTCTGTGCGACCATCGATAGCAGATAGGTGCTCGAGCTGCTCGGGCGACATGTAGGCAGGTGTGCCGATCGCAGCGTTAGCCATGGTTATCGCCGTTCCCTCATTTGCGTTTGTGAACCGGGCGATACCAAAGTCAGCGACAAGGGCGATACCATTTGATAGCAGAACGTTTTCAGGTTTGATGTCGCGGTGGATCAGGCCCTGCTGGTGCGCATATCCGAGGGCGCTGGCGATTTCACTTGCGAAGCGCAAAGCATCGTCAATAGAAAACGACTTGAGCCGGATGATTCTCTGCCGTAGTGACTCACCATCGATGTACGGCATCACGTAGTAGGGTTGATCGTCAATTACGCCTGAATCGTGTAACGGAAGGATGTGGGGATGCGTTAGGCGCGCCGCAATTTCAATCTCGCGCAGGAAACGACTTGTGCCGATAGCGGCTCCAATATCGGCGTTCATTACCTTGATCGCCACCCGCCGGCCGTGTTTGAGATCTTGGCCCATGTAGACTGACGCCATTCCACCCGCGCCAATCTTCGAAAGGATTTGGTAATGGGAAACGCGCTTGCCGGTAAGTGTCACGTGATTGAATTAAGTGGCGACCATTCGTTGTCAGAGCACCGAACAAAAGTATCCGCAGATTACGCCGATTACACCGATTCAATACAAGGACAAGAAATCAAATCTGTGTAATCGGTGTAATCTGTGGATAAGAAACTCGTTACTCATTCCTCAAAGCGGTAGTTGGATCTAATCCGGCGGCGCGCACAGCTGGAAGCCAGGAAGCCATCACCGCGATGAATAGGAAGAGCACCGCTACGAAGACGAAGGTAGCGGGATCGGTGGGTTTGACCTCGACGAGCATGCTCGTCAGAACTCGTGTAAGTGCAAGGGCAGCGAGCAGACCAATCGCAATTCCGATCACGCTAAGGTAAAGTCCTTTTCCTACCATCAAACGGAAGATGCGCGATGGCGCCGCGCCCAGAGCCATTCGTACTCCAATCTCGGCGGTTCGCTGGCGGACTGAAGTCGCAAGCACACCATACAAACCCACGCCGGCAAGAAGTGCTGCAATCGTCGAGAACGCTCCGATCAGCAGGAGCGAAAAGCGTGTCTGTGCCTGTGCTCCGATCACCAACGAGTCCATCGGCTGCATCTGGTTGATCAATGTCTCGGAGCCGGCTCTGCGGACCACTTCACGAACGGCGCTTGCATACTTGCCAGGATCGCCATCGGTCCGAAGCGCCCACCAGGAAGCAGCCCTGTGGTTCACATATCCATCGGTGACGTAGAGTTGTTCGCGGCCTGGTTCGATCAGAGATGTGTTGCGCTGGTGGGCCACCACTCCGATGATCTCTCCCCATTGAGCCTCAGGCGTGCGAACGCGAAACAGGATGCGCTTGCCCACAGCTGACTCATTTGGAAATGCCTTCGCGGCCAATGCCTGATCAACTATGAGCAAGTTACGGTCGGGTGTGCTGTCGTCCTGAGTAAAGGTGCGTCCGGCCAAAAGCTTCGTGCCCATTGCCTCGAAGTAACCGGGCAGAACGATCTGTAGATCGGCAGCTTGAAACTTGCTTGGGTCCTCGAGAGCTTCGGCTCCGCCCCAACGCACGGGACTAAACCCGCCGGCAAGCGGCAACGGAAACGACGCGGTGACATTGTGCACACCTGGAATCGCGCCGAGTTGCTCGCGAAGCTGGCGCTTGAAGGTCGCGGCTTCCTCTGGCTTGTTGCCGATGTTGCCGAGAAGTTGAAACGTGAGCAGCCCACGCGGGTCAAAGCCGAGATTCACACGTTGAATGGCAAGGAAAGTGCGAAACATCAATCCCGAGCCAATCAGAAGTACAAACGCAAGCGCAACTTCCGCTACGACCACAGCGTTACGCAGCCCGGCCGCGCCGAGTGCACCGCTTCGCCCGCTGGTGCGTAATATGTCGATGAGGTTTGGTCTCGCGGTGCGGATGGCGGGAATGACTCCGAAGAGCACAGCAGACAAAAGCCCCGCTAATACGGAAAATGCCAACACCTGTAGATCAATCCGGATCGAATTCAGGCGAGGTAGATTGGCCGGCGCGATCACGAGCAGCTCATAAATACCTAATTTGGCAAGCCCCACACCTAAGATCGTTCCGAGAGCGGCTATTACGATCGCCTCGGCAAATGTCTGCCGAACCAACGCCCACCAACCAGCACCCAGCGCGGCCCGAACGGCGAGCTCTCGTTCGCGAGATGAAGCTCTCACCAACATCAGATTCGCCACATTCGCACATGCAATCAGTAGCAGGAAAATGACCGCACCCATGAGCGCGAGAATTGCGGGTCGAACTTCGTTGACCAGGTGCTGCTTCATTGGCTCAAGCCGGAAATATTGACCGGCTGTCCGGGCGATGGTGTTTTCGTCGCGAATTTTTTGGGCGATGGTTTCGGCTTCGGCCTGGGCTTGCCCGATCGCGACACCAGGCTTGAGCCGCGCAATAGCGCGCCACTGCACGTTGTTGCGGTTGGCAACGTCGTAAGGAATGCGCGCAGCAAGCCAGAGACTCGGAAACTGTTCGATGTTTGCTTGTGGAGGAAACAGCAATTCAAAACCCGGGGCCAGCACGCCCACGATGATGGGCGGTGGTCCAAAGGCGGCAGACACTGGAAGAGGTTTGCCAATTACAGATTGATCACCACCGAACCGCTGTTGGAAGTATTCGTTGCTCAGAATTGCCATCGTTGGCTGCGGAGGTGGAGCGGCAGCGGCACCGCCCGCCGGTGCCGCTGGCGGGGCTGGCTGGGGCGTTCCATCAGATTCCTGAAAGTCTCGGCCCGCGATGATTGCACCGCCCATCATTTGAAAGAAATTGGTCGATACCCCGGCGATGCGGACCCGCTCAGGCGTGCCGTCCAAACCAGGAAGAGTGGCGCGACCCGTATTGACGGCAGCGAAATCCTCGAAATTGTTTTTTGCGCCGTTGCGCAGGTCGAGAAAGTCGACGTTCGAAAGCGGAAAGTCTTTGACATTGCGTCGCTGCAGGTCGCTGCAGGCTAGGACCAGGCGCTCTGGATCCTTGTAAGGTAGTTTCCGCAGCAGCACGCCGTTAGTGACACTAAAGATAGCCGTGCTGGCACCGATAGCGAGGGCGATGGTGACCACCACGGTGATCGTGAATATGGGACTCTTGCGCAGCGTGCGAAATGCGTACGAGAGATCGTTTAACATGGCGGCAGTGTAGACTCGTTTCGGATTTTCAGCCAAGCAAAAACATCCACAGATTACGCCGATTAACACAGATTACAGTGATTGAAGGAATGCAGATGTACATGTCACTCCTCACTTACATTGACGCCCGTCGCACATTTACATAGACCGTCGTCAGGAGTAGAAAGCTTCTAAAAATCCACTTAATTCTCCAAAAGTTACTCAACTGGTCTACATCGCTGCCTTCGCTCCTGATAAAGGTGAATCGGTGTCTGCCTTAATAAAGGACCCTCCGCCCGGAGCTCCGGTGCCCCCAATCTTGCCACCACAAGACGGCTACCTGTTTTTGGACAAGAGTAAATTTTATGAATCTTTTGCAGGTGACATCGACTCCGAAAAGGCCGCATTCATGGCTGACTCTCAGGTGCCATGGGGTGTAGACGCGCTCGCTGGCGCAATCACAGAACCGGCCTGGAGAAGTAAGCCCAGTTGGTACCTGATCGCTTCTGAAGACAAGATGATTCCGCCTGCTGCACAACGGTTCATGTCGAATCGGGCCGGCGCTAGTGTCGTTGAGGTCGCAGGCAGTCACGCCGTATATGTTTCGCAACCGAAGGCGGTGGCTGACCTGATTGAACGGGCTGCGGGCGGAGCAAAAGCGGCGGTGAGCTAGAGAATTGGAACATGGATTGGGCTCGCTCTTCCGTGACTGATCGCAGCCCGCGAAACGGACGTAAGCGTAGAGCCTAGGTGAGCGAGGCTTTGCGAGCGCAACCCTAGGTAGCGGTGTTTTAGAAAAATTTCCAGCCCGCGAAGTAGGCGTAAGCATGTAGCCTGGGTTGGAGCGAGGCTTTGCGAGCGGAACCCTAGGTAACGGTGTTTTAGAAGAATTTCCAGCCCGCGAAGTGGGCGACAGACAATCGATTCATTCAACACGTCGACCAGCATCAATCTCGGTTCGCGTTCGCTGTCACCCACTTCGCGGGCTAAAATTTTTCTAAAACGCCGTTACTTCTGGTTCCGCGAAGCTGAGCCCGTCCCTCGGTAAAGCTCGTACGTTAGTCTCCGTCTGGTTTCGAAGAGCGAGGCTTCTGATTCGTGAGCGGCTCCAACTCGTAGGAACCGCCAGCCGCCATCCCCGATAAGAATAGGTGCCCGTCCTTAATGACGTAGGAGCGTACGGCCGCGCCCTCTGTAACGATCCGGTCGTGAAGAGAACCAGGCGAACACTTAGCACGAGTCATCGACCATGATCCAAACTTAAGTTCACCCGCTCTGGTAGATCTCCAAGTGCTGCCACCCCGATTGCAATCTACTCGCACAGCTACTCGGCCGTCCCGTCCAAATTTGATCGTATACTTCGACCCGTCATCTGGCACGAGCGTCATGTCGTCTGCTCCCTGGAGCTTAACTAGTTGCCATGATGTGCCGTCGAGCTCGCTCGTCCCATTCGACTTCTGCCCACTTGCAAACGTGCGTTCTGAGCATGTTATGGCGGAGGTGATCGCTACGGCCACCAACGCTAACATCAATCGCAGAGTATTCATTTTCATGACTTCATGCCTCTCACTGAAATCGCAATCTCCTTGGAGGATCCTCCGCAGCGATAAATCCCTGGTCTATTTTTATAGCGTCCGCCACGCGTACTGCAACCTTGCGAACCGAATTAGGTGATATCGATATCGTTCAGCCCGCGAAGCGAGCGACAGAATATAGCCTGGGGTGGAGTGAGGCTTTGCGAGCGCAACCCCAGGATCGCCGAACGCAATCAATAATTGAAGCCCGCGAAGCGGACGACAGCGAACCCGAACCGACATCGATTCTCGTCGACGGGTTGAGCGAATCAATTGTCTGCCGCCCGCTTCGCGGGCTGGAAATTTTTTCAAACACGTATACCTAGGGTTCCGCTCCCAAAGCCTCGCTCCACCCCTAGGCTTTTATGCTTGCGCCCGCTTCGCGGGCTGGAAATTTTTTCAAACACGTATACCTAGGGTTCCGCTCCCAAAGCCTCGCTCCACCCTAGGCTTTATGCTTGCGCCCGCTTCGCGGGCTGGAAATTTTTTCAAACACGTATACCTAGGGTTCCGCTCGCAAAGCCTGGCTCCACCCCTAGGCTTTATGCTTGCGCCCGCTTCGCGGGCTGGATTTTTTCTAACGACCTTACCTGGGGTTCCGCTCGCAAAGCCTCGCTCCACCCCAGGCTCTATGCTTTCGCCTGCTTCGCAGGCTCATTGATTGCA
>JBKOYD010000057.1:0-53270 GCA_046725195.1 Acidobacteriota bacterium | reverse complement strand
GAGCGCGCCCCCGCTCATCCAATTCAAGCCCCTTACTTTCCTCAGCTACAACCAACCGACTTGAAACACAGAATAATCGTTGCGGATGCGAAACGAATCGGGGGCGCGCTCGGTATTTCTATTTGTGTAGTGCTTGATCTTGCCGCTTGCCCGCTTACCAACTGTCCTATTCTGGTGTGGTACCTGAGATTGCCGCTTGCCTTCTTCCCAACTGCTTCATTCTTAAGAGGTACTTGATGCTGCCACTTGCCCCCTTCCCAACTGCTTTATCCTGGTGAGGTACTGAATACCGCTTGTCTATCTTGCTGAGTTGCCCTTTGTTGAGATAACTCCGCTCAATGCCCAATTTCCTGCTCTTGCGGTTTGTGAGCGACTGGTTCAACTCGCGAGTGTTTGATGTGGCGCCAAATCCACCAGGACACGGCTATTACGACGGCTATGCCAATCAAGAAATCAAAACGATGGAACCACGTCTTCAGCGTGTCGTCCTTATCCCACTGTTCGCCTAATTTCTGGCCGACATAGGCAAGCCCGAGACACCAGGGCAAGGAACCTGCAAACGTATAGATCACGAAACGGGTAAGGTTCATTCGTGCTACGCCTGCTGGAAAAGCGATGAAAGTTCGAATCGCCGGGAGAAGCCGGCTAGTGAAGACTATCGCTTCTCCGTACTTAGCAAACCAACGATCCGCAATATTGAGATCGTGCCGCGACAACAATACATAGCGACCATACTTCTCGATAAATGGGCGCCCGCCATACATGCCAACCCAGTAAGCCACTAGCGATCCCAATACACAGCCGACGGCTCCTGCAATGGCAACGCCCCAAAGATTTAGCTCGCCTCTGGAAACCAGGTATCCTGAGAAGGGCATGATGATCTCTGAAGGAAGTGGTACGCAGGCTGATTCGATGGCCATCAACAAAACAATTCCCGAGTATCCGAGCGTGGAAATTGTCGCCACAATAAAGCCTGAGAGTATGCCAATAATTTTTGCGACCATGTATTTGTTTGGATTCTTTTTTCGAGTTGGAGAGTAACAGCGAATACTATCGGTCGGACCAGCCGTGCTGTCCAATGAGTGGTACGAACGCGCAGCCGCCGTGGTCTTCTTCCCTTCTACCGCTGTCGGTTTTTACTACTCGAATCAGTCGTTGAGCTTCACGTGATTCGCCGACCGGAACGACCAAGCGACCACCAATCTTCAGTTGCGCAATCAGCGGTTCAGGAATGCTCGGCCCGCCTGCTGCGACTAGAATTGCATCATATGGAGCATGCGCAGCCCAACCGAGTGTCCCATCAAAACACTTGACCGTTGCGTTATAGATTTCCAATGAGCGAATTCTCGCTTGTGCATCACGCGCAAGATCGCCAATACGTTCGATGGCATAAACCTGCGCGGCAATCTTCGAAAGCACCGCTGTCTGGTAGCCCGAGCCTGCTCCAATCTCCAACACCCGACTATTGCCATCCAATTCGAGTAGCTCAGTCATTCGAGCGACGATGAAAGGTTGCGAGATAGTTTGGTTCGCACTGATAGGTAGTGCGTGATCACCGTAGGCACGGCTCTGAAGGGCTTCCGGTACGAAGAAATGACGCGGAACACTTCCGATTGCTTCAAGGACTCTTGGATCCTTAATGCTGTAATGATCCCGCAAGCGTGCGACCATACGTGCTCGGGGGATGGAATATTCCTGGAATGAAGCTAAGCGATGTTTGTTAGCTGGCTGCACCGGAAGAGAATTCTGCTTAACTCTTGTGAAGTAACTCGGAATCTTTCAAGTAGTTCCAAGTCTCGATGGCCGTTAGCGCTTGATGATCGGTCATGTCGCTTCGCAATGGCGTTACGGAAACGTACCCGAGCTCGATTGCGTGATAATCAGTTCCTTCTTCCGAGTTGGTGTCGAAGTACTCTTCACCGATCCAGAAATAGGGCTTACCCCGCGGATCGATGTGTTCGCTTATGACAGGTCTGGCATTCTTCAAGCCCTGGCGCGTAACTCTAACTCCCTTGATTGCGCCCGGTGGGATATTGATGTTCAAGAGCGTTCCCGCCGGTAGTCCTTCATCGAGAACCTTACGCGCCGCTGTTACCGCAAATGCTGCCGCATCTCTGAAATCGAAATTATCTCTTGCTACCAGGCTGACAGCCAGGCCCGGAACACCGAGGATGGTCGCTTCCTGCGCGCCAGCAACAGTCCCCGAATAAGTTGCGTCGTCACCAAGATTACCACCATGGTTTATACCGGACACACAAATATCGGGTCTTTCGGTTTCCGGCAGAATTTTATTGAGTGCGAGAGTTACACAATCAGTCGGCGTACCGTCGATAGCCCAATGTCGCCGGTCGACCTGTCTTATTCGCAACGGTCGGGCTAGCGTCAAGCTGTGAGAGGCACCACTCATTTCGGACGCAGGCGCCACAACGTAGACGTCACCCAGCTCCTTCAGAGCTTCCTCAAGCTTGATCAGCCCATCGGAGTGGATTCCATCGTCGTTTGTCAGCAAGATCCGCGTCATATCAAATAATCACTCTGCACCCGGGACACTACAGACTCCAGTTTCGGCTGGCTCGCTCACTCAGGAGCGTCCAATTCCAGAACCTTAGTTAGAGACGGCTGGTGAGATAGGTACGGTCGATGCCGTTTGCGGGGAGCACTAACTAGTCGCGCGGGATACGCATGCGGCCTTTTTTCTTGTTACGTTTGCGCGCAAGAGCAGACTTCAGTTTCGCCTTCTGGCCGGGCGGGATAAAGAATGCGTGTTTCTTTGCATCCTTGATGATCTCTTCGGTCATCACCTTGCGCTTAAATCGCCGCAGTGCACTTTCAATTGATTCACCCTGGTTAACAGTAACTATTGCCATTCTTTCTCTGCTTTCCTTTTAGTTAGATCCTTTGCAGGACAGCTATTTAACACGGCCGGAACGCTCGCGGTCAAGTACGCACGTATAACGAGATTCCGCCCCCTCGATCACTTCACGAACGGAACCCCGCGCACAGGACTGTTCGCGGGGTTCGTTGGAACGGTTGAAGGAAAACTAAACCAGCACGGCTTCAGCCGGCTCTTCTTTTTTCCGAGTCAAGCCTTTGATTTGCACAGGCTTGTCAGCTTCCTTGGTGTTTAGCTGCTGCTTCAACACCATTTCCTGATAAAGCTTGCGCATCATCACCGCTTCCTCATGTGCGGTCTTTGGACCTTCCATTTGCGGCTTATTAGGTCGCAGCAGGTCCATTTCATTGAGCACGAGGTTGTGAGTCTTGTCGGAGAGCTCAACCTCTTTACCACCAGCAAATATCTCGTGACGCCCATGCTCTTGATACCACTTTGCGACGGTCGCATTTTGGTGCATGTTTTCGATGATGTTTCTCCAACCAATGCCTGTATTGTAGGCACAGAAGGAGATCTCACCTTCCTGTGTTCCGTAAGGAATGATGCACATCTCGGTGCGACGGAAGTCATAGTTGAAAAGATCCTGGAACCACATGCCAGCGATGAAAAGGAAGTTCCAGCGATCGGACCGACGCTTCTCGATGTCATCACCGCTGCGGTCACCGCTTACTTTACCGTAGTCTTTGCCAGTCAGACCGAA
Source organism: Acidobacteriota bacterium (assembly GCA_046725195.1). Lineage (GTDB taxonomy): Bacteria > Acidobacteriota > Blastocatellia > Pyrinomonadales > Pyrinomonadaceae > PSRF01. The sequence continues at coordinate 49,677 of JBKOYD010000057.1, read as the reverse complement.
CGACTTGTCGAACTTCTTGAACAGTTCATACAGCGTAAACTGCGATGGCGAATTGTACGGATTGTAGTGCTTCAAGAGGGCCAAACCCATCATGATGTTTGACATCCACTTGCCGCGCGCAGCGTCAGTGATCTTCTGCATGTCCTTGACGAGACCCGGAATGTTCAAAAACTCCGGCACGGGACGCATCTCTTTGTTTTCCTTGTCGATCATTACCGCGGTTCCGACGCCACAGTTTGGGTGACAACCGCAAGAGACCTGCCCCCATTCAGCCTGTGGACCATGGACAAGATCAGCGAAATCGGCAAATGCTCCCATCAGTGACAGGGGAAACCAATCACGCGTTGGCTCGGTAATGCCAACTTGTTTCTTGACATCGTGGGCCAGGTGCGACAGCGTGTAACGCTGCTGCAAGCGACGCTGTTCAGTGATCTCTTCGTCGCGACCGGTAAACGAAACTGGCTGAAACGAGAGAAATGCGATCTTCTTGGGATTATCGAGGGCAAAACGAATGATGGAGCCCACCTGATCGTTATTGATGCCGTTGACGAGCGTGGTAACCAGAACGATCTCGACACCGGCTTCATGCAGGTTATTGATAGCCCGGATCTTCACGTCGAAAAGATTGCCTACCTGGCGGTGGCTGTTGGCATCGTTACCAATTCCGTCAAACTGAAGGTAGACATAACGCAGACCTGCCTCAGCAGCTTCGTGGCAAAACGCCTTGCTCTTCGCGAACTCAATTCCGTTTGTCGCAGCCTGCACGCTGTTGTAGCCAACCTTGCGTGAATACTTTATGGCTTCGATGAAATGTGGAGAGATTGAAGGTTCACCGCCGGAAAACTGCACTGACATCTGACGTCGCGGTTTGATTGTGATGGCGTTGTCAAGAATCTCCTTGATTTCATCCATGCTCAGTTCATGAACAAAACCAACCTGATTGGCGTCCATGAAGCATGGGTCGCACATCATGTTGCAGCGGTTGGTTAGGTCGACGGTGAGTACAGCACCGCGACCATACTTCACTGTGCTTGAACCGTGGTTATGCAGTTTCTCGTCGTTATGAGCGTCGATGTCGCGTCCGGGAAACATCTTTTCGATGTGGGTCAGAAACTTTGAATCGATCGCCATCATGTCTTCGAAGTGACCATGGACGGGGCAGTCCTTGACCATCCAGATCTGGCCGTCGCGCTCGATAATCTGTGCTTTGATTTCGCCGACTTTTTCATTGATGAGAACGCTCACGTCCTTCTTGCCGCTCAGAATGGCTTCTCGCGCTTCAATCACGCAGTTTGGGCAAAGCGAGTCGGTTGTTCGAGGCCAGCCGAGTGTTGGCTTACTCTTCTGCCAGGATTTCAGCAGTGGTTTATCAGACCACTTGGGAGTAAAAGAGGGATTCGGCTTGTATTTGTTTACCGACTGAATCGCGTTGAAGAGTCCTCCCGCGAATAGGGTCAAACCTTTCTCCGCGTGCTTAATAGGTCGCATCGTTCCTCCGTGTCGTCTCTGCGAATTGAATATTTAATGCCCGGCAGACTACTCCACACCGGGTTCGGGCAAATTCCTCGGCAACGACTATGCCGCCAACTTCCTCGAAGAAGTTAAGTTCAAATATTTCTTAATTTAGGTGCGATTGAGATAAGATCGGAAAAGAAAACGTTGGTACCTCAGATGTATCAGCTTGCAACAGGAAGGTTTCAGGCCAGCCATGTGGGACATTTTGGCCGGCGAGTTGATGGACGCTAGTTTGTAACGGCGGATTAGCGGCGAATAGCCAAATCGCTGATGAGCCTTTTTAGTGAGCCTCGTCGAAAAATTGCCGCGACGACTTGCTGTAGTACTTTGCCAGACTAGAAGACTGCTGTGGTGGTTTTGAGGGATCGAGCCTGGGCAGGGTTCACTTAAAGGCGAGGCTTTGACTCGTTTATTCTTGGTTGCCCATAGCAGCGCTCATCGCCGCGATAATTGGTTCGGTGACTCGTCTTTTGTGAAGCTCGTCAAGCTTGGCGGGAGATAGGTCGAAGTCAGCGGATGAGTTTTCGATTCTTTTGATAATAGTGCCTTCAGAGAAGCCCGCTTCTACCAGACGAATGACTTCCTCATTCGTCATTGCTGCGGTTCGTTCAAGCTTAATAGGTGCGCCCCCGGCCTCGGAAGGAGGCCTAATAATCCTAACTGTAGCTGAACCAGTTATATTCCCTTCGTTCTCGGTTCCTCCCTTAGCGCCGCGCGACCGACTCTGAGAGTTAGAGCCGCCGCTCGATCCGAAGATGTCACCTCCGGCGCCTTGGGAATTTGAATCACCATTGCCAGCCTTCTTGTTCGAGCTTCCGAAGAATGGATCATTTGCCCAATCGTATTCATCTGCGACGAAGGACGAGTCCTGGGAAAGCATGGCGAGAATGATATTTTCGCTAACTCCGTTTTGCTTGAGCTCGATTAATTGCTCAGCATCCAGCCTAAAGTGATTTGGTCTGTTGTTGATGATCGCAATTACGGTCTTCTCTTTGAAGCCCGCCTTTACAAGCTTGATTACGGACAAGTTTGACAGTGGCCCTTGCGACGACTGTTGGGCGCGGGCAGTAATGACCAAAAGTGAAACGGCGAGACAGAGAACCGCTAGCGCGCGGCCCGTAAGCATTCTCGCGATTGACGCTCGATAACAGGTAGTTCTGATCATTTCGCTCCAGCGCTGTCTGATGCTACTTGAGCAACTACTTTCTTGGTTCGCGCCGTTTTCCGCTTGTAGCGATAACTAATTCGCTTCACATAGTTCCGAGTCTCTTGATACGGTGGAACCCTGTGCCCAAACTTTATTACCGCCCCCTCGCCCGCATTGTAGCTAGCCAAAACCAGATCGACGCGGTTATTGAATCGGTTAAGAAGCTCTCGAAGATACCTTGTACCTCCGGAGATGTTTTGTGCCGGGTCGTGCGGTCTACGCACACCAAACCGCGCACCAGTGCCAGGCATTAACTGCATCAGCCCGCGCGCACCTGCCGGCGACACCGCCCTTGTATTGAAGTGCGACTCCTGTTCCATCACGAGAAATATCAAGTAAGGATCCACTCCGTACTTGTTCCCATTCTGGCGGATCAAACCGTCGAGCCTTTGGCTACCCGTGCTCCAACCACGTTCCTTTTTTCCGGAGGCAGCAACCTTTTGCGCATCCTCGAGCTCGATGCGATCAATACGGCTTCGTTCGATGAATGTCGAAAGTGGTCCGCGTGTGTACCACACCCCGGCTGGCGATTCGACCGCGGTATCTGCTTCTACTCGAGCACCCCCCTTTAAATAAATCCATGCCGGTTTGTCGTATGTTCCATTCTTGGGCGGGGATTCGGGGACGAGCTCCACCACTTCAAAGTGATCATCATCTTTTTCTTCGGGCTCTTTTTTCTCTGCGGGCTCCTGGGACTTTCGTTCAATCGCCTTCACCCGGTCCTTCGTCAATAAGTGACTAAACCCACGCTGCCGGTACCAAATACCTTGCGGAGATTCCCATGCATCATCGACAACCAAATACGAACCGTTGGTAAGCTTAAGCCTGACCTCATACGCGTTCTGGCTTGTGTCTAAGGAACTGCTCTTTTCAGGTGGCCGCTTCTGTGAAAACGCAACGGTTGAACTGAGCGCGACAATAAGAGAAAGCAGTATTGGTCTGATAGTGATCGGGTTTCGAGCCATTTTTTTGGCACCAACTCTCAGCTGAGTTTTGCGCGCGACACCCTTACAGTTCAAGCGGATCGGCGAGTGTTCTTTCGATCATCGTTTCCGCTGTGGGCACAGGTGCAAAGCTATGGGACGTGCCAAAGTAGTTGCGCCAGGCGAAATCGATAATCTGCGGCGTCAACTCGAGCCGGTGTGTTTCAAACAAGCAGATGTCTGTGGCGCGGTCGAGCAAGTCACGAGGTTCACAACCCTTCATCTGCCGTCGCTCGATCCGGTATTTAGTAAGCACGTGGTCCAACACGTTTTGACTAACTGCAATCCCGCGATTGTACGCCTGCCGTTTGAAGATTTCGGAATAGGCTTCTGCTGTCGGCGGTTCAACCCGAGCACGGTATCCCATACGTCGGAGAAACGCCTGATCCGCGAGGTCCTTTTCATCGAGGTTCGTAGAGAAGACCACGAGTTGTTCGAAGGGAACCTCAATCTTCTTTCCGGTATGTAGCGCGAGGTAATCGACGCGCCGTTCAAGCGGTACAATCCAACGGTTCAAAAGATCTTGCGGGGCTACTCGCTGTCGACCGAAGTCATCGATGACCAGCGTGCCGCCGTTTGATTTCATTTGAAACGGCGCTTCATAGAATTTTGCAGCGTCGCTCCACGTCAGGTCGGCATTCTCGAGCGTTAGCTCTCCGCCGACGACTACTAGTGGCCGGTCGATTAGGACCCAGCGGTGGTCATACTCCGTCGGTGTAACTTCCTCCGAAGCAAGGTTATGACAATGGGAATCGAAGATGCGGATAATTTGGCCGTCAATCTCCACTGCGTAAGGTATCCAGATTGCACCAGCCAACGCACCATTGATACGTTCGGCGACCGCAGTCTTGCCTGTACCAGGAAGCCCGGTCAGAAACAGCGATCGGCGGGAGTTGATGACGCAGCCGAGCGTCTGCAACAACGAGTCGGGTAAAACGAGGTCGTGAAACGCCGTCCGCACAGTTTCCATTGATGCAGGATTAGATGGAATTGACTGCAACCGCATCATGTGGGTGTAGTCGCGCAGCGAAACAGGAGCTGGGCCGGCGTAACCGCATACCGAAAGGAGCCGCGTCAGTCGATCCCAGCCATGATCCAACATCGCATAACGAGTAGAACCTACCGCTGTCTGAACCCGTACTTCGATTAGCTTTTCTCTGTATAGCTTTTGAAGTACCTCTTCAGTCAGCGTGCGAGGCAACTGCAGTCTCTCAGACAACGCCGCAGTGGTAGGCTCCGGCAACATGGCTACATGTTTCAAAGCCAAGTCACATATGAAACCCTCACCGATTCCAGTATCAGCTAACTCCTCAGGAGGAGGCGGGCCCATGCTTTCAATTTCGGCTCGCGTGAGAATTGTCGTTTGCGACATTGTTATGTTCCTTCCCTTAGGAATCAGTTTTCCAGACTGGCAACGCTACCAACTGAGACAGCGATGATATTGCGAGACTCTCGTGGCTCAACTGTTTTGCCCACGCGTTGATACAAATCGGTGAGCCGCCTGGTCGCAAAGGTATTGTTCGGATCTATGTTTTTGGCTGCCTCGTAGTACTTGATCGCATCGTCGTCGCGGCCAAACCTCTCGAGCATCCTCGCGGCGTTAAGATTTCCGGCCAGTGGTCCAGCGGCACGTGCAAAGCTCTTATAGGCTTCGTCGAATTTTCCCATTCGGCAAAATGCCAAACCGAGATTGTTAAGAATGCGCTCGTCAGTTGGCGCCAACTTCGCGGCACGCTTCAGGCGATCGATAGCCGCGCGATAGTTTCCGTTTTGATAAAGCGAAAATCCCAAGTTGTTGAGCGTTTCCGCATCTTCTGGTTCAGCCTTGATGGCTCGTTCGTAAGAATCCTTGGCTCTTTGCGCGAACCCTTTCTGATCATAAGCAACACCCAATAGCTTGTGCGCTTCGGTCAACTTGGGATCAAGCGATGTGGCAGTAGTAAGCTCCGAGATCGCCTCGTTTAGCCGGCCACTTAACAGATATTCGCGACCAGCCTCGAGGTGATCTTTGGCATTACCAGAAATTTCGGCCTTCGCTTCCTCGAGATGTCCGTCTTCGACACGTTGAACAGCGACGCTCTCAAACCTCTCAGCATCCTTCTCCGACATTCGTTGGATTCTGTCTTTGTGACCAAATAATCGGCCGAAGGCTTTGAAAGGAGCTGCGATAGCCTTAACGATCTTATTGCCGCCTTTTTTCGGCTCGCTCACTCTACCTGCACTTGAACCGGAATCTTCGATCACAATCGCGTCCGGATCTCCCTCGCGCTCAATAGTGGATGCACTCCACATCGCAGTTGCAGCAAGCGTCAAGATGAAAGCTATTAGAATGGCAACAATTCTTCGTTTCTTCATTGGACCAACTCCTTTACATATTGCCAAGGGTGTCAATCAACGTGAGAGCCGCAGGGCCGAGTATTGCAATGAACAGCGTCGGGAAGAGAAAGCACGCCAACGGAAAGAGCAGTTTGACGGCCGCCTTCTGCGCAGCCTGTTCAGCTCGTTGTCGTCTCTTTGTGCGTAATGAATCGGAAAAAACTCTGATAGCTCGCGCAATGGAGGTACCGAAACGGTCCGTCTGAATGAGCATCGCCACGAGGCTTTGTATGTCGCTCACTCCCGTCCGTTCGGCCAGATTACGCAACGCCTCCTCGCGGTCACGGCCCACGCGGATTTCCAGGTTGGCAAGCTCGAATTCCTTACTGATGTCAGGATGGACTGTCATCAGTTCGCTAGCGACCTTCATCATCGCCGCATTTAGACCAAGACCTGCTTCGATCGAGATCACCATCAGATCGAGTGCATCCGCAAGACCCCAACGCACACGCAGCTGTCGTTTGAGGATCATCCGCCTCAGGACGTATCTGGGGAGGCCGAAACCGATTACGAACGAAATAAGAATCCAGAGGACTGCGGTATTGAGCGGCCGTCCTAGCATCGCGCAAACTAGTGCTACAGCTCCAGGAAAACCAACCAGCGAGCAAAGTTGAATTGCGCGATATGTGATTGGCGCAGTTGATGACCGAAAGCCGGCGTGCATCAGTTGCTTCTGCAGCTTTTTCGCTTCCGCCGCGGAAGGCGGTAGCATCCGGTTCAGGGGGGCAGCAATTCGTTCCGCCAATTCAGAAGCGCGCCCCACATCATCTAAAACGGCAGTATTCGTAACCCCAGGCGAGAAGGTCTGACCTAGTCGCTTTAGGCGATCTGTGGCGGCGCTTTGTGGCTTATAGAGTAACCAGTAAATGCCCAGCAAGCCGAGCGAGATACAAATAAAGGTTGAGATTGTGATGATGAAAAGCATGTCAGTAGTCCGGCCGTCGTTTGTTCGAGGTAGGTAGAGTCAGTAATGAGATCACCTAACCTACTGTTACCAACTTCCTAATTAGATCTTAATATCCAGAATCTTGCGTACGATCAGCATGCCGGTTACCTGCATAAACAATGCGACCGCAATCAAGTAATGGCCTCTTGGATCCTTCCAAAGGATACTCATGTAATCGGGGTTCATAGCCGTAATAACCAGGGTGACAAAAATGGGTAGACCACAAAGCAACCAGGCGGACAATCGCGAGCTGGTCGTCAATGTCTTGAGGTCACCCATGATGCGAAAGCGCTCGCGAATCGTGTACGCAACCTTTTCCAGAATTTCGGCCAGGTTGCCACCCGTCTCACGCTGAATCATCACTGCAGTAACGCACATGTGAAGGTCAAGAAGCGGAATTCTTTGCGTCAGGTTTTCCAAGGCCAGTTTCATTGATAGTCCCAGGTTTTGTTCCTCATAGGCTTTTCTAAACTCAGTCGCAATCGGCTCAGGCATTTCCGACGAGACCATATTTAGCGCTTCGGAAAAAGCGTGGCCCGCACTTAGAGCCCTGCTTACGAGATCAAGCGCATCTGGCAAAAGTTCAAGGAAGAGATTAAAGCGCTTCCTGCGCGTCCACCACACGTGTATGAAGGGTAATGAGGCAGCCACTATACCTGCTGCAAACATCAACAACATCGACCCAGCGAGGACAGCTGCGGCCATCGCGGCCAACATACCGGCCATTGCTGAAAACATCACAAGCCTCGACGGTGTGATGTGCAAGTCCGCCTGGTCCAGCATGCGTTTCAGTTGCATCGCTGCCTGAAGACGAATCAGGGCGCGATTCAACAACGGAATCTCGCTCATCAGTTCGTTTCGGGCAAGAACTACCTCTATATCTTCGCTGTGCGCGGAATGAAGTAATGCTTCGCTGACACGGGCCCGCAGCCGAGCGCGTTTCGCATCCGAGCCGTGGGTAGCAAAGAGATAGGCGCCGAGCACAAGGAAAAGAGCGAAAAGGAAAACGAGGAATGAGATTAACATTCGGTTTGTTTACTCCTCGAAGAAAACTCGTGGCAACTGCATACCGCAGGCTTTAAGCCGTTCGGCAAAACGCGGACGAATACCGGTTGCACGGAATCGACCGAGCACCTGTCCTTGCGAGTCAATTCCGCCACGCTCGAATTGGAAAATTTCCTGCATTGTGATCGTCTCGCCTTCCATTCCAGTTATTTCCGAAATGGAAGTGACTCGACGAGAGCCGTCTGACAATCGCGCCACTTGCAATACAAGGTTGATTGCCGAAGCCACTTGTTGCCTCATCGCCCTGTCGGATAGGCGCAAGCCCGTCATTTGGATCATAGTCTCAAGGCGAGCCAGAGCATCACGTGGCGTATTCGCGTGGATGGTGGTTAAGCTGCCGTCATGACCCGTGTTCATAGCCTGCAACATATCGATTGCCTCGCCGCCGCGGACTTCACCGATGACGATTCGATCAGGCCGCATGCGCAGTGCGTTTTTGACTAAATCTCGCTGACTTACTTCGCCACGGCCTTCAATATTAGGGGGTCTTGTTTCGAGCCTGACCACGTGGGGCTGCTGAAGCTGAAGTTCCGCGGAATCTTCGATCGTCACAATGCGTTCATTCTCGGGAATAAAGGCTGACAGCGCATTGAGCAACGTGGTCTTCCCTGCGCCCGTACCACCAGATATGAGTACATTCAAGCGAGCGGTGATAACCATCTGCAGCATATCGGCGATGTCTTTAGTGAGGGCCTTGTTTTCGACCAAAGCGCTCATGCGCAATGGTTCAGAGCCAAATCGCCGGATGGATAACACAGGACCGTCGATCGCAAGTGGGGGAATGATAGCGTTTACGCGAGACCCATCCTGGAGTCGGGCATCGACCATTGGTGACGATTCATCAATTCGACGCCCAACTGACGAAACGATACGTTCAATGACTCGCATTAAGTGCTCGTCATCTTTGAACGTAACGTTTGTCACCTCCAACTTACCGCGCCGCTCAATGTAAATTCGTCCATGGGAATTAACGAGAATGTCAGAGATGGTGCTATCCGCAAGCAAGGGTTCAAGCGGCCCTAAGCCAAACAGTTCATGCTGAACGTCATTTACCAGACGGTCTCTCTCTGAAGCCGATAACGGCATCGCCTCCTGGGCCAGGACGCTTTCTGCCATTCGTGATACTTCGGCATGTACCTGTTCCTGAGTGAGTGAGGACAACTTACTGAGGTCCATCCGGTTTATCAGGGCCCGATGGAGACGAGACTTCATCTCCTGGAACGTGATTTGGCCGCTACCGTCATTTACAGGTGCGTTTCCTGGTCTCGGAGATGTAGTTTCTTTAACTAGTCGTTCGCGAAGTGCCATGGTTACCTTTGGTGCTCCTCAGCTTGAGTGAAATTAGATCTTCTCTAGTGATGTCGCGAGATTGATTTGTTGCTGGTTTGACTCTCGTTTGAAAAATGATTTCCAAAGCGAAGGGCGCCCCTGTTTGTCTTCAATCGGAGCCGCACCGACGGCAATGCTCTCCGAGATCCGTCTAATCTCCTGACTGATTCTTGAGTTCGGCTCTGAAAGTGCCAATGGGGTTCCGAGATTTATTGAGCTGACCGCCGTCTGATAGTCGCTCGGGACGTAGCCAATGACTTGCTCACCGAGAAACTTCTCTACTTGTCGCAAGTCGAGATCGATCTGCTTGCTCCAGCGATTGACCACAATGCGAATCTTTTTGCGTGGATAACCCAATCGGTCAAAGATTTCGAGCGAGCGTTGTGTACTGCGAATGGCAGGGATATCTAAGGTCAGGACCAACATTATTTCGTCCGACTGGTCCAGCGCTGCGAGTGTGATGGCGTCAAATGTATGTTGCGGATCGATCACAACGTATTCGTAAGTCTCACGGAGACGCTGTAGTACCTCGAAGACGTGTTCCGGGTGGATTTCATCGGCCGAGTCAGCTTGCTTGGGAGCCGCCAGCAGCGAGAGCCTGGGCGAATGAGGTGTAACGAAGCTCGTGATCAAATCATCGTCGAGCCGTTCACGATTCTCCACCATGTCGGCAATTGAGTACTTTGGATCCACACCCAGAAACAGCGGAAGATCGCCGGCCTGAAGGTTGAGATCGACAAGCACCGTTTTCGCTGCGGCCAGAGCTCCAAGGTTCGTGGCTATAAAGGAAGTGCCGCAGCCGCCCTTGCTGGAGAATACTGCAAGCATTCGACCTTTCTTTTTGGGCGCCTCCTGTTGCGAAGCCGAAAACGCGGAAACGCGATCGACAACAGTTCTCAGTTCGTCCGCGCTTATCGGAAGTCGCAAGAACTCGCGAGCGCCAGCCCGTAGGCTCTGGATAATGAGATCAGATGAGGCATTCTGTGCTGCTGAGATCACTGCGGTTGAGGGAGACTCCGCGTTGAGTTTCTCGATAAATTTTATGGCATGGTCCGGACTGGCGCCGAGAACAACAAGTGCTGCGGCCGGTTTCAGTCGGAGGATCTCTTCGCGTAGTTGCTCAGCATCATTGCCTCCGGCGAGCAGGCGGACTCGCGAGTCCGCAGCCAACGCGTGGCGAATCTCTTTAAAATTGTCTAGTCCAGTGCTGAGCACTACAAGTGAAAGTGGCTGCGTCATCTTTTTTCCTTGGTTCGGCCGGCTTAAATCCGATGGGTAAGATCGGCGGGGCAGAGGTTCAGGGCTCTCCGGCGCAATCCCCTGTTCCGGCGCATTCCGCCATTAGGGTCGTTTTGTAGTTCGGCATCGCCATAGAGGTGACACCAACAGGAAGGACAAACTGGAACTGATAGTTAGTTATGCTCACGCTGACCGTGCCACCATTAAGGGTGTAGCCAGAGTAATCGACCGCAACGTCGGTCGTGGCAAGATTATTCACGACTGGGTTTGTTCCGCCCGCGGGGTCACCGTAGACGACCACATTTTTTATTTTCGCCTGACTGGTAGCGGAAGAATCGTGAAGTACTGCATAGCGGGCGCCTCTGCGAGCGGCATCAGTCAGCGCATTATGGACCCAAAGCGCTCGGCCAAACTCGAGCACTGCAAACATTGCCAGCAGAAACACAGTTGCCGCTATTGAAAACTCGACGAGCGTCGCACCGTGCTCACCTTTCGCGGATTTGTGATAATCAGCATTCGCCATAAAGGACCACCTTTTACAAGTCACACGGTGTTGTGAGCAGGTAACGCATGGTGACACTTGGCTTCACATCAATGTTTAGTGAAAGGCCGTTGTTGTTCATCAGACCACCAAGGTTAAATAGGGGCGTAAACTTGTAGTCTGTTACAGTGACCGTAACTGTCTGCGGAACACCCGCGTTCGGCGGGGGCGGCATGACGTCGCCGGCGCCATCTATTCTAATGATGTTGATGTTAGCCGGGGCTACGCCACTTAGAATTGGCGAACCTGTTCCGGCAGCATTGCCATAAACCACAATGTTCTTAGCTGCCGTATCCTCGGTGGATTTGACACACGCGCTTGCCAGATAGCGTGCTCCGACTCGGGATGCCTTGGCCAGCGTTGTGTATTCGTAAAAGTAACGACCAAACTCGGCTGTTGCCGCAAACAGGAGAGCAAGGATCGGCAGTACAATCGCAAGCTCAGCAAGCTGTGCTCCACGCTCATTACGCGTAAATCTCGCTATCCATCGGCGATTCCGAGTCCGCATCAATCGAATTTTGCGAAGCCTGACATGCATAGACAGAGCCTTATTTGTAAAGGACCGGAGTTCTGGTTAACGGATCGCCGGCAGCGCCATCCGGATTGTAATAACCCCTGCCGACCACTGGTGGCTTGTCGAGGAACTCAGCCACGATATCGCCGCCACTACCGCCGTCGGGTTTGGTCTTTAGGAAGAACATCCCGAATCGATCGAAAGTCACCGTGTTCCTGCCCGCGTCATACTGAGCAAGCTTAACGATCGGGATCATCACAACCCGCCTTTCCTGCACTCCCACGTGCGAAGACGAAGGCGCTTGCATATAGTCGGCGTTTCCCGCGAGTCCTTCTAAATACTGGAGGTGAGTAATGTTCTCTTTAATGTTTGTGTCAGGTGGCTCTGCGACGGGATCCAGCTGACTACCTTGATAATCATCAAAGCGTGAGTTGATTCCTGTCCTAACTTTTCCTGCGGTTAAGCCAGGCTTTGTATCTAGGCTATAAACTGAACCAGCTTCGGCGCAGGCATCGACGCCTTGGCCGATGCCAAAACCAACATCAACGCCGCCGGGCCCGGCCGCCGCCAGGATCTGGTAGTTGCCAGGCGAAGGACCGCTTCCAGAATTAGCTCGAATCGTGTACGTCTGGCCGGGTACCATCGGAACGTCGTAGTCAATCACCGAAAGGGGAATGAAGTTACAAAAGACGTTTAGGGGTATCGAAAGGCCAGCCGTAGCCGTTGCCGTCAGGTCCTTACTGTTACCGAGCACCATCCTGGCGAATGAAACTCCGATTGCTGACGGCGGGGTTGTGACCTTGACGAATTTGATGGTGGTGGGGGAAACCCTAGCCGAAGCTGCGTCCATATATCCGCTGTTGAGACTCGCCGAGAAAAGAATGCTAGCGCCAGGCAATGTAAGGTCAACGTTCGTATGGTTGAAGTCGTACTTGTTCATCTCCTTTGTCGCACGGTCAACCGCATCGTCGATGCCATACTGGGTGTAATTCAAGGCGGATGCGCCAGCAAGGGCCGCCGCATCCGCCGCATTTTGAAGCTCCGTCTTTGCCAAATAGAACCTGCTGATATCTATACCCAACCCAACTGCCAGAAGTACGGAGAGCATTCCGATCGCCGACATAGCCAGAATTGAACCCCGTTCTTTCTTTCTGTTCTGTCGTTGTTCTCGTTTTGCTGTATTCATCCGATCCCTCCTTATTCAATTCCCTGGTCCACCATTGGCAATAATTAGGGTTTGAACGGCTCGGGCGCGAAAAAGCGGACGCTGCGCGCCACTGGCAGCGGCTGATTTATCCGTCGGCTGTTAACCGATGAAGAAGAGCCGCTCGAACTTGAACTGGACTCTGTCGTGGTTTTGACTTTCGGGTCAGACGCCTTGGGCGCTTCCGTAGCTCCGGGAGTGGTGACCGGTTCGCCAGAGATCGTTCGACCACTTGGTCCCTGGATTCCTTCACCCTTCGGCTCAACACCTAGCGGAGAGATACCCTTAAGTCCATCCATGCCTCGCAGCTGCGGCAAGTCATCAGGATTAACTGGTTTCACCAACTGAGCCGTGACGATAAACATCAGCTCAGTCTCGTTCTTCTGGAACGACTTCGACCTGAAGAGGGAACCGAGTACCGGAATGTCACCAAGGACTGGAACCTTCGAGAGTGATTTCGTTTCACTGTTGTCGAGAAGACCGGCCAGCGCAAAAGATTGACCATCTCTCAACTCCACTGATGTCTTCGCACGACGAGTACGGAGAGCTGGAATTAGAAAGCCGTCAAACTTCACGCCGTTGGCGAAGTCGATCGTCGAGACCTCGGGTTCGAGTTCTAAACGGATGTGCTCTTCGTCAACAATCACGGGTTTGAAATTTAGGCGCACGCCATATTCCTTGAAGACGATTGAGACGGAATTCTGTCCGCCGCCACCACCCTGCACGATCGGAACTGGAAACTCCCCACCGGCGAGAAAGCTCGCCTGAGAACCATCCATAGCGATCAGATTAGGTTCGGCCAGCTCGCGCAACGCTCCCTGCGTTTTCAAGGCTCTAATCATGCTCATCGCATTACCAGCCATTACGAAAAGATTGAGTGCGCTCGAAAACGTACCTCTGAGGACGCCGTTGGTTGCGTCTGTCAATGAGCTGGGGCCTTGTCCGGTGTTGGCGTAAGCGCCGGTACCGGGAGAAGACTGATATGCATAGGAAAGACCCAGATCGCTGGCTCGAGTTCTGTTAACCTCGGCGACGCGAACTTGCAGCTGTACCTGAGACATGCTCTTGACTGGCGACGCGAGCATGTTGACGGTCTTAAACCCGGCCGCCTCAACAACGCTTTGCGCCTGAGTCGCAGTCGATGGACTTCCTACGCTGCCCGAGAGCACGACGGAGCCGTTCGCCTGACTTAGTCGGATGTCATCCTTGGGAAACAGCGCGCGAATCTGTGAATCGATGAGCGATAAGTTCGCACGCACGTAGACATCAAACACTAGATATTGGCCACCGGATTGTTCCCAGGCAACGAAGTTGACCTGGCCGAAAGCCTTGCCGTTTACCAATACCTGGTCGGGGGTCACCAGCACAGCTTCCGCGATGTCTGGATTCGACACTGAGAATCGACCCACCGGTCTATCAAAATTGATCACACGCGATTGGCCCACGAGAACATTTATGGCGGTGGCTTCGCCGTTCTGGCCGAAGGAAGCCTTGTAGGAAGTCTCCTGGGAATGCGCAACAGAATTGACGAGAAGGATGATCAATGACGCCAATAACAAACTGACTCGGCGTGTGATCGAATAGCGGCTCTGCATGGTCGTTGCTCCTTTAGTTTCCAAATCGATTAACGGCAATAAAAAATTGATCCGCGACATTCGCCGCAGTCGATTCTTTAGGGAAAGTCGACACTGCGCTTCTTAGCGCCTTCAATCATCTCCACGGAAGCGCGCGGCGCTTGTGGAGAGGGCGAACTGGCCGCAGGCTTGACCTCTGCTTGAGATCGAGCGCGGCGGCCGGATTTTGGTTCTGGTCTGGGCGGCTGCTCACTTTTCAGTGAACCTGGCGACGGTGCGGGAACCGCTTGATCACCGTGGAGTAAAGCTCGTTTGTTGATGCCTTCCGTCTGTTCGTCTCCCTGATCGATCGAATTGCGCATGACTAACTGCAGCTTGCCCTCACTGGAAGCGAGTGCGAGCTTCTCGGCCTGTTCAGGCGTGACAAGAAGGGTGACTGCCTTAACGCTGTTGGCATCGCGTTGGTTTTCGGGCTTGTCAATGTTCTGACCGTTTGCGAGGACCTTGATGTTCTGCAACACAATCTTTGAAATCGGATCTGCCTTACCGGCGTTCTCTTGCGGATCGATGACAACCACTACGTCCACAAGCGTGCCAGGCATGATGAAACCGGAAATGCCGACAACGTCGTCGACCTTTACCGTCATTGCGCGGTAGCCTTCGGGAATAATTGCCGACAAACCTCCGGACGTGCCCTCAGGAGCAAGACGGGCCTCGAGAACTGGCTCTCGTACGCCGATGTTCACCACGGCAACGCGACCGACCAATTTATCAGGCGACTCGAAAGCCCCGTCTGGAGCAGACTCTTTAGAAAACTGGACCGCCATCAATTGCTCAGCAACGATTTTTGTACCAAGCGGAATTGCCACCTTGGCGACAACAACGCGCTTGAGATCTTTGGAAAAGGCCTGAGCACTAGATAAATAACGACTGACCGAAACTGCAGCGAGCACCCCGAATAGGAGCGCTCCGGTCAAAACGATAAAGAAGCGTTTGTTGCGCATAGTTGTCTCTCCATGTGATTTCTTGGTCCAAATCCGAATCTTGTGGGTCAAGTACGAAACATAGCTGTTGCAATGATGCTGCCGAGTGTGATTGCAACTCCGTAAGGAATCGTGTGTGTACGATCTGCAGGAACAGCGAATCTCGGCATTGGCCATCCTGGTAAAAGTCCGGCGAAGATTTGGAGCACGCGATACATCGTGCTCATGAGAGCTCCACTGCGAATCATGGAGATAACGGCCAGGAGGCCACCAGTCAGAACAACCACTAGAAAAGTTGGGAGGACCAGGTGCGCTCCTGTAACGGCGCCAATAGCTGCGAAGAGCTTGACGTCACCGGCGCCCATAGCTCCGAAGACGTGCAGCATGAACATCAAGACAAAACCCATCAGGCAACCTGCAACACTTGCCACAATGGCGTGAAAACCTCCGAAAATCGCGTTTATCGCCACACCGCTAAGAAAAGTTGCAAGTACAAACGGATTAGGAATCCGTCGATAGCGAACGTCGTAATACGCAATGATGATTGCTAACGGAATAAGAAGAGCGATTTGTGCGGGTGCTTCAGACATTGCTTGTGCCGCGTCGAGTCCTGAGTTCCGAGAGGAAGGGTGTTACTGAGTTGGAAAAGTTGTGTACGGGGTCTTTGCTAACGCTTGAAGAGCCTAATGCGCGCTTTAAATCAAGTTTAGATCTTGATTAAAGCGCGCCGGCCCATGTCACCATCGCTATTATCCGTTGATGGTTCCTGCAAGCGTGTTAATTTTGTTTTGGATGGCGGTCCCGAGAGCGGTGAAAGCAGCCACGACGGCGATTGCTATCAAAGCTGCCGCAACTGCGTACTCCGAAAGTTCAAGACCAGTCTCATCGCGAAGAAAATTCTTAATCATGTGTTTGCTCCTTCTTGGTTTGGGTTTAAGAGTTAATCTTTACGCGCCCGTAAACTGACTTGGACCGGGGCGTAACGGACCAACATTGCGAGAACTAGTAACCAGGACTGATCCTGGACTGCTCCAACTAATCGGCTTTGGCTCGAGGTTCGCTGGAACGATCAACTGGAACGAGCTTGCCCCTAAGAGCAAGATGACCTTCGACGATCCTCAATGCCACGCTTGCCACGACGAGAGCGACGCAAAGTTCGTCAGCTCTTACGCTATCGGCAAGCGCGACGACCTGACCGCTAACGAGCGCTGCTATAAGCAGAAATGGCGTTGCCAGCACTACTCCTAACAGCATCATCAAGACTTTGCGGTTGACGTTTTTCATAGTCTTTATCAGTACCTAGCTGAAGCCGCTTTCGACTAACTGCGCGTCGTGGGCGATTACCCCTAGTACAAGGCGTGTGCCGCATCGGGAAAAATAAAAAATGCCTTTGATCTTGCGGGTTCAAAGGAATTGGTTCGCAGTTTTGTCGCCCTGAGTTGACAAGCAGCGGCCAGAAAAATTGAGCAAAGGTAAGTTATCGCTCAGAAACCACCGACTCTGTGGGCCCTCCAGCGTTGTCGCCCGCAGTTGACAAACCTTGAGGTCAGACTCAACTGCAAGCGAACGCGCGCTACAACTTATTGTCTTATGGGGTTTTATGAGGGTGCACAGCCAGCTTGCGTTTATTTAAGTACGCGCACGAGCCTGGTCTCACGGGCATGAATATGATCTACCGATTGAGCAAATAAAAATCCGGTGGGCCAATTCTGAATTTCGATGCAACCGCTGTCTATCTCGCTCGCCCAGCCAAGACTTGAGCCGCAATAAGCGCCACAGTAAGCACGCAACCAGAGATGGTGAACGCCCATTCGACGAGCGGACTCTTGCGATGAAAAACGCCGCGAAGGATAACCATCCCACACTTCCAACCGTCTTGCTGATAGAGCGGAAGAACGTTAGTAGCCGCAAGAAGAAGATTCATTAGCCCGAAGGCAGGTATACCGGTCGCAACCGCGGCGAGAAGATTGGCCATAACTCCCGCCGACAGCACTATGACTTGCTGAGTGAGTGACCGCTTTTGCAGTTCACTCATATCAAGCCGCACATACGCTCCCACGGGTAAAATTCTAAGTACGTAGTAGACTCCTCTGATGTGAACTCCAATAAGCTTGCGTCCCCACCCAACACCGACCTCGCTCACAGTTACACGACAAAAATAGGCAGCTAACGAGTGGCCCGTCTCATGTATTACTAACGCCAGCAGAAAGTAAGTGATGTAGAGCATTGGTTAGTCTTTTCCTAACGGTCTTGTGGACCGTGATAGTGAACGGACGGGAAAACCGAGAAGCTGCTTAGGAGTGCGGTGCGCGGTACTGCATGCCGGGTTCAGTGTCTTCCTGGAGAAAGTCACCAATATCGATCGCCAAACGCTTGAGCTTCTTATATAGCGTTTGCCGAGAACCCAAACCGAGCGCCTCGCTCGCGCGAGCGACATTGCAATCGTGACGCTTCAGCGCCTCTGTTATGACGCGGCGCTCATAATTATCGAGCAAGTCATCGAGTCGCTCGGCTGAACCTTGGAACGAACTGTCACTTCCTTGAGGACGAATTCGGGGACTAATGTTTTCCGGACGTATGTATCCGTCATCATCTGCATAAAGCACCAACCGCTCGATCTCAGCAGCTAGCTCCCGGATGTTACCGGGCCAGGAATAAGCCTCGAGTATCTGAATTGCTTCAAACGTCATACCGGCAATTTGACGCTCGTTCTTTCGCGCGTAGTGGCTGATGAAGTGTGATATCAGCGTCGAAATATCTTCCGGTCGCTCTCGTAAAGGAGGCACCTTCAGCGTCAAAGTCGCAATTCGGTAATACAGATCTTCCCTGAAGAGCTTCTCTTTCACCAGCTGCTCCAGGTCTTTGTGGGTAGCCGCAATCACACGGACATTCACCTGACGAGGTGCTCGTTCTCCAAGTGTGTGAATCTCGCCTTCCTGAAGAAACCTTAAGAGCTTCGGCTGTAGAGGAAGAGGCAAGTCGCCGATTTCGTCGAGAAAAAGGGTTCCGTTCTCGGCGGAGCGAATTAGACCAACCTGATCCGAATGCGCCCCGGTGAACGTACCTTTGCGATGACCAAACAACATGCTTTCAACTAACTCAGCAGGTACGGCCGAACAATTGAACGGAATAAATTCGCTTTCCGATCGTCGACTTACTCGATGGATAGCTCGAGCAATGAGCTCCTTTCCCGTGCCAGATTCCCCTGTAACAAGGATCGTGGAGTTTGAGTCCTTAATTCGCTCAACGCTGCGCGCCACCTCCGACATCGCCCGACTGCTAAATACCATTCCCGGTAGCACTCCAACAGATGACAACGTTGATAAAGTTTGGGGAGCGTTGCCAGGAGGATTTGCTGACAACTGATGGGAATGGGCCAGATGGGCCACGTCGCTCAAGGCGTTCAGTTCCTTCGCTTGTTGAGGTGTGAGCGGACGCACGCATCGGCCATAAAGAGCGGCACCCTCGCGCGTTCCCGAAGGCAAAGCTAAAAGCAAACAGATAGACCGATCGCCAACCCTTGCCGTGCTAGGGCGACCTCTGTTCGCGAGGGCATCTTCCACTGCCTTCTCTGCAAGCGCAGTTTCACTTTCGTCAAGTCCTTCAGCCCAACGCAGACTTGGTTTTCCCGAAAGTCCAGCAGCCCAAATCGATAGTCCATAAGTGGGAGCCGTCGCTTCCACCATAAGACTTAGTTTGATCATTACCTCGTAAAGCAGATCGGGGCCGGCAGCCGCAGCTTCGCACACAGCACGGACCATGGAACTGATTGGGAGTTGTATAGGATCTGAGTCGGAGGCTGGGGCGCCCGGAGCGATGACCGAAGAGTCAGACATCTACACCCTTCCTTAAAAGTTTCATTCGATGTTTACCCGGATCCATGAATTGAGAGGTTTTGGATCCTATTTGTCGGTCGGGACAAGCAGCGGTTTTGACTGGTTCTTTGGCTGATTTTGGCCGCACCCGCCTTACAGTTTTCAAGGACCCCAGTCGATTTCCGAGTCTAATTGCGGGCTGTCGCTGCTGTCAACAGGTTTTAACGAAGCCGTGTGAGGCCCGGGAAACTTCCGATTTGTGTTCGCCAAGCGTTCGCCAATTTTGACCCTTAAGCGCTCTTAGTTCAAGTAAATGTTCAACTTACGTGGTTAAAGCATTGAAGAGAAATATCTTTACACCCTTAAGCACCGATGCTACATTCCGGCCACATTGCTGCTAAGTCCTTCAGTGGCAATGGATTGACAACCCACAAAGTACATTTAGTTGGGGTACTCAAGCCCACGATATGGACTATATTGTGGCCATATCGCCTTCGCAGAGTTAAGCAGCCTCTTAATGTAGAGCAAATGACAATTCACTTCGGAACATCGGGATGGCGGGCTGT
The DNA here is from genome assembly GCA_046725195.1 of Acidobacteriota bacterium. Taxonomy (GTDB): domain Bacteria; phylum Acidobacteriota; class Blastocatellia; order Pyrinomonadales; family Pyrinomonadaceae; genus PSRF01. The sequence goes on along the minus strand of JBKOYD010000057.1, from coordinate 29,820 downwards.
CATGGCAGACGAGTTCACATTTGCTGCGGTTGGGAGGGTAACGGAAGCCATTTGTGCGGCATTCTCGGCCGAAGAAAAGTCAGGGCGGCCCATAATTGTCGCGCACGACACTCGTTTTCTGGGCGAACACTTTGCTGCTGAATGTGCGGAATTCGTCTCACAACATGGATTTGAAGCTCTTCTCTGCACAGGTCCTACGCCGACACCTACTGTTTCGCACGCCATTCGGTCGCAAAATGCAGTCTGCGGTATTAATTTCACCGCATCGCATAACCCACCCGAATATAACGGGATGAAACTTTCAACTGCCGACGGCGCTCCCGCGCTACCCGCCGTCACTCATGGCATCGAAGAACTGCTCGACAAACTGGATCGACCTGCGCCGAAGAATCCAACCCAAGGACACCCAACGACTTACGATCCCAAGAACGCGTATCTTGAAGACTTAGAAAACAAAATTCGCTTCGACTTGATTAGCCAAGCCGGCGGCAATTACGCGTACGACCCACTGTGGGGTACCGGGCGTGGTTATCTCGATGAACTCCTGCGACGTCACGGTCTAAATGTAAAAACGATTCACGACTGGCGCGACGTCCTTTTCGGCGGCCGCGCTCCGGAACCCGAGCCCAGCCATCTTGAAGAACTAAGACAACTCGTGCTGGCGGATAAATGTGTCCTCGGGCTGGCAACAGATGGGGATGGCGACAGATTTGGGGTAGTTGATGGCAATGGTCAATTCATCACACCCAACCAACTTATCGCGATTCTATTTGACTATCTGGCGGAATCCAGAGGCTGGCAAGGCGGCGTCGCCCGATCAGTCGCCACCTCTCACCTTGTTGACCGCGTAGCCGAAGCGCGCGGACTGCCGGTTTACGAAACGCCGGTTGGATTCAAATATATCGGAGAATTGATCAATGAAGACAAGATCATCCTCGGCGGCGAAGAGTCGGCCGGATTATCAATCAAAGGTCACTATCCGGAGAAAGATGGCCTCCTTGCGTGTCTGCTTGCAGCGGAGGCAGTTGCGGCGCACGGCGCGTCTTTAACTGAACAACTTAACGCCCTTTTCTCCCGGATCGGCCATCTTGAATCGGGAAGAATCGGTATAAAGCTCACGCCGGAGTTGATGCAGACGTTACAGGAACGACTTAAAGAAGAGCCCACAACACTTGCTGGGCGAGCAATCAAGACGATTAACCGAATTGACGGAGTAAAGCTAATTTTTGAGGACGATTCATGGCTGTTAGTGCGTCCGTCGGGAACCGAACCCCTGGTACGTATTTACGCGGAATCTGAATCGGCAAAGGACATGGAGGTGCTACTTGAGCAGGGGCGCAAATACTTACTGGGTTGACGAACGGATCAGATCGCAGCGCGTTATGCCGCGGGCGAACTCATCTCTGGCTTCAATGCAACAGATCTCGATGGAGATCATTGGAACCCGCACCGACGTGCGTCGGCGGGGAGGATTAATCCCCTCGTGGGTTGTATTTGGAATGATTCTTCTAGCGACATTTGCTGTGTGTGTAACCGTTAACATGCGGACGAGTGCGAAGGTACAAATTGCCACGGAGCAATACTCTGCGATGCAAACAGACGTGGAGGCGCTTCGCAACGTCAACCAGTCGTTACGGGCTGAAGTAGAAAGACTTCGAACAGACCCACGAGCCATCGAGTCAGCCGCACGCGTGCGTTTGAACATGGTTCGCAGCAATGAATTTGTTGTACCAGTTGAATGAACAATTAACCGGAGATTGATTTCCATGCCTGCCGAAACCTGCCGATAGATTTGCTGCTCGACAATCCACGCAACCGGGTTCCCTCCGAGTTGGCGCGGCTGTGACTGCCATCGCAGCCGCGCTCCCCTCTCGCAAAAACTTCACGTTTGACACCCCCCTACTCGTAAACTAATATCGATTCTGCGAAGAAAAGCTGCTCGATTTGAGAGGTTGAATGCCCGAAACTAAGGAAAGCTCCTCACCCGTAGACACCGAGCTGGAGCGTTGGCAGCAAGAGACGCTCAAACCGGCTCTCGAGAAACATCCGGAACGAAAAAAGAGCTTTCAAACAGTTTCACTTGATGAGGTGGACCGGCTCTATACCCCGGCGGCGATCGAGGATCTCGACTTCGAGCGCGATATTTCCTTCCCCGGCGAATTTCCTTACACACGCGGCATCCATCCAACTGGTTACCGCGGCAGGCTGTGGACCATGCGCCAGTTTGCCGGCTTCAGCACACCGGAGGAGACGAATGCACGCTTCAAGTATCTGCTAGAGCAAGGTCAGACTGGACTCTCCGTCGCCTACGATCTTCCAACTTTAATGGGATATGACGCAGACTCGTCGTTGTCTGAAGGCGAGGTTGGCAAATGTGGCGTTGCCGTCTCCTCTCTCGCAGACATGGAAGTGCTATTCGACAGCATTCCTCTTGAAGATGTCACTGTTTCACAAACTATCAACGCACCCGCGTCTGTACTGCTTGCGATGTATCTCGTCGTCGCTGAGAAGCAGGGTGCCCGATGGGAGAAGATTTCCGGCACGCTACAGAACGACATTCTCAAGGAGTACATTGCACAAAAAGAATGGATCTATCCGATCAAGCCCGCGATGAAGCTTGTCGTAGATACATTCGAGTTCTGTACCGAACGAGTACCTCGATACAATCCGGTATCAGTTAGCGGCTATCACATTCGTGAGGCCGGTGCGACGGCAGTTCAGGAACTCGCGTTCACTCTGCGCGACGGAATCGAATATGTGGCATGGGGCGTGGAAGCAGGTTTGGACGTGGATCGTTTTGTGCCACGAATGTCGTTTTTCTTTAACGCACACAACGACTTCTTTGAAGAGATAGCGAAGTATCGGGCCGCTCGACGAATCTGGGCTCGCGAAATGAAGCGGCGTTTCGGCAGTGAATACTATCGCACCTTACAAATGCGTTTTCACACTCAAACCGCCGGCGTTTCGCTGACAGTCCAGCAACCTCTCAACAACATCGTGCGGGTCGCAATTCAAGCTTTGGCAGGTGTTCTCGGCGGCACGCAGAGTCTTCATACAGACGCTTATGATGAAGCGCTCGCATTACCAACCGATCGTGCAGCGTTGATTGCACTGCGCACGCAGCAGATCATCGCCGAAGAAACGGGCGTCGTGAACACAGTCGATCCGCTGGGTGGTTCATATTACCTGGAGGCGCTCACCGAGAAGATGGAGAGGGAGGCGCTGGACTATTTCCGAAAAATCGATGCCATGGGTGGAATGGTTGCGGCCATCGAAAAAGGGTTTCCCCAACGCGAAATCCAGGACTCAGCCTACCATTACCAGAAAGCAGTCGAACGCGGTGAACAGGTAATTGTCGGCGTCAACAAGTATGCGATGACTGACGAACCATCCGAAGTTCCGATTCTTGTGATCGACGAATCTGTTCGTGCTCACCAGGTGGAACGGCTTGAGCGAACTCGCAGCCAGAGGGACGCCGGGGCTGTAGCGAATGCCCTCGAAAAGCTAAAACTGGCTGCGCGCAGTAAGGACAATACCATGCCCGCCACGATTGAGGCTGTCCGCGCCTACGCCACACTGGGCGAAATCTGCTCAGCCCTCCGCGACGTCTATGGAATCTACGAAGAGCCTGCCTTCTAAGTTATTCTGCTGTTATTCCTTCGTTTTTTCACCAAATTAGCTCGTAAGCCTGATTTCTTCTCGCCAACAGTGACTCCTGCCTGGTTTAGCGCCGGATAAAGCATGTTGGCAGATGATTAACATTACGGTACTATTGGGAGTTAGCTGCGACCCGCCGCGCGTCTTTCCACTTCGAAGTTTGCCCCCAAAACTGAACGTCGCCGGATAGCGAGTAACCCTTATGATGAACGACTACGACACTCCGAGATCAGGTCTTTTAAATCGCGTTAAGCTTCTGGATTTGATCAGTAGAATCGTTCCGTCTTCATTCTTTCTTTTTGTCGTGCTTTTGAAGCTTGTGGATCTGCACATGTTCCTGAAGGACCATCCCTCGGCAGAAAATAATTCTGAGTTCCTGAGATTCCTCGCTGACGTTGTTTCTAAGTCGTCCATCATTGGCTTTCTCGGCCTGATGTCGATCCTCTTCCTCATCAGACTTGAACCGCTCGAGAAAGCGAAGGGAGTCGGGCCCAGAGTTATGGCGATAGCGGGCACCTTCTTCATGTCCCTCGTAACTTTCTTCCCACGAGCTAACCTGACAGTGGTGCAAACAGTGATTGCCAGTGGGATATGCCTGGTGGGAACAATCATGTCCATATTTGTCCTGACATATCTGGGCCGTTCTTACAGCTTAATGGCAGAAGCCCGTCGACTTGTTACGTCTGGTCCCTATGGAATCATCCGACATCCCCTGTACGTCATGGAGGAGTTGGCATCGATTGGTGTTTTGATTCAGTTTCTCTCTTTCAGCACTGTCGTTGTATTCCTGGTCCATGTCGTGATCCAAATTCAGCGGATGAAGAACGAAGAGGCGGTTCTCGAAAAGGCATTCCCTGAATATCAAGCTTATAAGTCAAGCACGGCAAGACTTATCCCAAAGGTCTATTAAGACACTCCGGTTGTTGCACCAACGGAAGCAATAAGTTTGCAAGTTGTTGGTGAGCTTCATATCTATCTGGGACACGCGTTCTCACGAAACAATTCTGAATCTAACCTCGACTTCAATTGGTGACCGCTCGTTGAGTTCAAATCGTATGAGTCGCTCTGTGCAGTTGCGACCGTAATCCATGCACAGTCAAATGCAGTCATCGCCATTAACCACGTCGTATGCAGATATCCAAAATTAAAGAATGGAAACTTGCGGTCTTGGGTGCACTAGCATTTACGTTGCTATCACTCTATCCCCACTTTCTAATGTGGAGCGTGCGTGGTCAGAGCTGGAACGGAAGCTACGCCGAACTACACGGTGATGAATGGACCTATTCCGCTTATGTCCAAGCTTTAATTGACGGCCGACCACGTCGAAATGATTCTTATACAGGCCGTGACGACCGCCCCGGAAGTCCGCAGCCTGAATCGCTTTTTTCTATTCAGTTTGTTCCGGCATACCTCATTGCACTTCCGGCACGAACATTAGGGATGTCATCGTCGATGGCATTCATCGTACTGGCTGTTCTCGCGCCGTTCTTTGCGTGCCTGGCCATCTTCTGGTTACTGCTTAATTTGATTAGAGACGAGAAACTCGCTGCAGCGGGGGCGGTAATCGTTTTATGCTTAGGCGCCCTCGCGGCAGGTCAAGGCTTAGTGCATCTGTTCGTCTCTGGCGACCACTATCTGTTCCTTCCATTCCTAAGACGCTACGAACCCTCAGCGCCCTTCCCTCTCTTCTTTGTCTTCTGCATTTTCGTTTGGAGATCATTAGACGCCAACGGTCGTCATACTCTTCTATGGGCGGTAGCAGCCGGAGTTGTTTTCGCCCTCCTTGTCTTTTCCTATTTCTTTCTATGGACGGCCGCGTTTGCCTGGTTTGCTTGCATCGCACTTCTTTGGTTCGCCGCCCATCCCGGCAAACTCCGTAGCGATAGCAAATCATTCTTGACAGTTCTGTTGTTCAGCGTCGCGGCACTGACACCTTACGTGGTTCTGCTATCGCGTCGTTCTGCGACGATGGATGCCGGACAGAAGTTGATGCTTTCTCATGCGCCGGATCTATTTCGCGCACCCGAGATGATTGGCCTGGTAGTGATGGCTCTGATCACGTTTGGCAATTCGCGCAAACGTATCAACTGGCGCACACCTGAAAGTTTGTTCGCCCTCTCGTTTGGCCTAATGCCGTTCGCTGTATTTAACCAGCAGGTTATCACTGGTCGCTCACTACAGCCTTTCCACTACGAGCAATTTATCGCGAACTATGTAGTACTGATTGGCTTGGTAGTGGCGAGTGCAATTGTTTGGCGTGGAAGCGAAACTGCCGAACGACCAATTCGGTACCGCGTCGTCGGTCGACTGGTCTTTTTTGCACTGCTGTGGGCAGCAATGGAAGTGATGTCACCTAATAAGGTAATAAAACGCGATAACCAGTTCATAGATCGCGCGGCCGCAGTCTGTGAGCGACTCGGAGAACTGTCCAAGACGGACGGAAGCGTTGTCAAAATAAATTCCGAGACAGATTCCTATCCACTCGTGTTGGCTAGCGACAATAAGGTTGCGATAATCTTGCCGACCTTTGCATCGCACGCGGTACTGTGGGCTCCGCACTTCGACTTCTTAAATCTGCGACCCGGAGAGAGCAGAGAACGTTTCTATAAGTATTTGTATTACACGGCCGTCAATGGGACAAAACTCGCGACCGAACTTCGCCAACCTAGGAGTTCTTTTGCCGCCGCAGCCTTTGGGCACGAGCGCGTGATACCAGATCTAGCTGTACAAGCTAAGCCTGTTACGGATGATGAGATTGATGCTCAAGTGGCAGAGTATCAAAAGTATTACTTGTCGTTCACACGCGAACAGGCGGCCCAGCACATTCTTTCGTATGTTATTGTCCCGCTTGATGGTGGGCCTGACTTGTCGAACCTCGATCGATGGTACCAGCGTGACGCCGGTGAGAAAATTGACGGCTACATACTCTACAGAGTTCAACTCCGCTCTTGAAAACGTAGCGCATAGTACTCAAACTCGACAGCGCCTCTGGCAATTTGTCTACTAAGGGTTAGAATGCAGTTATGTCTAATCGAAAGATTCGTGTCCTTGTAGCCAAACCCGGTCTTGACGGCCATGATCGCGGTGCGAAGGTGATCGCTCGAGCGTTACGCGACGCAGGTATGGAAGTGATCTATACCGGTCTACGGCAAACCCCCGAAATGATCGCAGCTGCTGCCCTTCAGGAAGATGTCGACGCGGTTGGTGTTTCGATCTTGAGTGGAGCCCACAACACGCTTTGCCCTCGCATAGTACAGCTGCTTCGCGAAAAGGGCATGGACAATTGTCTGGTACTCGTTGGCGGTATAGTTCCGCAGGAAGACCTTCCGAAACTCAAGCAACAAGGCATCGCTGAAGTATTCCTGCCAGGAACTTCCACTGAAGATATCGTCAAGTTTTTGCAGAACAACGTTAAGCCCCGCGAATGAATGACACTGTTGCTCCGGCAATCATCCAAGAGATCTCCGGTTCATTAGCAATCGTCAGGTTCAATCGTCCCGCTAAGCGCAATTCCCTCTCGAGCGAAATACTCGGCGAGCTCGATCAAGTTGTCTCAAAACTTCTCGACGACGTTAACCTTCGCGCAATCATCTTCACCGGAACCGATGACGTGTTTCTCTCAGGTGCAAATATCAGCGAGCTCAGCAAGCTCGATGAAAAGAGTGCTCTTGCCTTCTCCAGGAAGGGTCAAGCAGTAATGCAACGAATCGCCGACGCACGCCAAGTAACAATTGCCGCTATCAATGGCTACTGCATGGGCGGCGGATTAGACCTTGCTCTTGCTTGCGATATTCGCATTGCCTCGCCCACCGCGAGTTTCGCTCATCCTGGTGCTCGGCTGGGGATCATTACTGGCTGGGGTGGCACTCAACGTCTGGCGCGTCTCATCGGAAGAACGAGAGCGATCGAAATGTTCGCGACCGCCCGGCACGTTGACGCTTGCGAAGCCACCCGCATGGGTCTGGTAGCGCGTGTTCAGCCTTCCCCATTAGACTCAGCCATCGAACTCGCCCATTCAATATCTTAGGACTCAGCAAATCACAGCCTCCGAATTTGTGGATTCCATCCGTTTTTTTGGATTATTCCAAGGCGCAGATCCAGCGTTGGTAATCGAAATGCAAAAAATGCCTAGGTTTGTCCGGCTTCTGACGGAAGGCATGTCGGTTGCGACTTCCTCAATTGAAGTGACGGATTACCCCCGCCGGATCTTGCTTCGCAAACCAAACACGCTTAACAGGAGACAATCACCATGCAGACTAGCTATTTACAAAGATGGCTTTTTGCGATGTTGCTCGTTGCTTTCTTTGGCACACCGCAGGGCGTGTTGGCGCAAACCTCCAACACTGGCACGGTTACTGGCGTGGTAAAAGATGAAAAAGGCGGCCTCGTTCCGGGCGCTTCGGTGAAGATGATAAACCCGTCAACCAATGCAGAACGCACAGCTACGACGAGTGCTGATGGTATTTTTGAAATAACTCAGCTCGTACCCGGGAACTATCGTCTGGAAGTTGAGGCTAAAGGCTTCTCAAAATACGTTCAAGAACCGATAGTGATAAACGTGCTGCAGCGTACTACGGTTAACCCCGACTTAAAGGTTGGTGGCATTGGGGAGACTGTGACAGTCACTGGCGAAAGCGCACCCCTTGTGGAAACAACCAAGACCGATGTCAGTGGAGTTATAGACCAGCGTCGCTTAGAAAACCTACCAGTGAATGGACGCTCGTTCGCATCTCTTGCGATCTTGATTCCGGGCGCCACCTTGCAACCATCTTTCGATCCAACGAAAGCGCGAGTCGGCACGTTTTCAGTTGGTGGATCCACTGGTCGAAATCTGAACATAACTATCGATGGCGGCGATAATAAGGACAACGCAGTCGGTGGCATACTTCAGAATTTTTCGATGGAAGGAATTCAGGAGTTCGCTCTATCCACCCAACGGTTCTCAGCAGCTAATGGCCGTTCGGGCGGTGCGTTGCTTTCTGTTGTGTCTAAGAGTGGTAGTAACGAATATCACGGCTCAGCGTTTGGGTTCTTCCGCGATGACGCACTGAACGCCAACGCGCCCGCTCTCTTGGCGGAGGCTAACGCTGATCTTTTTCCAGATCCCAAGGACGCCGTGAAGCCCCCGTTTAGTCGGCAACAGTTTGGTGGATCGTTTGGCGGGCCAATCAAGCACGACAAAGCATTCTTCTTTGGCACAGTCGAGCGTACGCGTGAGCGTGGCAACTCTATCGTGCCGGGCGTTGATCAGGCAAAGATTAAGTTCCTTGAACCCTTTGGATACAAATCAGTTCAATTCTTGCCGCAGCCTTTCAACGACTGGCAATACACAGTCAAAGGCGACTTCAACCTCTCGCCGAAGCACACCCTCGTAACACGATTCGCCGGCCAGAATAATGACGCCCTCAACGACCAGGCCGGCTTCCTGATTGTTCGCACGGACCTTTCGGGTGGTAATGAAAGTCTTAACACTCTCTACAACTTTCTGGCGTCGTTGAGTTCGACACTTACTAGTACCACGGTCAACCAGCTCACGTACCAGTTTCAGACTTTCGACAACCGTATCAATGCCACCACCGACTTGAACCTGCTCGTCTTCCCTGATGGCCTGGCGGTGGGTCGCAACGGAAACGTCCCACAGCAAACTCTCCAGAAGAAGCATCAGTTCCGAGACGACTTGTCCTGGAACCGCGGTAACCACGGTTTCAAGTTTGGCGGTGACTTCACCTTCGTCCCGACCCTCGGTGGTCTCTTCGCATTCAACTCCGCTCCGGAGTACGACTTCAACTTCAACGCTGATGAGATCGCACTCAACCCCGGACAATTTCCGCAAGGGTTTAAAACAACGCAGATTCTGCCGGGATCAATTACCTGTCCGGCAATAGCCGGCACCGCCACTTGTACCGCTGCTGACCTCGCTGGCACTGGCGTCGTGGGGGCTGTGATACTTTCAGGGGGTGACCCAAGCTTCAACTTGCGCGAGGGTGCGAAGCAGTTTGCCCTCTACGCACAGGACGATTGGAAGATTACACCGCGCATCACACTTAACCTCGGAGTTCGCTACGACGTGGACTTCGGCTTCGTCGATAATGCGCACGCCACCGAGAACAGAACATTCCAGGCCCTGAAGATCATCGGCAGCCCGTTCGCGCGTAAGGTGGTGGAGGACGACAAAAACAATCTTAGTCCTCGAATCGGTATCGCCTGGGATGCTCGTGGCGATGGCCGATCGGTAGTAAGAGGCGGCTATGGCGTTTACTTTGACCAGTCGTTTTTGAACGTACCTCTTTTCGCAGTGCAACAGGCGAATCCGGAGATTTATGCTACGTTCTTAAATGACGGCGCCAATCTCAGTATCAATTCACCACCACCTTCCATCCCGCGACCACTTAACAATCCGCTATCGGGCACACGAGGCAGAATGCTTGATCCGGACTTCCAGTCTCCCTATACGCAGCAATGGAACCTAGGCTACGCCCAGGAGATTGGCAGAAACATGGCTGTGGAATTCGACTATATCCATATTCTTGGCCTTCACGAGTTCACGGGTCTGGACATCAATCCCCGCATCGGACCCCTTATTAACGCGCAGCGCAGTTCGCCGAATCCGGGCCGCGTCCTTACCGCCCAATTCGCGGCACATGCTGCTGAGTTAACTGCAGCCTTCGGCACACCCACACCGTTTGGCCGGATAACCGTCGCGCAATCGGACAGCCGTTCTCGCTACGATGCATTCACCGCTTCATTCAAGAAACGTTACGCTGACAAGTTTCAGCTGAACGCTCACTACACGTATTCGAAGTCTCGAGCGTGGTTCGGCGCAACTGCGGACTTCGGCCTACAGCCACAGAACTTGTTCGTTAAATTTGACCCGATTAACAATGGACCTACCGCCGAAGACGAACCTCAGCGCTTCGTCGTCTCCGGCATCTTCGATCTGCCATGGGGCTTCCAGGTCGCACCGATCTTCCAGATGGCATCGGCTCGTCCTTACAGCATCTTCCCCGCCTGCTTGTGCGACATTAATCGCGATGGAGTAAACAACGACCGTGAGTCGGTTAACCCGGGCGTGGATGATCAGCACAAGCTGCCAATTAACAATCAACGAGGAGACAAATTCTCACAATTGAACTTACGGGTTTCGAAGTTCTTCAAGTGGGGCGAGAGGTATAAGCTCGGCCTCTTCTTCGAAGCATTCAACGTTTTCAACACGGGTAACTTTGGTAACCAGTTCCAGAATGTGACGGGCGAGCCGGACTTTGGCAAGCCAATCAACTTCTTTGGCGCAACGGGCTTCTCTGAGCCGTTAGGAATTCCGTTCCAGGCTCAACTCGGAGTTCGCTTCAACTTCTAAAGTTGAAACGTCATTTAGGGGCACTTCGTGAAACGATGTATAGTCGTTCCGGGAAGTGCCCTTTTTTAATTGCTGCCTTCGTTAATATCGATGAGACCGACATTTTCACCGGTGACTATGCCGCGCCTTGCGTTCCTCTTAGTAGCTTTTCTTACGTGTGCAACGTTCGCCGTGGCTCAAAGTGCTAACGTGCTTCAGGGCAGGGCCATCACGCCTTCCGGACTCCAACCAAACAATCCGGTCAGAGTGAAGCTCACTTTTAACGGAAGAGCAATTCATGAAACGTTCACAGATCTTAGCGGTCGCTTCTCTTTTCCAGGACTTGGGAGGGGAACCTACCAACTCACTGCCGAAGGGGATGGCGTGACCTTCGAAACCACCTCGGTCTATGCCGAGATCTCCGCATTTGGCTCAGCGCCACAAAGCTTCACGCAGGATATTCAGTTGCGGCCAATCAGGAACAAACCAGCTTCTCAGGCAGGTGTTATCAATGCATTCACTCAGGCGGTTCCAGAGGCGGCGAGGCAGGCGCTCGAGGTTGGACTAAAGCTGGCGGAAGACGGTAAGACCAAAGCAGCCGTTGAGAACATGCGGAAGGCAATTCAGATTTTTCCAGATTATTTCGACGCCCATTTACAACTCGGCAATACTTTTCTCAAGACTGAACAATTCAGCGACGCAATTGCTGAACTCGATCGAGCACGCGAAATTAATCCCAACGACGAACGCGCCTACCAGTCGTTCGGGCTTTTGCTTATGAAGCAGAAGAATTATCCGGTGGCAGTTGCTGTTTTTGGTGAGGCCGCCAGATTGAATCCCTCGAACCCAATGAACGCCGTCATGCGGGCCACAGCATTAATCCATCAGGCTGCTAGCGTAAGCGAAGGCTCAGGTGAAGATCGTAGCCTGCTCCTCAGTCGAGCCGAACTAGCGCTCTCGCAAGCCTCGACTCTCAGTCAAGACAAGCTTAAACCTGATAGCGTTACCTTAGCTCTTTTCTATGAAATGAAAGGAGAACCTGAACGCGCAGCGGGTGAGCTCGAGTCATACTTGCGAAAAAGCCCTCAAGCGAAGAATGCACCCGCAATCCAACAGGAAATTAAACGATTGCGTGACAAGGCTAGAAGCAATAAATGAAGAGCTCAGACTTTTTTTAAGAACCTTCCCATTCGTTCCTGACAATCGGACGTGAGTCGTGCCATGACGTTTACGTCCGCTCCTGTTTCAAGCGCGTCAGAAAACGACATTCCATCCATCTGGTAAAGTAACGTCTTCGTCAGCGCCAATGCCGAACGGCTCATCTTCTCGAACTCGCTTACATACGAGGTGAGGTCTTTTTCGAATGTCTCATCATTGAAGACCTGATTTATGAGTCCAATCTCCATAGCTTCGGCCGCGCTTATTTCGGCTCCTCGAGTGATTAGTTCGAAGGCTCGTTTCTCTGAGACGTTGCGACGCAGAATCGCCATCACCATCGCGGGCACAAAGCCAATCTTCACTTCGGGGTAACCAAAACGCGCGGAGGCTGATGCTACGACGACATCACAAGCGCTGGCCAAGCCGCAGCCACCTGCAAGGGCATGGCCCGTTACGGAGGCAACTACAGGAACCCGGACTTCGCGAATCAACAAGAACAGTTCAAGTAGCGAATGCGCGTCTTCGACGTTTTCAGAAACCGAAGCTTCGGCAATCTTCTGGAGCGCGGAGAGGTCAGCTCCTGAGCAAAAATCCTTCCCGGCCCCCGAAATCACAACAACTCTGACTCCTTCATCCGCGGACGCCTTTTTAAGGGAATTCTTGATTCCCGCGATTACTGCATCGTTGAGTGCATTCCTCTTTTCAGGCCGATTGAGCGTCACTCGGGCAATTGAGCCTTCGACCGCGTAAAGAACTACGGAGTTATCGTCAGCCATTCGTTTCTTTCCAACTCAATTTTTGATCCACTCGCATACGGAAGGGTTGAATAAGGAAACCGGAAGCGCGCACGTCACTAATGGGAACTGCCGATACAGAGCGGCATCCGACAGAACGCAACAGGAGGCTCCGTACCTGGAAAGGCCGAAGCATTACATCTTCGGTCGGAATTAACTCAGTTCCAGACTTGTTGCTTCATGGTCGGTTATATCGATCTCCATTCTTAGGAGCGCCGTCGAAAATGTCTTTCCCTGAGCATCGGTCATTAAGGATAACGTCCCACCGCCACCGAGGCTTTGGTGAAGTAAGAAATTCAACGCACCGAGATTCGGCAACTCAAACCTCTCAACCTCGCCACGACAGATACCTTCGAAGTGCGACTTAACACGTTCAGCAGTAACTTCGCGGACAAGAATTGGGTAGATCTCATCGCGCAAAGCTATCAGGCCCACGTTCGCGGTATCACCTTTGTCACCCGACCGCGCATGCGCAAGTTTTGTCAGTTGAACTCTCACGCGTCAAATACCTCAACGGTCGGCCTGATCTCTTCCTTCGGAATCAACGCCGGCCAGTAAGCAACTATCTCCTCTACCTTCGGCCGACCTCCTGCGAATCCGGTTACAGCCGGTGGCCCTGTAAGAATCAAAGGAGCAATCTCTTTTGTGAACCTCTCAACCACGGTTCGATCCTGACCGCGCACTCCGACACGCAGCTGGACCTCGGGAAGATCGCTCGGCGGTGGACCCGCTAGTGGCCCATGCGTGGCATTAACGCCGACAAATTCGGTTAGCACCTGATCGAACGTCAGTCCTAGTCGATCGAGGCGCCTTCGTAGTATTCGGTCAGCGGCTTGTGCCTTTTCGTAAGCATCCGGCCAGGAGTAAACGAGTGTTCCGACCGCTTTGAACCCAGCTGAATAACTGATCGAGACCTTGAGAAACTGTGTAGCGGGTCGACCCTCTATTCCATAAACGCGCACCCTGTCGCGACCTTCGTATTCAAGATGTACGGTCGTGAAATCGGCGACGCAATCGGGAGTAATGTATTCACGCGGATCACCCATTTCATAAACCAATTGTTCCTTGATTGAAGGGATAATCACCCAACCCCCCGTCCGTTCGTGTTTCGTAATCACGAAGGTTCCATCTGGGGCTGCCTCGACAATGGGAAATCCAACATCAGCGAGATTTGGGACGCTGCGCCATTCATATTGGCAATTACCGCCCGAAGCCTGCGCTCCGCATTCAATGATGTGGCCCGCAATTGTGCCGGCAGAAAGTCGATTCCAATCATCCGCCGCCCAGCCGAATTCATGAATCAACGGGGCAAGTGTCAGCCCGGTGTCCGTCGCTCTTCCGGTGATAACGACTCGCGCGCCCTTATTCAATGCCTCAACCATTGGCCAGGCGCCCAAATAGACATTAGCGCTCTGAATCTTGTCGCGAACGGTCGATAAAGGCTCGTCGTTATCCATGTTCCGCAGTTCGATCCCGCGTTCAAGAAACTCATCCAGCCGCGACATGATGTCGTCGCCAGTCACAATTCCTATCGGGACTTTTCCGCTAAGTCCCAGTTCTCGCGCGGTATCACTCACGGCGTCGGCACAGCCCTTGACGTTAACGCCACCTGCGTTTGCTGTAACTCGAATGCCTCGTTCAACACATGCAGGCAGTATACGTCGCATGAGCGGAACAAAATCCCTAGCGTAACCGGCATTAGGGTCGCGAGCCTTCTGTTTCTGCAGGATCGACATCGTGACTTCCGCCAGGTAGTCGAGCATCAGGTAGTCAATCGGACCACCTTCAACTTGACGCACAGGTGCATCGAGCAAATCACCCCAAAAGCCTTGTCCCGCTGCTATGCGAATAACCTGTTTCATTGCTAACGGAGTATACAGAGAATCTCAATCTATCGAGCATTCGTCTCTGCATTAGGAATGATTTGGACTCTAATCTGTTTAGCGCACAACATGCAAATACGGGCAATGGACTTTCGTCTCATTGCCCGCTCAACAACAGCCTCGCAAAGAAATTGACCTCACGGACGTTTCGGCACAGGACTCGGACTAGGCGAAGGACTTGGGCTTGGTGAAGGATTAGGACTGCCTTCCGGAGTGGGGCTTGTGCTGGGTGTCGGCGATGGGCTCGGGCTTGGTGAAGGATTAGGACTGCCTTCTGGAGTGGGGCTTGTGCTGGGTGTCGGCGATGGGCTCGGACTTGGCAACGGCGATTGAGTCGGGACTGGAGTTACCGGACTCTCCTTCGGCATGGCACTCGGCATCGCCGGAGTTGGATTAACGGGCGTGTCCGTTCGCGACCTTGATGAGCCCCGCCGTGTGTTCTTTCTAGTTGCGGGCTTCGTTACATCAGCAGGCGCTGGTCCAGCTTCGGCTGGGCTGGCAACCTCGGTTCCCGTAGCGGCGGGTGTACGTCGAGTTCGGCGGTTTGCGACGGTCCGCGCGGGTGTGAATGAACAGGTTTGTGCTGCGCCAGGGACTGATGTCAGGGTTAACTTGTCTCCCGTCTTGCGAGCTCTTAACGAAATCACAGTTGGTGTTGTTGTGGTTGTCGGCGTTGTTGTGGTTATCGCAGCCAGAGAGTCGCCCATTTGCAAAGCTACCGCTGTGTACCCTCGAGTAGTCGATGCAACAATGCGTCCTGTCTTCCCGTCAGCGGTTGTAAATTGGTTTCCATTTATGGTGAGTGTTGTGTCACCCGTTAGTCCGATCTCTTCGCATTTGAATGTGCCAGCGTAAGTACCTGAAAGATCGGTCTGCTCAGTTTGAGTTGCTACGGCAGTCGCTGGCCTCGCCATGTCCTGGCCGGCAGTGGCTGGTCTCTGCTCTCCAGTTGCTTCGGTTGTCGTGACGGTATCCGCGCTCTTCTTGTTAACGCTGCCGCGCTTACTACGAGTAGTTTGTTTTGTGGTGTTCTGTTTAGTGGCGTTTTGAGTTGAAGGGTCTTGCGTCGTAGCGATTACTGCTAAGCTGCTTAAGGCGATCGCAAATCCCATAGTTATTGAGCCAAGAATTTTTTTGCTCATGAGTCCTCTTCTCCCGCGTTGCGTTGCCAACGCACGACCACGCGTAAGTGCAAACCAAACTTAAGGGGTGAAATCACAAGCAGGTGGGGACGTAAGCTTTGTATCACTGATAAGGGCTAGACTCAACCATGGATAAACTTTCCAATAAAAGATGTGAAGAAATCTTTAAATTTGAAGTGCAGGCCTAACCTAGACTTGGAGGTAAAACAAACTGCCCGAGATGTGCGCCGTTATAGTTCAAGCTTGTTCGCAACGATAACTCGAGCGTGTTCCGCGTATTCTCGGGCGTTATCACTGCGTCCACAAAACCACGTGCCGCTGCGTATTTAGCATCAAGCTCCGTATCGTAGGTCTGGCGTACTTTATCCATTTCTTCATTTAGGGCTTCATCTGGCGAATGGCCATTCTTTTTTAGTCTCTCAAGCTGACTTCCAAATGTTGCTTGTACTGCCGAGTCACCTTCCATGACGCCCATGCGTCCGGTGGGCCAACTGTAAATGAAGTCAGGATCGAACCCCTGACCAGCCATCGCGTAATAGCCGGCGCCGGACGCATGATTCACAGTCAAAACGATCTTTGGCACTGTAGTTGTTGCCATTGCCTCCACGAACTTTGCGCCGGCTCGAATGATTCCTGAATGTTCGGCGTCAGGTCCAACCATAAATCCGGACACGTCCTGAATAAAAAGCAAGGGCGTTTGATGACGGCTGCAGGTCTCAATGAAATACGCAACTTTCTCTGCGGATTCGGTATAGATAATGCCGCCAAACCTCGGTGGCTTGCCGCCCGGCATTCGCACCATTCCTCGGTGGTTTGCTATCACCCCTACCTGAATTCCACAGATGCGAGCGTGGCCGGTAATCATCTCCTTCGCATATTCAGCCTGGAACTCGTCGAGATGACCATCGTCGAGTAAGCACTCTAACAATTTTCTAACGTCGTAAGGTTGGCGATGATCTTCGGGAATGATTTCGTAGAGTTCCTCAGCTGGTCGCAAAGCTTCTGCTTGTTTCTCAGTCGATGCGGGGCACGTTGCCCTGGGTAACTCGGAAACAAATTCCCGAATTTTCGCGATGCATGCAGGGTCATCAGCGACGCGGTAATGAGCGACACCTGACAGTTCGTTGTGTGCACGAGCGCCGCCGAGCGTTTCGTTATCGATCGTCTGCCCAGTTGCTCCTTTTACAAGGTTGGCGCCTCCCAATCCCATAAATGACGTTCCTTCTACCATGATGATGATGTCCGAAAGCGCCGGAAGGTACGCGCCTCCTGCAATGCATGGTCCCATGACGGCAGAGAACTGCGGAACCTTTAAATAGCGCCGCATGATCGAGTTGTAATAGAAAATTCGAGAAGCGCCGTACTGGCCAGGAAACACGCCGCCCTGGTACGGTAAGTTCACTCCGGCCGAGTCGACCAAATAGATGATCGGCACCCGCGAGCGCATCGCGATTTCCTGTGCCCGCAAAATCTTCTTGATGGTCTCGGGCCACCATGAACCGGCCTTAACAGTCGCATCGTTTGCAACTACAACGACCTCTCTACCCTCTACCATGCCAAGAACGGTAACCACTCCTGCCCCAGGTGCCGCGCCGTCATATTGATCGTAGGCTACGAGTAAGCCGACTTCCTGAGAGTAAGAGTTTTTGTCGAGGAGAAGCTCGATGCGCTCCCGAGCAGTGAGCTTCCCCTGTTGGTGCTGCCGATCAATTTTTTCGGGACCACCGCCGAGACGAAGCTTTGTTTCCAATTCATGAAGCTCTTCGGTAAGTTGGCGCAGACGTGTTGATGGATCTTTTACAGCCTGTGAACTGTCAGACTTCTTCATAGTGTATGAACGAAGATTAAGAATTAAAGGAGCGGTGGATAAGAAATTCCACGTCGAAGAAATTGCTCATCCTGCTTGCCAGATCGTGCGAAGCAGCGCGTTTATATTGGCTTTCGCAGGCACGCCTTCCAGAATCATCACCCGATTACCCCGAAGTTCAACTATTACCCGGCCTTCTGCCGTTTGCCAGTCCTTACGCTCGGCATTCTCCCTCGCGGTGCCTGCCTCGATCACTTTCGCATCCGGATAACGCTTGACTGTGCGTTTGGCGTAGGCATCAAAGAATTCCTTCGCATCGTTCTGAGTGTCCCACACGGTCGATTGAGCAACAAACACCTCCCCGGGTGCGCCTCCTTCATACATTGAAAAGCGATCCCCTCCCCAACCTGCAGAGGCGCGTTTTGATTCCGTCGAGTCGTTCAAGAACTCGTCCAGTATTAGGTAGTATCCCCACTCTCCATTCACATCCGCGTCAATCCGTCTCCAGTTTGCTCCGAGCACACCTTTGAAATCCGGCAGCGTGACCTTTGTGGGGGGGTCATATGCGAAGTACTTATCAACGTGGAGAATCTGTTCACTCGATTGCGGCAGTTTCGTAAAAGCTTTTGAGACCATTTCCCACCCACCACGGCGATACAGTTGTGTGGCCCACCCTAACCCTTCTTCATATGGAAACAGGAGTGACTCACGAAGCGCGCGTGGCGCCTGCTTGAACTGCTCGGAAGAGGTTCCGGTTGAACCGAGGCTGCGAATAAAGGCCAGTGCGACCATCGGGTTTTTGGCCATGTAGAGCGTCATTGCCAAGGTGGCATCTCCTTCGATCAACGCGTGCACAGCGAGTTCGGCGTCTGAATCTCCGGTGGGCCACTTTTCAAACCGTCTGAGGTTGAAGTGCTGATCCTGCAAAGCATGCGTCAACTCGTGTGCCATCACGGGCTTCTGGCCTTCCAATTCAATCCAATCTGCCAGGTAGAACTGCTGCACCTTTGGATCGTAATAACCCGCGACCTGTTCGGTTAGCAGTTTGATGAGAAATGGGCGGTAAGCAAAATCTTTCGGCGCCAGGCCAAATGTCTTCAGCAGCACCTCAGTAGCATGCATCTCGCTGGGGGTGGTTTCGTCATCGAGGTTCTTAATAATCATATGCTCAATATCGGAACGAGATTGAGCGCCACTCTTGACAGCTCTCAATACCGCGAGTTCTCGCAACTCGCTCGTTTCTTTAAGTATCGCCGCAGT
This sequence comes from Acidobacteriota bacterium, assembly GCA_046725195.1. Taxonomy (GTDB): domain Bacteria; phylum Acidobacteriota; class Blastocatellia; order Pyrinomonadales; family Pyrinomonadaceae; genus PSRF01. The sequence goes on along the minus strand of JBKOYD010000057.1, from coordinate 10,786 downwards.
AGTTGAGACAATCGCGGCGTTACGAGCTGTACCAGTGGCGGTACCCTGGGCATGACCCCTTGTGATCAAGCTGCCCGCGAAGATACAAAAAAGCGTTAGGAGGCCCAACCCTCTATTAATTTGCTTTGACATCATTAGTCGTTCACTCTTATAGTCCGCTAAAGTTTACAGCCAAATTGCGATTGGAGTTTCATTCCTTCTCTTGGCCATTAAGAGTTCGGAAGGTTTTGCTCAGATGACAAGCCCGGCCCCTGAAGATGTATTCGGCGTTTGGCATGAAACGATGTTGCGCGTGCGCTATGCCGAAACGGACAAGATGGGCATTGTTTATTATGCCAACTATCTGGTCTGGTTCGAAATAGGCAGGACCGATTACTGTCGGGCGCGAGGATTTTCCTACCGTGACATGGAAGAAAACGACGACGCATTTCTGGTTGTGGCCGAGGCTTATTGCCGCTATAAGGCTCCCGCTTACTATGATGATGAACTGATCATCCGTACCCACGTCACTGAATTGCGAAAACGCTCCTTGCGTTTCGGCTACGAAATAGTGCGGGCCGATGACGGACAGGTCGTGGCCGAAGGAGAGACAGGCCATGTTGTGACCGACTCCACCGGTCGTGTACGCTCCTTCCCCGAGGGATATGCCAAAAGACTGCTAGCCCCACCTTTAACCAAACCTCATCCAGGAACGCTGGTTCCAAGCGAAACGGCACCGGAGTAGCGGCTCGAAAGCTCGTACAATCCGCGCGAAAGATTGAATACTTTTCCACTTCCTGTCACAAGTCTGCGCTTCACGGTGTTTCCAAAGTAAGAACAGGCGCTTCAAGGTTCTTTGTAACTTTTCTCGAATTGAAGCGTTTAGCTATCGAGTGGTTACGCTGACCGAATTGAAGATATTTGGAACTTTTGCGAACTCTGTTCAGTTACTACCGTTAAGGCTCGCGCGAAATAGACTAAAAGCCCCGTTGCTACTTGCGATAGCAACGAGGCTCTGATGACAACACAAGTTCGATTGCCTTGCGGCGCACAAAGATGCATCATCGGCATCCCGCATCTTAGCGCACTTGGTGGACGAGCTTCAACCTCAAGCTCTTTGATCTCGTTCCCCTATGATGCGCTCCTGCTCCAACCGTGCCATCACCAGCTGAGGTTGAACAACGGCAAGAGCGCGAGACTTCCCTGAGTAAGAAGGAGGGTCTTCCATGCGCCGCTATGCAATCCTGTTCGCTATTCTCGCCCTGATACTCTCTGCGACCGTGTCCGCCCACACGCAAACACCTGACTCAGCAATCAATCTCTACAATCGGGCCGCTAAAAAATTTGTAAATGGCGATTTGGATGGCGCGATTGAAGACTTCACAAGGGCCATCGTGCTGAGTTCCCATTTCGACGTCCCAAAACGAACAGGAAATCTCCTGGGAAACTCATTTACTGGCCGAACCGAAGCTGACGATATTCGCGTGATCGATCCGTTCACGGCAAACGCTTACAACAATCGTGGACTTGCCCGGTATCGAAAAGGTGATTTTGACGGAGCAATCGCCGACTTCGATCTAGCGCTGGAAATCAGGCCGGGACTCGCCGTGACTTATCTAAACCGCGCGGCTGCCAAACGGTTAAAAGGTGATCTAAGTGGAGCCCTAATCGATCTTGATCGAGCTATCTCAATCAAGAAGGACCTCTTTGAAGCCTACCACAACCGCGGCAACATCAAGCACGATCTGGGAGACGAAAAAGCCGCGCTCGTTGATCTCAATCGGGCCATTGAACTGAATAGTCGATCCGCGGCATCGTTCTACGAGCGTGGTTATACTCGATTGGCGTTGAAAGACTACGATGGCGCGATGGCAGATTTTGATAATGCTCTTGAAATCGACCCAAATCTGGCGGGGGCTTACCAGGGTCGCGGCACCGTTTGGATGGACAAGGGTCAGATGCAGCGGGCCGTCACTGAATTCAATGAGGCGCTGGCCCGCGATCCCAAGCTTGTATGGGCCTATGTCAATCGAGGGTTGGCTTTGGTGTTTCTGGGCGACGAGACGCAAGCGCATAATGATTTCGATCAGTGTCTAAAACTCAGGCCAGAGTTAAAGGCCGAACTCGATCGGCGCGCCGACTTGGCGCGACACTTGCGCCGAATCAGCAAAAAGTGACTTATGTCTACTGTTCATGGCGTAAGCTGAGTCGCTGTATCTCTCTTGCGCGACCGTTGGTTTCGTCGACGTCGATCACTGCCGCACAAATGCGAACCTCACCGCTTGAGTGCTCGGCCCGGCGCGCTGTAACCGAAGTGAAACGTGCAATAACATCTGACTTGTCCATTCCGATCACTCCAGAGTAGCTTCCTGTCATTCCAACATCAGTCAGGTAAGCTGTTCCCTTCGGCAGAATTCTCTCATCAGCGGTTTGCACGTGCGTGTGTGTACCGAGAACGGCTGATACACGGCCATCAAGATGCCAACCCATCGCCACTTTCTCGGACGTGGCTTCCGCGTGCACATCAACAATTCGAACTTGAGTGTTAGCAGGTAAAGACTCCAGTACGCTATCGACGATTCTAAAAGGATCGTCAGAAGGCGGCATGAAAACCCGGCCCATAACGTTTATGACAGCGACTCCAGTGCCATTTACTTCGCCGGTCCAGGATCCATTCCCGGGAGTATTGGGTGGATAGTTGGCCGGACGAATCAGTCGCGGTTGTTTGCGGATGTACTCTACGGCTTCCCTCTTATCAAAAATGTGATTGCCGGAAGTCATAACGTCGATTCCGGAAGAAAACAATTGCTCGCATAAAGCCGGCGTAACTGAAAATCCTCCCGCCAGATTCTCAGCGTTCATAATCGCTAAATCAATCTGGTGTTGTTCTCGGAGATCCTGGAGTCGTTCGAGCACGGCTATGCGACCGGGCTTGGCAACCACATCTCCAATCATGAGGACTTTCATCTGTTTGAATCGCAGTTAGAAAAGAAAAAAGCCGCAAATCCAAGATCAATAATCGTGAGTAAGAAGGTCCATCACGATTGCGATTCACGATTCGCGGTGCTTGGCGGGAGGGATAACCGCATGCGTCGTTCCGAAGCCGTAATTGAACCTGCATAGACAGGTGGGTGACCTCTTAATGACGCAGCCTCTGGCAGTTCTTAACGTTGAAGAAATGCACTGGCTAAGCGACCTCGGTCTCCCTAATCAACGGCGTTGGCTCAATCATCGTAACTCGGTGACGAACACCGCAGAACTTTCCCTCCGCCGGAACGGATAGTAACACAAGAGGAAACCGACGAGAAACAGCAAAGATTTTTGAAACAAATACTCAACGCGATCCAAAAACATTAATCCGCACTGCGAACACAAGACAGCAAAAGCATCTGCGATTCAGACGCATTGTCACGTGTGTGATTTAACTTTTGATTGGGTAAAGTAGGAGAAAGTTCGTAAACCTAACCGATCGAGAGCTTGCCGGCGCCGCCTTGCTCATGTTCTACACTGCTCCGCACCTTGAGTAACCGATCAAGCATTTCCGCACATTCTGCGCTACGCGCAGCAAGTTGTGAGTCTGCCTGCTCGTGCATATTTTTTAGTCGGTGGAGTTCATCGGCAATATGCAAGGCCGCCAGAATGGCAACTTTTAGTGAGTCAACAGTGAGCGTTCCTGAAGAGATCTCTCTCATCCTGCCATCGACGAATTCCGCGAGTTGAATAATGTACTCGGTGTCACCATCCGATCTAATGTTGTAGGTCTGGTTGTAGATCTCAACTCGGATGGTGGGGCTTGTAGTCGTGGCTTCCATACTGCTTTTATTTATCATTTGGCCGATCCCGGCGCTCATCGAAGCTCCTCCGCCATCTCTGGATCTAGCGCCGCGACAGCGTCGAGCATGGCTTCGACTTTCATTCGAATGGTCTCGCGTTCTGCAAGCAGCTTCTCGACCTGAGTTTCGAGTCGCTCTTTCTCGTTCAATACGCTGCCCATGTCACGATGTATGAGTGAGAGTTCTTTTTCGAGATTCTCTTTTTCCTGGCGTAGCGTTTTTGTGAGTTCGATGGTCCGATAGATCTTATCTTCAAGATGCGAAAACTTTTCCAAACCTGACAGACCAACCATCGCTTATCTCCACTCAATTGTCTGAATTCAAATCGTCCTGATTATCCGACTTCGCGCTTGCAAGCGCAAGACTCATTCTGCAATCCCGCCCGATTTATTTTCTAACGTTGCTCCGCAGCGAAAGTCTTAAGCAGCGACGACGTCAACCGGGAGTGTCGTTCTTCAACTTCTTCGTCTCGCAACGTACGTTCATCTGAACGGTATTCGATTCGCAGCGTCACTGATCGTTTGGCCAGAGGAATGTTAGCACCTTCATAGGTACCAACTAACTTAGCGCCGCGACAATCGGGCACACGTTCATCTCCTATTGCGCTCAGTACCTGGTCGAGTGCGACATTACGGCTCACGAGAAGAGAGATGTCACGCATCACAGAGGGATATCGCGGTAACGGAGAATACTGAATAACTTTCTCCGGTCCACTCAACAACGCCGCGAAATCCAACTCCGCTACGTAGACTGTCTGCCGGAACTTGTAGGACGCCATAACGCTTTCTGCGAGCCGGCCAATTGTCCCGATCTTTCTTCCGTCCGAAAGCTTAATCTCTGCACCCTGACCCTCTCGCAGGTGCCGGGCCGAGGTTTGTACAAATGACAACGCACCTAAATTCATCCAGTCGACAGCGGCTTCCAACGAACCTTTAAGATCGAAGAAGTCGAGGTCTCGTTCTGCCTGTGCTTTGTTCTGTTCCAGGATGCCCCCGGTTGCAACAAGCGCAAGTGCTAACGTCTCTTGAGGTAATTCACCAGGTTTAGACGCAGCAAAAATGCGCCCAATTTCAAACAGACGAACATCGCGGCTGCCATAATTCAGGTTATGACGGACGGAATTGAGCAAGCCTGGTAAAAGTGTCGCACGCATCCATGCAGCCTCCTCAATGATAGGATTCATAAGCTGAGGTTGGCTGTTTTCATGTCCTGCAAACGAAGGTATCAATTGGAATTGAGAGTCTTGTGCAATGAAACTAAAATTGATCGCCTCATCAAAGCCAAACGCGTTCAGGGCGCGGCGCAATTCGCGCTGTCTCATTTCACTGGGTTGGTACTCACCCGAAGCGCTCGATGGCGGTAATTCTGAACCTATCTTTTCGTAACCCGTATGGCGTGCAATTTCCTCGACTAGATCTTCTTCCAGTTGCACGTCTATGCGCCAGGACGGAACTCTAAAACTTATCTGGTTTGACGACTCGCCGACAGGCTCGAAACCAAGCCCAACAAGAATCCGATTCACCTCACCTCGTTGAACGGAAATTGAAGTGAGTTGCTCAACGCGGTCTGGACGCAAACTTACGACGCGTGGCACGATAGGCTTCGGATAAACATCGATTGCATCATCCGTTGCAACGCCACCTGCAATTGCGCAGATGAGTTCGACGCAACGTGCTTGAGCGTTCAGAACGTTTTCGCAATCAGCACCCCGCTCAAATCTTCTCGACGCCTCGGTGTCCATACCTAAGGCACGTGCGGTGCGCCTTACGGAATGGGGATCAAAGTAAGCGCTTTCTATAAGCACGTCAGTCGTAGTCGCGGATATCTCCGACTCTTCGCCACCCATAATTCCAGCCAGGGCCACTGGTCGCTCGGCATCTGCGATAACCAGCATTTCGCCGGTAAGATCGCGGTCAATGCCATCCAGCGTCTTGAGCTTCTCTCCTTCGACAGCTCGACGGACGACAATGCGGGAACCCGACAACTTTTGGAAATCGAAAGCGTGCAACGGTTGACCAAGTTCGTGAAGAACATAATTCGTGATGTCAGCGACATTGTTTATAGGTCGCTGACCGATGGTCTCAAGACGTTCCTTCAACCAATCTGGCGACGGACCAATCGTCACTCCCCGCACAAGACGGGCTCCGTATCGTGGACAAAGATCCGGATCGCGTATTTCTACCGAGGTAAGATCGTTGGCACGACCGCCAGTTTTAATGGACTGTGCGGACGGCGGAGTGACCTTTCCATTTTCAATCACGGCAACTTCGCGTGCGATGCCCACGTGCGACAAGCAATCAGGACGATTAGAAGGAACTTCAACGTCCAATACCGAATCTCCGTCACGCTTTTCTACAGCATCAATCGCAAGACCAACCATAGTCAGCCTATCCCGCAACTCTTGCGGGCTAAACTTGGTTTCTGTTAACTCGTGAAGCCAGTTGTAGCTGATTAGCATGAGGGTCTTTGGTCTTCGGTCTTTAGTCTTTGGTCAGCCTCGTGTTCCTTCAACGATAAATTCAGGTCCTAAGATCAAAGTCCCAAGACCAAAGACCTAAGGCCATTCTTATTCAAACTGTTCCAGGAATCTGACGTCGTTCTCGAAGAGCAGGCGAATGTCATCGAGTTCGTACATCAGTGCACACATGCGATCTATTCCCAAACCGAACGCAAAACCTGAATATTTCTCAGGATCAACGCTAACCGCGCGCAACACGTTTGGGTGCACCATGCCTGAGCCGCCTAACTCAATCCAGCCGGAGTTTTTGCAAATGCGACAGCCGGCTCCTTTGCATTTGAAACAACTGAAATCAAACTCGGCGCTCGGTTCCGTAAACGGAAAATATGAAGGACGAAACCGCGTTACCGTGTCTTCACCAAACATCCGACGCAAAAACTCCGCGACCGTGCCTTTAAGGTGCGCCATTGTGATGCCGCGATCCACACAGAGACCCTCAACCTGGAAGAACATCGGATTGTGGGTCGGGTCTGGAGTGTCACGCCGGAAAACTCGTCCGGGTGCGATCATCCGAACCGGGACACCTCGTCGTTGCATGGCATGGATTTGCACGGTCGAGGTCTGCGAACGGAGCGCGAACCCTTCCGTCGTGTAAAAGGTGTCCTGCGACGCTCGAGCTGGATGGTTCTCAGGTATATTGAGAGCGTCAAAATTATAGAAGTCGGTTTCGATTTCCCGACCATCTTCAATGGCATAACCGAGGGCGACGAAGATATCTTCGATACGCTCGCGCAATAAAGTGATCGGGTGTCGGTGTCCGTAACGCGGTCGTCGGCCAGGCAGCGTCACGTCAATGCTTTCGCGCGCAGTGCGTGCGACTTCAATGTAATTCTTCAGATTCTGCTCAGCTTGATCGAGGGCCTTCACCAGGGAAGCTTCTGTTGCCTGTACTAGCTGACCGAACGCAGCACGTTCTTCCGGGGAAACTCGGCCGATCAGTTTTTTTGTTGCAGTAAAAGCACTCTTTTTACCGAGGTGACGAGTGCGGAGGTCGGCCAAAGCACGCTCCTCCACAACGGCATGCTCGAGTTCGAGGCCGGTCAAATCCGCAGAATCATCAGTAAAGCGGGCAAAGCGTTCGAACTCTTGCTCGAACGCTTTGCTTGCTGCTTCAACTTGCTGCTCTGCCTGTTGAGCTTCTTTGCTTTCCGTCATTCAAACTTCCGCTAGTTCTTTTTGATAGCAACCCATTTCCCTTGCAACTGCCCGGCGTAGTCAAACTCTCCCGACAGTTTTCCATCAACGACGACCGCACTCATCGAAATGACGCCAGTCTGACTTTCGAGCTGAAAAATCAAACGCCCGTCTTTCCAGGTTCCCGATTTGATCGTCGAGTCCCCAAGTTGTGAACTGCTACTTCCAGATACAGTCTCTCCGTCGATCTTGAGCACCAGCAGAAACGGGAATGGCTGGCCTTCCGCGTCAGCAACTCCGTCCCATTGACCTGTCAAGTTAAGCGTCGCATTCGGAGTTGACGCCGAGGCCGCAACCTTCTTGAGTTCAACAGAACGCTTTGTCGTACCTGTCAACCAGTCACCAATGATCTTATCGCCGTCAACTTGCGCAGTTAACACACCATCCTTAGCTTCCGGTCCTAACTTGAGGGAAAGCTTTCCATCAGCAAGCGTCGCCTCTAAGACTTCGATAGCAGTCTGGCCGTTCATCAAACGTCCACTAATCTTGCCACCTTCGTTTTTCAACTCCAACGACACCGGCTCATCGGCCGCTCCTGCAGTCTTGGCCGTTCCCTCATATTTTCCGGAAAGCAAGTCCGTGGGTGCCGCTGCTTCCTGAGCAAGTGCGACAGTTGTTCCCAGTAAGAAAGCGAGCACCAACGCTCCGAAACGTAGTGTTTGCAATCCCCTGAGGTTATCGTTCGTTTGGTTCACTGAGTTCTCTCCCTTCCGGAACTCGAGTCTGCTAGGCAGCCGCTTTGTTACGTTGTGCACTCTCGAGTGCGCTCTTTGCCTGGTCCGCCACTACGGTGAACGACTCTGGTTGATGAACGGCCAGATCAGCAAGCACTTTGCGATCGAGTTCAATACCAGCCAGTTTTAATCCATGCATCAACTGCGAGTAGTTCAAACCGTTCAGACGAGCGGCTGCACCGATGCGAACAATCCACAAACTTCGGAAATCACGTTTCTTCAACTTGCGTCCGGTGTAGGCAAAATTCAACCCGCGCTCTACAGACTCTTTCGCCGACCGATACAATTTCGACTTTGTGCCGCGATAGCCTTTTGCCAGCTTTAAAATCTTCTTGCGTCTCTCAAGACGCTTATTGCCACGTTTTGCTCTGGGCATATTGATCCCCTTTCTTCTAAAAACGAATGAACGAAGTCCGCACGTTAATCACTCATTACCAACTGTTCTTAATCTCTTCCGTAAGGCAACATTTCTATCACACGGTCGTGATCAGCCTTTGAGACAAGTACATCGATGTCCAAATGACGTTTTCGCTTGTTCGTCTTCTTCGTCAATATGTGCCGCGCATGCGAATGACCTCGCTTGATCTTTCCAGTTGCGGTTAGGCGAAATCGTTTAGCCGCACCCTTATGTGTTTTCAATTTAGGCATGATGAATTCCCTTCAAAGTATCCAGCTAAATCCCTAATTTCCGATTTCCAATTGCCGATTGCCAATTTCGTGTCTGCTAAAAATGTCCATGACGACCGAATTAGCCGAATCGCTCCACGATTTCCAAATCGGCAATAACTTAATGGTTCGGCGGCGCACTCGTATGCTGCTCCGCCTTTCCTCCGCCTTTGTGTCTCTTAGGACCAAGAATGATGAACATTTGATTTCCTTCCATTCTGGGCCGGGCCTCAACTTCACCAACATCCGAGAGATCCTGCTCAAGTCGCTCAAGGATTCGCGCACCTAACTCGCGGTGTGTCATTTCACGGCCCCGAAACCAAATAGTCGCCTTAACCTTATCGCCGTCCTGAAGCCACTCTCTCGCGTGTTTCATGCGATAGTCGTAGTCGTGGTCGTCGGTACCGGGGCGAAACTTTACTTCCTTGACGGTGATCGTTACCTGCTTCTTCTTGGCCTCGTTTGCTTTCTTCTTCGCCTCGTACTGAAACTTTCCGAAGTCGATGATTCGGCAAACAGGAGGATCTGCGTTTGGAGCGACTTCTACGAGATCCAGTCCTTTCTCTCTGGCGGCACGAATAGCGTCTCGCACATCCATCACCCCCAGTTGCTCACCTTCTTCTCCAATCACGCGCACTTCAGGCACGCGAATTCTCTCGTTAATACGAACGGGCGGCAGGCGCCGATTGTCAGGACGCGGGCCGCGACCTCGAAAGCCTGTAGCTATTGGTACACCTCCTAGGGTTAGAGTTTCGCGTTCAAGTCTCGAGTTTCGAGTAGCTGACTCGAAACCCAAAACTCGAAACCCAAAACTAAGTATTGGTCAAAGCGCGCGTCTCAACTAGTTTGCGCGCCATCTCTTTAAAGTCCGCAATTGCCATTACACCGAGGTCACCCTTGGCACGCTCACGAACTGCAACCGTCCGCTGCTCCATTTCACGATCACCAAGAACGAGCATGAACGGCACTTTCTGTAACTGCGCATCGCGAATCTTCGCTCCGATTTTTTCACTGCGCAGATTCGCCTCGACCCGAAAACCTGCAGCACGGAGTTCCTGAGTTACTTCTCCAGCATACTCATTAACCCGATCGGTGATCGGTAAAACTGCGACTTGCACTGGCGCCAGCCACATCGGAAACACACCGGCATAGTGTTCAATCAAAACGCCAAAGAATCGCTCCATCGACCCGAACAGCGCCCGGTGAATCATCAGCGGCCGATGGGGCTTATTGTCTTCTCCAACGTACTCGAGCTGAAAACGCTCCGGAAAATTGAAGTCAAACTGCACGGTCGTCAACTGCCAGGTTCGTCCAATAGCGTCTTCAACGCGAATGTCGATCTTCGGACCGTAAAACACCGCCTCGCCTTCCATTCGCTGGTAGGGAATGTCTCGCGCTTCTAAAGCATCAACAAGAGCCGCTTCTGCGCGTTCCCAATCTTCGTCCGAACCAAGATAGTGGGTGCTCCTATCGTTACCACGTACCGAGAGTTCAACCTTGACGTCTTTGAAACCGAAGACATCGTACAGATGAAAAGCAAAGTCGAGACAGCCGAGAATCTCAGCTCGAATCGTTTCTGGCGTGCAGAAAATATGCGCATCATCCTGAGTGAACCCACGAACACGGGTTAGACCGTGAAGAGTTCCGGAAAGCTCCGCGCGATAAACCGAACCAAGTTCTGCGTAACGAAGCGGTAACTCCCGATAGGAACGCTGTGCAGACTTGTATATGCCAATGTGGAACGGGCAGTTCATTGGCTTTATCCGAAACTCCTGCCCTTCAAATTCCATCGGCGAAAACATCGAGTCGACGTAGTTCTCCTCGTGACCGCTAATGAACCACAATTCACGCTTTGCCATGTG